>CANCAY010000029.1 GCA_947374225.1 Chitinophagaceae bacterium | reverse complement strand
TCCAGCTTCTAATGCTATTGATTCAATTGTAAAAATGTCTAAATAATTCTTATTAAATTTATTTACAATATATTCTAATCTGTACCCATTTATCAAATCAGTAAATCTAGTTCCAAAATGATTGTTAATTATATATGACAGTTCTCTGAGTGGTATTTTTAAAGCAACTGAAACATGACTAATTGTCAAATTAGGAGTTAAATAATTTTGCTGGTCATTTAAATAGGCAGATATTGAATAAATTTGTGCAGCATAATCTTCCTGTATAAAGGGCACTTTAGCCACTTCTTCATTTAAGATATTCTGCTCCCCTTCCTTATATTTAATAAAAGGTAAACCAAATAATATTGAAGGATGCGTTACCAAATAACTACTAATTACTAAGAAACTTCCAGAAATCAATAAACCTGGAATGTAATTGAGCAAGCCTTGAATATTTATAGTATTGTAGGAAATTGCTATAATGGTTAAAACTACAAAAGCAATAACAAATAAAGTAGAAGCCCAAGTGAAAATTTTAAGCCATTTTACAATTTCATTAATTTGATTTTGAACCGATATATTAGAATTATTTTTTTTGTATTTAATTATTAATCTCCATTGAAATATTAAATATACAAATGTTTGAATAGTTCTAAAAAAGTAGCTTATGTATTCTGGTATAATTCCTGCTTGGTATTTATATGCTTGATTTAAGTCTTTTGTAGCAGCTATAACTATATTTCTCTTAACTTCAGTTGGTGAGATATAAAATGGAATATAGTTTATTATGAAAATAACAAAAGGAAAAAAATGCCAAATATCATTTTTTGAAAATCCTTTTTCATTGTATAAAACTGCTCTAACATATAAATAGGTTAAAACCGGGAATAAAAAATTAAAAGGGGCAGCAGTTTTATAAAAATGAGGCACATTAGAAATCCAACCTGAATAGATTAATAAATAAAGTATAACGGCCCAAGCTTCAAATATAAAAAATAATGAAAGTAAATAATCCGCATAACTTCTCAGTGCATCTTTCCTTAAAAGCAATGAATAAACTGTTAGAATTGCACAAAAAACACTCCCGAGATAAATAACTTCTATCATAATTAGTTCAAAAGTAAAAAATTTTACTTTAAATAATAGATTAATATCTTAATATAAAGGCTAGCTAAAATATTATTGTAAGTAATATCAAATAAACTAAAAAAAAGGCCCTCGATGTAATCGAAGGCCTTTTTAGCTTTATTATACCTTATTCCTTCCCTATCCTTATAAAGTATACAACTTCATTATGCGTCATGTCGGTAGCTAACATTACTTGTTGTCTTCTACCTGATTTTTCAGTAATAAACATAACAGCTGTGTTTGGCGGTTCCATACCTGAGTTTTCAGCCACCATCACCAATTCGTTGTTTTTCTTATTCTTGTCAACCTTCAATTTGAATTTGATTGGTTTATTTACTTTAAGCTCTTGCTTGTCCACCAAAATTCTGTTATTGTAAATGATAGATACTGAATCCTTATCATGTATACCATTGTCATAAATTTCAATAGTAACAGAATCAGAACTTACAAATACATCAATCGGCTTCTTATTGATCCTTTTTGTCATGTATTCAATAATACGCTCCTGCTCTTTTTTCAATGACGCTAATGAGTCTAGGGCTTTCAATATGTCTTCTTTGCTATATTCTTCCTTATAGCTGGAAGCTGTTGCAATAATGATATCGTTTTTAACAATTGTATCTTTTTTTATAGCTACTACTGCCTTCTCAACCTTCTTCTCAACAACTATAGGTTTAGCTACAATTGTATTAGTAACAATTGGGGTAATAGTATTAGCAACTGTATTAGTAATTTTAGGATTAATATTTTGCTTGCTACTTACTAATGTATAATACTTTTTACCTCTCTCATTCTCTAATTTAGCCCAATTCGTATTATTAACAGTGCTTAAGACAATCTCAGCACGTCTATTATTTTGTTGTGCCTTCTTATTAACAGAAACACTACAAGGAGTAATTGTATAGTTTTTAGAATACCCATTGGAAACAAAACGATTATTGGGTAATCCTTTTTTCTTAAGGTAACTCACAACATATTTAGCTCTGTTAACAGACAAAGTATAGTTGTATTTATATGAGCCAATACAATCTGTAAATGCGCCTACAATTAAATAAGTAGATGGCATTTTCTTTAACTTATTGTATAAACTATCTAATATTAATTTCTCTTTAGCAATTAAATAAGCCTTATCGAACCCATAATAAACAATAAATTTCGATTCTAAACTTACAGCAGCAATACTGTCTTGACGCTTTTGCTCAATAGCTGCCCAAATTTTTTCAGTAGAGTCTTTAATTTGTTTTGGACTTCTACCTATTAGGTTTAGTGCGATATCTGCTTTCTGAATTAATTTATCGTTCGTTACTAATGCAATATCCTCCTTAATACCATCCGCATTAATTGTTGATATTAAATAATTTCTGTTAGGCTTAGCTGCAAATTGATAAAAAGCATTTTGATCTGTTATCAAACTATCTACTATCTTATTCTCGTCTCTATCGAATATATATAACTTTTGATTAGGCACTATCTGACCGTCATTTGCATAGGTTAATTGTCCCTTAATCGCTATAAACACTGGACTGTACTGCACTGCGGCAATGTCAATGGAACCTAATCTATTAGATGTTAAATAGTATTGATTTCCTAAAGAAACTAATCCTAAATCATCAAAACTGGTATTCATAGGATACCCTGCATTGGAATTTGACTTAGTACTTTTAGAATATTGGTATAAATCATACCCTCCTAAACCACCTACTCTATCTGAAGTGTACATTAAAGTATCTGGTTTAGCAACCGGATAAATCTCATTGGCATCGGTGTTAATAGCGTCAATGGCAATTGGTTGCTTATCCCAAATACCATTCTTTTTATATAAAGAATAAATATCAAATCCGCCTTTTCCTCCATTTCTGTTACTAGCAAAATACAAAGTATCCGCATTGTTCGATAAATATGGATTTAAATAGTCTGCAGCAGAATCTAAGATGGAAATACGTTTCTCATTTATTAAACGGCCATTCTTTAAATTAGCTTGCCATAATTCCCATCTGTTCATTCCATTAATTTTCTTTCTTGATAATAATGGGTAAACAATTAATTTATTGGAATCATTAAAAGTAAAAGATCTGTCTGGGTTGAAATCAGAAAATTGTTGCTCAACCGCATTCATAGCTAATCTGTTTTTACGACGGCTATAATGCGTTAAAATATTATTGTCATTACTTGTAGGTGCTGTAAAATCGTCGTTTAAAGTAAACTTTAATTTTGCAGATGAATCCTTTCTACTTGTACCAATTAAATTTTGAGGAACCCAATACACTTTATTAAAACCTAATAGATTCGTTTTGGTTTTATTATTTGATACAAATAATAAACCTCCTTTATAAGGTATTGGGTTAAATTCAGCTCCAGCACTATTTGAAGCAATTGAGCTTAATTTAAAGTCCAAAGAGTCTCTAACTAGTAATCGTTTTTTATTGTCTGAAGTTTGAGCATAAGCAGAACTCACAAAAAGAAATGTGGCTACTGTTATTGTCAATAAATTTGATATATACTTATTCATGATTAATATAACTTGTAAGATTTGTTATTAGGAAATAAACGACCGAATTCATATCGTAAGAATAACTCGTGTGAATTAGGTCTTTTAAATGGAATATCATAAGCATAGCCAAATCTAAATTGTGGTGATATTTGCAATTCTGCCATTCCTAAAACTGATTCTGCAGTTCTATAAGAAAGTCCTAGGCCTAATACATTTTTAAGCCAAACATTCGTATTCAAGTCAGCTTCTAAAGGTGCACCGCTTGTAGCTTTTAATAAAAACGAAGGCTTTACTTGTACATCGTCATTAATATCAAATGAATAACCAGAAGTGAAAAAGTAATGGATCTCATTTACTTGAAACAACCCTTTGTCAGAACTATAGTCTTTAACTTTTGAAAATACAATTACATCCGGTGCTGAAAAACCAGCGTAGAACTTGTCGTCATTATAATAAACACCCGCTCCAGCTAATGGTACGATCTTATTTAAATTACTTGCATATGCAACATCTGTCAAATAAGCACTACTAGCACCTAAATAAGTATTATTCAAATTCTTAGTGTCATTATAAATACCACCTTTCAATCCAAAGCTAATTACACCTTTTTCTGAAACGGGAATCTTAATATTATAATACAAGTTCACACCAGTTCTTTTAATATAGTTTACATACTTATCATCATATAACTGAATACCAAAACCCATTTTCTTATTTTCACTAGGCGCGTCATAAGTAAATGACTTAGTAGTAGGTGAACCAGGTAAACCTACCCACTGCTCTCTCCAAATTGCCGACAAACTAGGCACACCTCTTGTTCCTGCATACGCTGGATTAATGTTGACCATATTATACATGTATTGTGAATACATGGGCAATGATTGTGCATTTGATTTCTGTAAAGCTAATAGTCCAAAAACTACTAGCACTATATATAATTTATTTCTCATTTTATCTTTGAATTAAAACAAACCCTTTAAAAATTTGAACTGTACCAGTTATTGACTTAGCCTTTAATGTATAGTAATATCCACCATCCATTAAGTCTTGGCCGATAAAATTATTAGTTCCCTTACCATTCCATTCATTATTATAATTTGCACTATAGAAAACTACATTACCCCAACGGTTATAGATTTCTAAGTCTAATGTAGTACCAGTAGGTTTAATAATTACAAAATTATCATTCACTCCGTCATGGTTTGGCGAGAATCCTTCTGGTATATCTATTGCTAAATTTGGAATAGTATATCTAGTAGGTGATTTAACCGTCTCAGCAGTGTTATTATTGGAAGAAGAACTAATGCTTACTGTACCATATGGAGTAGCCGCTTTAGCAACCGCCATATTAGATAAGATTCCAGAAACACCATTGGGAACTAAATTCATAACTAAATGAATAGTGTCTTTTACTAATGGATCTAATTTACTGGTATACTTAGAAAGTGATTGGTCTGTACTTCCATTAAATAAAGAGTTAGCTACTAATTTACCCGTACTTGAAATACTCACTATACTAAATGTACTTGGAGACAATACAGAGTTTAATAAATTATCAACCACCAACACACTATCCATTGCTTTATTAGTAAGATTGCTTACCACAAAAGTGAAAGGAATATTGAAGGTAGAATTTGATTGCAATTGCGCATCTCCAGCTATTTTTTGTAAATGAATCACATCATTTAAATTTAGCATGGTTACTTTAAAGGACGCTGTATCACTCTCAATTGAATTTACAGTTTGACTTACTGTATAATTTGTTATTCCTGCAACCGTTCCCAATACAGGAACCACATTTTGTTTTACTGTTTTGTAGAAGTAGCTTAAAGTACTACCTGTCATGCCTTTTACTTGAACACTTATATTTAAAGGATTTGTTTTAACCCCAATAATATAAGTTGAGTCATTAACTAAAGGCACAGGAGGCTTTATGATTACTGTATCATTTACATAATTAATACTGTACAATTTAGTAGTCGGATCATAAGATCTTAGTTGATACACATACTTGCCAATTAATGTAGGCATAGTAGGCGCTACTGTTGAACAGATAGCAGTTGCCACATTACACCATACTGGAACTGTTCCAATAGGATAAGACTTTACTAGAGGCGCTATTGTTAATGGAGTTGTAGTTCCAAATATATAAATCTTATTGTCTACCGTTGGTGGAGCTGGAGGTGTTAAGTTAATATAGAATAAAGTCTTGCCTTGCTCTAATGGATCATTGTCACCATTTGGATCTGGGTTTGTACCGTCAGTTGAAAGATCCGTTACATAACTATAATCAATAGTTGAATGCCCTGTACCTAAAATTGAATTAGACCAAGATCCGCTTATTTTAGACGTTCCCACAAATAAAGTATACTTAATGGTAGCACTATCTCCTACTGCTAATTTTGCAGTACTGTCTATTAATAAAGTATTACTGTATCCATTAAAATTAGTATTGTATACAAGACCACCTGTAACAATTGGTGTATTAATTATATACGCTGTGTCTGGACTTGTAAATGTTTTACTAAAGTCATTAAAAATAGCAACAGTATCTAAATTTAGATTACTAAAGTTTTTCACTTTAGCAATAAAGTCAAAAGTATATCCGCCCGTTACAATTGTTGGATTAGATGCATTTAAAGCCGCACCAATACTTACAATTGGGAATAAAGGCAAATAAGTTGGAAGCGGAGTTCCTATATTGGTATTATTTGGATGAGCACTAATATTAGTTCCATTGTCTGATACTGCCGTAGAAGATTGTTGAGAAGTATATCCACCGCTTTTATTCAATATACCATCACCTGAAGAAGCAAACTGTAATTTTAAAGTCACATTATTAGACGTAGGCGAAATAGATAAATAAAAGTCGATATCCGACTCTTCATTCATAACTAATGGCACCCCATTTGTGAATAAATAGTTAGCGTCTAAAATGGCATTAGATTTTATACCTGAACTAGCTGACATTCCCTTGCTAAGACTTGAAGGACTTGTTGCAGAACCACTTCCCGTATAGCCATTATTTAATCTCACATTACCATTTCTTACTCTTACACTGTCCAATGTATAATTAATCCCTGCAGGGAATACTTCACTCAAGTTTGCATTCACCTGAACATTCTTTAAATCAATCTCCCCTGAATTTTTGATTTTCAATAACAACTTAGTCTTAAATGAATTGTCAGGTTGTTTAGTAGCTTTATCTGCTTTTAACGTTAATGCAATATTAGGAGCTACAATATTTACAGAAGTTGTGTCTTTAGTAAATCCAATAGTTCTTATTGCTCCATTATTGTCTATTATTTTATTTAAAGTGTAAATAGTATTTGTACTAGTTGACTTTAAATTAGCTATTGAACCATCCGTCACATTCGTTAATGTATCATTTACATTAGTTTTATTGTTACCAATAATCACTGTAAATGGTGATGCACCAACTGGAATATTCAATTTTATTTGAACAGTGTCTGTAGAAAATAATTTATAATCAACTGCATTTATTCCACCCTGTGGTTGTGTATTTTGAGGAGCATTCACCGTAATTACCACAGTAGCCGTAACAGTACCTGAAGCATTTGTACCCGTAACCGTATAACTAGTTTGTGTAGATACCGCCGATGGTGTACCGCTTATAATACCAGTTAAAGGATCAATTGTTAATCCTGCAGGTAAACTTGGTCCAATACTATAAGTAGTAATAGGTCCTCCTGTACTTGTTGGATTTAAAGATGTAATTGAGGTTCCTGTTGTATATACATTTGGTGTATTGTAAGATAATCCTGCTGGAGGGTTCATTACCACATTTAATGTAAATGGAATATTAGCAGAATTACATCCTAGTATATTATTTTGTAGGTTTAAGTTGAAATTGTAAGTACCAATTGCTGAAGCAGGAATTGGTACACTAATTGGACTTCCCATTAAACCATATCCACTTATAGCAGTAAAGCCAGGTAATGCATTTGGAGCGATCGTACTAATGCTGTATTCATTAGGACTACCAATTGGGTTAGTATAATTAATGTCAAAATTGGTTGCACTAGCATAAACATTAGCAATTACTCCTAATGTTACTGTCGGACTTGGACTCACTGTAATAGTTACCACTCCAGAAGTTGCAGTAGAACATGCCCCACTAGTTACTACAGCATGGTAATAAGTAGTAGCAGTTAAATTAGCTGTTGTATATGTTGAAGCATTCGCTCCAGTTATATTATTCCAGTTTGTACCATCCGTTGAACTCTGCCATTGAATGGTTCCAGTATAGCCAGTTAAACTCAATATCGTATTTGTACCTTCACAAATAGTTGCTTGTGCAGCTAATGCAGTTCCAGCAACACTGATTGGGTCTACCAAAATTCTTCTTGAAATAGACGAAGTACATTGGTTCGCATCTGTAATAGTTAACACTGCATCAAAAATTCCGGACACAGAATAAGTGTTGCTTGCCGTAGAAGTAGAAGCAGTAGTCCCGTCTCCAAATGTCCAAGCGTAGGTATTTATGTTTGAACTTGTGGTTGCGTTAGGTGTACTAGTACTTGTAAAAGTCACACCTGCATTTGTTAAACATACATTACTTCCAGAGGCTGTAAAGCTAGCAGTTGGCGCAGGTTGATTACTAACAGTTACACTATATACCGCACTATATACTGAACTACCACAAGTATTTGTTGCCAATACTTTAATAGTACCAGCACCAGCATTATTAGCTGCTGTAATATTTAAAATATTATTTGTTGAAGGTGTCGCAATTAGATCACCAGTTACAACCCAAGTATATGAAGTTGCACCAGTTACAGCATTTACACTATAAACTTGATTTGAATTCATACAAATATTATTTGCTCCAGTAATAGAACCCGGTGTTACAGGTACTGTATTTACTGTCATTGTAATTTCATTTGAAGTAGCTGGTGTTCCTGAAATACAAGAAGACAAACTAGAACCCATCACAACTGTAATTTTATCATTATTAGCAAGCGATGTGGTGATGTAAGTTGCATTATTTGCTCCTGTAATGTTATTCCCATTTAATTTCCATTGGTAAGCTGGAGTTAAGCCTCCATTAGTTGCTATAGCTGTAAAAGTCACACTCACTGAACTACACAAAGTATTATTTGTTGCATTTGAACTAATAGCAACACTAGCAGTTCTATTTTGAGTTACTACCGCATTCCCGGTAGCTAATGTTTTAGTTGATGCACCCGTAGATGTTATATTAATATTACCGAACTGACCATTTACTATTGCGTTAGTTGTTCTAATAAATATTGGTGTTGAAGAAACTGTACCAGAAGTTGGTATTATACTTATTGTAGAAGTATAAGTACCACCAGAACTTAATGATAATTCATATCCTGCAGGAGCAGTTAATACTAAATTAGTAGTTAAATTTTGTGCACTTACTGTAAATGTTTGAGCAGCAGAATTAGTTGTAGCGCAAGTACTAAATGCAGTTAAACTTCCTGTTGTAGTTATTGTTGGTTCAATAACCGAAATTATTTTTGAAACTGTTTTATTACAAATAGTATAGGTAATAGTGCTTGTTCCAACACTAATAGCTGATACTACCCCAGTAATTGGATCAACTGTAGCAACACTTGTTGCAGCCGAAGTCCAAACTCCGCCAGTTAAACCATTAGTATAATTTGAAGTAGTAGTTTTTTGAATTGTTGAAGCCCCTGCTATCTCCGATATAAATCCTGTGACAAAATTTGAAACAATACCTGTCTTTGCAAGATTGGTTAAAGTACCATTATTGGAATTTGAAGTTAAGTCACTTATTGTAGTAATTGAAGTATTTGTTCCATTTGCTACACCTTGATTAAAGCTGTAGTATGCTAACAAATCAGATTCATTCCCATTTAATTCTGTATATAAATTAGTAGAAATGTCCGTCGAAGACTTTTCAATATTCCATATTTTTAAATTATCAATTGCTCCATTAAAATACCCCATTAAACTTCCATTTACATTTTTAGCACCAATACCTCTTGGAGCAGTATTGTTACCAGTTATATTCATGGTAGTTGTGGAAGCATCTAACACACCATTAATATACATTTTTACCACACCAGTATTACTTCTAGTTATAGCAAAATGTGTCCATTTATTCAAAGGAATCAAAGTGGTAGAATTTAATCCACTTGACCAAATTGTACCATTACCAAAATTAGCATGTAAATTATTTGCACTAGTGATAGCTACAGCCTGAACAACGTCTTTTGTAAAAATTTCAGAAAATGCTTGACTTGAACCTTTCCAATATACCCATCCTTCCGTGGTATAAGGCAATGCGTTTACGTCTAATACATCTCCCAAATTAACATAATCATCAACCCCGTCTAATAGTATTGCATTATCGGTATTTACTGTTGTGGTTATTGTTTTTGATACAGCACCTGTTGAAACAACAGTTATGTTACCATTTGTTGCTGTTAAAGCATTATTCACTAATCGAACATATACAGATGAAGATGCAAGTGAACCAGCACTTGGCGTTAGTGAAAGTGAAGAACTATAAGTACCTGATATTATATTAGACAATTCAAATCCAGCAGGTGCGGTTACAACCACATTAGCACCAAGATTGGTTCCTGATACTGTGAATGATTGAGGTGTAACTGTACAACCGGAACAAGATGTAAATGTTTTAAGAGAAGTGGTTGTAATGGTGGGAATTAAAACCGTCAAATTATAAGTGACAGTTTTGCTACAAATAGTATATGATATATTAATGGTTCCACCAGCAACCCCTGTAACTAACCCTGAAGATGTATTAACAGTGGCAATTGCAGTATTGGAACTTGACCAAACGCCACCAGTTAAACTATTTGTGAGCGACAACGTTCCACCAGCAACTAATGAAGTTGCATTACCACTAGCAGCAATATCAGGAATAAATCCAGTAACAAAATTAGAGCTTGTTCCTGTTAAATTCAAAAGTGAAAGTGATGCATTATTTGCAGTAGTTGACTTATCTGTTAAAGTGCCAATACTTGTATTTGTTCCTCCTGCAGTTCCTTGGTTAAAATTATAATAAGCTTTCAAATTTGATTCAGTTCCGGAAAGCTCATTAAACATATTATCCTGAATTTCAGACGGAGTTCTTACTGTATTCCAAATTCTAACTTCATCTATATTCCCTTTAAAAAAGGAAACTGGAGAGAAATTTGCTAAGGTATGAGATCCTACATAAATTGGCTCAGCTCCACTTAAAGTAAAACCTGACGCAGCTGTACCAGTTGAAACTTGAGTACCATTTACATATAGTATCATTGACTTAGTAGCATTATCAAAAGAAACAGCAACATGCGTCCACTTGTTTTGCGGAATAGTATTTGGGCTAGTCACAACTGAATAATTCATTGCAACACCCGCATATAGGGTGTTAGATGAGATAAAAAATGGATTATTGTAAGATGAAATTATATTTGAAGCTGTTGTATTTCCTTCATGTTTTATCCAAGCTTCCATGGTATATGAACTTCCTGTTGTAATTGGTTGACCGATATTTATTGCATTACTAGTCCCATTAAAATTTAAAGAGTTATCGGTATTCGTAGTAACTGTAATTGTTTTAGCTGTAGCACCCGAGCTTGTTACTGAAATTGTTCCGCTTAAAGCAGTTGTAGCATTATTAGTCAACTTAGCGTAAACAGTTGTTGTGGTAACTATACCTGCAGAAGGTGTTAAGTTAATAGAAGATGCATAACCACTATTAATATTAGCTGAAACTTGTATACCAGTTGGTGCTGTTACAACAATATTATTGGTTGATAAATCAACTCCTGAAACTGTAAAACTTTGAGGCGTTACAGTACAACCAGAACAAGAAGTAAAAGTTTTTAGATAACCTGTTGTAGTAATAACTGGATTAGATGCTATAGTAAAAATAACTGACGCAGTATTTGTACCTGCAGATCCATTTAATGTATAAGTTAGAGATGCAGTTTCAACAAAAGTTGAACTAGTTAAAATGGCGGTATAAGTTCCGTCGTTATTATCAGTAACATTACTTATACTTCCTTTATTAGTATTAATAACTACAACACCACCAGTAGTTGTTAAATTTGTACCGTTTGATTGTTTTAATTGAACCGTTATTATCGAAGTTGATGTTCCATTAGCTGCAATTGAATTTGGATTAGCAGTTATTGTTGAAGTTATTAGAGAAGCAGCAACAGGAACTGAACCACAAATTGATAAACTTGGAGTACCAGAACAGTTGAATGTATTAATAAATGACCCAGCAGAAACACCATCACCCATACTTCCAGCTGTTTTATGCCCTACGTAACAAAACTGAGTTGTTCCTTGTTTAATATAAACTAAAGTATGCCCCCCCATTTCTGCAGACAATGCAATATCTGAGCCTGAAGTAAAACCTAATGGCATACCTGGATCCCATGAAGTATAAGTTGATCCTGCATCATTACGACCTAAAGCCAAACCTTCATTTTCACCCCAAGTATATAAATCACCAGTTTTTGTCACAATGGCTACACCTGGAAAAGATGCATCATGCTCTTGTGCTGTAATAAATGATACATTTGAAAAATTAGTAGTTGCATTTATTTTTGCATTAACCCAAGATGTTCTTTCTGTAGATGTAAAATCACCCAATTGTTTTTTTGAATTATCTCCCAAACTATATAAAGTTCCATTATTACTTAAAATATATAGTGAATTTTTTACAGTACTAGTATTTTTTATCCCACCTGTTACCGCAATCATTTTAGGAATATTGGTAATTGAAAATTCAGCAGGTAAAGTCATTTGTGTTGCATAATTCAATACTCCAGAAGCAGTCCCATTACCTAAATAAGTACTTGAGCCCCATGTGTATACTGTACCATCTGTTTTTAAAGCAATTACTGCATTTAATGCAGCAGTACTGGTTTGTACTCTAACAGCAGTAATGCCTGATAAATATGTAGATGAATTAATTTTCGCTTTAAGCCAAGAATTAACACTTGCTGTTGAACTTCCATTTGCATTTAAATTGCCGGATAAATTTGACAAAGTCCACACATCACCTGAATTTGTCAATATTATTAATGTTCCATAAGAAGCAGTCATCATTTTAACATCATAAGGATTTACGCCAGTAGGTAACCCAGTTGCGACATTCACATTTCCTGAAGTGAAATTATTCACTAACACTTTTGCGAATGTGGAACTAGTAGTCAAACCTGCGTCAATTACATACCCCTCATTTCCCCAAGCGAATAACCCACTTGAAGTTAACAGGATAGCTTGTTCCTTTCCTCCACCACCTTGCCCTCCAATAGCTGCTTTTAAAGGAGTTCCAACTAGATTGGGGAAATTGGCAACTTTAATATCTAATGGAGTTAAAACACTTCCAGCACCTGTATTATCCAAATCTTCACCCCAAACAGAGAAACTTGCATCTGTCTTAACTGCTATTGACTGATGATATCCACTTATAATTTTATCATAAGGATTATTAACATCACAATTTGGAGCAGTAGGTGCATCATTATCAACGATTGACCCTAACCCTAATTTACTTCCTACAGCAACTATTAAATTCTCAATTGACTCCACTACAATATCATCTATTGTTGAAACCGTAATTGTAAAACTGCTAACAGATCCTGGAACTGTTATCGTACCATCACCATTGTCTATTACACCATTAGAAAATGTATAAGTTCCATTAAAATCTGACCCTTTAGTTGCAGTCCCCGATGTACTAAATGTAAATACTTGTGGACGACCTGTTAAAGTTGGAGTTGACAAACTTACTGTATAAACCAAATTCTGGCCCTCGATAACACTTGTATTTGTTAAAGCTATAGAAGACGGTTGCGGTGAGGAGGCTAATTCGGCATTTATATCTGCAAGAATACTTGATGTTGCAGCATTACCATTTCTTGAAGCTCCATCTGTAAAAGTTACTGAAGAAGCATAAGCCTTTAATCCCAAACTTGTACTTGAGTTATTGATACTTCCACCAATTATATTATAGGTTTGATTTGAGCCATAAGTAATAGTTGCATTTTGTCCAGCATTAAAAATTAACCCAAAAACATCTAAACTATTTCCTGTTGTTTCTCTCCAGTTTAATGCACCATTTAAACTAATAACTTGTCCTGAATTCATATACAATCGAATTATTCCAGACAAGTCATTCCCTTGGGTACCACCAAATGTACCTGGATAAGTTTGACTAAAACTTACTCTAGCAATACCTAAAGTTGATAAATTTTTAATATTACTTGTTTGTTGAGTGGCAGATGCCTGAGTACCCAGATACCCACTCGAGAATGTCAAACTCACCTGTGCATCTGACCTGAGAGAGACAAAAGATAAAACTAACAAAAGACCAAAAACAATAGTTTTACTTACTAAGGATCTTTTTGATTTGGTAGCGATAGAACTAATCAATTTCAACATATATTGTATATTTCGTGCACGCGAATATAAACTATAGACTAATAGACTTTGTTCTAGACATTAATTCAATTCATAGAACTTTGTCTTATATATAAAAATGGATTATATGAAACATTCAAATATAATTAACCTATTGATTATCAATTAATGGAGACATTTTATGTTAATAATTTATGCATAAAAAAAGCCCCTCCGTTAAACGGAAGGGCTTCTATAAATTAACCTTTTAAAGGTATTTTCTTACTTTACTTCTTCAAATTGAGCGTCTTCAACAGTGTCATTAGTTGCTTGAGCACCACCTTGTTGACCATCTCCTTGAGTTTGAGCGTCAGCTGCTCCACCTTGTTGTGCCTTGTAAATTTCTTCACTTGCAGCAGTCCAAGCAGTGTTCATTGCAGCTAAAGCAGCTTCAACTTGAGTAACGTCCTGAGCCTGATGAGCTACTTTTAAAGTCTCTAAAGCAGTCTCGATAGGTGCTTTTTTGTCAGCTGGGATCTTATCTCCAAACTCTTTCAATTGCTTCTCAGTTTGGAAAATCAAGCTATCAGCCTCGTTTAATTTCTCAACGCGGTCTTTCTCAATTTTATCTGTCGCTTCGTTCGCTTTTGCTTCGGCTTTCATCTTCTCGATTTCTTCCTTAGTTAAACCACTACCCGCTTCAATTCTGATTTTTTGCTCTTTACCAGTTCCTTTATCTTTTGCGCTAACGTTTAAGATACCGTTTGCATCAATGTCAAAAGTTACTTCAATTTGAGGAACGCCTCTTGGTGCTGGTGGAATACCATCCAAGTTAAACATACCTAAACTTTTATTTTGTGCAGCCATTGGACGCTCACCTTGGATAACATGAATTTGTACACCTGGTTGATTGTCGCTTGCTGTAGAATACACTTCTGTTTTCTTAGTTGGAATAGTTGTATTTGAAGCAATCATTGTTGTCATAACACCACCCATTGTTTCAATACCTAAGTTTAATGGAGTAACGTCTAATAATAAAACGTCTTTAACGTCACCTGTTAAAACACCACCTTGAATACCTGCACCAATGGCAACTACTTCATCAGGATTAACTGAACGGTTAGGTTTTTTACCAAAGAACTTCTCAACTAATTCTTGCACTTTAGGGATTCTTGAAGAACCACCTACTAAGATAACTTCATCAATTTGTGAAACAGAATATCCTGCATCTTTCAATGCAATTTCACAAGGCTTAATACAACGTGCAAATAAATTGTCCGCTAATGATTCAAATTTAGCTCTTGTTAATTTTAATACTAAGTGCTTTGGAACACCGTCTACCGCTGTGATATAAGGTAAGTTGATTTCAGTTTCTGTAGAAGAACTTAATTCAACTTTTGCTTTTTCAGCAGCTTCTTTTAAACGTTGTAAAGCCATTGGATCTTTTCTTAAATCAATTGCTTCTGTTTTTTTAAACTCGTCAGCTAAAAAGTCCATGATCACTTTATCAAAGTCATCACCACCTAAGTGTGTATCACCATTAGTAGATTTTACTTCAAACACACCGTCTCCTAAATCCAAAACAGATACGTCAAAAGTTCCACCACCTAAATCGAATACAGCAATTTTTTGCTCAATATTTTTCTTGTCTAAACCATATGCTAAAGCTGCAGCAGTTGGCTCGTTCACAATACGACGTACTGTTAAACCAGCAATTTCTCCAGCTTCTTTTGTTGCTTGTCTTTGTGCATCATTAAAGTATGCAGGAACAGTAATAACTGCTTCTGTAACTTCATGACCTAAATAATCTTCTGCAGTTTTTTTCATCTTTTGTAAAACCATTGCAGAAACTTCTTGAGGTGTATACATACGACCATCAATGTCTACACGAACTGTATCATTCTCACCTTGTACAATTTTGTAACTCCAGTGACTTTTCTCTTCTGTAACTTCATTAAAACGACGTCCCATAAAACGCTTCACACTTGAGATAGTGTTTTCTGGGTTTGTGATTGCCTGTCTTTTTGCAGGATCACCTACTTTACGCTCGCCATTCTTTAAGAAAGCGACTACTGATGGGGTGGTTCTTCTACCCTCGTCATTTGCGATAACTACAGGTTCGCCACCTTCCATAACTGATACACAACTGTTTGTGGTACCTAAGTCAATTCCTATTATTTTTGCCATACTGATTAATTTTCAATTATTAATTAAGATATACAAGGCAATCATTATGCCACTTTAGTAGATGCCTAAAATGGGTGCAATAATGTCATATTAGCCTGTAAATGAGTCAAAATGAGTCTGAAAAGAGGCCAAAATTGGCAGTTTAGTCCTTGTCGCTACCCTTAAAAGTGAAGTTCTTTTGACTGGTATAACTAAATATAACCACGAAAAATGTAGTAACAATTTTAGCTGGAGTAGCAAACCAACCGAAATAATCTACAAAAAGCTTTAAGAAAATGTAGTTTAAAAAGATACAGCCTAGTACCACAAAGAAGTACTTAAATAGCTGTTTGGACTTCTTCACACTAGTTTCCTGAAATACAACATACCTACTTAAATAAAACCCAATTGGGAATGTCAAACAAAAGCTAATCATAAAAGAAGCTATATGTGGACTAATGGTAAGCCATCCAAAATGCGTAGGTTGTTTATGTAAGATGTAATTATAAGAAATAAAGAAAAGCAGGATATCTAAAACCGTATTAGCACCGCCGCAAGCAGCGTACCTAAAGGTTTTTAGGGGCATCATTTTCTTGAAAATGGGATATACCCAATCTATTAGATCAAGAATTAATTTGCTAATAAAATCGTGCAGTTTCAACATGTAGCACCAAAGATAATCTTAATTAATTACTTTTGCCACAGTAACCCTAATTTATGAGTTTAATAAGTAATTTAAAACAGTCCACTGCCAATTGTATTCAGCAATTATATGGCATTCAAATAGCACCTGAACAGGTATTAGTTAATGCTACTAAGCCAGAAATTGAGGGTGATTATACCATTGTTCTATTTGCATTTGTTAAGCAATTAGGGAAAAGCCCTGAGGTTTTGGGAAACGAATTAGGGAATGCTATGCTAGCTGAAATGCCAGGCACTTTAACAAATTTTAATATTGTAAAAGGTTTCTTGAATTTCACCATTAGCAATCAATTTTGGTTTGATTATATAAAGCATTTAAGTCCTGAAAACTTATTGCCCAAAACAGAAAGTCCTCGAAAAATTATGGTGGAGTACTCCTCCCCTAATACCAACAAGCCTTTACATTTAGGACATTTAAGAAATAATTTTTTAGGTTGGAGTATTGCTGAAATATTAAAGCTACAAGGAAATGAGGTAGTGAAAACTTGTATCGTAAATGACAGAGGGATTCATATTTGTAAAAGTATGATCGCATGGCAATTATATGCAAATGGTGCAACACCAGAAGACACCCATCAAAAAGGAGATCATTTTGTTGGTGATTATTATGTAAAGTTTAATGACGCTTATAAAGCTCAGGTAGCTGAATTAGTTGCTGGCGGTATGACGCAAGAATTAGCAGAGAAAGAAGCTCCTATTCAGAAAGGCGCGCAAGAAATGTTATTGAAATGGGAACAAGGTGATGCTGCAACTATTGACTTATGGAAGCGAATGAATACTTGGGTATATGCCGGCTTTGATACTACTTATAAAAAAATAGGATCTGATTTTGCTAAAACTTATTTCGAGAGTAATACTTATTTGTTAGGTAAGGAATTAGTGGATCAAGGCTTGGCTAAAAAAGTATTCTATCAAAAAGAAGACGGCTCTGTTTGGATTGACTTAACAGCAGACGGATTAGATGAAAAAATTGTACGTCGAAAAGACGGAACATCGGTATACATTACGCAAGACATTGGACTTGCAGAAATGAAACAAAAAGAGTTCAATACCGACGCTAGTATTTATGTAGTGGGCGACGAACAAAACTATCATTTCAAAGTATTGAAATTGATTTGTCAGAAATTACAATTACCTGCATCGGACGGTATTTATCATCTGAGTTATGGCATGGTGGAACTACCTACAGGAAAAATGAAAAGCCGTGAAGGAACAGTGGTAGATGCTGATGATTTAGTGGACGAGATGATTAATATCTCAAAAGAAAAAACGGAGTCGTTAGGAAAGGTGTCAGAATTTACGCCTGCTCAATTAACCGAACTATACAATACCATTGGTCTTGGTGCACTTAAATTTTTCTTATTAAGAGTAGATCCTAAAAAGAAAATGATTTTCAACCCTGAAGAAAGTATTGATTTCCATGGTTTCACAGGGCCATTCATTCAATACACACATGCTAGAATAAAAAGTATATTAAGAAAGACGGGGACAACTATTAGTTTAACGAATTCTGAATTACTGCCATTAGAAAAAGCATTAGCAATTGAATTATCTAATTTTCCTGCTGTCATTAATGAAGCAGCCGAAACCTTAGACCCATCTAAAGTTGCTATCTATACATTCAACTTAGCTAAATTGTTTAATACATTCTATGCGGAGCATTCTATTAGCAATGCAGATACGGAAGAGAAAAAACATTTAAGAATACAATTAGGCATATTGACTGCAGCAACATTGCAAAAAGGAATGCAAGCATTAGGTATAGCAGTTCCTGAACAAATGTAAAAAACTACAATTCTAATTTAGATTCAATATTTAAACTTAAAAAGAGCATTAAATTGTTAGCTCCTCTTTATTTTAGAAGAGCGATATACTTCTGGTGTCTCTTCTTCAAAGCCCCATTGAGTTAATAAGCTTTGCATTTGATCGTCTGGCAAGGAACTTTTCTCGTATTGTCCTGCACTAATTTTTTGACGCATGGCTTCATAAATACTCACAGCACAAGCAACAGATATATTTAAGCTTTGTATAATTCCCATTTGAGGAATGATAAAATTTCCGTCCGACAAAGCACGAAACTCAGGTGTTACTCCTTCATGTTCGTTTCCAAATACCAATGCAACTGAATCTGTAAAATCAATATCATATAAACTCACTGCATCACTAGATAAATGCGTAGTCAATATTTTTTTAAATTTCTTTCTTAGGGCAGTAACACATTGCTCTAAATTATCAAACTCGTGAATGGTTAGCCATTTCAAGGCGCTACTACTGCTTCTATGCCCCCATCTTTTATGACGCGACTCTTTAGTTGTTAAAATATAAACGTCCTGTATACCCACCGCATCACAGGTTCTCAATACAGCAGATATATTATGCGGATCTTTAACATTCTCCATTACCACTGTCAAATTAGCTTGACGTTGTTTTAACACTCTTAATAATTTTTCTGTACGTTCTGGAGTCATTTTTAAATTCTTTTATACTTAATCACAAATCAATTATTTCTAATTCCTTAAATCAATATTTTTATTTTACAAAGGGAGGTCTATACTGCACTCCTAAGCCTGGCCCTAAAAGTGGAGCAATCACTCCATTATTATTTTCAAAACTATAATTCAATCCTACCCCATTTAATTCCGTCATTAATAAAGGTCCGTCCATATCTACATAATCCAATTGTGGTAAGAACTGTGCAATTGCTGCAGATCCAATCACACTTTCATTCATACTTCCCATCATTACTTTTAAACCTAAACCTTTTGCTTCCTTTATCATTCTTAATGCAGGAGTAAGTCCACTACATTTGGTCAATTTTATATTGATACCGTGGAAATAATTAGCACATGTAGCAACGTCTTTTTCAAACACACAAGTCTCATCCGCAAATAATGGTAAAGCGTTCTGTGCTTTTAATTGTGCCATTCCTTCCCAATTATCTTTTGCTAATGGCTGCTCCACTAATTCCACGCCTAATGCAGCTAAAGCGGGAATTTTAATCAAAGCTTCCTCGGTTGTCCAACCTGCATTAGCGTCTACACGTAATGGCTTGTCTGTATGTGCTCTTAAAGCAGTAATCATTTCAATATCATAATCGGTACCCACTTTTACTTTATAAATGGGCCATGGATGATCCTTCATTTTCTGAACCATTTTTTCAATAGGATCTATGCCTAAAGTATAATCACAAATGGGCGGTGTAGTATTTTTTTCATTCTCAGTTGTATGCCACTCCGTATTCCATAATTTATGCAATGGCTGTTTTTTCATCTGCCCCCATAAATCCCATCCTGCCATGTCTAATGCACAAACTAAAAAAGGATCATTTGGAAATAAATGATGTAAAAAATGCCAGAACCTTTCCGGGTCAATTAAGGCAAACTTCTCAATTACTTTTCTGTTCTTTTCTAATTGCTCCTTCATCCCTTCCACCGTTACATTATAATAAACAATGGCTGGCGCTTCTCCATAGCCAGCCCAATTGCCTAATGACAATCGCACCATTAAACTATGTTGATGCGTTTTAGTACGACCATTGGAAATGGTGAAAGGATATTCAAAAGGTAATTGTTGTTCCCAATATTCTAATTGCACGGCTATTTTTTTTAACGTCCACTTGATTTAATAGTACTATACCATTCTTGGTTAAAGTTTTTAGAAGCTATCAAGTCTTCTAAACTAAGATGCATACGGTATCTCCAATAATGTTTTGGATTGGCTGGCACATTAATTCTTTCTTCATTAGGATCATTTCGGCGAATCGTTTCGTCCACCCCTAAATAATCCTGTAATTGGAATATAGCCCACATAGCAGGCGAATATAAATGTTGTAATAAAATCGCTTTATTTATCCATGCCTCACAATGTACTGGAGCTTCCCCCCATTGTCCAATTTCATGATTGTAAAACTGTTGTGTCTTTGTGCGATCTTCTTCCCACCAACCACGAATGGTACTGGTGTCATGCGAGGAAGGAGTAACTACGCTTAAATAAGGAGCATCGTTGGGATGGAAGAATGTTTTTTGACTTGCTTTTGGCATTCTTTGCACTTCTAAACTCAACATACCTAATTGATACATCACATTAGGAACACAAGAAGGCACTAACCCTAAATCCTCGCCACATATCAACATATTAGTTGATAATTTTAGCATTGGTAGTTTTTGCATTGCTTCTTTCTCCCATGCACTATCCTGTCTTTTAAAGAAATAGTCTAGGTATAATTCCTTTAATAAATGCTGTGCCCTTGGATCTAAATGTTGGAAGGAACTAGTATGATCAATATTAAATCTAAAGTGAAAGTGATGTGCTTCTTCCGCATCAAATAAAATTACATTACTTATTAAATTATATAAACCTTGTTTTAATTTTTGATTCAACTCATTATCAGGTAGTGCTGCAAAATGAGCTTCCACCATTCTTTGCGTTTGGAAATCAGGCAACAATTCAAAATGACCGTCCCCAATATGTTTTAAATATTGATCTTTAACATGTTCATTATCATAACCAAATTGTTGGAAAAGAATGGTTTCATTAATAAAAGGATTTGTCAATCTATAATGTTCAACCGTAATGCCCTTGCTATTTAATTCATTTATTGAAATAGGAATTGCTGGTACAAAATGTCCCATAATACCTTCCACAGCATGCATTGGAATACTCCATATTCTAAAGAATCCAAGAATATGATCAATTCTAAAAGCGTCGAAATAAAATTTCATTTGATCAAAGCGTGACTTCCACCAAGCATAACCATCCTTCGCCATTACTTCCCAATTATAGGTTGGAAAGCCCCAGTTCTGTCCAGTTATCGCAAAATCGTCTGGTGGTGCGCCAGCCTGCATATCCATATGAAATAAATGACTATTCTGCCAAGCGTCCGCTCCATAACGATACACCCCAATTGGTATGTCCCCTTTTACCACAACGCCATTTTGGTGCGCATAGTTGGTAGCGTCTAATAGTTGTAAATGCAAATGATATTGTACAAAATAATAAAACGAAATGGCTTCATAAGTCTTGGACTTAGGGCTGATTAGTTTTTCAATTGCGGCTTTATCATATTTTGAATGGGTTGGCCAATTATTATAATCAACAGTACCATGTAAATCTCTTAGATAAGAAAATGCGCTATATGAAACCAACCAATTAGAATTATTATTGAAGAATTCAGCAAACCCTTGGGATGCTAAATCTTTGGTGCCATTTTTTTCAAATAAAATGCGCAAAACTTCCCATTTCAATTCCATTACTTTCTCATAGTCCACTTCTGATAAACTATTCAAATTGGAAATTGTTTTGGCATATGGTTTTAGCAATTCTTTTTGAGTTGTATTCACCATGTCCTCTAATCTAATAAACATAGGATGCAAAGCAAATGCAGAAATAGCTGCATAAGGGTAAGAGTCCATCCAGCTATGCGTTGCAGTGGTATCGTTGATTGGTAAAATTTGAACCAGTTTTAATCCAACTTGCTTAGCCCAGTCTACTAATAATTTCATGTCTGCAAATTCACCCACACCCGCACTTTGTTTAGACCTTAATGAAAACACAGGAATAGCAACACCTGCACCTTTCCAATTAACTGTTGCAAAATGAGTAAATCCGTCATTCACGATTACTAATTTATCCTTCCCCACTGGTTCATGTAAAATTCTATTATTACCAGATTCAAAAGCAACAAACTGCTTGGTATGTAAATCATACACGCCATATTTATAAACAAAGGGGAAATTACTTTTTTCAACATCTAATGCTATCTCATAATAAGTAGCTTCTTTCACTTTTGTTAAAACCAAAGCCTTACTGGTATCCCAAGCGCCAATAAGCTGCGCGTCCCCTACTATACATACTGTTTGATTCGGCTCTAATAATGGAGCTTTAACTCTAAATATATGTGTAGTATTTTTATCAATACCGCTTGAAGGTTTTTGTAATTCAGGTTGCTTCAATAAAACATTCACGAAGGGAGAGGTAAAAAATACATTCTCAGTAAAACCTGTAAAATTCCAACTATCAATCAAAACCAATTCAGACGTCTTAATTGCATTAGGCTTAAAACATTTATCACTACCCGCTTCAAATACTTTAGTTCCATCTGCATTCTTAATATAGTAGTGGTAAGTAATTTGTTCTACATTTTCAAAGGCTGTTAAATTCAAATGCAATACCCAATAGTCGTCATTTAAATACACTAATGGAATAGCTTGTTCAATAGCGTTATTACCCAATAGCGCATGATCACCATATATATAAATGCCTTGGCCAAAACTTGTTTTGTATTTTAAATGAAAACTTATTTTTATGGAAGCCTCCTCCTGTTTTAATTTTTTCTTAGGCATAGCCTTAGCGGGTTCTACTGGGGACATAGGTTCTTATTTGCAATTCAATCGTTTATAAAATGTTAAAGCCGGATTAAAGATAAAAAATAGTGTGTATAAAAAACACATTAATAGAAATAGTTCTTATTTTGTAAATTGTAGGAAGTTATTTTGTGTATTTGACTAATTATCAATACTTTAGATACTGTAAATGAATAAAATTGTAATCTATACGGATGGTTCTTCAAGAGGAAATCCTGGCCCGGGTGGTTATGGTGCAATTTTGATGTGGGGACAGAAAGTAAAAGAGTTGTCCAAAGCCTTTAGGAAAACTACCAATAATAGAATGGAATTGCTGGGTGTTATTAGTGCATTAGAGGCCTTAAAAACAAAAGAATTACCGGTACATATATTCACAGATAGTAAATACATAGTGGATTCTGTTGAGAAAAAATGGTTAGACAATTGGATTAAAACCAATTTCAAAGGGGGAAAAAAGAATAAAGATTTATGGATGCAATACCACGGCTTAGCTAAATCATTGAAAATTCAGTTCCATTGGGTGAAAGGACATGCGGACAACCCTTACAATAATAGATGTGACGAATTAGCTACCCTAGCAGCAGACAATGGGCCTTGGGAAATTGATGCTGAATACGAAGCAATAGCGGAATAATTAGATCGCTTTAAACTTAGGAACCATCAAACGGAAAGCTCCGAATAATACAGCTCCAAATACTAAAGTACCCGCAACACTGTTTGGATAGAAAGGTAAACCGTCTACCATAGTTTGCATACAACCTGTCAACGTATAAGCATGATGATATCCACCAACAGAAGCCCATACTATGAAATTAGAAGCTAAAAAGTAAACGGTTGGTGCTGCTAAAAAACTTACAATATGACTAGTAAGACGATTGCTTTGTAATCCAAATCCAAAAACGGTTGTTCCTGCAATTAAAATATAATTAATGTATTGTCCTTCATAAAATCCTTGAATAGTAGTCATGTGATTTAGGAACAAAACTTGGTATAATAAATCAGATATAAACATGGAAACTAATGGCAATAAAAATGCATATTGCTTTTGTTTCGCAAATAAAGAACCTCCAAATAATGCAATTGCAATTTGTGGAGCAAATCCTACTGGACGACCTGGCAATACACGATAAATTGCACTAGCTGCAATCATAATTACTAAGGCCAATATTATTTGTTTGTTCAATTTCATAAAATTCTCTTTTGCTATAATTTATTTGTCAAAAAGCGATTACTTAAAGACGAAGACAAAAATAAGGCATTACTTCTTTAGTTCACAGTAACAATTTTCCTCAAATGTGAATAACCTCTATGGAACAAAGGATTTAAATGCAACAGCATCCGAAATTGCTTCAATTAAGATAGTCTGACCTGCCACCAACATGGCTACTTCACCGGCTTTTATCAAAATTTGATCAATTATAAGCTCCCCCTCGGTCACCAATAACATTTCTAATGAATCAGGAATTATTGTGTAAGATTCTCCCCCATTAATGGCTATTTTACTTAAACCAAAATCTGGCACAGGGCAAGGATAGACCCTTTCAAATTCATTTATTAATTCTCCTTTTAAAATATTCGGATAAGTAGGTATAAATTTCACATGCTCAATAAGCTCATTTATATCAACATGCTTAGGTGTCAAACCACCCCTTAACACATTATCGCTATTGGCCATTAGTTCTATGTTTTGCCCTTCCAAGTAGGCATGTAGTAAACCTGCTCCTTGAAAAACACCCTCGTATTTTGAAACGTTTACAATATTTAAAATATAAATAGAGAATATCCCTTTGTCAATTCCAGTTGCTGGTATGACTCCGTTATAATATTTATTTGCCCACCAATGTGGATGTGACTTGTCTACTTCTCCTCTTTTTACAGAAGCTATTGCGTCTATCATTAATGGTTTTAAAATCCGATCCGAATCGTCCATTGACAACTGCATAAAAAAGCTATACAACCCTTGATAATCTACTCCTCTAAAATGATCCATGAGTGGATTAAAATAAAAATATTCTTGTAGTCTCGCTTCCAATAATTCAGGTGCTAAAAAACCATGCAGTAACCAAAAATCACTTAAAGCAACCATCACTTCTGGCTTATGATTCTTGTCTTTATAATTTCTATTAAATGCATCTAATGCTATGCCCAACGCTTCTTCCTTCTCAAAACCAATCAATGCATTTTGTTTACTTGGATGAACTTGTATACTTAACATTTTGGCCACGTCTAACACCTTAAATAAATAGGGTAAGCCACC
>CANCAY010000028.1 GCA_947374225.1 Chitinophagaceae bacterium | reverse complement strand
TTCTACAGTTTTAATGTTAGGAGTGCCTGCAGTTTTAGCAGGATGTAAAGAAATTATTTTATGTACGCCTCCTAATAAAGAAGGTCAAATAGATCCTGCCATTTTATATGCCGCTCATATTGTGGGTATTGCAAAAGTATATTCGGTAGGAGGAGTACAGGCAATTGCAGCGATGGCATTTGGCACAGAAACCATTCCGCAGGTGTATAAAATATTTGGACCAGGTAATCAATATGTGACTGCCGCTAAGCAGTTAGTACAACAATATGGAATTGCAATTGACATGCCTGCTGGTCCTAGTGAGGTTTGTGTTTGGGCAGACGAAACCGCAAATACAAATTTCGTTGCAGCCGATTTATTATCACAAGCAGAACATGGCGCGGATAGCCAGGTATTATTAGTTGCGTCTAATGAAAAACTAGTAGCAGCAATTGAACTTGCGATAAAAGAACAAGTTGAATTATTGCCTAGAAAAGAGTTTGCATTAAAAGCGCTATTAAATTCAAAAGCAATTGTAATAGAAAATAAAGAAGAAGCCATTGATTTAATTAATGAATATGCACCAGAGCATTTAATATTAGCTATTCAGAACGCAGAGAAAATGGCAGACAAGGTGATTAATGCGGGGTCTGTGTTTATAGGAAACTATTCCCCAGAGTCGGTTGGGGACTATGCTAGTGGAACAAACCATACACTTCCAACCAATGGAAATGCAAAAGCATATAGCGGGGTGAGTATGGATAGCTTTGTAAAAAAAATTACCTTTCAGCAGCTAACAGAAAGAGGTTTGAATAATATTGCACAAACTGTAATAGAGATGTCCAGCGCGGAAGGATTGCAAGCACATGGAAATGCAGTAGCAATTCGTATTAATCAAATTAAAGCCAAAATATAATATCAATTTTATGCCATTTGATATACAAAAACTTGTAAGGCCCAATATTGCCAAATTAAAACCATATTCTTCAGCAAAAGATGAATTTACGGGTGTGGCTGAAATATTACTTGATGCCAATGAAAATTCTTTAGGCTCTCCGTTAACGCAATGGTATAATAGATATCCGGATCCCTATCAAAAAGAGATCAAGAAAAAATTATCAGTCATTAAGAATGTGCCGGCTAGTCAAATATTTCTTGGAAATGGGAGTGACGAAATAATCGACTTATTATTTAGGGCATTTTGTGAACCAGGGAAAGATAATATAATTATTTGCCCACCTACTTACCCTATGTATGAAGTGAGTGCGCATATTAATGATGTGGCTATTCAATCTGCGCCATTGTTGACAGATTTTCAATTAAATGTGGCACATATTGAACAGTTGGTAAATGTGAATACAAAAATCATATGGATCTGCTCCCCTAATAATCCAACTGGCAATTCTTTAGACAGAATCGATATTGAAATGATATTAAATCATTTTGATGGATTAGTGGTAGTGGATGAAGCCTATATCAATTTCTCTAAACAAAAATCTTTTGTACAGTCATTGGTAGATTATCCCAATTTAGTGGTGTTACAAACTTTAAGTAAGGCATGGGGTTTAGCTGGTTTAAGAGTAGGAATGTGTTTTGCTAATGAGGAAGTAATTGATTTTTTGAATAAAGTAAAAGCTCCATATAATATAAGTGCAGTGAATCAATCCTTGGTTTTAAAAGCATTAGAGGAAGTTGGTCAAGTGAATGATATGATCAAAGAATTAGTGGCAATGAGAATTGCCTTGGCGCAAGTTTTGCAAACTATGCCAATGGTGGAGCAGGTTTATCCATCAGATGCTAATTTTTTACTTGTTAAAATTCCTAATGCAACTAGTTTATACCAGTATTTATTGACTAAGGGCATTGTAGTAAGGAATAGGTCTGCTTTATTGAATTGTGCTGATACCATCAGAATAACGGTAGGTACGGAAGCAGAGAATACGCAGTTAGTCGATGCTATGGCGGAATGGATTAACATGACTTTCGAATAATATTTAAAATCAAAAGGTTATTTATTAAATTGTGGTATATAAATTAAAAAAATGAAAAATTTAAAAATTGTATTGTCGAGTTTTCTTTTATTAATGTCAAGTTTGGCAGAATCCCAAGACAACGCAGGCTTAAGAATTCCAGCAGGTTTTACTGCAAAATTATTTGCAAGTAATATTGGGGCAGCAAGACATATTGCGATCACAAAAAACGGAGTGGTATTTGCAAAATTAAATGCACCTAATAAAGAAGGAAAATCAATTATTAGATTAGAAGACACCAATCAAGATGGCATTGCAGAAAAAATTACTGGATGGGCAAATTACGGCGGAACTGGTATTTATGTTCGAGGCAATAGTTTGTATGCAAGTTCTGACGAAGCTGTATTCCAATATCAGTTGGATGCGAAAGACGAAGTACTAAACGCTACAACGCCTAAAACAATAGTTAAAAACTTATTAGACAGAAGACAGCATTCTTCTAAGTCTATTACATTGGACCCTCAAGGAAATATTTATGTAAATATTGGAGCTTATTCAAATGCTTGCCAAGAAAAAGACAGAACACCAGGATCAAAGGGAATGAGACCTTGCCCAATATTAGATTCTGCTGGCGGTATTTGGAAATTTGACGGTCAAAAAGAAAACCAAGTATATGGTGACGGATTACGTTATGCAACAGGTTTAAGAAATGTAATTGGATTAGATTGGAATACGAATACCAATAGTTTATTTGTTACACAACATGGACGTGATCAATTAAATTCCTTCTTCCCTAATTTATATTCAGACAGCCAGAATGCAGAATTACCTGCAGAAACAATGTATGAGGTAAAGCAAGGCGATGACTGTGGATGGCCTTATGTTTATTTCGATCCGTATCAAAAGAAGAAAATATTAAACCCAGAGTATGGCGGTAATGGTAAAATAGAAGGTGCTCCAGATGCATTAAGTCCATTAGTTGCATTCCCAGCACATATGGCACCAATGGCTTTATTGTTTTATCAAGGAAATCAATTTCCAGCAAAATATAAGGAAGGTGCATTCATCGCATTTCATGGTTCATGGAATAGAGCACCCTTACCTCAGGAAGGATATTTCGTAGCATTCATTCCTTTTAAAAATGGTAAGCCAGCTGGTGATTGGGAAATCTTCGCAAATGGCTTTGCAGGTTCAGACATAGTTGCTAACCCAAGACAAGCAAGGGCAAGACCTTGTGGTTTAGCAGAAGGTCCTGATGGATCTTTATATGTAAGTGATGACAATCATGGTAATGTTTTCAAAATTAGTTTTAATAAATAAGCGTTTAGTAATGAAGATTATATCACTTGTAATAGGTAGTTTTTTATTATTGATTTCTGTTCACGGGAAAAGTCAAAATAGAGTGAATGGTAAAAAAATATATGAAACTAGATGTTTAGTTTGTCACCAAGCAGACGGCGGCGGCGTTCCTAATATGAATGCACCATTAGACGGGTCATCTAATTTAGTCGGGAATGATATAGCAAGGTTAGTAAAAATTATTCGTTATGGGTATAACGAACGAATTGCACTTGATGGATATTATTATACGAATGCGATGACAGCGAACCCCGATTTAAAAGACGCTGATATTGCTGATGTTTTAAGCTACGTAAGAAATAATTGGACAAACAAAGCATCTAATATTACAGTAGCTCAAGTGCAACAAGCAAAAAGAAAAAAATAATTCTAATAACTAATTTTATGAGACCCATTTTATTTATAGATAGAGACGGTGTAATTCTAGAAGAACCTAAATCTGATTTTCAGATTGATAGTATTGAAAAAACTAGTTTTGTGCCCGGAGCAATTACCTATTTAAGTAAGATTGCAGCTGAATTTGGTTTTCATAAAGTTATGGTAACGAATCAAGACGGTTTAGGTACTCCAAGTTATCCAATGGAGCAATTTGAGCCTTATCAACAACTTATGATTCGCGTATTAGCTGGAGAAGGTTTTGTTTTTGATGAAATATTTGTAGACAACAGTTTTGCAGAAGACAATCAACCAACACGTAAGCCAGGAACTGCCATGTTGAAACATGTATTGAACAATGTTCATTACGATATACATGACTCATTCGTGATTGGAGACCGTTGGAGCGATATTGAATTAGCTAAAAATATAGGTTGTAAAGCAATTTATTTAAAAACAGACAATCATAGTTTAACGGCAGAACAAGAATTAGCGTTAAGACCTATTATAGCATTTGAAGCGAATAGCTGGGAAGCTATTTATACTTTCTTGAAACTAGGCTTGAGAAAAGTATCCCATGTGCGTAACACGAAGGAAACTAAAATTAGTATTGAATTAAACTTGGATGGGAAAGGGGAAGCAAAAATTGAGACTGGACTTGGCTTTTTTGATCATATGCTGGAGCAAATTGCAAGACATGGCGCTTTAGACTTAGCTATTAAATGCGATGGAGATTTACATATAGACGAGCACCATACTATTGAAGACGTTGGTATTGCTTTAGGGGAAGCTTTTGCTTTAGGATTAATGGACAAGCGTGGCATGGAAAGATATGGATATGCATTACCAATGGATGAGGCGGAAGCCAAGGTTTTAATTGATTTTGGGGGCCGAAATTGGATTGTATGGGATGCTGAATTCAACAGAGAAAAAGTGGGAGAAATGCCAACCGAAATGTTTTTCCATTTCTTTAAATCATTCAGTGACGCTGCCAAGGCTAATTTGAACATAAGCTGCAAGGGGGAGAATGAGCACCACAAGATTGAAGCTATATTCAAGGCATTTGCTAAGTCTATTAAGATGGCGGTAAAAAGGAACCCTAATAGTGACGCTTTGCCTAGTACCAAGGGGGTTTTATAGCATAAGGCTTGATACGGGCTAATTGTAGGTTTTTTTGGTTAAAAATAGTGAATACCTTAATTTTGTGTCCTAATGAAAACAATAAACAATTTTTGGTGGTGGCATACAAACTCCGTTGGGGTATTGTAGTGACATAGCCATATTGTCAAGATATACATAAACCCCGACATCCAATGTCGGGGTTTTCTTTTTTAAGCACTATAGAAACAAAACAAGGATGCAAAAAATAAATATTACAACTTCAGTTACTAAAATGTTAGCTGATACTTTTACGCCGGTAGGAATTTATTTAAGACTAAGAGACCAGTTTAGAGATACTATATTATTAGAAAGTACCGACTCACATGCTTCTGAAAATAGTTACTCATTTATTGGAGTGAATGCGATTGGAGGAATAGAAATTTCTTCATTAAATGAAATTGAATTTAAATATCCAAATCAAGATCCTCAAAAAGAAACTATTCAAAACGTGCATGCAGCGCCGGATAGAATTTGGGCTTATATGCAACAATATGAAATGAAGGGGCAGGAAGTTAAAGAAGCTGCTTTTGCACAAGGTCTATATGGGTACACTACCTATGACGCCATTCCTTTTTTTGATACCATTCAATTTAAAGAGGGAGCTCCTATTGTGCCCTTGATGCGTTATAGATTATATCAATATGTAATTGCGTTTAATCATTTTAAGGACGAAATATTTATTTGTGAAAATAAAGTAGAAGGGATTGCATCTGAAAATGAAGCCTTGGTTTCATTTATTAAGAGCAAGGACGTGCCTCAGTATCCTTTTACTATTAAAGGATCGGAAAGTTCTAATTTAACAGACGATCAATATCGTGAAGCGGTTAAGAAAGGAATTCAGCATTGTATGAGAGGGGATGTTTTTCAAATTGTATTAAGTAGACGTTTTCAACAATCATTCCAGGGAGACGAATTCAATGTTTATCGTACTTTAAGAAATATTAATCCTTCACCTTATTTATTTTACTTCGATTACGGTGATTATAAATTAATGGGTTCTTCGCCCGAAGCGCAAATTATTATCAATAATGGTAAAGCGATTGTACATCCAATTGCAGGCACTTTCAAGAGGACAGGAGACGCTGCTACTGATGCTGCAATGACACAAAAATTATTAGAAGATCCAAAGGAAAATGCAGAACATGTTATGTTGGTGGACTTAGCCAGAAATGATTTAAGTAGAGTTTGCACAGAAGTGCGTGTTAAGCAATATCGCCAAGTACATTATTATAGTCATGTAATTCATTTGGTAAGTGAAGTAGAAGGTAAAGTGGCAGAAGGGGCTAATCCATTTCATTTAATTGCAAAGACCTTCCCAGCTGGCACTTTAAGTGGCGCACCAAAGTTTAAAGCAATGCAAATCATAGATTCAATTGAACCAACCAAGCGTTCTTATTATGGAGGTTGTATTGGTTTTGTTGGATTTAATGGAACCTGTAATCAGGCTATTATGATTCGAACATTTTTAAGCAGGGAAAACACTTTAACCTATCAAGCAGGTGCTGGCGTTGTTGCCGCAAGTATTCCTGAAAATGAATTACAGGAAGTTAATAATAAATTGAACGCCTTGAAAACGGCCATTGTATTAGCTGAAAATATACATGGTTAAAAATAAAATAAGTAGCATGAAAATATTAGTTTTTGATAATTACGATTCCTTTACCTATAATTTGGTGCAAATGATTCGCGAAATCACCAAAGGGAATGTGGATGTATTTCGAAATGATGAAATACCATTAGAGGACATAAAGGGGTATGATAAGATTTTATTATCTCCAGGCCCAGGCATTCCTTCTGAATCAGGATTATTATTGCCATTAATAAAAGAATACGCTGCTACTAAATCTATTTTTGGTGTTTGTCTTGGACAACAAGCCATTGCAGAAGCATTCGGAGGTAGTTTAAGTAATTTAAGTAAAGTGTATCATGGTATCGCAACTCCAGTGCATGCTACGGCAGTTTCTTCTTTATTTGAAGGCATGCCAAATACATTTAATGTAGGTCGCTATCATAGCTGGGTAGTAAATGAAAACGATCTGCCTTCAGAACTTATTATTACGTCAAAAGACGACGATGGATATATTATGTCATTAGAGCATAAGACTTATGACGTTAAGGGAGTTCAATATCATCCAGAGAGTGTGTTAACTCCAGACGGAGCTAAAATTATAAGCAACTGGTTAAAAAAATAACAACATGAAAAAATTATTACAATATTTATTCGAACATAAAACTTTGACTCGGGAAGAGGCTAAGGAAGTGTTGGTGCAAATATCGCAAGGAGCGTATAATGAGCATGAAGTTACTTCCTTTGTAACTGTCTATTTAATGCGCAGTATAACTATTGAAGAATTAATGGGGTTTAGAGATGCATTACTTTCTTTGGCAGTAAAAGTGGACCTTGGAGTTGACAATGCTATAGATATAGTGGGTACAGGTGGAGATGGTAAAGACACATTCAATATTTCAACTTTAGCCTGCTTTATTGTAGCAGGAGCAGGACAGCCAGTTATTAAACATGGCAATTATGGCGCATCTAGTGTGAGTGGTTCCTCGAATGTAATGGAACAATTGGGTTATACTTTTAAAAATGAAGAAGTATTATTGGCAAGAGAGGTGAAGGAAGCAGGAATTTGTTTTTTACATGCACCTTTATTTCATCCAGCATTAAAATCAGTTGGTGCAATGAGAAGAAATATTGGAGTAAGAACATTTTTTAATATGTTAGGCCCTATTGTGAATCCAGCACAACCTAAGTATCAATTAATTGGAGTATACAATTTGGAAATGGCAAGAATTTACAATTATGTATTACAGTCATTGAACAAAGAGTTTACCTTAATCCATAGTATTGACGGTTATGATGAGATATCATTGACAACAGACACCAAAGTGGTAACTAATAATGGAGAGTTTATTATGACTCCTTTACAATTGGGAAAACGTAAAGTAAACCAATCAGAATTGCATGGCGGGGAAACAGTGGAAGCTGCTGCTATAATTTTTAAAAATATAATAGAGGGAAAGGGGACAGATGCCCAGAATGCAGTGGTATTAGCAAATGCTGCTATGGCATTACAAGTGACTGGTGCCTATGAGAATTATGAAGCTGCATTGGCTACTGCTACAAAGAGTTTAGTATCTGGTGCTGCAAATAACAGTTTGAAAAAATTAATTAGCCTACAATAATGAGTACAAATATCTTAGCTAAAATAGTAGCGCATAAATTTGGAGAAGTAGCCGAAAGGAAAAAGCAAATAAGCATTGAGCAATTAGAAGCTATGCCATTATTTTCTCAAAAAGCCCATTCTTTAAAAGCTAATTTATTAGATGCCAATAAAACTGGTATCATAGCAGAATTTAAAAGACAATCGCCTTCCAAGGGGATAATTAATGCAAGTTCAAGTGTGGAAGAAGTAACTAAAGCGTATAGTGATTATGGTGCTGCTGGAATTTCGGTACTAACAGACCATCAATTTTTTGGAGGCAGTCTGGCAGACTTAACTATTGCAATTCAAAATCCAATTCCGGTCCTTCGAAAAGAATTTATTATAGACGAGTTTCAATTAATTGAAGCCAAAGCCTATGGAGCTTCTGTGATTTTATTAATTGCGTCTTGTTTGACACCCACAGAAATTGAATTACTAGCAGGAACTGCAAAAGAATTAGGCATGGAAGTGTTATTGGAATTACATGACGAATCTGAATTAGTATATATCTGTGATGAAATTGACTTTGTAGGGATCAATAATAGAAGCTTAAAATCTTTTGAAGTAAATATTGAGCATTCTTTAAAGCTGAGAGATCAATTGCCAAAAGACAAACTAAGTATTGCAGAAAGCGGTATATATGATATGGAAACTTTTAGATTACTAAAAAAAGAAGGCTTTGATGGTTTTTTAATGGGGGAGTATTTTATGAAACAAGCCAACCCTGCAAAAGCTTTTGAGGAATTTGCATCACAAATAAAAATGGATGGTCATGCAATTTAAAGTATGTGGCATTTCGAATATGGAGCAGGCTCAGGCTTTGGAAGCTATAGGTGTGCATTATATTGGATTTATTTTTTATCCTGCATCTAAGCGCTATGTGTTGGCTAATTTATCTTTAAATGATTTAGCTAATTTCAAACCCGTAAATGCAAAAAAGGTGGGGGTTTTTGTAAATGAACCATTGGAGCAGTTATTAAGTATTGTTGAATCGGCTGGATTGGATATGGTGCAATTGCATGGTGATGAGGATGCTGAATACTGTGCAAGGGTGAAAAAACAAGTTACTGTAGTTAAGGTTTTTAGAGTGGGTGGCGCTTTGCCAAAATTTGAAGAATATGAAACTGTTGCAGATTATTTCTTGTTTGACACAGACAGTAAAATGTATGGAGGCACTGGTCAACATTTCAATTGGGAATTAATTAAAGGAGCTAATATTTCTAAGCCCTATTTTTTGAGTGGGGGGATAGGTCCGAATGATATACAAGGAGTACAAATAATGGAGCAAACCAAAGCAGGTAAAACATTAGCTGCTTTAGATTTAAATAGTCAATTCGAGTTGGAACCTGGAATAAAAAATTTAGAAAAAATTAAAACGTTTATCAATGCATTTATTTAACGAGTTAACTAATTATCAAGCGCCAAGTAAGGAAGGTTATTATGGTGAATTTGGGGGAGCTTATATTCCCGAAATGTTATACGGTAATGTAGAGACATTAAAAACACAGTATTTACAAATAATGGAGGATCCTGCTTTTAAAGCAGAAGTAGCTGCTTTGTTAAAAGACTATGTAGGAAGACCTACACCTTTATTTTATGCAGAAAGATTAAGTAAGGAAATAGGCACTAATATTTATTTAAAAAGAGAAGACCTTTGTCATACGGGCGCTCATAAAATAAATAATACTATTGGTCAAATTATTTTAGCACAGAGATTAGGGAAGAAAAAAATTATAGCGGAAACAGGTGCTGGACAACATGGTGTTGCCACTGCTACAGTATGTGCGTTAAAGGGAATGGAATGTGTTGTTTACATGGGGGAGAAAGACATAGAACGTCAGGCTCCCAATGTTGCCAGAATGAAAATGCTGGGCGCAACGGTAGTACCAGCAACTAGTGGCAGTAAGACCTTGAAAGATGCTACCAATGAAGCAATTAGAGCTTGGATAAATGAACCAGACGATACACATTATATTATAGGTAGTGTTGTAGGTCCTCATCCTTATCCAGACATGGTAGCACGTTTTCAAAGTGTTATTAGTGAGGAAGTACGTAAACAATTAAAAGAAAAAACCGGATCAGAATTACCGACTCATGTTATTGCATGTGTAGGTGGTGGTTCAAATGCAGCAGGTGCATTTTATCATTTTTTAAACGAACCCACAGTTGAATTAGTAGCGGTAGAAGCAGCTGGTCACGGAGTAAATTCAGGTATGAGCGCAGCTACCACACAATTAGGAACAACAGGCATTTTACATGGCAGCAAAAGTATTGTAATGCAAACCAAGGATGGACAAGTAGTAGAACCACATAGTATTTCTGCGGGTTTGGACTATCCTGGTATTGGACCTTTGCATGCATTTTTATATGAAAGTAAACGCGGCACTTTTATGAGCGCCACCGACCAGGAAGCATTGGACTGGGCTTTTCATATCTCTGAAATTGAAGGCATCATTCCTGCATTGGAAACGGCACATGCTTTTTCTGTATTACCTAAAATAAACTTTAAGCCAACCGATGTGGTTGTGATTTGTTTAAGTGGAAGAGGCGATAAGGATTTAGCTACTTATATGCAAGTAATGGACTTAAAAAAATAGTATTCAAAATAAAGAAATTTTAAAAGAAGCTTCTAGAAAAATAAAAATTTATGTCAAGGTTATCAGAATTATTTAAACAACAATCACGACGTGTTTTAAATGTGTATTGTACTGCAGGCTATCCTAATTTGAATAGCACATTAGAAGTAATGGAAAGTCTACAAAAAAATGGTGCAAACATAATTGAATTAGGCATGCCTTATAGTGATCCATTAGCAGACGGTGAAGTAATACAGTCAAGTGGCAATATTGCATTAGCGAATGGAATGACAATTGAAAAATTGTTTGAACAACTTGCTGACATGCGTAAAACTATTCATATTCCAGTGGTATTAATGGGGTATATGAATCCAATATTGCAGTATGGCTTTGAGCAGTTCTGCAAGAAAGCAAAAGAAGTTGGAGTGGACGGCTTGATATTGCCAGACCTGCCTTTATATGAATTTGAACATTTATATGGAAAAGCAATACAGGACAACGAGCTAGATTTTATCTTTTTGGTAACGCCAGAAACTCCTGAAGAAAGATTAAGAAAATTGGATAGTCTAAGTACTGGTTTTTTATATGCAGTAAGTTCTTCAGCAACAACAGGAAAAGACAAAGACTTTTCTAAAGTGGCTATTTACTTGCAAAAATTACAATCAATGCAATTGAAAAACCCGGTATTGGTTGGATTTGGAATTAAAGACAAAGAAACATTTGATGCAGTTGCGGCTTATTCCAATGGGGCTATTATAGGATCAGCTTATATACAGGCATTGTCAAAAGGTGGAAACATTGAGACAATCACTTCTCAATTTTTAAATGGAGTTTTAAATTAGTATGAATACAGTTATCATTCAATATAATGCAGGCAATATTCAATCCGTATTATACGCATTGGAGAGAGTTGGTGTTACTGCAACTGTTACGGATAATGTGGAAGCTATTCAATCTGCAGATAAAGTAATTTTCCCTGGAGTGGGGGAAGCTAGCACAGCTATGGCTTATTTAAAAGAAAGAAAATTAGATACTTTAATTAAAAGCCTTCAACAGCCTGTTTTGGGTATTTGTTTAGGTATGCAATTAATGTGTGCGTATTCTGAAGAAAATGACACTAGCTGTTTAGGAATTTTTGAAGAGCAGGTTAAACTATTCAAGCCAACAGATCAAACCATTAAAGTACCACAAATTGGATGGAATACCATTGCAAATTTAAAGACTGACTTATTCAAAGGAATTTCTGAAAATAGCTTTACTTATTTTGTACACGGATATTATGCAGCTCTTGGAGAGCATACTATTGCCACTACTAATTATATTCAGGATTATAGTAGTGCATTGCATAAAAATAATTTTTACGGAGTGCAATTTCATCCTGAGAAATCAGCGAAAGTAGGAGAACAAATTATTCAAAATTTTCTAAATCTTTAATAGATGCAAATTATCCCAGCAATAGACTTAATAGAAGGTAAATGTGTAAGACTTACAGAAGGAGATTATGCACAAAAGAAAATTTACAATGAAGACCCATTAGAAGTAGCCAAGAACTTTGAAGGAATTGGATTAATGCGCTTACACTTAGTAGATTTAGACGGAGCTAAAGCAGGCAATGTGGTGAACTGGAAAGTACTAGAGAAAATAGCGAATAAAACAAGTTTGAAAATTGATTTTGGTGGAGGAATTAAAACAGAAGCGACTTTAAAAACAGTATTAGATACAGGGGCAACTTATGCAACCATTGGGAGCCTTGCAGTAAAAAGCAGAGCAACTTTTGAAGAGTGGATTGAACGCTTTGGAGCTGAGATATTCATGTTAGGTGCAGATGTATTTGAAGAAAAAATTGCAGTTGGCGGATGGCTTGAAAAAACAAACATTGACGTATATGATTTTATGCAATCTTATATAAACAAAGGACTTACTCAAATGTTTTGTACCGATATTCAAAAAGACGGAAAATTAGAGGGACCGTCTATTGAATTGTATAAAAAGATAATTGTAAAATTTCCAACACTTCAGTTAATAGCCAGTGGTGGGGTGAGCAAATTGCAAGACTTGGTGGAATTAAGAACTATTGGATGTGCTGCAGCAATTGTGGGAAAAGCGATTTATGAAAATAGAATCACATTAGAAGAACTCTCAAAGTTTTAATACTAGGGTTAGTTATAAAATAATAATGTAACTACAATTAAAAACGAAGCGTTGCAATAATAAATAAATACTATGTTAACCAAAAGAATAATTCCCTGCCTGGATATCAAAGACGGTCGCACTGTGAAGGGTGTGAACTTTGAACAAATAAGAGATGCTGGCGATCCTATTGAATTAGGCGCATTGTATGCATCGCAAGGAGCGGACGAGTTGGTATTTTTAGACATTACTGCCACGGTAGAGAAGCGTAAAACATTGAGCGAACTAGTAAATAAAATTGCGCATCGAATAAATATTCCTTTCACTGTAGGAGGTGGTATTAAAACTGAAGAGGACGTAAGTATATTATTACAGAATGGTGCGGATAAAATTTCAGTAAATACTGCTGCATTTTTAGATTCAACTATTATAAGTCGATTCGCGAAAAATTTCGGGAGTCAATGTGTAGTATTGGCTATAGATGCAAAATGCGAGGCAGATAATAATTGGTATGTGTATTTAAAAGGAGGACGAGAAAAGACGAATAAATTAGTAACAGATTGGGCTAGAGAGGCTGTCGATTTAGGTGTAGGTGAAATATTATTAACTTCAATGAACCATGATGGAACTAAGCAGGGGTTTGCATTGGATATAACAGCACAGTTGGCAGAAACGCTTCCTGTTCCAATAATTGCTTCCGGTGGTGGTGGGACTATGTCACATTTTCATGATGTTTTCACTAAGGGTAAAGCAGATGCGGCATTAGCGGCGAGTATTTTTCACTATAAGGAAATTGCTATCCCCGATTTAAAACAATACTTACATAACCAAGGAATACCTATAAGATTATAAACTTTACTTAATTTTAATTATGAATATCGATTTTACAAAATATGCAGACGGTTTAGTTCCAGCTATTGTGCAGGATGCGAAAACCAAAACGGTCTTAATGTTAGGCTTCATGAATCAAGATGCTATAGACGCAACTTTGTCTCAAAAGAAAGTGACATTTTTTAGCCGTTCAAAAAACAGATTATGGACCAAGGGGGAAGAAAGTGGTAATTTTTTGAATTACGTGAGTATGTCAAATGATTGCGATGGGGATACTTTATTAATACAAGCAAATCCAGTCGGTCCTGTATGTCATAAGGGAACCGATACTTGCTGGGGGGAGGAGAATATAACAAATAGCTCCGATTTCTTAAATACGCTTGAACAGGTAATTGCACAAAGAAAAACAGCAGCACCAGATAGTTCCTATGTTGCATCCTTATTTGCCAAAGGGATCAACAAAATAGCTCAAAAAGTAGGAGAGGAAGCTGTAGAAGTGGTAATTGAGGCAAAAGACAATAACGATGGGTTATTTTTAGACGAATCTGCAGATTTATTATTCCATTATTTAATATTATTGCAAGCAAAAGGTTTTACTTTTAAGGATATTATCAAAGTTTTAGAAACAAGACATAAGCCCTCTTAAAACAAATAATAAATATTTATAAATATAATCACATGAAAAAAATAGTTTTTAGCCTTATTTTATTAGCAGGTATTACTCAATTGAATGCACAGCAAGCTTTATATATTAAAGCCGATTTAAGAAGTGTGCCAGATAATACAACAGTTAGCTTAATAGACGGAATGAGTAATAAAGAAGTAGCTACTGCTAAAGTGGATGCAGGTAAATTTACATTAACTAGCAAAACGGATTTGGCAACAGTATTCGTGCTTTCATTTAGCGGACTACCTCAAAAATTACCTTTATTTATAGGCAATGATAGTTTGACTATTTATGGTGATTTATCAAAGCCAACTAATATTAGCTATAAGGGTTCTCCAAATCATGATGTGTACCAGAATTTCATGAAAATGTTAACTCCTAAAATGGAAGTTTATGGTAAAACAAGACAGGCTTTACAAACAGAGAAGACTGCGATAGTTAAAGATTCTTTAATTAATGCAGAAGCCATACAAGCAAAAGACATTGTTTTATCTTACCAATTTACTGCAAGAAAAAACAATCAGTCTCCGGTTTCTACTTTCTTCTTATTTCAATTAGCGAATGCATTTCCTGCTATCAAAGATAATTTAGGCGACTATTATGCAGAACTAGGAGGTGATGCCAAAAAAGGTGCTTTTGCTGAAATCGTTGAGAAGTCTTTGCAATCTGCAGGGCTTGGTAAAATTGGATCAGTGTTGCCAGAATTTAAGCAAAATGACGTGAATGGAAAATCGGTAAGTTTGTCTTCTTTCCGTGGTAAATATGTATTGGTTGATTTCTGGGCAAGCTGGTGTGGTCCATGTAGAGCAGAGAATCCCAATGTAGTAAAAACCTTCAATACATATAAAGCAAAAGGATTCACTGTATTAGGAGTTTCATTAGACCAAGACAAGTCTAAATGGTTAGAAGCAATTAAGAAAGACGGATTAACATGGACTCATGTAAGTGATTTGAAATATTGGAACAATGAAGTAGCTGTTCAATTTGGCATTCAAAGTATCCCTGCTAATTTCTTAATAGACCCAAAGGGTGTAATTATTGGTAAAGATTTAAGAGGAGAGGATTTAAACAGAATTCTTTCAGCAAATATTAAATAGTAAATACAGTTTTCATTAACTAACTATTCGACTTATAAAAAATGCCCTCTATTGGAGGGCATTTTTGTATTCGGACTCGTCGAACCCGAGTATCAATATTTTTCCATCTTCTTCAATTAAGGGGCGGCGTATGATAGACGTCTTTTCCATCATCAAGGCAATGGCAGCTTTTTGATTGGTAATGGTTGATTGTATTTCAGGGCCTAATAATTTCCAGGTAGTCCCTTTTTTATTTATCAATGCTTCCCAGCCCACTTGCTTGCACCAATTGGTTAAATGGGTGTTGGTAATTCCTTTTTTCTTATAGTCATGAAACTCGAAGGCTATCTTATTTAGTTTTAACCAATCCAGCCCTTTCTTTACAGTATTACAGTTAGGTATGGCGTATACAGTAATCATAATATTATTTTATATATTTTGCAGCTAACCAGCTTTCGGAAATGGGTTGCATCCACTTAGCTTCCATTTCTGCTTTGGTGCTTACTAAATTATTAAAGTATAAACTGTCATTTTTAATTAATCCATTTTCTAATGCATAAGCGACTTGTGACATTGGAATAGTTTCCACTTTCTCTTTTATCCAAAATGCTAATAATTCTCTATGGAACATTTGTACTCCACATAGTTTCTCTACTTCTTTGATTACATGTACGGAGCTGTCGGTACTGCAACCACCAACTCCTGTTTGAGTTTCGTCTGCCATAAGTATTATGAACTGACCATATATAATAGTTCCAAAGCCTTTAACAGCTGCACCATGGCTTTTCCAGTTAGCTATGAAATTCTCAAGTAACTCTTCAATTTGAAATAATTCACCCATTCTAAAAGTTCTATTTGATTGGTAGATCCAAACTTTTGATTGCGGATGAAAGTCTTCTGGTAATATGTTTGATAAATCTTCTGGCATATTTTTTAAATTAAGGTTCAATAAATAAGTTGCTTTATTGAGTATTATAGTATTCCTATTGTATCGCTTTCGCAATTATTTCTGCAATATCTAGTACCTCTGTATGAACTTCTTCTGTTCTATTTTTGATACCATCGGTCATCATCGTATTACAAAAAGGACAAGCACTTGCTACAAAATCTGATTTAGTTGCTAAAGCTTCGTCTGCTCTTTCTGTATTAATTCTTTTGTCACCTTTCTCTTCTTCCTTAAACATCTGTGCACCGCCAGCGCCACAACATAAACCCTTCGACTTACAGCGCTTCATCTCTCTTAGTTCCATGTCCAAGCTCTCTAATACTTTTCTAGGTGCTTCGTAAATTTCATTAGCACGTCCTAAGTAACAACTATCATGATAAGTAATAGACTTTCCTTTCCATTCGTTACTGTCAGTGAATTTGATTTTCCCTTGTTCTATAAGTTCTTGTAAAAATTGGGTATGATGTATTACTTCATAATTACCTCCTAAAACAGGGTACTCATTTTTTAATGTATTAAAACAATGCGGACAAGTGGTTACAATTTTTTTAATATTATATCCATTCAAAACTTGAATATTCTGATAAGCCATCATTTGAAACATAAATTCATTACCTGCTCTTCTAGCGGGGTCGCCAGTACATGCTTCTTCCTTGCCTAATATGGCGTAGTTCACGCCTGCTTTATCTAATATAGTTGCGAATGCTTTTGTGATTTTTTGAGCTCTTTGATCAAAGCTACCTGCACATCCAACCCAGAATAAGACCTCGGGTTGTTCTCCTTTCGCCATGAATTCAGCCATTGTGTTTACTTTCATACAATAAGGTTTATGATTGAGAAGTCCAGGCGTCTCTGTCGTCTGGTGAAAACTTCCAAGGTGCAAAATTATTTTCTATATTACTAAACATGCCATTCCATTCTGCAGGGGCATTGCTTTCTTCCATTACCAATGACCTTCTTAATTCTAATATAATATCCATAGGAGAGATACTTACAGGACATTCTTCCACACAAGCATTGCAAGTGGTACAAGCCCTAAGTTCTTCCACAGTTATATAATCATGTAATAATGATTTCCCGTCGTCTACAAATGCTTTATTAGCATCTATATTTTTGCCTACCGCTTCTAATCTGTCACGAGTGGACATCATGATTTTTCTAGGACTTAATAATTTTCCAGTCAAGTTTGCAGGACAAGCAGCACTGCACCTTCCACATTCCGTACAGCTATAAGCGTCCATTAAATTCTTCCAGCTTAAATCCATTACGTCTTTTGCACCAAATTTTTCTGGAGCAGCCGCTTCTGTTGGAGCCATCTCGGGTTGCATGGCATATAACACTTCGTTTTGTATAGATTGCATATTATGCATCTTGCCTTTAGGCTCTAATGGCGCATAGTAAGCATTTGGGAATGCTAGTATAATATGTAAATGCTTTGAATAAGGCAAGTAGTTCATGAATGCATAAATACCAATAATATGTATCCACCAAGCGGTATGTTCAATTACTGACAGTTGACTTTCGTTAAAACTGTTAAATAAAGGTTTTAGATAGCTGGAAATTAAAAAATTACTAGCTGGGTCTGCTGCGTTCATTATTAAAAATAAACCCATCAAAACAATTTCAGTAATTAAAATAGCATTAGCATCAGAACGAGGCCATCCATTTAAGTCTTTGCTAATAAATCTTTTTAAGCGAATAATATTTCGGCGACTATAAAATACTACACAAGCAATTAAAACTAGGGCAGCCAGTATTTCAAAGCTATTAATTAGTAAATCATAAGAAGTCCCTAAAAGTGGTGCGAAAGCGCGATGACTTCCAGTAATACCGTCAACTATAATTTCTAATAATTCAATATTGATAATAATAAAACCAACATAAACAAATAGGTGTAAAATAGCTACTAAAGGATTACGGAACATTTTCTTTTGTCCAAAGGCTAGAAGTATTACCTGCTTCCATCTTTCTGCCGGGCGGTCATTTATAAATGCTTCCTTACCTATTAGAATGTTTCGTCTAATAGTCAATAAATTTTTACTAAAAAGGAATAATGCAGTGCCTGTAAGAATACTAAACAGAATTTCAGCAATCAAAGCCATAATATTGATTTATAGGTATTTAGTTGACCGCTACAAATTTAACCCATTTCCTCAAGTTAAGTCCCTAAAATACCCTCAAATAATGCACAATTCACTTACAATCTATGCTCTTTTTTATAGGCCATTTAAGCATAATTATTTAATTTGCCGGTATTCCAATTAATTATTGATTAATAGCAATTATATGAGTCAAGCCATTGAACAAAAAGTAGCTACTTGGTTAGCCGGCAACTACGACGAAGCAACAAAAAATGCCATTCGTGATTTACAAGCAAATCATCCCAATGAATTGGAGGAATCCTTTTACAAAAATTTGGAATTTGGTACTGGTGGCTTAAGGGGTATTATGGGTGTGGGTACCAATCGTATTAACAAGTATACTATAGGAATGGCTACTCAGGGTTTTGCTAATTATTTAAAGAAGTCATTTCCAGGCGAACCAATTGCAGTTGCCATTGCTCACGATAGCAGAAATAATTCAAGATTTTTTGCAGAAACTACAGCGAATGTATTTGCTGCAAACGGGTTTACTGTTTATTTATTTGAAGCTTTAAGACCTACGCCGGAATTGAGCTTTGCTATAAGAAATTTACATTGTAAAGCGGGTGTAGTTTGTACTGCTTCGCATAATCCTAAAGAATACAACGGCTATAAAGCTTATTGGAATGATGGGGGGCAATTAGTGCCTCCACATGATACGAATGTAATTACTGAAGTAGAGGCGATACAATCTGTAGACGAAGTAAAATGGTCAGGGGGTGAAGCTAATATTCAATTATTAGGTGCCGATATGGACGCCAAGTATATTAAAATGCTTAAATCATTAAGTGTGTATCCTGAAATTATTGCGCAGCAACAAGACCTGAAAATTGTTTACACACCAATACATGGCACTGGTATTACCATGGTACCAAAAGTATTGGCTGAATTTGGATTTAAGAACGTACATGTAGTGGAAGCGCAGTCGACACCAGACGGTAATTTCCCTACTGTTAAATATCCCAATCCAGAAGAAAGTGAAACCATGAGCATAGGTATGGCAGAAGCGAAAGCATTAAATGCAGATATTTTATTGGGAACCGATCCAGATGCCGATAGAGTGGGTATTGCTGTTAAAGACCATAAAGGAGAATGGGTATTAATGAATGGAAATCAAACAGCTGTTTTGGCATTTGCTTATATGATGGAAGCTAGAAAAGCGAAAGGAATTGCGGAGCCAAATGACATGGTGGTTACTACTATTGTAACTACAGAGATGATTAATGAAGTAGCTAGACAGAATAATGTGGCTTGTTATAATGTGTTAACTGGATTCAAATGGATTGCTGAATTAGTGAAAGAAAAGGAAGGCAAAGAAAATTATATTATTGGAGGAGAAGAGAGCTTTGGGTTAATGATAGGAGATCAAATTAGAGACAAAGACGCGGTGAGTGCAGTTGCTCTATTATGCGAAATGGCTGCCTATGAAAAAAGTAAAGGAAGATCTTTGTTTGATAAGATGATTGAATTGTACATTCAATATGGGTTCTACTATGAAAATCTTATAAGTATTACAAAGAAGGGTATGAATGGACAGCAGGAAATTGCAAACATGATGCAGGGCTACCGAAATGCGCCACCTGCTAGTATCAATGGATCTAAAGTAGCTACTCTTTTAGACTACGAATTACAATTAGGTAAAAATTTAATTACAGGAGAAACTTGGAAAATCAAACTTCCAAAAAGTAATGTATTGCAATTTATTACAGAAGATGGTAGTAAGATTTCAGCAAGGCCAAGTGGAACGGAACCTAAAATAAAATTTTACTTTAGTGTGAGTACAAATTTGACCGACAAGTCACAATTTGATGAAAAGTATCAATTATTACAAGACAAAATAAAAGGCATTATCACTGATATGCAATTAAATTAATAGATAAGCATGAGTAAATTTGAAGATGCCTATCTACATAAGGGCTTGAGAAAACAATTGGTAGCACAGTTGAAAGAAAAAGGGATAACTGATAATAAGGTATTAGCGGCTATTGGCTCTATTCCAAGACACTTTTTCTTAGATTCTGCTTTTGATAAAATAGCCTACGAGGATCGTGCATTTCCTATTGCAGCGGATCAAACTATTTCACAACCCTATACGGTAGCTTATCAAACTCAATTGCTTCAAATTAAGCAAGGGGACAAAGTTTTAGAAATTGGGACTGGGAGTATGTATCAAACAACCGTACTAGCTGCTATGGGTGCTGAAGTTTATACGATTGAACGTCAGAAGCAATTATTCGAAAAAACCAGTGATTTTATTTTTAAAAGTGATTATCCAAATGTGCATTTTCATTTTGGAGATGGGTTTGAAGGGCTACCACTTTTAGCACCTTTTGATAAAATATTAATTACCGCCGCAGCCCCGGAGGTTCCTGAAAATCTTTGGCAGCAACTAAAAATAGGAGGGATGATGGTGATACCTGTTGACGTGTCTGATACAGCACAACAAATGCTAAGACTTACCAAGAAGAATGACGGCACGGAACAGATAGAATCCTTTGAGGAGTTCTCTTTTGTTCCTATGTTGACTGGAAAAACAAAAAGCTAAATCATACGATTTAGCTTTTTGTTTGAGAGCCCCTGTAAGTTATTACCTACTACTTGTATATTTTATTGTGGCACTTGATCCATTCCTGCACCATCTCCAGTATTGCTACTTTTTCTTCTTAATAAATTCACATCAAATTTACCAAAACGTAAACTAAAGTTCAATCTAAATAATTGTTGATCTCTAACTCTTGTTGCATTTTGAATAAAGTATTGACTTTGAGAGAATGTTTTATTTATTCTTGTTTTGAAAACGTCATTTACGCTAAAAGATAAACTCGCTGTCTTGCCACCTTTTAAGCTCCATTCTTTTCTAAGCGCCATATCAAAATCGTATACTGGCAAATTGTATCCTTGAGCTGTAGATTGTGGTCCACCAAAACCGCCGCCACCTGGAGGGCCTCCACGTCCACCACCGCTGCTGCTTCCGCCCGGAGGCAAGATAGTCTTAGCTTGGTATTGACCGCTAAATTGGTAGCTTAAACCCTTTCCAATTTTGAAAGTATTATTCATTTTACTAAACCAGCTAGTCAAGTCATTGTCCACATTTTGACCAGGGATAGTTGCTTGAATTGCAGACTTAAATAAGTTAAAACTTAAGTTCAAATCCCACCATTTAGTAACAGCAGTTTTATTACTTAATTCTAAACCATAAACTACTGCAGTATTTGCATTGATAGAAGAACTAAAATAAGCACTGTCGTTATTATTTGCAGGGTTAATGTCTCTGTAAACATAACTAGTAATTAAGTCTGTACTGTATTTATAATAAGCAGTTGCTAAGAAATTAGATCCTTTTTTATAAGCATTATTATAAGCCACTTCAAAAGAATGTGTGAACTGAGGCTTCAACTTTGGATTACCAATGGTAATATTTTGTGGATCACTATAATCAGGGAAAGGTAATAATTGGAAGAAGTTCGGAGGGCTAATTCTCTTTGAATAGTTAAATTGGAAATCTTCCTTATCGTTCTTTTTATAGTTAATGAAAGCACTTGGGAATAACGAAATTGGATATTTCATGGAGAAAGGATCCGGAATTGCAGTGATTGTGTGCACATTATAAGTGGTTCCGTCATATGCTCTACTTTCTGCTCTTAGGCCTAATTGGTAACCCCATTTATTGCGCTTCATATTAATATTAGTATATGCAGCATACACTTTCTCGTTATAATCATATTGCTTACTTACGTCTGCTAATAATATTTCGTTACGATATTGGTCTCTACTATTAAATTCTGAACGATAATTATATTTCAAGCCTGACTCGAATTTAATGTCTCCTTTAAACTCTCTTGCATAGTCAATATTTGCAGAATAGTTTTTATTAGTTCCAATTCCAATACTTCTTTGATTGAATAAGCTAGAGTTAATTAAAGACCAGTTACTATTTTCTGCTTGGTTATAATTGAAGTCTGCAGTTAATTCATGTCCTTTTTCTTCAAACAAATGCTTATAACTTAATTGTGCTCCCTTGTTTAGGAATTCAAAATGAGAGGTATTCCCTAAATTATATTGTTTAGTAACACCTGACTTGATAGAGTCAATAATTTGATCTCCACTGTTATTAAACGCTCCCTTTACAATGTTTCCGTATAAAGAGAAGGTGTTTCTGTTGTCTGGCAAAAAGTCGAATCCTGCGCGGTAGAAATTAAAGGTTCCGTTATTCGTACTATTATTGATAGTCTTAATACTTGTAGGAACAGCGGCTCCAATTATTTCTCTTGTTGTTTCAGATGTTCCAATAGACTTCCTGCCCATTGTGTTTGCTGTAAGAGAGTAGTTGAACTTATTGTCTCTAATATTCAAATCACCACCACCATTAAATTTGCCTCTCATGTCAATACCAGTTCTGATACCTCCATTATAACCATTCTTTCTATTCTTCTTTAATACAATATTCAAAATACCGGCATTACCACCTGTAGCATCATATTTTGCAGAAGGGTTAGTGATAATTTCAACTCTATCAATAATGTCTGCAGGAATTTGGTCCATTGTTAAAGTAGTAGGTCGGTTGTCAATTAACAAAGTAGGAGCTGCATTTCTTAAAGTAACATTACCGTCAATATCCACATTTAAGTTAGGAATGTTTTTCATGACTTCTACAGCTGTCTGCCCTGTGCTAGTTAAGTTTTTATCTACATTAAAAACTTTACGATCAATACCCATTTCAAATTGTGGTCTAGCAGTAGAAGATACTGTTACACTTTGCAAGTCGGTTGCAGATTCTTCTAATTTAATATTACCTAAATCCTTATCCACTAAGGCCATCATTTCTTGCATGTTTTGACCACCATTCATTTTTAAGTTGAAGCTCAATGCTTTTTCTAGTTTTTTAAAACCTACTCCAGAAATGACCAATTTAAAATTGCCCATAATAGGTAAATTCTCAAAACTAAAATCACCATTACTTGCACTTAACATGGTGCCCAAAATAACTTCTGTCGATTTTTTAGTAGCTGGGTCAAACTTGCTTCCTTTTAATTGGATACTTGCTCCATCAACAGCTTTTTTATTAGCGTCTACAATTTTACCATAAAAATGTCCCATATTCATGGAAGCGCCTCCACCTGCTCTTGCTCCAGCTGGAACCTGAGCGATACTGGTAAATTGAACCAGTAATAAACCCAATACAATGTATATGTTTTTCATAATCTTACTTTTCGTGTTTATTGGACTTCAATGGAAGTCAATCGTTTAATCGAGGGGTCAAATATCGACCATATATAATAACAATGGTTTTGAGATAGTATAAACGGTAATTATACCTAAATCAACAGTTCTAATGAGTGACTAAAAAAGAGAAATAATGCAATAAGTTAGTAAACCCCATAATAAACCAATTATAAATGCTGCAATTCTAATTTTGGCAGTGGCTTTCATGATAATTATTTCTATAGCAGGAGCCATTTTTTGTTTAAAATTGGTTTTAAAATCTGCTTCCAAGCTTTGACTAAATTGAGTTATCAAACTAGGGAATAAATTGCTTAGTTCTTCCATAAACACAGACTTTAGTTGCGCAATGGTTTTGTCGCCAATAAACATAGAAATCATGGGTAGTTTTTCAGAAATTTTATTTCTAAAAAAATCGTCCAATTTACTATCTATAAAGGGCATCACCTGGTCAAGTTGTTTTCCAATTTGCTCTCCACCTAAAAACTGGTCTAAAGAAAGTTGCTGTGTAAGTGGATATAAGGCGCCTTCCCATTTATAGCCAAATAAATTGAGGGGTTTATAAGGGAAGAATAATAATTTAACAAAAGACCAAGTCAACAACCATGCAAACAGGGCGGTCATCAAAGGAATGAGTATAAAATTCATATAAATAGTCTTTTACATTAAAAAACCCATCCCGATAATCGGGACAGGTTTCTTAGGGGGAGAACGATGGGTCTCGAACCCACGGCCTACAGTGCCACAAACTGTCGCTCTAACCTACTGAGCTACGCCCTCCATTTTGGGTCGCAAAAATACGTTTAATTAAAGAATCTATAAAATTAGTTTTGCATGTTTTTATAAAATTATGATAAAAAGCCCCCTAATATCATAGAATAACTGCTTTCAAACCCATTTTACGCTATTTTTGAATTCTTCATGCGCGCAATTATGACATATGTAAAACAAAATAAGTGGGTAGTATTAGCCACTGTAATCGTATTTGGTGGTCTGTTTTTTGCTTTTAGCAATTCTAAATCAGCTAACCAGGAACCATCTGACCTAAGACATAGGAAATTATTATCTACAGTGGGTAACCTATTAGAGAGTGAACATTATAGTCCAAGAAAAGTGGACGACGCTTTTTCGAAAGAAGTATTCGATGGTTATTTAAAATCATTGGATCCAGAAAAGGATTTGTTTACACAGTCCGACTTAGAAACATTAAAGCCATTTGAAAAAACAATTGACGATGAAATTCATGGTGCCACAATTTATTTTGTGCCGGCAGTAGACTTGATTTATGAAAAGAGAATAGCGGAAGCTAAAAAAGTTTTCGATTCCATCATTCAAAAGCCTTTTGAGTTTAATACAGACGATTCCTTGTATTATGACCCAACAAATTTAAGCTACCCAACAACTCAATTGGAGCGTGATATTAGATGGTCGAAATTAGTAAAGTATAAAGTATTAGATAGATATGCAGCTGCAATAGAGGACAGAACCAAGAACAGTGGTAAGGAAAAATTTGTTGTAAAGTCAGACTCATTGATAGAAGTAGAAGCAAGAATGGCGGTTAAAAAAGCGCAGCTTAAGAAATTTGAATTATTAGATAAAACCTTTGGCAGAGAAAAAAGGTTTGAAACTTTTTTAAATACCATTACTGGTTTAATGGACCCTCATACAGACTATTTTGCACCTGTTGAAAAAAGGTCTTTTACAGAGCAAATGAGTGGTGTGTTTTATGGCATTGGTGCATTGCTTACCCAAGACGAAAATGGTGTTAAAATAGCAAGTGTTCAACCAGGTGGAGCTGCTTGGAAATCGGGATTACTAATGGCAAATGACGTAATTATTAAAATTGCACAAGGCGCTGGAGAGCCTGTAGATATTGAAGGATATGAAACTACAGACGCTGTTAAATTAATAAGAGGAGACTTAGGCACCGAAGTGCGCTTGACTGTCAGAAAGCCGGACGGAACAACTAAAGTGATTCCTTTAATAAGAGAGAAAATTATTTTGGATGAGGGTTATGCTCGTAGTGCAGTTATTACAAGAGGTAATGAAAAATATGGCTATATTTTATTGCCAGATTTTTATGCAGATTTTGAAAGAGAAGACGGGCATAGATGTTCAGAAGACGTAGCTAAGGAAGTAGAGAAATTAAAAGCAGAAAAAGTAAAAGGTATCATCATTGATGTTCGTTATAATGGTGGTGGCTCTTTGTATGAAGTAGTACAGATGGCTGGCTTGTTTATTGACAAAGGTCCAATTGTTCAAATTAGAAATAAAGAAGGTCGATCTCAAGTTTTATATGATGAAACTGCAGGTATATTATATGATGGCCCATTAGTGGTAATGGCAAATGAATTTAGTGCGTCAGCAAGTGAAATTTTCGCCGCTGCTATACAGGATTATAAAAGAGGGTTGATAGTAGGAAGTACGTCTACTTATGGTAAAGGTACTGTTCAAAGAAATGTTGCTTTTGGTAAACCTTTAGATTCTTTAGGAATTCAAACAGAGTATGGAGCAGTGAAATTAACATTCCAAAAATTCTATAGAATCACTGGAAGTTCGACACAATTAAAAGGGGTGGTGCCTGACGTGGTATTCCCTGATGAATATGAGTTTTTGAAATATAGAGAAAAGGACAATCCTTCTGCATTGGCTTGGGATGAAATGGAAAGAGCTAAGTTTCAAGCTTGGCCTAAAACAGGCAATATGAGTACGATTGCTTTGAATGCAAACAAAAAAATTGAATCAGACACAGCTGTTGCTAAGTTCAAGAAGAATCTTCAATGGATATCATCTCAAATTGACAAACCTATCTATTTGAAATTAGATAAGTATCAAGCATTCAAAAAAGAAATACAAGCTGTTGTAAAGCAAAACGAAAATATTATAAAGCTGAAGGATACGATGCAGATTGCTGCGCTAAAAGCCGATAATGATAAGTTTTATAACAATCCTGATAAAGTTAAGCAAGAAAGATATCAGGCTTGGTTAAAGTTAGTTGCTAAGGATTTGCAAATCAAGCAGTCTACCGACTTGCTTAGTCAGTTTAATACAGGATCAACTACAACATTAGTTCCAGTAAAGAAAGGGTAATTAAAAAATTGAATTATGAGTACGGATCTAGTTATACATGAGAAGCGTTGGCATGTGATATATACCAAATCTAAATGGGAGAAAAAGGTGGATGGACTTTTAATCCAAAAAGGTTTTGAAAGCTGGTGCCCTGTTCAAAAGAAAGAAAGGCAATGGTCTGACAGAAAGAAGATAATTGAAGAGCCGTTGTTTAGGTCTTATGTATTTGTAAAAGCAAGTCAAGAGGAACGAAGCAAAATTTTGGCTGTAAATGGGGTGGTTAATTTTTTATATTTTGAAAAAAAACCAGCACTTATTCGTGACCAAGAAATTGAAACTATCAAGAAATATCTAGGTGAGTCTTATCAAACTATACAGGTGGTGGATATGAATAATATTCCTGCTCAGACAAAGGTTTCAATTAATAACGGACTCTTTATGGGTCAAAGAGGGGAAGTGGTTAAATCGGGCAAGAGAACTGTTTTTGTGAGACTTGAAAGCATCAATATGATGATGATTGTAGAGTTTAAAGTAGAAGAAGTCTCTATTCAATAAGCGAAGGATTTATCGATTTATGATAAGGTCCAGTCAATAATTTGATTACTCCATTCTGCTCTAAAAGGAGTGATTACTTTTATATAGTTATCGGTATAGCCTTCCAACATGGCAATACTTTCTGGGTCTTTTTGTTTTACT
>CANCAY010000027.1 GCA_947374225.1 Chitinophagaceae bacterium | reverse complement strand
AGGGCCAATAATTTTTTCGAATTGTGCTTTATAAGGTGTGAAAGAAACGCCGCCATGAATATATAATTCAAAATCGGGCCATACTTCTTTAATGGTTTGCTTTCCTGTAATTTCTAGAATACGATTTAATAAAACTAGGGTCCAGGTAGGAACGCCAGCAATGGAAGTAACGGGCTCTTGTATGGTGCTTTGTGCTAGCTTTTCAATCTTGTCTTCCCACTCGTCCATAAGTGCAATGGAAAGTTCTGGAACTCGAATTAAACCCGACCAAATGGGTGAGTTTTGTAATAGCACGGCACTCAAGTCTCCAAATTGAATATCTTCTTTTATAGGATGCACTTGATGACTTCCTCCAACCACCAAGCCCTTGCCTGTTAATAAATCACTATCAGGATATTCGTGATAATAAATAGTAAGCACGTCTTTGGAGGCTTGAAAGTGATTGTCTTCAATGCTCTCTTTAGTAATTGGAATAAACTTACTCCTGTCGCTTGTGGTTCCACTACTTTTAGCAAACCATTCTACCGGCGTATTCCATAAAACCGACTCTTCACCATTCATGATTTGATCAATATAAGGTTTGAGGTCCTCATACTCGTGAATAGGAACAGTTGCTTTAAACTTACGGAGATTAAAAATTTCGGAGAACTGGTACTTCACACCAAACTGGGTGTATTCTCCATGCGTAATTAAATCCTGAAGCACTTCGCGTTGCGCAGCAATAGGGTCTTGAACCCAATGCTCAATACGCGAATAGCGTAGTCGAGCCAATCTTGATAATGCTGGGCTAAATAACTTCATATACTGCTCACAATATAAGCATTACATGTAAATTATTTTGATTTCTGACCCATTTCAATAATCCAGTCCTTGCGCTTTAATTCAAAATTGGTACCAAGGTATAAACGTCTAACATGTTCATCCTCTGCCAGTTCTTCGGCAGTGCCATGTTTAAAGATCTTACCTTCAATTAATAAGTAAGCTCTATCACAAATGGAAAGGGTTTCATTCACATTGTGATCGGTTATAAGAATACCAATATCTTTCAATTTTAATCTAGCCACTACCGACTGAATGTCCTCCACTGCGATAGGATCCACGCCTGCAAAGGGTTCGTCTAATAATATAAATTTAGGGTCTACCGCTAAGGCACGTGCAATTTCTGTTCTTCTACGCTCCCCACCACTTAAACTATCTCCGTTATTATTGCGAACCGTGTGCAAATTGAACTCGTCTAAAAGTGTTTCCAATTTATAATCACGCTCCCCCTTGGTCAACTTAGTCATTTCTAAAACAGCCATGATATTGTCTGCAACAGATAACTTTCTAAATACGCTCGCTTCCTGAGGTAAATAACCCAAGCCCATTTGAGCCCTTTTATACATGGGTAGTTTAGTAATGTCTTCTTCATTTAAAAAAACACGACCCTCGTCTGGTGCAATTAGTCCCACCACCATATAGAAAGTAGTAGTCTTTCCGGCACCATTGGGTCCCAAAAGGCCCACAATCTCACCTTGTTTTACAGAAATACTTACATCGTTTACTACTTTTCGGCCTTTATATTGCTTAATGAGTCTGTCGGTATGTATAGTAAGTATCACAGTGATTATTTGTACAAAAATAAGGGGAAATAGAGGATTTGACTCATTAGAAACTAATATTAACTAATTTCGTATTCTATGCACGTAACAGAACATATTGCTAAGGCAAAAGACACATTGGTTTCATTCGAAGTATTACCCCCATTAAAAGGAAGAACCATTTCCTATATATACGAACATTTAGACCCCTTGATGGAATTTAAGCCGTCATGGATAAATGTAACTTATCACCGTAGTGAGACTATTATAAGAACGAACGGGGCCGGAATAGAGGAAAAAGTAGACGTGCGTAAGCGTCCAGGTACGGTAGGTATTTGTGCGGCAATCATGAACCATTATAATATTGATGCGGTTCCCCATATTATTTGTGGTGGATTCTCCAAAAGAGAAACAGAGGATGCATTAATTGACTTGCAGTTTTTAGGAATTGATAATGTCTTGGTATTAAGAGGGGATGCGGAGAAGGGACAAAAAACATTTATTCCAGAACCTAATGGAAATAGTCAAGCCCTAGATTTATTAAAACAAGTAGTAGGATTAAATAAAGGCGAATATCTAGACAAAGAAATATTGAATGGCAGCAAGACAGATTTTTGTATGGGTGTGGCCGGCTATCCAGAAAAACATTTTGAAGCGCCAAGTATGGAATTTGATTTGCAAAGAGCCAAAGAAAAAGTAGACGCAGGTGCGCAATATATAATGACACAAATGTTTTTTGACAACAAAAAATATTTTGAATACGTAGATGCTTGCAGAGCCATTGGCATTACAGTTCCTATTATACCAGGACTAAAACCTATCACGAATAAAAAGCAGTTAACTGTTTTACCGAATATTTTTTATGTAGACATTCCTGCAGATTTACGCAATGCAATGCAATCTGCTACTACTGACGAAGCTTGTGAGCAAGTTGGGACAGAATGGTTGATACAACAAAGCAAGGAGCTGAAAGCTGCTGGCGTACCGGTTTTACACTATTACACATTGGGTAAGCCAAGGGTAATTAAAGAAGTTGCTGCTGCAATATTTTAATTATGCTTAGTTGCTTGTGATTGTAAAAAATCATTGAATTGTTCAATGGTTAAATTTTTTGCAAGTATCTTTTTGTTTTTATCTAACAAGTAAAAAGTAGGCGTTTTAAAAACATCATATAGTTGTCTGATGGTTGTGGGCTTGCCTGCATTAATTTCTTTATTTAAATCTGCCTCTGTTTGATAAACATGAGACCAGTTATTTAAATTCTTTTCTTTTATAAAAGCTTTCCAAGAAGTTAATTCTTTAAAATTAATATTCACGCCAACTAGTTTCACATTCAGTTTTTTCCATTGTGCATTGTACATAGAATCCAATTGTGGAATTTCTGTTTTACAATGACCACAGGTAGGGTCCCAAAATGCTATAAAAGTATAAGGAGCATCTACTTTATATAAAGAAAAGTCTTTGTCGTCTGCCGTGTTAATATTCAATGTAGGTGCGGCTAACCCAATTTGATTGGCCATAATACTATAAGCCCTTTCGGTGATAGACTTCTTGGAGGCAGCGTCTAATAAAACAGTGTCTCCTTTGGCAAAAAAGTTTTGATAAATATGTAAGAACACTTTGTCTTGCCCCATGAATTCTGGGCTGATATATTTATTAGTAAACTTGAAAAGTAAGAAAGGATATATTTCTTTACCGGTTTTTGCAACGGTTAATAAGTATTGTACTTCGTCAATAATAGAATCAGGTTCTCTAGAAACATAATTTTTAAAATACTCATCTAACTTGTCCTCAAAGAAAGGGGTACGCACTAGCCTATTATCATTAAAAACCACATTGTCCCAAAAATGATTTTTTACATAATAGAAAGGGTAGGTGCTGTCTGTCTTGCCGTTAACAACCTTAACAGGAGGGGCTTCTGGGCGTTGCATTACATTTAATAAGTAGCTTGTCATGGACTTAGGATAAGTAGTAGTAAAGTACTTTCTTTTCTCTTTCATTTCTTTATCCTTAGCTATGTATGCTGCTCTAAGTGACGCAGTGTCTGCTGCAGTTTTTGCGGTTTTAATATCTGATTCAATCGTATTTAACGCTCCGCCTAAAACCGTAATCGATTTAATATACTCTTTAAAAATATCATTTTCCTTGGAGCCGGTTATTTTAAAATCGGATAATGCTAAAGTGTCTGCAATGATTTTAAAATGTTGTTCCTCGTCCATTAAAAAATCAAAAAGGATGGAATACTTTGGCGAAACCACAAAATAGACACCAGGAGTTAATTTTTGTTTGGAAGTAAACACACCTTCGCTTTTGTCGTTCAAAATACAAGAATCGGCAAGTACTCTATTTTTACCATAATTAGTGCCAATATAAACCTTGGTATTTTGATAAGGCTTTAAGCTAATTTGAATAGCGTGTCCAGTATTTAAATTTGTTGAACCAACTGTCGGTTTTTTAGTTTGTGCCATCGTATTCAACGTGGCGAACAAGCCAATAATAATTAGGAATACCGCTTTTTTCATAAGAGTTAAATTTATACCTGCTATCAAGGGATGCAAAAATATAATCTTTATGCGACTTCTTAATTTATAGCCCCCTTTTTAGTTTAAATATAATCGGGGTTGAGTACCTTTGCCGGAGTGAGAAAAATTAAACAAGCCCCTATTTTAGAGAAAGTCCTGATTGAAGACTACGCTGCTGAAGGAAAGTCCTTAGCGCGAGTAGACGGGAAAGTAATATTTGTTGAAGGCGCCGTTCCCGGTGACGTGGTAGACATTCAACTGCAAAAAAACAAAGCAGACTGGGCAGAAGGATTTGCTAAAACCTTTCATAGCTATTCTGAAATAAGAGTAAAGCCTTTTTGTACTCATTTTGGAGTTTGTGGAGGTTGCCAATGGCAAATGCTTCCGTATTCGCAACAGTTAATATATAAGCATAAGCAAGTAGTGGATAATTTAACCCGTATTGCTAAAATTGCACTTCCAGAAATTCCGCCAATAATAGGTGCGGAGCAAACGGAGACCTATCGAAATAAAGTGGAATACACTTTTGCCACAGAGCGTTTTATACCTTTTGAAGAATTTAGAGCCATGAAAGCAGCAGGAGAAGAACCAAAAAAATCTCCGGGAGCTGGTGGTTTTCACGCAAGAGGGTTTTTCGAAAAAGTGGTAGAAATTGACAAATGCTATTTACAAGCAGAGCCAACCAATGAAATGCGTAAAGCGGTGGTGAACTTTGCGTTGGAAAATAATATGCCATTTTATAATATCAAACAACACCAAGGTTGGTTACGAAATATGTTTGTAAGAAATACCACACAGGGTGAGTGGATGGTTAATTTGATATTAGGTTATGAAGACCAAGAAAAAAGAGAAGCACTATTTACTATATTATTAGAACGTTTCCCTCAAATCACAACTTTGTTGTATACCATTAATGCAAAACGTAATGACAGTATGCAGGACTTGGTGCCACAGGTTTATTTTGGAAACGGATACATTACAGAAAAGCTAGAAGACTTTGAATTTAAAATAAGTCCAAAATCATTTTTTCAAACCAATTCAAAGCAAGCAGAGCGCTTGTATCAAATTACAAGAGACTTTGCCGAACTAACGGGAAAAGAAACGGTATATGATTTGTATTGTGGAACTGGAAGTATTGGAATTTTTTGTAGCCATCAAGCTAAAAAAATTATTGGAGTAGAAGTGATTGCAGAAGCCATTGAGGATGCAAAAATAAATGCACAAATAAACAAATTAGAAGACACTGCATTTTTTGCAGGCGATGTAATTGACATTTGCAATGACGCGTTTTTTGAAACCCATGGCAAGCCAGACGTTATCATTACCGACCCTCCACGCGCGGGTATGCACGAAAAGCTGGTGCGTAAATTATTAGAAATGGAAGCGCCAACTATTGTTTATGTTAGCTGTAATCCAGCAACACAGGCGAGAGACCTGGGTTTATTGGCTGAAAAATATACGGTTACTAAAATACAGCCGGTAGACATGTTCCCGCATACATTGCATATTGAAAACGTAGTTCAATTAAAAAGAACGACGTTAATAAATTAAAAATATTTTTAAATGACACAGTTTAGGCCCACAAGATTTGAAGTATTGCCAACTATTGTAAAAAATTTATTAATCATTAATGGATTAATATTTTTAGCACAAAATACATTTGCAGGTCCTACTAGTGCTTTTTCTTTCGAAGACTATTTTGCATTGCATGCATGGCAAAGTGATTTGTATAAGCCATGGCAATTGGTTACGCATATGTTTTTGCATGGAGACTTTGGACATATTTTTGGGAATATGTTAGCCCTTTGGATGTTTGGATCTATTTTAGAAAACCTATGGGGACCAAAGCGCTTTTTGCTTTTCTATATGTTATGTGGCGTTGGAGCAGCTGTAATACATTTAGCAATTTTGTCTTATGAGCTAATTCCTTTGGTAAGAAACTATCATGAAATAATGACGTCTAATATCCCACATAATCAAGACTTTCTAGACTATGTAGTTCGATATAATAGAAAAATTAATGTTGCTACACTGGGTGCGAGTGGCGCTATATTTGGTATCCTAATAGCTTTCGTATATTTATTTCCAAACACCTATATCTATATTTATTTCTTATTTCCAATCAAGGCAAAGTATTTGGGTATTTTATATTTTTCCTATGAACTATTTTTTGCTGTTAAGAATTCAGCTGGGGATAATGTAGCAAGATGGGCACATGTGGGAGGCGCCATCGTAGGCTTTGTATTGGTTTATATTTGGAATCGAAAAAATAGAAAACATTTTAATTAATCTTTATTTGCATTTTATATGAGCAGTTCAACACAAAAGCCATTATTTGGTGCAGATAATAATGCAATGGTGGCGTTGGTTTCCATTAATCTGGTAGTGGCCGTAACATTGGGTTTAATTAAAATGATTTATTATTTAGAAGGGCATACCATATTACAATATGAAACAGAAGTATTTGATATGGTGACTTTAATACCCACAAAATGGACCACACAGTCTTGGTCAATTTTTACTTTTAATTGGGTGAATCCTGGCTTTTGGGTTTTAATAACGAATATGATTTGGTTAAGCGTTTTTGGAAATGCTTTACAAGAAGCTAATTCCAACAAGCATATTTTTCCTATTTATTTTTATAGTGGGTTAGTAACCGCCTTGGTGTATATCTTATTGGGACCTAATATCGCCTTATTGGGTTCACATGTTGGTGTGATCGCATTGGCCATTGCAAGCATATCCCTATGTCCTAAAACAAGAATACTAACTAGCATAGCCGGAGGAATTGAAGTATGGGTAATAGCGGTATTTTATATAGCGTCAACAGCCTTTACCTTGTTAAACAATTCATGGCAGCAAATAGCGGCTATTGGCTTGGGGGCATTAAGTGGATTAGTTTACACGCAATTATTAAAAAAAGAAATAGATTTAGGGAACTGGATGCATCAACTATTAAGATGGTTCAATAACAGTTTAAGTCCTAAAAACTAATGAGCAGAAAAAAATCAAAAGCAAGGGGTTTTACAAAGCGATTTTTAGTAGTCGTGCAACTGATTATTTCGGCACTTTTTTTATATCCTATATTTTTTGCTCCATTAAGTTTAATTTGGATTAATGGCTTTTTAGGAATTGCGGCGCCTTATTTAGTAGCAGCTTCTCTTTTGTTTTTTATTATCTGGTTATTAGCAAAGCCAATACTATCCATTATTCCATTGGTCACTTTGATTTTAGGGGCGCCTACTATTCTTGTTTTATTTGCATGGCATCCTGGTAACATGTTTACCCAAAAAAAGAAACCAAATTTATTACGTATTGCAAGTTGGAATGTAAAAGAATTTAATGGTAACGAGAAAATTATTGCTGCACATAAATTTAGAGCGGAAGAGATTGCTTATTCTATACAAAAATGGAACCCTGATATTATATGCATGCAGGAATACAATACCAAGGAGCGTCCAAATGATGCAGCAAATCACGCACAATATTTTGAAAAAAAATATCCCTATTCCTTTTTCTCTAAGGATTATCAAAATAGTGACCCAGCCTATTTCTCTGGATGTATTATTTATTCAAAGTATCCAATTATAAAAGCAGAACGAATTGCTTATACCAATCAGGAAAGTTTAATTTATACTGATATTTTAAAAGGAGACGATACCATAAGGGTGTATACCACTCATTTGGCATCTTACCGATTCAAGCAAATTGATTTTGAACAGAATGATTTGCCTAATAGTGAATTAGAAGTAAAAGCAAGCAGAGGGGTGGCCAGAAAAATGAAAAGAGCTTTTGTTGAAAGGGCAGTACAGGCCGGCATTGTTAGGGAGCAGTTAAATAATAGTCCTTATCCAACCATTATAACTGGAGACTTTAATGACCTGCCAAGTTCCTATACTGTCAAAACAATTAAAGGAGACTTTCAGGATGCTTTTTTAGCAAAAGGATTTGGGATTGGTGCTACCTTTTTAGGAATTTCACCAACCCTACGTATTGATTATATTTTAGCGAATGCAAAATGGGATATAAAAGGTTGGGAGTCGATAGACGAAAACCTGAGTGATCATCATATGATTCTATCGGACCTACAGTTGATCAAGAATTAAGCCCCATAATTACTTAAAATAAAATATCTTTGTGCCTACATTATGCCACTTAAGATATACAATTCCCTTACTAGACAGAAAGAAGTTTTTGAGCCTTTAAACGCACCATATGTGGGCATGTATGTTTGCGGACCTACGGTTAGTGGGGAAAGTCATTTAGGTCACGCAAGGCCCTTTATCACGTTTGATGTAGTTTATCGTTTTTTATTATACAAAGGTTATAAAGTTCGCTATGTTCGAAACATAACAGACGCCGGTCATTTTGAAGAAGAAGGAAAACAAGCGGAAGACAAAATTGCAACTAAGGCAATTCTAGAAAAACTAGAGCCAATGGAATTGGTGCAAAAGTATACTCATTTGTATCATTGGGCAATGGAGCAGTTTAATAACATGCCTCCTAGCATTGAGCCAACAGCAACTGGTCATATAGTAGAACAAATTGAGATGATTAAAAAAATCATTGCAGACGGATATGGATATGAAGCAAATGGATCTGTTTATTTTGATGTAGTTAAATACAATGACGACTACTCCAAAAAAAATCAGCCTTATGGAATTTTAAGTGGTCGTAATTTAGACGAGCAATTAGATACCACAAGAGAATTAGAAAATCAAGAAGAGAAAAAAAATAAAGTAGATTTTGCTTTATGGAAAAAAGCACCTGCCGAACATATCATGCGTTGGCAAAGCCCATGGGGTGAAGGTTTTCCGGGTTGGCATATTGAGTGTTCTGCTATGGCCACTAAATATTTAGGAAAACAATTTGATATACACGGAGGTGGAATGGACTTGCAGTTTCCACACCATGAATGTGAGATTGCGCAAAGTACGGTTTGTAACCATCAAATGCCAGCACGTTATTGGATGCATAATAATATGATTACCATTAACGGACGCAAAATGGGAAAGAGCTATAATAATGTTATTAAGTTAAGTGAATTGTTTGCGGGGAATCATCCTGAATTAACGCAAGCGTACTCACCAATGACGGTCCGCTTCTTTATCTTACAAAGTCAATATCGCGGCACTTTAGATTTTAGCAATGAAGCATTACAAGCTTCTGAAAAAGCATTGCGTCGTTTAATGGAAGCGTATGAGTGGTTAAAAGCACAAAGCTTTACCGCAGGTAGCAATGCCAGTGACCCGGTATTAGACAGTCAGTTAAAAACATGGGTGAATGAATTAGAAACATTCATGGACGACGATATGAATACCGCTAAAGTGGTTGCCAATTTATTTGAAATCATTCCGTCGGTTAATTCATTAAAGGACAAACACATTACAGCAGACGCGGTTGCTGGAGATACTTGGATATTTGTACAAAAACAGCTTGAGTTATTTATTGAGCAAATTTTAGGCATAAAAGTAGAACAGGGAGCGAATCGCCAACAGTTAAATGGAGTGGTTGATTTATTGGTTGAAATTCGCAAGGATGCAAAAACTAGAAAAGACTTTGCAACCAGCGATAAAATCAGAAATCAATTAGCAGAGATGGGTATCCAAATAAAGGACGAGAAGGATGGAAGTATGAGTTATACTTTTATATAATTAATGGTCACAGTCATCGGCGTGTGCATGGTTATGCATCCTGCAACTATTGTGGTTGTTGATATGTGCTATAATAATAAAAAAGGCAGCAGGGAATAATAAGATCAATTCCGCCTCTCTAAAAACCATTCTACTAAACATAAGGGCAATCCCTAAGCTAAATAAGATAATGGGTTTAAAAGAATGATGGTGTTTTTTATAGCCATGATAAAGGGAGTAAGCGCCAATTCCAAAAGACAAAAGAATCATTCCAAATTCGAATTGAAAATTGTGCAATATATTAATCCCGAATAAAGGTAGGGTACTAAAAAACAAAGGCAGCAAGGCGCAATGTATTGCACATGCCAAGGAAGCACCAATCCCAATTTTATCCCAATCCCAATTTTTAAACATAGCACAAAGATAGTTCAATGTAGCATGTAAATATTACCTTTACACTGCGAAAAGCAACTAAAATTTTGTCCTATGTCAAAGAAGCCAGTAGTTTATATAGTGTTTTTTGTAGTATTGATAGCCGGGTTTTATTATTTCTTATTTAGAGGGACGGATAATTGGAAAGTTAAAATGCCAGTATTGAGCTATGTGCAGCCCTTTTCTTTTACGAACCAGGACGGCGAAAAAGTAACAGATAAAAATTTATTAAATAAAATTACCGTAGTAGAATATTTCTTTACAACTTGTAAAGGCATCTGTCCAAAGTTGAATACGAATATGAAGGAAATATATTCTATTTATAAAAATGAACCAGACTTTCAAATTTTATCACACACTTGTAATCCAGGCACAGACTCGGTTCCAGTGCTTAAGCATTATGCAGATTCATTAAAAGTGGACACCAAAAAATGGATTTTTGTAACTGGTAGAAAAGACAGTTTATACCAAATGGCAAGGGGCTCCTATTTATTAGATGATCCAAAAAATAATGTAGAAAAAATAGAAGATCAATTTATACATACTCAATTTTTTGCGTTGATAGACAGAAACGGAAAAGTGCGTGGAAAAATTTATGACGGTTTAAAACAGCTAGAAGTGGAGCAATTAAAGCAAGACATTTCTAGATTATTAAAAGAATAATTAGCGCATATGATTTTTGTAACGGGTGCAAGTGGTTTAGTGGGTTCCCATTTAATTCAATCTTTATTATCAAAAAGACAACAAGTAGTAGCGCTTTATCGTAAAGAGCCTCCTGTATTTGAAGGATCAGAAAAGGTGATTTGGAGAAAGGGCGATATTTTGGATCTGTTTACTTTGGAATCAGGAATGGAAGGGTGTACGCAAGTATATCATTGTGCTGCGGTAGTGTCTTTTGTGCCAGGAGCCGCCAATCAAATGATGCAGGCGAATCAAGCAGGGACAGCGAATGTCGTGAACACCTGTTTAAGCAATGGTATTCAAAAATTAGTTTTTGTAAGTTCTGTAGCCGCATTGGGAAGAATCAGAAAAAATGCACCTATTGACGAGTCTGTTTATTGGACTCCAGAAACTAGTAATAGTGTATATGGTCAATCTAAGTATTTGGCGGAGATGGAAGTGTGGCGCGGCATGGCAGAGGGATTAAATATTGCAATCGTAAATCCAGTGATAATATTAGGAGCAGGAGATTGGAATAATGGATCTTCTGGTTTGTTTAAATCTGCTTATGATGCTTTCCCTTGGTATACGGAAGGGGTAAGTGGATTTGTAGATGTGTTAGATGTGGTAGATGCTATGCAATTATTAATGAATAGCGATATAAGTGGAGAACGCTATGTAATAAGCGCAGAGAACGTTCCTTACAGGACCATATTTACGCAAATTGCAAATGCATTTAAAAAAAGACCTCCATTTAGAAAAGTCACGCCAACATTAGCAGCTATTGTTTGGAGATTAGAAGCGGTTAAATCCTTGTTTACAGGTAAAAATCCACTATTGACCAAGGAAACTGCAGCAACTGCCCAGGCGGTGGTGAATTTTGATAATACTAAGTTCTTAAAAGCTTTCCCGGCATTTAAATACAGAACAATTTCAGCAACTATAGAAAGGGTTTGCGCAGAATTTATTTCTCGACTACTTTTATTAATCATGCTGCTCCATCATCTTCTTCCATAATTCTGGAATACGCTTAATCCAAACATATTCACGACGTTTGATAGCAGCATCTTCGGCAGGGAATCCCATATAGACTTTATTGCCTTTTAAAGAGGAAGGAACACCTGCTTGTGCTAAAATCACTGCATTTTCACCAATGGTCAAGGTTTTGCCAACACCTACTTGACCCCAAAGTGTAACGCCTGATTCAATTTTAACACCCCCTGCAATCCCCACCTGAGCTGCAAATAAGCAATTCGCTTGGGTTTGTGTATCATGACCAATATGAACCATATTGTCAATTTTGGTCCCCATTCCTATAATGGTACTGCCACTTACGCCTCTATCAATGGTGCAACTAGCACCAATTTCTACCTTATCTTCTAGGATTACATTGCCACAACTCAGCATTTTTTTATACCAAGCGGGGCGGTTCTTTTTAGTGTTATAATAAAAAGCATCACTACCAATAACCGTATTGGCTTGTATTATAACTTCATCACCAATAATAGTATCTGACATAATAGAAACGCCAGCATGTATCACACAATTATTTCCAATACGCACATTCGCGCCAATAAAAACATTCGGCATAATAATACTGTCTTTTCCAATTATTAAATCGGAACTAATTGCTTCATTCGTGGCCTTGAAAGGTTTAAAATGGGTAACTATTTTTAAATAAGCTTCAAAAGGATCTGCACAATACAATAAAGCTTTGCCATTTGGAATAATCACGTCTTTATTATTGATAATGATACAACTAGCTGCACTTTGTAAGCAGATATCATAATATTTTGGATGATCTACAAATACAATATCACCTTTTTCAACTTGGTGAATTTCATTCACTCCAGTGATTTCTAATTCATCATTTCCAATAATTTCTGATCCGGTAAGAGTAGATAACCATTTTACCGAAACGGGTGCGAGAAGCTTCATAATCGTGATTTTTGGGCTAAATCAAAGGTAATGCGGGAATTTTGTAAAAAATATTTTTTCGCGTTTTTCTCGCCAAATAATTCGCATATTCATTCTGTTTTTAACATTTTATTTTTCAAATAAAAAACGAAATGAAAAAAATACGATCTTATGTAATCCTTTATTCACAATACTTTCAAGCAATTAAGAAAAAGTATAAAACATAAAATGAAAAGTTAAATGAGCAATATTAATGCCTAAAAAATAAAAAAAATAAAGCCGTCGAACTGGCCAATTGTGGATAACCGCAAAAAATTTGTTTAAAAAAATTTTTGAATTCGAATAAAGTATAATTAATATTGTGAAGGGAATTCAATTCCCGTACTTACTAACCCATCTATATACGAGGTCCCACCAACAGTGGGACTTTGTTTTTTAAGAGACTTTTTCAATGGAATATTACTTACTATATAAACCTTTTCAAGTATTATCTCAGTTTACTTCGGTAGACGGGAAAAACTGTTTAAAGGATATTGTAAACGTATCAAAAGACGTTTACCCGGTGGGGAGATTAGATTATGATAGTGAGGGATTGTTATTATTAACGAATGACACAACAGTGAATCATCAGTTATTACATCCTAGTTTTGAACATGCAAGAGTTTATTGGGTACAAGTGGAAGGCGTTATTACAGACGACGCATTGTTGGCATTAACAAAAGGAGTAATGATAAGTGTAGACGGCAAACAGCACAAAACGAAACCTGCAACACTATCCTTATTAGATATTACTATTACTATACCGGAAAGAAATCCCCCCATTCGTTTTAGAAAAAATATACCAACAACCTGGGTGAGCATACAATTAACAGAGGGTAAAAATAGACAGGTCAGAAAAATGTTTGCAAGTGTAGGGTTTCCGGTATTGCGATTAATTCGTGCCCAGTTAGGTACATATCAAATAAATGGGATGCAACCGGGCGATTGCCTAAAATTGAGCCATCAAGAGGTTCAAGAAGGCTTCTTTCGTTAATTGACTGCTAAGTTTTACTTTTGCAGATATAATACAATATTAATGAGTCAAGATTTATCAGAACAAGAGATCATCAGAAGGGAAAAATTGCAAGCTTTAGAGGCTGCGGGCATCAATCCGTATCCTGCACCCTTATATCCAGTAAGCCATTATTCTAAAGACATAAAGGACAATTATACCGAAGAAAACAAGGAGCAATATGCTGCGGTTTGTGTAGCTGGAAGAATAATGAGTGTGAATGACAAGGGTAAAGTGCTATTTGTAAAAATTCAAGACGACCAGGGTTTGTTTCAACTATATATAAAGAGAGACGAGATTTGTCCAGACGAGGATAAGAGCTATTGGGATATTATTACCAAAAACGGGATGGACTTGGGCGACATAATTGGAGCTACTGGTTATGTTTTTGTAACAAAGACAGGAGAAACATCTTTGCATGCTAGCACAGTCACTTTATTGGCAAAATCATTAAAGCCATTGCCGGTTGTAAAAAGAGACGAAGAAGGACATGTATTTGATGCAGTAACCGATCCCGAATTTAGATATCGTCAACGTTATGCAGATTTAATTATCAATCCAGCGGTAAAAGATACGTTTACAAAACGTACTTTATTGATGACTACTATTAGAGATTTCTTAAATAGCAGAGGAGCATTAGAAGTTGACACGCCAGTATTACAAGCTATTCCAGGTGGTGCAGCTGCAAGACCTTTTGCAACACATCATAATGCATTAGACGTCCCATTTTATTTACGTATCGCAAATGAATTATATCTAAAGCGATTAATCGTAGGTGGATTTGATTGGGTTTATGAGTTTAGTAGAAATTTCCGTAACGAAGGAATGGACCGCACGCATAACCCCGAGTTCACTGTGTTAGAGTGGTATACTGCGTACAAAGATTATTTCTGGATGATGGAAATTACGGAAGTATTATTTGAAAAAATTGCCATGACATTACATGGTAAAACAGAATTAACAGTAGGAGATAAGACGATTAATTTTAAAGCGCCATACAGAAGAATTAGTATCATGGACGCGATTAAAGAAAATACAGGAATAGATATAAACGGTATGGATGAAGCAGGTTTAAGAGAAGTATGTAAGACTTTAAAAATTGATGTTGCACCAACTATTGGAAAAGGAAAATTGATTGATGAAATATTTGGAGCAACTAGCGAACACACTTATATCCAGCCTACATTTATTATTGACTACCCAGTTGAAATGAGTCCATTAACCAAAAAGCATCGTAGTAAAGAAGGCTTGGTAGAGCGTTTTGAATTAATGGTAAATGGTAAGGAATTGGCGAATGCGTATTCTGAATTAAATGACCCAATTGACCAACGCAAACGTTTCGAAGAGCAATTGGCATTAATGGAAAGAGGGGACGATGAAGCCATGTTTATTGACCATGACTTTTTAAGAGCATTGGAATATGGAATGCCACCAACTTCAGGAATTGGAATTGGAATAGACAGGTTATGTATGATGATGTTGAATCAACCGTCTATTCAAGACGTATTGTTCTTCCCGCAAATGCGCCCAGAGAACCATGAATAAAACCTTGTCTATAAATAAAAAATAGGCCACTCAAACGAGTGGCCTATTTTTTGGGGAACCTTGAAAAAATCATAAGAGGTTAAAATAAAAGAAGCGTACATTATTGTTACGCTTCTTTTATTAATAACTAGTCTCTATAGTTTAACGCTGGTTTAATATCTCCCAACAAAGCTTTGTATTTATAATCTCCTTTTGCTTTATTGAATTCTTCTGTAGCTTTTGCAATAAGAGCAGGGTTGCTCATTAAGTCGATTGCAGTTAATGCCATTGTTTTACTTGCTACCAACATTCCTTTAGTGCCTATCTCGGTACCACCAGAAGCCACTGCTTGCCAGCTATGTGCTGGAGTGCCTGGAACCCAAGTTGCTGCCGTTAAGCCAACAGTGGGCTTCGCATAGCTTACATCGCCTACATCTGTTGAACCGCTGTTTCCTTCGCTCACATAAGTAAGTGCTTTTACAGTAGCTGCAGTTTCCATTGGAATAGGTGCGCCAATAAAACTTGGTTGAATTTTTTTAGCAAATGCTTTCTCCTCTTCTGTATAAGTTACGCCACCTACTTTCTCTAAGTTGGCTTGCATTACTTCAGCTAATGTTTTATTAATTAACAAGTCATGTGTGCCGCCAATGATATCATATTTCATAGTGGTACCAGTTCCTATTGCAGCACCTTCCGCTGCTTTAACCACTCTATCAAATATTTCAACAACGTCTTTACGTTTTGGATGACGAACGTAGTAATACACTTCTGCAAAATCAGGAACCACATTCGGTGCTTTACCACCATTGGTAATTACATAGTGAATTCTTGTCTCCTGAGGAATATGTTCGCGCATCATGTTCACCATATTGTCCATTGCCTCAACTGCATCTAAAGCAGAACGACCTTGGTCCGGTTGTGCTGCTGCATGTGCAGAGATACCATAAAATTTAAATTTAGCAGACTTGTTAGCTAAAGCGCTAGTAGTAGTTACTGCGTTAGCGTCATTTGGATGCCAATGAATTACAGCGTCCACATTATTAAACAAACCAGCACGCACTAAAAATACTTTACCACTTCCGCCTTCTTCAGCAGGTGTACCAAATACTTTAATGGTACCTTTTAATTTACCAGAAGCTATCAATTCTTTAATGGCAATACCAGCAGACACACTTGCAGTTCCAAATAAATGGTGACCACAACCATGACCGGCGTTTTTACCAGCTACTGGTGTTTTTTCCGGAACTGCTGCTTGACCTAAACCAGGTAAAGCATCATATTCTGCTAAAATACCAATCACAGGACTTCCTGTGCCGTATGTTGCAACAAAAGCAGTAGGAATATCAGCAACACCTGTTTCAACTGTAAATCCAGCATCTCTTAAATGCTGAATATGCAAAGCGGCACTTTTAACTTCTTTATAACCAACTTCTGCAAAATCCCAAATCTCTAAAGCTGTTTTTTTATCAGCAGGATAAGCATTGTTTAATGCAGACAATGCAGCGTCTTTGTTGGCTGCTACAGGATCAAGTTTTGCTTTCTTTTGTGCCCAAGCACCAAAAGTCAATAACATCATTGCACCAAGGAATAGTTTTTTCATTTGTGTCATTTTAAAATTCTATAAAAAAAGGTCGTAAAATAATTTTGCTCCAGGGACTACTGAATATTTTTCTAAGTCGGTAATTCCTTCTGCCGCTAATACTTCTTCATCCACAAAAGTCTTGCCGGTATAAGCTAGTTTTTCTTTAGACAAAATATAAAAAGCAGCGTCCGCAATAATGTCTGTTGTGCGACTCATATTAGCAAGCGCTTCGCCACCTAATAAATTTCTAACTGCAGCAGTGTCAATGGTAGTACGCGGCCACAAAGCGTTTACAGCAATACCGTCGTCTTTAAATTCTTCTGCCCATCCTAAAGTCATCATGCTCATATTGTATTTTGAAATTGTATAGGCAACATGAGGTCCCAACCATTTTGGTGCTAAATTAATAGGAGGAGATAAAGTTAAAATATGCGGATTCTTCCCCTTTCTTAAATAGGGTAGTGCGTGTTGTACAACTAAAAAAGTACCTCTAACATTAATGCTGTGCATTAGGTCAAAGCGCTTACTTGGTGTATTGGGTGTGTCCGTTAATTGAATTGCACTAGCATTGTTTATGACAATGTCAATGCCGCCAAAAGTTTCCACTGTTAATTTAATAGCTGCAGCAATTTGTGCTTCATCTCTAATATCTACCTGAACAGCCAATGCTTTTACACCCAATGCTTCTACTTCTGCAGCTGCGGAATAAATGGTCCCACCTAAACGAGGGTCTTCTTCCACCGACTTTGCCGCAATCACAATATTAGCACCAGCAGCGGCTAGTTTTAATGCCATGGCTTTGCCAATTCCCCTACTTCCTCCAGTTATAAAAACTGTCTTTCCTTGCATGGACATACGCGTATTTTTAATTGTTTATAAAATCCTCAATTAGCTGAGCTGTTTGAGCACAGGCAGTTTCAAGCACTTCATTTTTTACGACAGCATTAAATTGATTGCTAAAACTCATCTCATAACTTGCTTTATCAATTCTCATTTGTATTGCTTCCGGTGTTTCCGTTTCTCTTTTCTGTAGTCTTTCTTTTAAAACTTCCACTGAGGGGGGCATAATAAAAATAGAAAGGCTTTGGTTCCCCAATTTTTCTTGCACTTTTAAAGCGCCCTTAACATCAATATCTAAAACAGGTGTTTTACCTTGACTCCAAATGCGGTCTAGTTCGGACTTTAGCGTGCCATAGTAAACCCCTTCGTATACCATTTCAAATTCTAAAAAATCGTCCTGATACATATGTCCTTCAAAGGTTGCGCGGGAAATATAATGATAGTCCACCCCGTCTTGTTCTTTCCCTCTTGGGCTTCTAGTAGTAGCAGAAACCGAAAAGGCAAGATTCGGATAGTGCGCTAATAAGTATTTAGTGATAGACGTTTTACCAGCACCAGAAGGGGCGGTTAATATGATTACTTTTTTAGTTTCCTTTTTCACAAATTCGGCCATGCTCAAATTTAATGAATTAGTCCCTAAATAAATTAATATGTATATTTAACCTACTAAAAAAAAGTACTATGCAAAAAAGACTATTTACTTATTTGTTGCTATTGACTACCATATTTGTTCAAGCACAAAAACCAGTAGATGACGCTCCGGTTGCTGCAAAGCCTGCAGTGAAAGGGGACAATAACCCAGGTTTTAGAAGAGAGCTTTCGTTAGAAACTAAAACCGAAAACAAGGGAGAAATTACCATTAAAGGTCAAAAAGTGTCCTATAAAGTTACAACAGGTACTATGCCGGTATGGGATGAGGAAGGAAAGGCAATCGCTGGCTTATTTTATGTGTACTATGAGCGTACCGATATTACCAACAAAGACGAGCGTCCATTGGTGATTTCGTTTAATGGTGGTCCAGGTACCGCTAGTGTTTGGATGCACTTAGGTTATACCAGCCCAAGAAAATTAAAGATAGACGACGAAGGGTATCCGGTACAACCTTATGGATTTGAAGAAAACACGAATTCAATATTAGATGCGGCAGATATCGTTTACATTGATCCAGTTAACACAGGATTCTCTCGTATTTTAGATAAATCAGTTCCCACTTCAAAATTCTTTGGAGTAAATGCGGACGTTAAATATTTAGCAGACTGGATTAATGGATTTGTAGCGCGTCAAAAGCGTTGGGCTTCTCCTAAGTTCTTAATTGGAGAAAGCTATGGTACCACTAGGGTTTCTGGATTGTCATTAGAATTACAAAACAGACATTGGATGTATTTAAATGGTGTGATTTTAGTTTCACCTACCGACTTAGGTATTAAGCGTGAAGGTCCAATGAGTGCGGCATTAAGAGTTCCATATATGGCAGCCACTGCATGGTATCACAAAAAACTAGCAAGCGATTTACAGTCAAAAGACTTAACCGCTTATTTACCAGAAGTAGAAGCGTTTACTGTAAATGAATTATTACCAGCTATTGCACAAGGTGGTGTATTAAATGCAGACAAACGTAAAGAGGTAACAAAGAAATTAGCTCGATATATTGGATTAAGTGAAATAGAAGTTGCACAACAAAATTTAGAAATTCCTTTTGATTATTTCTGGAAAGAATTATTACGTGATCAAAGCAAAACAGTAGGTCGCTTAGACTCTCGTTATATTGGAATGGATAAAAAAGACGGCGGAGACAGTCCCGACTATAATGCAGAATTAACAAGTTGGGAGCATTCGTTTACACCGGCTATTAATATGTATTTAAGAGACGAGTTAGGATACAAGACAGATTTAAATTATTATATTTTTGGACCAACATTCCCTTGGGACAACACGAATAACCATACAGGAGACGACTTACGTCAAGCGATGATGCAAAATCCTTACTTGCATTTATTGGTACAGTCTGGTTATTATGACGGAGCATGTGATTATTTCAATGCAAAATATAATATGTGGCAAATGGATCCTGCAGGAAAAATTCAAGACAGAATGTTCTGGGAAGGATACAGAAGTGGACATATGATGTACTTAAGAAAAGAAGACTTGGCAACAAGTAATGATCATTTAAGAGCATTCATAAAGAAGAGTATACCAAAATTTGGCACTCCTGCCAAATTTTAAATAATTAGATTGTAAATAAAGAACCCCGATACTAAAAGTTACGGGGTTCTTTATTTTATACTTGGCACTCCTGCAAAGTTTTAAAAAGGCCACGAGTTATCGTGGCCTTTTTCTTGCTTGGTAGCGTATAAATACCTGATATAAGTACATTAAAGAAGGTTAATTTGTCGATAATGAAATAATTAAGATGAATAATGAAATAATTAGTCAGGAGAATATATATAAGACTATATTCTCAATACGAGATCGACAAGTAATGTTGGATAGTGATTTGGCGATTTTATATCAAATTGAAACAAAACAACTAAACCGGATTGTAAAGAGAAATCTAGATAGGTTTCCTGCTCGATTTATGTTTCAGTTAACACCAACTGAGTGGGACAACTTGAGGTACCAATTTGGCACCTCAAGTGAAAATTATGGAGGCAGAAGGTATTTGCCAAAAGTATTTACTGAACAAGGAGTAGCAATGCTCTCGGCGGTTATTAAAAGTGATATTGCAATTAAAGTTAGTATTCAGATAATGGAAACTTTTATAGAGATGCGAAAGACAATTTCGAATTATGGTGAATTATTGAATAAAGTAAAAGAAGTTGAATTTAGGCAGGATGCATCTGATTTGAAATTTGAAAAAATATTTAGAGCATTAGAAAATGTAGACGAAATTCCGCATCAAGGAATATTTTATAACGGCCAAATATTTGATTCTTATAAGTTTATATCTGATATAATTAGAACAGCTAATAAATTAATAATATTGATTGATAATTATATTGACGAAAGCACCTTAATGCATTTGACAAAACGAAAAGATAAAGCACAATTAATAATTTATACAAAAAAGTTAGAAAAGTCTCAGCTATTGGATATTGAAAGGTTCAAACAGCAATACAAGTCTCTTAGCATTAAAGAATCAAATATCATTCATGATAGATTTTTAATTATTGATAATAAAACTATATTTCACCTAGGCGCTTCGCTTAAAGATTTAGGAAAAAAAATATTTGCATTTTCTAAGATTAATATATCTATTTCCGAGCTTCTTTCTAAATTAGAAGAGACTAATTATTGATTTTCAAGACTAGTGTTAACTGCTGACTGCATTTATTTCCAGCTAAATAAAATCGGTATTATTAAAACAACAACGGCAGCCCAAACTGCATAAACAGGTAAATACTTTGCAATGCTATCTTCTACTTTTATGGAGTCGGATTGTTTTCTTACTACTTTTAGTAAATCGAAAAACACCATTATTAAGTTAATGAAGATTAAAATGTTACCACCCAAAACAGCCATTCTATTGGGTGTTATACCTAATTCCAAAATACGAAAAACGATTGCAGAGAGCGCAATGCCATTAATGATAATGGTTAATAAAGAGAGTCCAAATAAAAGAAGCGCACTGAAATAATTTTCCTTGCCAATCTTGTTCTCGGCAATGGAGAAAAAGATTAAAGCTAAAACAGCCACTAATAATAAATTATAAACTAGTAGTAAGTTTCTGTCGTTATGTGGGTACTTCCCTGTGTAAATTAACGTAACTAAATAAATGAATAGATTTATAAAAACCAAGGGCGTAAATATTTTTGCAATTAATGGAGTGATCTTATTAATTAAATTAGGATTATTATAAACCATAAAAGTTGCAAATAGAGGGATAGCGCCCATGCCCCAAATGGCTATATATTGGACATAAAAATTTTCAATTTTAATACCAATTAAATTAAATAATCCAAAAGTTATGACAGTAAATAGAATACAAGAAAGCATTATAATGACTGACATGATAAGTAAGTCACCATTGAATTTTAGAAAATTAATTCTTTTTTCTTTACTTAAAAAATCATTCCCTAAATAAGCATAACCAAGTATAGACCATAATAATATTGGCAAGTGAATGTATACTAGATTTATGGAACTGCTATTAGGATTATTAGGTAGAAAGTTAATATAGCAAGCTAATAAAAGAATGATTGACCCAATTATTATTTTCGTTTTTAATAATAGTTGCTGCTTAAAAATAAAATAGGCACTTAAAAACGGAATTATAATAAATGCAGTGTTTCGAGTAAAAAACAATTCTATATTTATATTAGGCAGGTTAGAAATATTGGCAATCAGTCCTGCAATAATAGCCAAGGCAATTACAAATCCAATTTCCTTTTGACTACCAATTGATAATTTCTCTTCCGTATAATTAAGTCGAGTATCCCAAAATTGAAGACTTACATTATCTCTATGTTCTGCAAAAACCTGATTGAAAGCTTGTTTAAAACCGGTTTTGTCTTTTCTATATAATTTTTCTAATTGAGCAGGGTTATCAATGTTATGAAGAATTTCATTTTTCATAAGTAAGTTTTAAGGGGGGTACTTTATTATACTCTTTTAATATCTGCACCTAGTGCTTGTAAGCGCTGGTCAATGTACTGATATCCTCTATCAATTTGCTCAATATTTTGAATAGTGCTTTTTCCTTCTGCACTTAGTGCCGCAATTAATAAAGCTTGCCCTGCACGAATATCAGGACTAGTCATAGTAATACCACGTAAAGGATATTTACGACCTAGTCCAATCACGGTAGCACGGTGAGGGTCACACAAAATAATTTGTGCACCCATATCGATTAATTTATCGGTAAAGAACAATCTGCTTTCAAACATTTTCTGATGTATTAAAACAGAACCTCTTGCTTGAATAGCAGTTACTAAAACAATGCTTAATAAGTCGGGTGTGAAACCTGGCCAAGGATTATCATAAATAGTTAAAATACCGCCATCCATATATGTTTGAATCTCATAGTCCTCTTGAGCAGGAATATAAATATCATCTCCTTTAATTGTAAAATCAATTCCGAGTAATCTAAATTTATTTGGGATAATTCCTAAGTGTTGAACCCCTGCATTTTTAATGGTAAGCTCACTTTTTGTCATGGCAGCTAAACCAATAAAAGAACCAATCTCAATCATATCAGGTAACACACGGTGTTCCGTCCCCCCTAATTTAGTAACACCTTCAATATGTAATAAATTACTTCCTACTCCAGTAATTTTTGCACCCATGCGATTTAACATGGCGCATAGCTGTTGCAAATAAGGTTCACATGCTGCATTGTAAATGGTAGTTATGCCTTCGGCTAAAACCGCCGCCATTAGTATGTTTGCCGTGCCTGTTACTGAAGGTTCGTCTAATAACATATAGCAACCCTTAAGCCCTTCTGTTTTAATGGTAAAACAAGCAAGCTCATGATCGTATGCATATTTAGCACCTAGTTTTTCGAAGCCAATAATATGTGTATCTAAACGACGACGACCAATTTTGTCTCCACCAGGTTTAGGTAAATAAGCAGTTTTAAATCTTGCTAAAATAGGACCTGCTAACATTACACTACCGCGTAAACGTCCACTCTTTTTTCTAAAATCTTCTGAAGCTAAATAATGAGGATCAATTTTGTCTGCTTTGAAACGATATTCCCCTTCACCTAATTTTTCAACAGACACGCCCATTTCATGTAAAAGCTCAATTAATAAATTGACGTCTACAATATTTGGAATATTTGAAATCGTGACAGGCTCTGAAGTTAAAACAACTGCAGACAATATTTGAAGTGCTTCATTTTTTGCACCTTGTGGAATAATGCTTCCCTTTAGTGCTTTGCCTCCAATAACTTCGAATGAACTCATATGAATAGGTTGTAAAACGAAATTAAACTTTTCTTCTACTCCCCCACAAAAAAAATCCCATCTTGAATTACAAAATGGGATCTTAAAATATTGGAACGAATTAGTATCGTTTTTTAAAGTTGCGATTGTTTTGGTTGCGACCTCCGCCGCCGCCTTGACCACCCTGTCCGCCCTGTCCACTTTGACCAGCTTGTTGTTGACCACGTCCAGCACCTTGGCCACCACCGCGATTACGGTTGTTCTGCCAACGACCTGCTGCAGGACGATATTCGTCTCGCTCAAAGTTTTGATTGCGATGTTTAATATAAGGAGTGTTGCTAAATTCAAGCTGACCACCTGTAATGGCATTCAATTCGCTACGAATAGCATCATCCTGAACCAATTCTTTATGCCAGTTGCTATAAGCCAACTTCATGTAATGGGCAATAGTGTGGGCAAAACCTGCTTTTTTCTCTTCATCCGCCTCGGCCATCGCTTTATCAATAACCAATTCTAGGTTTTTACCCAAATGCGCGTATTTAATTTTACGCTGAGGATAAGGTAAGGGATCTGGCTTTTGCTTATAAGTTTCACGAGTAGGAATAGGATAAGGACTGTCCACTTCTAATTTAAAACCACTCATAAAAAACAAGTGATCCCATAATTTATGCTTGTAATCCTCAATATTCTTAAGCTGTGGGTTCAAAAAACCCATCAATTCAATTACTACTTGCGCTTGTTCTTGTCTTTTTGCTTTGTCCTCTATGGTCAATAAGTGGTCCACCATCCTCTGAACGTGACGGCCATACTCTCTCATCCCCATTATGCTTCTTGCTGTATTGTACTCCATGTATTAAATCTTCCGAGTAACAAATGTAAGGATTTTTACGGGTAATTTTCCCTAACATGAAAAAGCGCACTGCGCTTTTTCTTATCTTCGTACCATGGAGCAATTGTTACAACAAATACAAGACATTCAAAACGAAATAACTGCAGTACAGGCAACGAGTCACGAGGAAGTGGAGCAGTTTAGAATTAAATACCTAGGTACCAAGGGTTTGGTGAAACAAATCATGGGAGAGATGAAGCAGGTTCCCAACGAGAAAAAGAAGGAATTTGGTCAAATATTGAACGCTTTTAAGCTACATGCGGAAGCGAAACTGGAAGTATTGCAAGCAGGATTGGGCGACGAAGCAGAGGAAGACAATGGAACAGATTATTCCATGCCGGGCGATCCTACACCAGTAGGAACAAGACACCCCTTGAATTTGGTGCGCAATCAAATGGTTTCCATATTTAAAAGATTAGGATTTGCAGTAGCAGAAGGACCAGAAATTGAAGACGACTGGCATAATTTTGGTGCCATGAATTTACCGTTGGATCATCCAGCGCGCGACATGCAGGATACATTTTATGTAAAAGAAGGAACTGAAACAGAATCTGCTTGGTTATTAAGAACCCATACTTCAAGCGTTCAAGCGAGAGTTATGGAAACACAAAAACCACCTATAAGAGTTATTTGTCCAGGAAGAGTTTACAGAAACGAAACCATATCTGCAAGAGCGCATTGCTTTTTCCATCAAGTAGAAGGATTATATATAGACGAGAATGTAAGCTTCGCAGATTTAAAACAAACACTTTATTTTTTCGTACAAGAGATGTTTGGCAAGGATGTAAAAGTAAGATTTCGCCCAAGTTATTTTCCATTCACAGAGCCTAGTGCCGAGATGGATATTAGCTGTCAAATTTGTGCAGGCAAAGGATGTAATATTTGTAAGCACACAGGATGGGTAGAAATTTTAGGAAGTGGAATGGTGCATCCAAAAGTGTTAGAAAATTTTGGTATAGACCCTGAAAAGTATACTGGCTTTGCGTTTGGAATGGGTGTAGAAAGAATAGCACAGTTAAAATATCAAGTAAACGACTTACGTTTATATTCACAAAACGACTTGCGTTTTTTACAACAGTTTAAGAGCGTATAGCAAAATAATATGCTACACAACACAAAGGGTATTGTTTTACGCGTTACAAAATACGGGGACACCAGTGTCATTTGTTCCGTTTACACTGAACTGTTTGGATTACAACAATACATAGTTAAAGGTGTAAGAGTTACCAGTAAAAAGGGAGCTAATAAGGGGGTGTTTTATCAACCTGCAGCCATTTTACAAATGGAAGTGTACCATAGTCCCATGAAGAGTATCCAAATGGTGAAGGAGGTAAATTGGGATTATGTGTATCAAGAAGTGTACTCGGACGTAGTGCGTAACGCAGTGGCTACTTATATTGTAGAGATTTTACAACAAACATTACAACCAGAACCGCACCCTGAATTATTTTATTTAATAGAAGACACATTTAAACAATTGGATAAAAGTGGTCCTGGATTAGTAAGCAACCTTCCTATTTATTTTTTGATTCATTTAAGTGAGACCTTGGGATTTGGACTACAAGGGCAATACACAGGGGACACGCCAATACTAGATGTTAAGGAAGGACAGTTTGTAAAAGAGAAGCCTTTGCATCCTTTTTTTTTAGAAGGGTTGGAAGCACAAACGGCTTCTGGTTTTATGCAAGTGCAATTTTATAATGATTTAGAAAGCATTGTATTAAGTGGCAATCAAAGAAAAAAAATTCTGGAATTATTTCAGCTATCAATAAGCTGGCATTATAAAAAATTCACCGAGATCAAATCCCTCGCCATATTACAGGCTGTGTTACATTAAGGTCCAACATAAAATAAGCCAGATAATTTTTAGTTAGTATATTATTTCTATATATTTAAGCATAATATAATCACATGGAAGTACATCACCCACATAGTCACGGCGGTCTTAAAAAATGGAAAGAGCATCTAACAGAATTTTCGATGTTGTTTTTTGCAGTTTTTTTAGGCTTTATGTCTGAGGCCTATTTAGAATATAAAACTGACAGACATAAAGAGCATGATTATTTAGTAAGTATGGTAGAAGATCTCCAAGCAGACACTTCAGAGATTGCTACTAAAAACATTGCCATGAATGAGCTTATGACTTCTGGGAATAAATTAACTCAACTAGCCTATAAAAAAAACTGGACGGAGGAAGATATCGATACAATTTATCTATGCAGTATAAATTTAACATCTAGGTTAGTTGCTTTAAATTTTACAACCGGAACAATCGATCAATTGAAAAACGCAGGTGGCTTTAGATTAATTAGAAATCGAGTAATTGTAAAAAAAATTGCCGAGTACGAAAAAGGCAAAAACACAATAAAAGTGCAACAAGATGCTTTGCTTGAAAAATGGAATAATGTACATAAAATTCAAAATGGCTTAATACATTTTAATGTTTTTATACCCACTAAAAAACTTGGTCAAATAGAATATAATAAAACAATGTTGAATGAAATAGCATCCTTAACAGGTAGCAAGTTTTTAAAGAAAGATAGAATGTCTTTTTATGAATATGCAAATTATATCAATGTAATGAAAGGTTATGTGGGATTCTATCAAATTATGTCATTAATGGAAAAACAAAAAGCGGCTGAACTGATCTCAATCATAGAAAAAGAATTAAACCACTAAAAAAATATTAATGGAAGTACATCACCCACACCACCCATTCCACAAGAAAAAATGGTCCGAATACATTTTAGAATTTTTCATGCTTTTTTTGGCGGTTACATTAGGTTTTTTTGCTGAAAATATTAGAGAAAAAATGGCCGAAGAAGAAAAAGCAAAGCAGTTAATGGAGGTAGTCGCAATGGATTTGAAAAGTGATATCTTACAAATGAAGATGATCCGTGAAAATGAAGCAGAAAAAATCAAGTTATCAGATAGCATAAGATATTTTTTAAATGCCAACCCCAAAACAATTGATCAGCAAGCCTATTATAGGATTTTAGTTAATTATGGAGTTTTTCTGATATTGAACACAAATGACAAAAGTAGGAGTGAAGCGGAAACTCAGGGATATTTTTTAAAGGAAGAAAATAAAGAGTTGGCAGCTTATATAAAACAATATAATTTTTGGTTGAATGATTATAATTCATTGGAAAGATTAAGTATGGATCAACTGAAAATATTTATGAACACAGTCATTCCAAAAATTACTGATCCTGAGATATATGATATCCAATGGAGGTACCCTCCTAATCCAATAGCTAGTAAAATGGGAATTGTTCCAATTAAACCTGATGCGATAAGAGAAACAAAGTATTTGCTTTCAGACACGAAAATGATAATGGACGGATTTATTAGTGACATAGATTCAATGACCTATTATGCTAATAAAGCAATTGAAATAATCGAAAAAAAGAAATAAATGGAAGTACATCATCATTCCCATCATCCCAAAAAGTTTAAAGAATATATCACTGAGTTTTTGATGCTATTCTTGGCGGTAAGTTTGGGCTTTTTTGCTGAGAACTTACGAGAGCACCAAGTGGAAAAACACCG
>CANCAY010000026.1 GCA_947374225.1 Chitinophagaceae bacterium | reverse complement strand
TAGTTTGGCTTCACCAGACAATATTTTGGAAAGAAGTTTTGGAGAAGTGTTGAAACCAGAAACGATCAACTACCGTACATATAAGCCGGAGCGTGATGGTCTTTTCTGTGAGCGTATTTTTGGTCCAGTAAAGGACTATGAGTGTGCTTGTGGAAAATATAAGCGTATTCGTTATAAGGGTATTGTGTGTGATCGTTGTGGTGTAGAAGTAACAGAGAAAAAAGTGCGTCGTGAGCGTATGGGTCACATTAAATTAGTGGTTCCTGTCGTACACATTTGGTACTTCAAAAGTTTACCTAACAAAATTGGTTACTTATTAGGAATGAGTTCTAAGAAATTAGAAACTATCATTTACTATGAGCGTTATGTAGTAATACAACCAGGTATTAAAGACAACTTGAAAGTAGCAGATTTGTTAACAGAAGAGGAGTACTTAGACTTGATCGATGCATTACCAAAAGAGAATCAATATTTACCTGACGATGATCCTCAAAAGTTCATCGCGAAAATGGGTGCTGATGCAGTCCATGATCTATTAGGTTTATTAGATTTAGACGAATTGAGTTTCTCTTTACGTAACTCAGCAGCAAACGAAACTTCTCAACAAAGAAAAGCGGATGCCTTAAAGCGTTTGAGTGTTGTTGAGTCTTTCCGTGAAGCAAAAACACATATCACTAACCAACCTGAGTGGATGGTTATGAAATATATTCCAGTTATTCCTCCAGAATTACGTCCATTGGTGCCATTAGATGGTGGCCGTTTTGCGTCTTCTGATTTGAATGACTTATATCGTCGTGTAATTATTCGTAACAACCGTTTAAAGCGTTTGTTAGAGATTAAAGCACCAGAAGTTATCTTACGTAATGAGAAGCGTATGTTACAAGAAGCTATCGATTCTTTATTCGATAACTCTCGTAAATCAAATGCAGTAAAAGCGGAAGGTGGTCGTGCTTTAAAATCTTTATCTGATGTATTGAAAGGTAAGCAAGGTCGTTTCCGTCAAAACTTATTAGGTAAGCGTGTGGATTATTCTGGACGTTCTGTAATCGTTGTAGGACCTGAATTAAAAATGCACGAGTGCGGATTACCAAAGGATATGGCTGCGGAATTATTTAAGCCATTTATTATTCGTAAATTAATTGAAAGAGGTATCGTTAAAACAGTGAAGTCTGCTAAGAAATTAGTTGACAAAAAAGAAGCTGTGATTTGGGATATCTTAGAAAATATATTGAAAGGACATCCAGTAATGTTAAACCGTGCCCCAACATAGCACCGTTTATCAATACAAGCTTTCCAACCTAAATTGGTGGAAGGTAAAGCGATTCAATTACACCCATTAGTTACCTCTGCGTTCAACGCCGATTTCGATGGTGACCAAATGGCGGTGCACGTTCCATTAAGCCATGCGGCTATTTTGGAAGCACAGTTATTGATGTTGTCTTCTCACAACATATTAAACCCACAGAATGGTACGCCAATCACCCTTCCTTCTCAGGACATGGTGTTAGGTTTATACTACATTACTAAGGGTAAAAAATCAATGGGTGATTTAGTCGTAAGAGGTGAGGGCAAAGCTTTCTACAACTTAGACGAAGTTATCATTGCATACAACGAAGACAAAATTGACTTACACGCTAACATTAGAGTGAAAACAAATATCCGCGAAGGTGGTGTATTGGTTAATAAGTTAATTGAAACAACAGTAGGTCGTGTGTTATTCAACCAACACACTCCAGGTCCAGTAGGATTTGTAAACCAATTGTTGACTAAAAAATCTTTAAGAGATATCATTGGTGATATTATTAAAATCACTGACGTTCCAACAACTGCGAAGTTCTTGGATGATATCAAAACTTTAGGATTTAAAATGGCCTTCCGTGGTGGATTATCATTCAACGTAAATGACTTGGTTGTTCCAGAAACAAGACAAGCTTTATTGGATGGTGCTAAAATTGAAGTAGAAGAAGTTTGGGAAAACTATAATATGGGTCTTATTACGAATAACGAGCGTTACAACCAGGTTATTGATATCTGGGGTCGTGTAGATACGCGTATTACAGACACATTGATCCGTGAAATGGCTATTGATAAGCAAGGTTTCAACTCAGTTTACATGATGTTGGATTCAGGTGCGAGAGGTAGTAAAACACAGGTTAAGCAGTTAGTAGGTATTCGTGGTTTGATGGCTAAACCTCGTAAGAGTGGTAGTTCAGGAGCCGAGGTTATTGAAAACCCAATCTTATCTAACTTTAAAGGTGGATTGAACGTCCTAGATTATTTCATCTCTACGCACGGTGCTCGTAAGGGTCTTGCGGATACAGCCTTGAAAACAGCGGATGCGGGTTACTTAACTCGTCGTTTGGTGGACGTTTCTCAAGACGTTGTTATCTCTGAAGAAGATTGTGGAACATTACGTGGTACTGCAACAAGTGCATTGAAAGATAACGAAGACGTTATTGAACCATTAGCAGACAGAATTGAAGGACGTACATCATGTCATGATGTATTCCATCCAATTACGAACGAATTATTACAAGCAGCTGGTGAAGAAATTTCAATTGATGCAGCTCGTTTAATGGAAGATGCTGGTATTGAAACGGTTGAAATCCGTTCAGTATTAACATGTGAAAGTAAGCGCGGTGTTTGTGTTAAATGTTATGGAAGAAACTTAGCTACTGGATATATTACACAAAGAGGAGATGCAGTGGGTATTATTGCTGCACAATCAATTGGTGAGCCGGGTACACAGTTGACATTACGTACTTTCCACGTGGGTGGTGTTGCGGGATCATCTTCTGTTGAATCTAACTTGGTTGCTAAATTTGATGGTACAATCCAATTTGACGGTTTACGTACTGTAGATACAATTAATAACGACGGAAACAAAGTGAAAGTGGTTATTGGTCGTACAGGTGAGGTAAGAATTATGGATGTTAAAAATGACCGTTTATTAATTACAAACAACGTTCCTTATGGTGCATTACTTTCTGTAAAAGATGGTACACAAATTAAGAAAGGCGAAGTGATTTGTACATGGGATCCATTTAACAACGTTATTGTTGCTGAGCAAAATGGTACAATTAAATTTGACAATATTTCTGAAGGCTTTACTTACCGCGACGAAGCGGATGAGCAAACTGGTCACCGTGAGAAAGTGGTTATTGAATCTAAGGATAAAACAAAGATTCCAACCATCGTATTAGAAGGTGTGAAGGACAATAAAATGTACAACTTACCAGTAGGATCTCACATCGTTATCGAAGAAGGTGTTGAAGTTAAAGCTGGACACGTATTAGTTAAGATTCCAAGAGTGTTAGGAAAATTAAGAGATATCACTGGAGGTTTACCTCGTGTAACTGAATTATTCGAAGCAAGAAATCCAGGTAACCCTGCGATAGTTTGTGAGATTGATGGAGTTGTAGGATTTGGTAATATCAAGCGTGGTAACAGAGAAATCATCGTTGAGTCTAAAGACGGAATGGTGAAGAAATACTTAGTTCCATTAACACGTCAGATTTTGGTTCAAGATAGTGATTTCGTAAAAGCGGGTTCTCCTTTATCAGACGGTCAAATCGCACCAGCTGATATCTTAGCAATTAGAGGACCACATGCTGTACAAGAATACGTTGTAAATGAAATTCAAGAGGTATATCGTTTACAAGGTGTAAAAATCAATGACAAACACATCGAAGTTATTGTGCGTCAAATGATGAAGAAAGTTGAAATCGTAGATGCTGGTGATACTAAGTTCTTAGAAGAAGATTTAGAAGATCGTTTTGACTTTATCGAGGAGAACGACAGAATCTATGATAAGAAAGTAGTAACTGAAGCAGGAGAAAGCACTAAGTTTAAGCCTGGACAAATTGTAACTGTTCGTGAATTAAGAGAAGAGAATTCTATCTTAAAGCGTGCAGACAAGAAAGTGGTAGAAGTTCGCGATGCGAAGCCTGCTACAGCTCGTCCAGTATTATTAGGTATCACTAAAGCATCTTTAGGAGTACAAAGCTGGATCTCTGCTGCATCATTCCAAGAAACAACGAAAGTATTAAGTCAGGCTGCTATTCAAGGTAAGGTTGACATGATGCTAGGATTGAAAGAGAATGTAATCACTGGTCATTTAATCCCTGCAGGTACCGGTCAAAAAGAATTCGAAAAATTGATCGTAGGAAGCAAGGAAGAATATGAAGTTTTAGCAACGACTCGCGAAGCAATGAGCTTTGACGAGGAAGAATAATCGTTGATTCACATATTTTGTTAAAAAGCAGGAAGTAGTAATATTTCCTGCTTTTTACTTTTATAGGTAAACGTTTTTCCTTATTTTTATTAAAATTAGATAGTCAAATGAAATCAAATTCTTGGATCATAAATAGCGTTTTTGCAGTTGCCATTATTGCATTGTTTGTATTACACTTTAACAGTAATTCAACTCCTATTAAATCGGCTGCACTAAATGCGGGTGGCGTTAAAGTTGCCTACTTTGAAATTGATTCTATTCAGAATAGTTATAGTTTTTTCAAAGACGTGAAGTCTGCTTTACAAGCAAAGGATATAGAAAATGCAAAACAATTAACATCATTGAAAAATGCATTTGCATTAAAGTATCAGGACTTACAAAAAAACGGTCAGTATTTATCACAAGCTGAAGTAGGAAGCAGACAACAAGAGTTAGCACAATTAGAAAAAAATTACACTAATAAAGAACAACAATTAGCTGCAGAATTACAAGAGGAATCTTTTAAAAGATTACAAGAAGTAAAAAAGAAAATCGAATCTTTCTTGGTGGTATATAATAAAAACAAGGAGTTCGCGTATATCTTCTCAAGCAATCCAGACCTTATGTATTACAAGGACACAGCGTATGATATTACGTCGGATATTGTAAAGGGGCTGAACGCAGAGTATAAATCCAAAAATTAGTCTTATCTTATAATCCTCCCCACAACAACGGGGGGGATTTTTTTTAATCCATTTATTAAGAAACAAATATGTCTACAACAGAAACTTCCGAATTCAAACCAAGATTAGGTGCATTAGACGCTACCATGATTGTAGCGGGTAGTATGATTGGGTCAGGTATTTTTATTGTAAGTGCTGATATTACTAGAAATGTAGGATCTGCAGGTTGGTTAATTGTTGCTTGGTTATTGACAGGCTTTATGACGATTGCTGCGGCATTAAGTTATGGAGAGTTAAGCGCAATGTATCCAAAAGCTGGAGGACAATACGTGTACTTACAAAAAGCATATAATCCATTAGTGGGTTTTTTATATGGATGGAGTTTTTTCGCGGTAATACAAACAGCAACAATTGCTGCGGTAGCTGTTGCCTTTAGTAAGTTTACAGCTTATTTAATTCCTGCAGTAGGAGAATCTAATATCATTGCGGACTTAGGGTTTATAAAAATTTCAGCAGCACAGGCATTAGCCATTTTCTTAATTGTGTTTCTAACCTATACTAATACAAGAGGTGTGAAAGAAGGGAAGATGATTCAAAATACTTTTACGTTCACTAAATTGATTTCCTTATTTGGATTGGTAATTGTAGGATTTTTATTTACAAAGCATAGTTATTGGAATGAGAATTGGATGCATGCATTTAGTGCACAAACAAATATAGTAACTACAGCCATAGACGGCACGGTAACTAATAGCTGGATGCCAGTTAGCGGCACCGCTTTAATTGGTTTAATGTCGGCTGCCATGGTGGGTTCTATTTTTAGTAGTGACTCTTGGAATTCTGTAACTTTCATTGCAGGAGAAATTAAAAATCCACAACGTAATATTGGATTAAGTTTGTTTTTAGGAACTTCAATTGTAACCCTTATTTATATTAGTACGAATTTGATGTACTTGCATGTATTGCCATTGCATGATATTGCTTTTGCAGAAAATGACCGTGTAGCAATTGTGGCAGCTAATAAAGTAATGGGAAATATTGGGACTATTGTAATTGCGGTGATGATTATGATTTCCACTTTTGGATGTAATAACGGATTAATATTAACTGGATCTAGAGTTTATTATACCATGGCTAAGGATGGCTTGTTTTTTAAGAAGACAGGGGAATTAAATAAAAATGAAGTACCCGCTTATGGATTATGGATACAAGCATTAGTTGCTTCTATTTTATGCTTAAGTGGTAAGTATGGTGATTTATTAACCATGGTTTCTTTTGTAGGTGTCATGTTTTATATACTTACCATTGTTGGGATTTTTATTTTAAGAAAAAAAGAGCCCAATTTACCTAGACCCTATAAAGCATTTGGATATCCAGTTTTACCAATTGTATACATTGTAATGGCTGCTGTATTTTGTGTTGGCTTAGTATATGCACAACCTAAGTATTCACTATGGGGTTTGGGAATTACTTTATTGGGCTTACCTTTGTACTATATCGCATTGCGTAATAAAAAATCATAGGGTTCATGATGCAGGAAAAAGAATTTAAAGCTTTATTTGAAGGGTTTAACCAAACAAAAATTGGAGTAATAGGAGATATCATGTTGGATACCTATTGGTGGGGTGGTGTAGACCGTATTTCCCCAGAAGCACCTGTGCCAATTGTTTCTTTACAACGTAAGGAGACAAGGGTTGGTGGTGCAGCCAATGTAGCGCTTAATTTAAGAGCCCTAGGCGCGCCAACTACCTTATTTGCAATCATTGGGAAGGACGCGGAAGGAGCCGAGCTTAATGGGCTTCTAAATGCCGACGGGATCCATACTCAATATATTTGTTCAAGTGAGACAAGGGTAACTACTAATAAAATAAGAATCATGGGACGTAATCAGCAAATGATGCGTTTGGACCATGAACATACCAATGACATAACAGTGACAGAGGAAGATGCTTTATTAAAAAGCTTTTATAGTTATGTGGACAATGAAAAACCATCTCTTATAATTTTAGAGGATTATAATAAAGGTGTTTTAACTACCCGTGTCATTGAATCTGTATTGACATATTGTAAGGAGAGGGGAATCTCAACAGCGGTAGACCCAAAGCAGAAGAATTTCTTGGCGTATAAAGGATGTACCATATTTAAGCCAAATTTAAAAGAAGTTAAGGAAGGATTGAAAATAGAGATAGGGGCTGTGAATTTAGATAATATGAATAGTGTGCACATGGCTTTACAACAAAGTCTAGGACACGAAATTTCTTTCATTACCTTGTCTGAACATGGGGTTTATTTTGGGTCCGACGAAAATCAAAGTTTAATCCCTACACATATTCGAAATATTGCAGACGTGAGTGGTGCAGGAGATACGGTAATTGCAGTGGCTTCCTTGGTTTACGCTTATTCAAAGAATATGTTATTAGCTGCTGAAATTGCTAATATTGCTGGAGGATTGGTTTGTGAATTAGTAGGTACTGCACCTATTGATTTAGGAAACTTAAAAGCGGAAGTGAAAAAGCTATTGGTGAAATAGCAATAAAACTATAAAGTATGTATTCAAAAAAAATAGCCATCATCGTAGCCGGAGGAACAGGACAAAGAATGGGTTCGGTAGTTCCAAAACAATTTTTAGAAATTCAAGGGAAAGCTATTTTATTACATACTATTGACCAATTTACTGCAGCATTCTCAGATATTGAATTAGTAATAGTGTTGCCTCAGGGATATATACAAGAGGGGCAAAACTTATTAGCACAAAATGGCTACAATAAAAATGTACAGTTTGTGGCGGGTGGAGAAACTCGATTCCAGTCAGTAAAAAACGGACTAGCAAAAGTAAGCAACGATGCCATTGTATTTGTTCATGACGCCGTAAGATGTTTATTAACGCCTGCATTAATTCAAAGATGTTATCAGCAGGCAGTGGAGAAAGGATCTGCTATACCAGCAGTAAGCGCTACAGACACTGTAAGATTAATACAAGGAACAGGACATGTTTTGTTAGACAGAGAGAATGTAATGTTAATTCAAACACCACAAACTTTTCAATCAGCGCTACTATTAGAAGCTTTTAAACAAGACTATATACCTGAATTCACCGACGAAGCCAATGTGGTAGAAGCCAATGGGAAAGCAGTGTATTTGGTAGACGGAGAATTTGAGAATATAAAAATCACTAGACCTTTGGACTTAGCAATTGCAGAATATATTTTAGCAAAAAGATTTGCTTAACCAATATTCATTTTATAGTTAATTCCCTTGGCTAATATTTGAAGTAGACTTACTAATTTTTTCTAAAATTTGATGTGCCACTTCCATTGCTAAGAATCCATCTATCTCACTTACAACAGTAGGCTCGTCATGTATGATAGCATGTACAAAGCTTTTTAATTCCGCTAATATTGCATTGCCGTCTTCAATAACAGGATTAGTTATAGAGATGGTCTTAGTGCCTTGATGTGTTTCAATATCAAAAGAAAAAGCGTCCACTTCGTCTGGTTTCTTTAGCTTAATAATTTCTGTATTTTTTTCTAAGAAGTCAATGCCAATATAAGCGTCCTTTTGAAACAATCTAATCTTACGCATTTTCTTCATGCTAATTCTACTACTTGTTAAATTGGCAACGCATCCATTGTGGAATTCAATTCTAACGTTGGCAATATCGGGCGTGTCTGTTAACACAGCAACACCACTAGCAGAAATATTTTTTACAGTACTTTTTACAATACTTAAAATGATATCAATATCATGAATCATTAAATCAAAGATTACACTTACTTCAGTGCCTCTAGGATTAAATTGTGCCAAACGATGTACTTCAATGAATAAAGGGTTGATAGCAATATCTTTTAATGCAGTATAGGCAGGATTAAATCTTTCAACATGCCCAACTTGTAATTTTACATTGGCTTCCTTCACCATATTCATAATGGCTTTACCTTCCTCAATGGTGTTTGCCATTGGCTTTTCAACAAAAACATGCTTGCCCATTTTAATGGCAGTTTCGCAAACAGGGAAATGTAAATGGGTTGGGGTAACAACGTCAATAATATCACAAGCAGCAATTAAAGCGTCCTCGTCCATATATCTTTTAAGGCCATAATTAGCTTCTACTTCCTTTGCATTGTCGTTATTAGGATCAAAAAAACCAACCAATTCCACTTCAGGAATCAGTTTCCAATTGTTTAAGTGAAACTTACCTAAATGACCCACTCCAAACACACCAACTTTAAGCATACAATCTATTTTGGACAAAGGTAAACTTTAAGTGATTGAAAAGGTAGGTATTTGTAAGGGTGTGGATATTTTGTATCTTTAGGATATGCATAAAAATATTCAACACTTGTATGAAATAGCTCAAAAGTCAAGTAGGAAAGTGATTGGCTTAATGAGTGGAACTTCCTTAGACGGGCTAGACATTGCTTTATGTGAAATAACAGGAGCGGGTGTACAGACCAAAGTGGATTTATTGAATTTTACAACAGTGAGTTATGATGCTGACATTAAAGAAAAAATACTTTCTCTTTTTTCCAAGCAAACCATCTCCTTAGAACAGTTATGTTTATTGAATCCCTGGATCGCATTACAAAATGCGGAAATGATTAATAAAACGCTGGCATCTTGGAAAATTTCAAATCAACAGATTGACTTAATCGCAAGCCATGGTCAAACTATTTACCATGCACCTAAGTCATTACATCCATTGGATGAATATGGGCCAGCAACTTTGCAAATTGGAGACGGAGATCATATAGCGGTAGCAACAGGAATTATAACTATAAGTGATTTCAGACAAAAACATATAGCAGCAGGAGGAGAAGGGGCACCCTTAGCAGTGTATGGAGATTATCTTTTATGTGTTGATCCTAAGGAGAACAGATTATTATTAAATATTGGAGGTATTGCAAATTATACTTTCCTACCTGCTAGTTGTTCATTGGATCAAGTTTTTTCTTCAGACACCGGCCCTGGTAATACTTTAATGGACGCTTATGTAAGAAAGTATTTCAATGTAGAATATGATAAGGATGCCGCTATCGCTAAACAAGGAAATGTAAATATTGAATTATTAAATATTTTAAAAGCAGATTCATTTTTCGAAGTGGCTTTGCCTAAAACTATTGGACCTGAATTATTCAATTTAGCATTTCTTGCAAAAGCACAGCAGGTAACTAATACTGAAAATATTTCACAGTATGACGTCATGGCAACATTAAACCGATTCACTGCAGAAACAATTGCTGCAGCAATTAATGAATATATTCCGTCGGATATTAACTACACAATATATACGAGTGGAGGCGGAATGCATAATCCTTTACTTATTGAACATTTGCGTCAACTATTGACAAATGTAAAAAAAGAATCAAATGTGAAAATTGAATCTTCCATGTCTATTGGAATTCAGCCTGACGCAAAAGAAGCTATTTTATTCGCTGTATTAGCGAATGAAGCAGTTGCAGGCACGCCGCTGTTTGCAGGCGGTAATGCCACTAAAATTCCAATTACAATGGGGAAGTTTAGTTTCCCTGAATAAAAAAAATAGCCCCATTGCTGGGGCTATTTAAATGTTGAAAATGTTATGTTTTTTTACAATAACATAGTAGCCATTTTACAATGGCTTATTCGCATTTTCAATTGACTCTTTCACAGAACCATATTTGCTTAATAAATTGGCTGCTTTTGCCGAATCATTCATTTTCAATTCATCCATAATCATTTGAACTCCTCTGTCAAATAGCTTTTGATTGGTTAATTGCATGTTGACCATTTTATTGCCCTTTATGCGACCTAATTTAACCATCACAGAAGTGGAGATCATATTAAGTACCATTTTCTGAGCAGTACCACTTTTCATGCGGGTACTACCTGTAATAAATTCAGGGCCAACAATAACTTCAATAGGGAAGTCTGCATGGCTGGAAACAGGACTGTTTTTATTACAACTAATGCTGCCTGTTGCAATCCCATTTTCTCTACATTTTTTTAATCCACCAATTACATAAGGAGTGGTGCCACTTGCTGCAATTCCTACAACAATATCCTGACTTGATATTTTATAACATTGTAAGTCAAGCCAAGCCTGATCTAAGTCGTCCTCGGCATTTTCAACTGCCTGGAACATGGCTTGGTGACCACCTGCAATAATACCAATTACTAAGTCATTGGGGACGCCGAATGTTGGGGGACATTCGCTGGCGTCAACCAGGCCAAGACGTCCACTGGTGCCAGCACCAATGTAAAATAAACGTCCGCCGTTAGCTAGTTTGTTACTTATTGCATCCACTAATAAATGAATAAACGGTATTACTTTTTCAACTTCAAAAGCGACTTTTTGGTCTTCCTTATTAATATTAATCAATAACTCTGCTGTCGAAAAGTTTTCGATATCATTATAATAAGAAGCTTCTTCTGTTGTCCTTTTAAATTGGCTATTCATTTTATAAATTATTTATAAATTAGAAAGTAGGATCAGCAGGTGTATTGATATTGCCATCTCTTTCCTTAAATGGATAAGGGAAGAAATTACGTTTTTTCTCTGTGTTTGCTCTAGCGAATCTACGTGTATCCTCTAGTTTCAAACCTGACATATACAATTCAATACATCTGTTTTTGTAGATCTCTGTTAAAATAGCGTCACTAGTTGATGCAGTAGATGCAGCTAAACCAGCGCCTATTTTAAATGGATCTGCAGCAGCAGTCTTAGTGATTACTTTATTCAACTCAGTTAAAGCAGAAGTTAAATCACTAGTTCTTGCGTATGCTTCAGCTTTGATAAGTGTAATTTCACTTGGTAAGTAAACTGGAATTGCAGCAGTGGTAGCATTCCAAAATCCATTAATTCTGAATCTTGGTGCAACAGTTGCATTAATAGCAGTGTAGAAAGCAATACGACCATCACCAGCAGTAGGAGCTAATGCAGTAGGTAAACCTAAAGTAGAATCGATAGGTTGGTATACGTTATTAGTTGCTGTAGCTACAGTGAAGATTGGGTTCGTACTAACTGCATCATAATTGAAAGTTGATTTTTTTGTTAAATCAACCAAATTTGCAGCTGCTAATGCTTCTGCATTTTTTCCAGAGAACAATAAGTATCTAGCTTTTAATGCATACAAAGTATTAACATAGTCAATGCCAGAAACGGCATCAGAACTATAGGTAGCACTTATTGCGTTTGCATTAATTGCAGCTAATGCATTGTCGATAGTTGCAATGGCATTTGAATAGCCAGTCATTCTTTCAACAAAACTAACATTAGCGCCAATACCTGCTGGAACCTTTTCCCATAACATAGACAAGTTACCTAAAGCCAATGCTTTTAAAATAGAAGCATGTGCGATTAAACCACTTGCATAAGCTTTGTCATTTAAATTGGCAGCTGCTGTAATTACAGAGTTGGCGTCATAAATAACTTTATTAGCGTTGGTCCAGATACTCGCTAAAATTGTATTAGTAGCATCCACACTGGCGCCACCTTTACTAAATTGAAATTCTGCAGTATTACCTGAGTTCATTAAGATAACCTCATTGGTAGTAAATGCATTTGCTGTTGTTGTACCATATACAACGCTAGCACCGCCTAAAGCGTAGGTTCTTTGATTCCCAATGTTAACGCCAACTAAGCCTCTAGCAGAGCTAAATACTTGGTCGGTTGTTGGAGCATTTGGGTTTACAAAATCTTTCTTACAACCAGCCAGGGAGATAACTCCTAGTAAGAAAGTGGATTGAATGATATATTTAATCTTTTTCATTTGTTTCTGATTTGTTTAATTAATTAAAGGAATTTAGAAATCAGCTTTAATTCCAAAACTGAAAGTACGTGGGATTGGAGTTGAACCAAAGTCAATACCTCTTAACAAAGTACTTTGTCCACCAGCATTAACTTCTGGATCATATCCATTGTAGCTATCCCATGAAATAAGATTTCTTCCGCTAAAGTTTACAGTTAAGTTATTTACGAATTTGAATTTGCCAATATTATAACTTAAAGACAATTCACGTAATTTAATAAAGTCTCCTTTATTAACTCTCCATTCTTCAATAGCGTAAACGCCAGTAACATAACCTCTTGGTATTAGACCTCTTTGTTCTTGTTCAGCAACGGTTCCGTTACCAACACCTTGACGAGTTCTAAAGTCAGCATTGAATACATCAACACCTTGAACCGCGTCAATTTGAGCTCTGAATGACCATTTCTTATATGAAACTTCATTCACAATGCTTCCAGTAAATTTAGGGTTAGGGTTACCAATTACTTTTCTTAAAACAGTTCCAGTAGGTTGGCCACTAGCATCTAAAGTTTCTTTTGGATTTAACACTGAAGTTTGAATTCCTTTAGCTGTTTGAGGAATACCTGCCGCATTTGTAATTAAAGAACCATCTGCATTTCTTGCAAAATAGGTACCATAAAATACACCAATAGGTTGTCCTTCAATAATTCCAATTGGAGCACCAGCATTTGTACTTAATAAAGTCAACGCTTGTCCAATCTTCAATGCCTTGTTCTCGTTGTGGTTGTAAATTGTAGTTACTTCCCATTTCAAGTTCTTAGTTTGAACCGGAACCAAGCTTAACATGATTTCGTATCCTTTGTTTTCTAATGAACCAAAATTGTCTAATAAACTACCAAAACCATTTGAAGGAGCTAATTGTCTATTAATTAATAAGTCAGTTACTTTTTTATTGTAAACGTTCACTGTTAAACCAATACGATTGTTGAATGCACCTAAGTCCATACCAACTTCTGTTTCAGCTTGTCTTTCAGGTTTAACATTTTCATTAGCTAGGGTAGTACTTGAGTTCAATGCACTTCTACCTAAGAAAGAGTTAGAGCTATAAGAGTTGAATCTTGAATAAGCGCCAATACCAGTTAAGTTTCCACTTTCACCGTATGCTGCTCTTAATTTGAACATGTCTATTACTTTAGAAATAGATAAGTTGTTCCAATAGTCAGTTCCAGAAATTACATAACTCACACTTGCTTTAGAATAAGTTTGATTGCGTTGGCTTTTACCAAATACGCTAGATCCGTCTTGTCTAACAGCACCAGTTAAAAATAAATGATTTCTGAATTTGAAGTTTTGTTGCACATATAAACCAGAAACAGAAATTTCGCTTCTGTCATCTACACCTGGTAAAATAGTGCTAGCACCATTTACAGTTTGAATAAATGGAGCAAAACCTCTTCCTTGTAATAATACATAATTGTTTTTCTCGTATTGTTGAGAATAACCAACTTGTGTAGTAGAGTTGATATTGTTAGTGATGTCAATATTATAGTTTGCACTCAAATCATGGTTGATTTGGAAGAAATTATTTGTAGACGCACTTGCATAACCATTCTGTGTAGGATCTAATGTTACACCACCACCATAAAATGCAGGGTTTGCATTGTAGGTATAAGGAGGGATATAAGTAGTACCAGTTTGAGAATAATTGTCAATACCCATTAAGTAGTCAACAGACAAGTGTTTGATTGGTTTTAATTTCACACCAAAACTTGTGATGATACGGTTAGTTGCCTGCTTTTGTTTGATATCTTCAATAACTGAAACCGGGTTAATTCTTCCTCTTTCACCAACAGCTTTAATATTGCCGTTAGCGTCTCTTGTCCATATGTCATGGAAATTACCAATAATAGTAACTGCGTTAGTAGGAGAGAAGAAAGATTGACCATCTGGCTTTTCGTTAGAACTTGAATTAGTATAGTTTAATCCTAAGTTCATTGACATCCACTTAGTGATCACTTGGTCAATATTAGATCTGAATCCAAATCTTTGGAAGTCAGTATTCTTAATAATACCTTGATTCATAAAATATGAACCACCAAAATAGTATTTAGTTTTATCGTTACCACCACTTACTGAAATTGTGTTATCAGTTCCACCAGCAGTTCTGAAAATATAATCTTGATAATCATATCTTGTAACATTAGTAGTATTAGTAGCAAGAGGAGCAGTAATTACGTCTTGTGTTAAAGCGCCCACACCGTCAGTTGGCCCACCAAATTTTACAGGAGATTGGTTAACAGGTAATTTTTTTCTTAATGAACTACTTGTATAAGTTGTAGAGAAAGAAACTTTTGGAGCACCAGTTTTACCGCGTTTAGTGAAAATTTGAATTACACCAGCATTGGCTCTACTACCATAAGTAGCAGCTGCAGCAGCGCCGTTTAATACTTCAATACGCTCAATGTCAGCAGGGTTAATGTCTACCATTCTACTTTGTCCAATAGTACCTACAAAGTTTCCGCCATCATAGTTAGCTGAAGTGTTAGTTACTCTGTTGGTTGCGTTATTAATAATAACACCGTCCACAATGTACAAAGGCTCTGAAGAAGAAAGTACAGAACTTACACCTCTTAATCTTACAGAGATTCCACCAGCTGGATCACCACTGTTTTGACTAATCTGTGCACCAGCAGTTTTACCTTGTAAAGCAGCTAATACGTTTCCTGTAGCACCTTTTGTAAGGTCGTCTGCAGAAACAGAGCTAATATAACTTCCAATTTGTCTTTTTGTAGTTCCGGCAGATGTACCGGTTACTACTACTTCATCCAATTTAGAATATTGCTCTGTTAAAGTAAAAACAATACCAGTGGTCTTGCCTTTACTTGGATCAATAACAATTTCTTGACTTTTAAAACCTATTCCCGATGCGGCAATAGTAAATGCAGATTTAGCATTATAGTTTAATGTGAAATTTCCAGCATTGTCAGATACGACACCTTTTTGTGTGCCCTTAATAACAATTGAAATTCCTTCTAATCCACTGTTGTCTTTTTGATTCGTCACTTTGCCACTCACTGTTGTTTGTGCCATTGCGTTGATACAAAAACCAGACAGTAGAACCAAAATCATCATAAGCTTTGATAGAACAAGCTTTTTCGTTTTTTTTAGTTTCATAACTGATTTTTAAATTATTAATAGATAGTAATTCCTTGACGTTTAAAAGGAGCCAGTGTTGGATGATTAGGATCTAATTCGGTAATTAGAATATCTATTTCATCCATGTTTGCTACTTTTATTTTTTGTTGAGAATTTAATTTCTCAGAGATCCCAATACAGATTGTTTTTTTAGAAGCTTTAATCATTGCTTTTTTTATTTGCACTACATCCCAATCATTTTCACTCAAACCAAAACTGGTATCTAAGGAATTAATACCTAGGATACATAAGTCTGCTTGAATGGATTCAATAGTTTGTACTGCATTAGCACCTGTAGTTAACATAGCGTCTTTAGAAACCTTGTCGCCAATCATAACTACTTCAATGCTGGGGTGGTGTGCAAATTCAATTGCGGCATTTAAACTACATGTAAAAAATGTGGCGTTTAATTGTGGGTCCAATGATTTTGCAAATTCTAAAATGGAAGTCCCTCCGGCAGTCAAAATGTACATGCCGTTTTGAACTAGTTGAGCTGTCTTTTGGGCAATGATATTTTTACTTTCAATGCTGTAAACCATTTGACGGTCAAAAGCTTTGTGAAATGATTTACTCAAAGCACCACCATGTACTTTAATGAGTCTGCCTGTTTGAGACAGTTCTTGCAAATCTCTGCGGATGGTATCGTCTGATACATTCATATTGCGGCTTAAATCCGCAGACAATACTTTATTGTGCAGATTTAGCTGGTGTAAAATGAATTCTTGGCGTTCTTTCTTTAGCATTTCGCGGTTTTCAGCATTTAAAGTATGCATAAAACCGCATTATTTGACCTCATGTTAACAAAATGTTACGAATGGTAGAGCATTTAGCCTTTGGCCAAGGTTTTCAAGGCCATTACGAACTGGTCTAGTTCGGCAGTCGTAGTATATAAATTAGGGGTAATTCGGCAACCTCTGATATTGGCATAGTCAATGGCTACAGTGAATATTTTAAACTCTTTTAATAAACGCTCCGCTAGTTTTCCTGGTTCTATACCGTCAATACCCACATTGGCAATACCGCAACTTCGGTCTGCAGTGGCTGGGGTGTTCAACAATATTTTAGGTATATTTCTTACTTGGTCGCTCCAGTATAATTGTAAATAACGCATACGTGCTTCCTTACGTGCGGCACCAATCATTTCAAAATAATCAATAGAGTCGTTTATGGTTAAGTCGGTATGAACAGGATGGGTTCCGGTATGATTTAATCGACCAATTTTTTCTTTCTGCTTTTCACCGTCTGCCAATAGTGGCCATAAACCAGCAACACGTGATTTATTAATATATAACATGCCTGCACCTAAAGGAGTACTTAACCATTTGTGAAGAGAAGCAGCATAATAATCGCATCCTAAGTCGGCAATTTGGTATTGAATATGTGCAAATGCATGTGCGCCATCCACTATGACTTGAACGCCTTTACTATGCGCCATGGCAGATATTTTTTTAATAGGTAAAATTTGTCCAGAAATATTAATCATATGACTTACCAAAATTACTTTGGTCTTAGACGTTATCGCATTTTCATAAACTGCAATTACTTCTTCATCATTTTTTGGATGGTTAGGAACAGAAATAAATTTAAGTGTTACACCATGACGGTCTTGTACTTGCTTAAACATATCTTGCATGGCACCATAGTCCTGATGTGCTAATATAGCTTCGTCTCCTGTCTTCCAGTCTAATCCGCCAATCACCAGATCCAATGACTCTGTGGTATTGCGCGTGATAATTAGTTCTTCTGGTGAACAACCAGCAATACCAGCTAAGCGAGCAACTATTTTCTTTTTATTATCAAACTGAACGGTTCTCATATAGTAGGAACCTTGATAATTCACTTCTTTAATATGTGCAATATATTTATCTAGTAAAGGCGTGGGTAAAAAATTATAATAGCCATTTTCTAAATTAATATAGTCCGGCTTAAGTAAATATTGATTTCTAATTGACTCCCAAAAAGCGTCGTCCTTAGCTAAAACAGCTGCAGGGATTTTTGACTTTTCATTAAATGTATTTGCTAAACTGCTTAGCCCAATAGGAGCGGCAATGCTTGTTAATAAAATATCTTTTATAAATTGTCTCTTATGCATGTTGTTTTTTTAATTTTTTTTAATCCCTTTTTCTATAATTTAATTAGTTTTTGAAACTATTTTTTATAATCAATTCTTACCAACGCAGCGTCTTCATTTTTTGAGAACCATCCTGTGCCATATTCTAAAACGTAAAAACGACCGTCGGGGCCAACTTCAATATCAATTGCATAATTAAATTTAGTGTGCCCCATAAATGGTTCCATTCTTACAAAGTCACCTTTGTCATTCATGCTCACTGCTTTTATAAATCCACGCATCCATTCATAAAAGAAAAATTTACCATCATAATAAGAAGGGTAGCGTGTTGCGGAAGGATATAAGTCACTATAGTAAACAGGTCCTGCCATAGCGGTACGAGATCCCGTTCCTACACTTGGGAATTCAGGAGATACTCCATAAGGGTACCAAATGAATGCAGGTTGTGCAGGAGGTAGTTCAGTTAAACCTGTATTGTTTCTAGAATTATTAATAGGCTTTGCAGGATCAAATGCAGGTCCAGACTTTCCAGTAGCATAATCATAAGCATGGTAAGGGTAGTTATTGCCAATAAAGAAAGGCCAGCCAAAGAATCCAGCTTTACGCGCTTGATTAACTTCGTCATATCCATGAGGTCCTCTACTGTCTAAACTATCAACATCAGAATCAGGTCCCACTTCCCCCCAATATAAATTACCATTCTTTTGGTCTACAGCAATACGATAAGGATTACGATTACCCATTACATAAATCTCAGGTCTAGCTTTGTCAGTTCCTTTAGGGAATAAATTGCCTGCTGGAATTTCATAACTACCGTCTGCTTTTACTTTAATACGTAAAATTTTACCTCTTAAATCATTGGTATTGCCAGAAGAACGTCGTTCGTCATATTGCTCGTGACCAGGTCTGTCGTCTAAAGGCGCATATCCATGTGTAACATATTTTTGTCCAGCTTCGTCAAATGGGGTAGTGTTGTCTCCTGCAGAAACGTATAAATTTTTATTGGCATCAAACGCAATGGAGCCGCCTGTATGACAACAAATATCTCGTTGAGAATAAAATTGTAAAATTACTTTTTCAGTTTTTAAATCTAAAGTGTCTTTTTCAAAAGTGAATCTAGACAATCTATTTACGGAAGTATCTTTTGGACTATAAAAAACGTATACAAAATGATTTTTTTCAAAGTCGGGGTCTACTTTAATTCCCATTAAACCTTCTTCAGCATTCACTCCTGGCTTTTCAGTTTTCCAATAAACATTTAAAAAACCTGCTTGTTTTAATTTCTTAGACTCGTTATTGTACAAATAAATTTCACCTCTTCTTTGTGCAACTAAGACATCTAAATTTGGAAGAATAGTTAATTCAGTAGGTTCAAAAAAAGTTCCTTTTATTAAAGTAGTTTTAGTAAAATGAGATTCGTCTGGAGCGAAAATACTATGCGCTTTTTTATAATTGCCAGTATTGTCTCCCATGGCATATTTAATACCACCTAGAATATGTTTCAAATAAATAGGGTCAGCATAAGACTCGTCAGTATGACCAAGTTCTGTATAAAATACACGGCCACCATCAAATTCATGATACCATGACATAGGATGATTGGCTCCATTTTTTCCGCCTTGATAAGATTTCTCGTCAATACTTAACAGCACTTTAATGTCTGGGCTAATCTTTTTAAAATTATACCATTCGTCATACCTTCTCCAAGTGGCAGGAATACCTTTGGTAGCTATATGAGTAGTATCGTTTACAATAATATTAGCGTCTTGTTGTGCGGGATGACTGTCAAAATATGCGCCTACCATATTGCCATACCAGGTCCAGTCATATTCTGCATCGGAGGCTGCGTGAATACCCACATAACCACCGCCAGACTGGATATACCTTTCTAAAGCAATTTCTTCGTTCCCACTTAATAAGTCGCCAGTAGTATTCAAGAAAATAACAGCAGCATATTTTTTAAGGCTGTCTTCTTGAAAGTAATTATTACTAGTGGTGGTGTCTACTCCAAAGTCGTTTTTAATACCTAAGCTTTGTAAGGCTTTTACTCCAATAGGTATGGAACTATGGTGGAAAGCAGCAGTTTTAGAAAAGACTAAAACACGAGGGCTATCGCTTCTCTTATTACTACAGGAGGCCAAACTTAAAATGGCTAACAAACTCAAAATTGGGAAAAAGTAGGATTTTTTCATGTGTTAATTTCCAACATTTTTGGGTACTAGCCAAATTATGCTATGAAATTGACTAAGGGGGCTATTATTAGTATCTTTGCCCAAAGCAAACCCCTATGTATTTATTGATTAGACAAAACCTTGATTCCCTTATTGCTGCTATAATTGGTTTTATACTGATACAAATATTTACACACCATGGGGGGATTGGGGTATCGCCAGATTCCATACATTATTTAAGCACTGCCAATGCATTAAATGAAGGGAGGGGCTTTTATCAGTTCGATAATCAGCCCTTAATTATGTTTCCATTTGGGTTCCCAAGTTTTTTGGCCATTACGCATTGGATATTTCAAATTGACATACTAAAAAATATGCCCATAATAAATGGTTGCATATTTGCGGCACTCATTTTTTTAAGTGGGTGTATGGTAGAAATCACCAATGCAACTAAGTGGTTAAAATGGCTTCTACTAGCACTAATCACAAGTAGCCCAACATTGATAGAGATTTATTTCATGTTATGGTCTGAAGCTTTATTTGCTTTAGAAGTATTAATCTTTGTCTGGTTGAGTGGGAACTATTTTAAAAATAGTAGTCTAAAAAATCTGATCATTTTTGCTATCATTACTGCCATTGCATTTGATACTAGGTTTGCAGGAGTCTCTTTAGTAGCAACAGGTGTTTTATTAATTTTACTTTCACATGACATGGTATGGGCTAAGAGAATCAAGCATAGCGTGATTTTCGGGACTATTGGTTGTGCTTTAGCAATTATTAATTTATTTAGAAACTATAGTATTACCAATACCTTAACCGGAATTAGACAAAAGGGAGTTACCACATTGGCGGAAAATATAAGTTACTATGGTTCTGTTGTTGCAACATGGCTGCCATTTTCAAAACAATTAGAAGGGTATAGATTTTATGTAGGGTTAATATTTTTAATAGCCGTTTTATCCATTTTCGTTTATCGTATTTATAAAAAAATAGAACACAATTCATTTGAAAAAATTGCAGCAACTTTCACTTTAGTGTATTCGGTTTTCATGTTAGTGACAGCTACGCTTTCAAGATATGAAACTATCAATAGCAGACTTTTGTCACCATTCTTTGTGGCTAGTTTGTTTACCATTAGTTTTTATGCAATAAGTTGGATCTCAATAATTCAAAAAAGAGGAAATAGGATTGCTGTAAGACTTTTGGTTGCTTCTTTTAGTTTATTCCTTTTATTTCAATTTGTTCAAAAGGACATTGAAGTGTATAATGAAGTGAAGCAGGGGGGGATTGGAGGTTATACCGAAGATGATTGGAAAGAAAGTGAATTGATAAGCTATTTAAAGACCCGTCCTAACTACTTTAATGGGGTAGTCCCAATATACTCCAATGCCAGTCATGCCATTTATTTGTATTCCAAAAAAGCCGTTAAAATTGTCCCGGAAAGGGTCCATAACCTAAAAGTGGCTTCCTTTTATAAGGAGCCTGAAATGTTCTTAGTATGGTTTACTACCGAGGACAACAAAGATGTGCTAAATAAGGCGGAGATTTCGGCGCATTTTAACATGAAAGAAGTTGCTACATTTAAAGATGGCAGTATCTTTGTGACCAATTTAAAAAGGTAGTATCCCCCCAATAAAATGTCAAAAGAGTCACAAATTTTTCAAAGTGCTAGTTCTTCAAGATGGACAAGGTTTAAATGGTCTTTTCGTGTATTTCTATTTTTAATTCCCATTATTGCATTAATACTTGGAATAGGCCTCTATTTTACAAATAAAAATTTACCTGGTATCCCATTAGAAGGGTCGGCTATTAAAAAAGTATTAACGGACTCCCTTCCAAATTATAGAGAGAGTAATTTAGAAAAAGAATATAAGGGGTTTAGAAAAGCCATTAGTAAAAAATGGAAAAAAGGAGAAGGTTGCGGGCAAGAACTAAATCCTATAAATTTATCAAGTTCCAATTTGTTTAATGATAGTTTAGGTATAAGGGCAGCCTTTTATGTAAACTGGGATGCACCTCAGTCACTTACCTCATTAGAGCGTAATATTTCAAAATTAAATTTAGTAATTCCAGAGTGGTTATTCATAGACCCTAATACAGATAAGCTATACAATACCATTGACCCTAAGGCTTTGAAAATCATGCAAAAAGCTGGTGTGAAAATTATGCCGCTTTTGTCCAATAACTATTTTGGAGTATTTAGAGGGGATGCAGTAAATCGTATTTTAACGAATCCAGTAAAAAGGCAAAGGCTAATAACAGACCTAATAAATATTATACATCAGTATCAATTTGTGGGCGTTAACATTGACTTTGAAGATTTAACAAATGCAACAGATGAGCCATTGGTGGCTTTTCAAAAATTATTGTATGAGCAGATGCATGCTCAAGGTTTATTAGTTTCACAAGACGTAATCCCATTTAATGAGGATTATAATTACAAAGCATTAGCTAAGTATAACGATTACCTGATACTAATGGCTTATGACCAACACCATGCCGAAACCAAGCCAGGTCCTAACAGTTCACAAAAATGGATTGAAGCTGCAGTAGACAAAATGATAGATCAAGTGCCTGCTAATAAGATCATTTTAGCCATGGCTGCTTTTGGACATAATTGGAAGATGAATGGCAAAAAAGTTGCCATGGTTACGGACGTTACTTATCAACAAGCCATGGCAAGTGCTAGTAATAGTGGCGCTAAAATAGAATTTGACAATGACTCTTATAATTTAAACTTCGAGTATTATGATTCGGAAAACAAATTACACCAGGTATATTTTACAGACGCCGCAACTAGTTTTAATACATTGAGATTTGCAACAGAACTTAATTTAGCTGGTACCGCATTATGGCGTTTAGGAGGAGAGGATTTAAGACTATGGGATTTTTATAATAAGCCAATGACCAAGACTGCTTTACAAAATTTCGACTTTGTAAAGTTTAATAAAATCAAAGCTGGTATTGCACCAGACTTTGAAGGGGAAGGTGAGATATTAGATATTGTAGCTTCTCCTAAAGACGGACTAATTAGATCGGAAGTAGACAAAGAGAGTTATTTAATAAGTGAGGAATACTATGATGCTTTACCTTCCACTTATGTTATTAGAAGGTTTGGTGCAACTAACAAAAGAAAATTAGTACTAACATTTGACGATGGTCCAGACCCGAAATACACTAAAGAAATATTAGACACATTGGCATACTACCATGTGCCAGCTTCTTTCTTTTTAGTGGGATACCAAATTGAAAATAATATTCCTTTAGTTAAAAGAATATTCAAAGAAGGACATGAAATAGGTAATCATACTTTCATGCATCCGGATATGAGTGAGGTGAGTAGTCAACGTGCTTCCATCGAAATGGACGCAACAAGATTGCTTATTGAGTGTATCACAGGACATAGTACTATTTTATTTAGAGCGCCATTTAATGCTGACAGTGAGCCAGGTAAGTATGAGGAATTAGCACCCATTGCGTTAAGTCGTAAAAAGAATTATATATCTGTTGGGGAAAGTATTGACCCCAATGACTGGAGAAAAGAATACCAAGAATCCGAAGTGTCGGATACTATTTTTAAAAGAGTAGTAGAGATTTATCAGAAGAAAATTCATAATCAAGACCCAGAGGATACTACTATTTCTGGAAGTATTATTTTATTGCATGACGCTGGTGGAAATAGAACGAATACAGTGAAAGCAACTGGAATGATAATCCGATATTTTCAAAGCAAGGGATATACTTTTACTACCGTGGCGGATTTGTTAGGCAAGAAGCCAGACGACATGATGCCTCCAGTGGCACAGGGCAAACAGTTTTATTGGCTACAGTTCAATTATATACTAGCCGAGTCTGGTTATATAGGAGGTAATTTATTCTTTGCATTATTCTTAGTATTCCTAATATTGAGTTCTATAAGATTAATTTTTATTGGAGTTGCCGCAACTTTGGAGAAGAAGAAAAGAAAACGATTAATCAAAGCTGGCGCTATTTATCCTACACCCTTGGTTTCTATTATTGTACCTGCTTATAATGAGGAAGTGAATGCGGTAAGTTCTATTGAGAATTTATTAAAATGTAATTATCCCGATTTTGAAATCATATTTGTGGACGATGGTAGTTCGGACAATACTTATGAAAAAGTAAAAGCAGCATTTGAAAATAATGCCTTAATAAAAATATTTACAAAACAAAATGGTGGAAAAGCGTCTGCATTGAATTATGGAGTGGGGCAATCCAACGCAGACTTTGTAGTATGTATAGATGCAGACACTAAATTAGCATATGATGCAGTAAGCATGTTAATGCGTAATTTTTATTTAAGTACAGAACATCTTGAAAATGAAAAAGTAGGAGCAGTAGCAGGTGCTGTTAAAGTGGGTAATGAAGTGAATATATTAACCAAATGGCAGAATATTGAATATATCACTAGCCAAAACTTTGACAGAAAAGGTTTTGCCTATATGAATGCGATTACGGTAATACCTGGTGCTATTGGGGCTTTTAGAAAAGATGCAGTTATTAGTTCAGGAGGCTTCACTACAGACACTTTAGCTGAGGATTGCGATATCACTATACGTATTTTAAAAGAAGGCTATTTAGTTATTAATGAGCCCATGGCGCATGCATTTACTGAAGTGCCAGAACATATGAGTCAATTCATGAAGCAGCGAGTAAGATGGAGCTTTGGAGTTTTACAAACATTCTGGAAGCACAAAGACGCACTGTTTAATCCTAATTATAAATCATTAGGTATTGTAGCATTGCCTGACATGTTATTATTTAGGTATATCATACCATTTTTTATGCCATTGGCTGACGTGTTAATGCTAATAGGATTTATAACAGGGAATGGGGCTAAAATAGGAGTCTATTTTTTAATATTTGTAATAGTAGATGCACTTATTGCAGGTGTTTCTTTTGCATTTGAAAAAGAGAACCCAGCAAAATTAGTATGGTTAATCCCTCAACGTTTAATTTATAGATGGATCATGATGGTGGTATTCTTTAAAGCAATCAGAAGAGCCATAAAAGGGGAGTTACAAGTATGGGGCGTTTTGAAACGTACCGGTAATGTGAAAGATTTAATTTAAATTGTAGGAATACTTTTTTTCTTGATATAATAATTTGAATTTATGAGTGATATGCATTTGCACCTAGAGGAACATTTACAAAGTAGCGATATGCTATCCGACATTGTAATTGGTATGAGTGATGGATTAACTGTGCCATTTGCATTGGCTGCGGGACTAAGTGGGGCAGTAAGTGGAAATGTAAGTTTAATATGGATTGCAGGTATTGCAGAAATTAGTGCAGGCTCCATTGCCATGGGCTTAGGAGGCTATTTAGCAGGTAAGACAGAGCAGGATCATTATAACAGTGAACTAAAAAAAGAATACTGGGAATTAGAACATAAAAGAGAAGTGGAAATCCATGAAGTAAGAAAAGTATTTTTGGATTGGGGATTAAGCACCACTGTTGCAGAGGAAGCAACTCAGGAAATTATAAAGGACGATAAGCGTTGGGTAGATTTTATGATGAAACATGAACTAGGTTTAGAAATGCCCGACCCTAAACGTGCTAGAAAAAGTGCTTTTAATATTGGTGCCAGTTATGTTGTTGGAGGATTAATCCCATTGATGCCTTATTTTTTTGTAGACAATGCATTAAAGGGTTTAGAAATATCCGCAATGATTACTTTAGTTTGCCTATTTATTTTCGGTTATTTTAAAAGTAAAATGACAGGAGTGAATCCTTGGATAGGAGGCTTGAAAGTCACATTAATAGGCGCTTTAGCAGCAGCTGCTGCTTTTGGAATAGCAAGAGCAATAGAATTTGGGCATTAATTATAATTTATGGAAAATACTAATTCAAGAAGAAGTTTTGTAAAACAAACAGCAGCAGTTTTGGGCGCTATAAGTTTACCAAATTTACTAGCCGCACAGACTACTGATAATTTTATAAAAAAGAAAGTAGTATGCTTGGGTGGACATCCGGATGATCCAGAAAGTGGATGTGGTGGAACACTTGCAAAACTTAGAAAAGCAGGACATGATGTTACCATTATATATTTAACTACAGGGGAAGCGGGTATCCCAGGTAAGTCCCATGAAATAGCAGCAGCTATTAGAAAAAATGAAGCAATACAAGCATGTGAAATTTTAGATGCAAAATATATTTTCGCTGGACAGATAGACGGTGATACCATAATGAATAACGAATGGCTAAATAAAGTGCAACAAATCATTGCCAATGAAAAGCCAGATATCTTATTTACCCACTGGCCATTAGACCAGCACAAAGACCATCAGGTAGCTAGTTTAATAGGCATGCAAACATGGGTTAGAATGGGCAAGTCTTTTCCTTTATACTTTTTTGAAGTATGTACAGGGGAGCAGTCCTTTATATTTCATCCAACAGACTACGTTGATATTACAGATACACAAGCGCAAAAAAGAAAGGCATTATTTTGCCATGTAAGCCAAGACCCGCCAGGTATTTACGAATGCGGCCATGCGGCTATGGAAGACTTTAGAGGCAGAGAAATGGGCGTAAAAGCAGGGGAGGCATTTGTAAGAATGAATGGTAAATTAAGTTTCGCTTAAATATTCTATTGATATATCTCATTTATCCACTTTGTATTTAAGTGTAGCTTTGTGCTAGTAAACATTACTAGCATTGGAATAAACTAAACTTAAATTAAAATGGAAAATCAAATCTTATTTACCACATACGACTTATCAGGGATTACATTAAACAATAAATTAGTAATGGCTCCAATGACTAGAAGTAGGGCCGACAATGAAGGTAATATTCCCACTGCAATGATGGCTGAGTATTATGCACAGCGTGCCACTGCAGGTTTGATAATTTCAGAAGGAATTCCAATTAGCAAAAAAGCAATTGGGTATATTAACGTTCCGGGTATTTATACCGAAGCACAAGTGGAAGGTTGGAAATTAATTACTAAAGCGGTACATGAAAAAGGCGGAAAAATATTTGCACAATTATGGCATGTTGGCCGCTTATCTCATCCTAGTTTTTTTAATGGAGAATTACCTCATGCTCCTTCTGCAATAAATGCAAATGAGCAATCTTATACGGTTAATGGATTACAGGACACGGTAGTTCCAAAAGAAATGACTATTGAAGACATTCACCAAACCATTCTTGACTTTAAAAATGCAGCTGCAAATGCCATGAAGGCTGGTTTTGACGGGGTGGAAATACATGCAGCAAATGGCTATTTATTACACCAGTTTTTCAATGCAACATCCAATCATAGAATTGATATATACGGGGGCAGTGAAGAAAATAGAGCAAGAATTTTATTTGAAATTCTAGAAGCCATGAAAGAAGTAATTGATTTGTCAAAAGTGGGTGTGCGTCTTAATCCTTCCTTACATGGTGCCATGGGAATGACAATGGACACAACCACTATTCCAACTTTTAATTATATTGTAAAGCATTTGAATGACTATAACTTAGCTTACTTACATTTAACTGAACCATTCGTTCCAGTAGACGATATTCCATTTGCAGTTAAGCATGTAGCAAAACATTTTAGACCTTTATATAAAGGCACACTTATCATAAATAAAGGGTTCACAAAAGAAACAGCGACAAAAGTATTAGCGGAAGGAGATGCTGACTTAATAGCCTTTGGAGTGCCATTTATTGCCAATCCAGATTTAGTTAAAAGACTTTCTATTGGAGCACCCTTAAATCAACCAGACCCAGCTACATTCTATACACCAGGTGCAAAAGGGTATATTGACTATCCTATGTTGGCGGAATAGGCTTATTTAATAATAATATCTTTTAAATTTATACAAAGGGCTTCTGTAATTCTAAGGAGTGTAAGTATAGTAAAATTTGTCTCTCCACGCTCAATTCTGCCAATTTGACGATAGTCTATACCAGATTCAAATGAGAGATCCATCATGGTTAAATTACATGAAATACGTACATGCCTAATATTTCTTCCAATCAATTTGATTGTTTTGACGTTTTTATTAGAATTTTTTCTCATATTTAAATTTCTAATACTTATTTCAAATTAAATAGGTCATTTAAGACCTATTTATTGATTATAAAAAAATATTTATTTTGTTTACGTAAAAAATATTAGGACATATAAATAGTAAACTATTCATATATTGTACTATAAATAGTATAATATATGAATATTATAGAATAAATATAATAGTTATATCTATGTAATTTTATTATGTAATTACTGTAGCCCCCCACCCCAAACAGTTTTTTATTGTATTGATTTTTTATTAAATAAAAAACAAGATGGTAATTAATGTATTCTTGAAAAACAGGTTGGTATTAAATTGGTTTAATTCGGTTTCAATAGATTTAGCAAAAATGTACACATTTAAGATTCATTCTACTATGCAATCTTATAAAAACGAATTAGACATTAAGGCGAATAAAACTCTAGCTATCATTGATGTAGAAGACCCAAGTTTCGAATTATTTACTAGTTCCTATTTTAAAGAAAATAAAGATATACGTTTTATTGGCATTGGTAATAAGAAAAATATCGACGAATTAATCAATATTATTAAAGCAAATGTTAAGGGATTTGTAAGTTGTAATTGTAATTCAATTGACTTGATGAAAGCGATTGAGTCAGTAAAAAACGGCCAATTGCATATTACAGAAGAATTAAAAGAAATAATTGTAAATAAATACTTCTTTCAATCAAATAAGAAATTTAAATATAATAATATACAAAACAATGACTTGATTAGCGATAGCAATGTGTTAAGTGAAGAAATTAAATCATTAACACAAAAAGAACAAAGAGTATGTGATTTATTAATACAAGGGTTAAGTTATAAAGAGATTGCTCAAGTTATTGGGGTGACGACTTATACAATTAATCAAAAGTCAAAGAATCTATTTAAAAAACTTAAGGTTAAGTCTAGGGCTGAGTTAAGTTACAAAGTTTTAAATTAATATTATATGTGCTTTAATGAAAAATTTAGTGAATTCGCGGAAATTGGAGATCTTTCTAAATTTACTCTTGATGAACTAAAACATAAAGTAAGAGGTTTTAATTTTGAAGTACAGGAAGAAGATGACATTCTAATTGCAAAATGGTATAATAAACATTCGGAATTAATTATACTTTATAACAAAAACGAGCTTTTTATTAAAATATTTTCTGATAAATGGTTGAATCCTCGATTTTCAAACTGCTGAAGATATTTGCATTTAAATATGATTTTTAAATTAAAGAATCTAACAAAGAAAAATTAT
>CANCAY010000025.1 GCA_947374225.1 Chitinophagaceae bacterium | reverse complement strand
AGAGGTATTTTTTTTACCTTTAATATATGATAAACGCAGCACTAGTATCCTTTGGCATGAGTGGACGAGTATTCCATGCTCCATTCTTAGACAGTAACCCTAATTTCAATTTAGTTGGGAGTTGGGAAAGAAGTCAAAAAAATATTCAGTCCATATATCCTAATGCAAAGTCTTATTCCACTTATGAGGAATTATTAAGCGACCCTATTGTTGATTTGGTAATTGTAAATAGCCCCAATGATACCCATTATGAATATGCTAAGAAGGCATTGTTGTATGGGAAGCATGTTGTTTGCGAAAAAGCTTTTACCATAACTTCAGACGAAGCCTATGAATTAGACTTGATTGCAAGTAAGGTGAATAAAAAAATAGCAGTGTATCATAATAGAAGATATGACGCCGACTTTTTAACTATTCAAAAATTAATTAGCGAAGACGCTATTGGTGAATTTTTAGATATTCAAATTTCATTTGAACGTTACAGAACTACATTAAGTCCTAAAGTACATAAAGAAACATTAACACCTGGCGCTGGCTTATTAATGGACTTGGGACCACATTTGATGGATCAAGCATTACTACTTTCAGGTTTACCTGATGCTATATTTGCAGATATAAGGACAACACGCAAGACTTCATTGGTGGACGACTATTTTATGATATTAATGTACTATCCTACGCACCGAATTAGTTTAACAAGTGGTATGGTATTTATGCAGCAATTACCTGGCTATAAAATATATGGTACTAAGGGTTGCTTTATAAAAAACAGATCTGATATACAAGAGGCGGATTTAATTGCAGGCAAAAAACCTGGCAGTGCAAACTGGGGTATGGAAGCTCCTGAAAACTACGGCACACTAAGCACGGATAATGACGGTAAAATCAATAGCCAAGTAATTCCCAGCTTAGCTGGTAATTATGGTATGTTCTATGAACAAATGGCTAAAGCAATTTTAGAAGACCAACAGGAGCCTGTAACTGCCGTTGAAGGTGCAACTATCATTAAGATGTTAGAAGCTGCTAAAGAGAGTTATACTACTAAGAAAGTTGTAAAAATTAAATAGAAGCCGACAGTTTAAACATGCACCCCTATTTAAAAGAAATCAAAAAAGAATATGCATCCAATGCCAATGCCATTATTGCAAAGGGGGCTAAAGCCTATTTATTAAATCAATTTGAGTTTTATGGAATTAAAACACCTTTAAGAAGAAGCATTTGTAAAGCATTTTACAAATCACACCCTATAAATGAGCATGCTGAATTAGTCCAATTAATTAAGGATTGCTTCCAAGAACCACAACGAGAATTACATTACTTCGCAATTGAATTATTAGGCTATCATAAAAAATTATGGTGCAGGAAAACCTTACCCCTAATTGAATGGATGATTACACATAATAGTTGGTGGGACTCCGTAGATAGTACCAATTCACATGTAATTGGAAAATTCTTTACTCAATTTCCTGAACTCATTTCCGCCAATACACTTAAATGGAATCGCTCCAACAATAAATGGCTGCAACGAATGAGTATTCTGTTTCAGCTTATGTATAAAGACAAAACGAATACCCAATTACTTACAGCATATATTGAAAATTGTATACAAGAGGAAGATTTCTTTATTCGAAAAGCAATTGGATGGGCATTACGTGGCTATGCCTATACCGACGCCAAATGGGTTGTCCATTTTGTAAAAACACATCCTGAATTATCGCCCTTATCTAAAAGAGAAGCATTAAAGCATCAATAAAGCAAGCAGGAGCTTTTCCGTATACTTATTAAATTGTAGGAAATTAAATATTACTTTTTATTCCTAGTTTCTTCAAGATCTCTTCCATTAGACACCATTTTGTAATAGAAGATTGAAGTAAATTGAGTCCAACAAATAAAGTAAACCAGATCCAGTTAATATTGACAAACACTGCCAATAATACACTTATGGAAATAAAAATTCCCGCGATTGCTCTAATATAACGTTCTAACATTTTTTTTAATTTATTTATTTTAAGATTTTAATTTAAGAATTTTTCAACAGGTAGTACAAATGCTCTTATTGGAAAATCTGCACTTTCTTTTTCATTAAATTTTGTGATAAGGGATAATGCAAGTTCCGTATTCGTTTCTGTTGTAAAACAAAAAACGAAAACTGAATCAAATTTACCTACCCCTCTACTAAACCAATCATCTAATAAACTTGCGTCAATGCCATTTTTAATGCCTGTCATGTCCGTAATACTGAAAACTGGTATAGCTGCTTCTTTTAAAATGGTTCCCACTTTTTCAGTATACTCTTTTATGGCTGCTACAATTAATAATTTCATAGTTGTACAATTTATTTTATTTTATTTCTCATCATTTTATAATACAATAAAGGAACCACAATCAAGGTCAAGAAGGTAGACGTAACAGTTCCTCCCATTAAAGAAATGGCTAATCCTTGGAATACAGGATCAAATAGTATAATTACTGCTCCTAATGCTACTGCACCTGCTGTCAATAAAATAGGTGTTGTTCTAACTGCACCCGCTTCTATTATTGCTTGCTTTAATGGAACTCCTTCGTCAATTCTGATATTGATAAAGTCAATCAAAAGAATTGAGTTTCTTACCATCACCCCCGCAAGTGCAATAAATCCAATCATTGACGTTGCAGTGAAATATGCTCCCATTATCCAGTGGCCCACTAAAATTCCAATTAAAGAAAGTGGAATAGCTGCAAGCATAATTAATGGCACAGTGAAATTTTGGAACCAACCAACTATCAACATGTATATAACTAGAATCACCACTAAAAATGCGATTCCTAGGTCTCTAAAAACTTCTAAAGTAATTTGCCATTCGCCATCCCATTTCAAGGAATACACATCTAACTTAGTAGGTTGCTTACTGTATTCTTCGTTCAAGCTAAAGCCAGCTGGCATTTTAATATGCTTTAAACTATCCGACATTTTAGTAATTGCATAAAATGGACTTTCTAATTTACCAGCCATATCCGCCATAACATAAACAACTTCTTTTTGATTTTTTCTATAGATGCTTTTGTCTTTCAACACGGAATTTACATTAACAATATCTCTTAATGGAACCATATTACCCTGCATACCCACCACATTTAAAGAAAGTATATTGTCAATGCTTGACTTATCCGCATCCTTTAATTGTAATCTAACTGGAATTTGACTAAATGAATTAGGTTGATTTAAATTACCGGCAACCATACCAGAAAGCGCTCCATTAACCAGTGCGGCCACTTGTGCAGTCACTACACCCTGTCTCATTGCTTTCTCTTTGTCCACTGTTATTTTATACTCCATTTCGTCGTCTTCTACCATCCAATCTACATCCACTACATCAGCCGTTTTGTAGAACAAATTTTTAACTTGTTTCCCAATAGCAATTTGCTCATTATAATTAGGGCCATATATTTCAGCAACTAAAGTAGATAGTACAGGAGGCCCAGGCGGCAACTCTACAATTTTAACATTGGCATTATATTTTGCACCGATTTTAATAATATCTGCACGCATTCCTTTTGCAATATCATGGCTCTGAATGCTTCTCTTTGTTTTGTCAACAAGATTCACTTGAATGTCGGCCACATTTTCGCCACGTCTTAAATCATAATGTCTTACTAGTCCATTAAAACTTATAGGACCTGAAGTACCTACATAAGCTTGATAATTCTCTACCATTGTTTGCTTCCCAATATAAGATGAGATATCAGCTGCAACTGCTTGTGTTTTTTCTAAAGTAGTCCCCTCTGGCATATCTATCACAACTTGAAATTCATTTTTATTGTCAAAGGGCAACATTTTAACCGCAACAGATTTCGTGTAGAAAAGCACCATGGATGCTAACAAAACAACTACTGTGCCCATTACAAATGCCCATCGCTTCCAACGCTCTTCTAGCATTGGATTAATTACACGCTTGTAAATTTTGTATATGCCTGAGTCTTCCAAGTTAGAACCATGATGATCATTGTGTTCAACGCCATGCTTTTCTTTTTCTCTTAGAAAGATATATCCTAAATATGGAGTTAAAGTAAGTGCTACAATTAAAGAAAGTAACATTGCAATAGAAGCACCAATTGGCATTGGGCTCATATAAGGTCCCATTAATCCTGAAACAAAAGCCATTGGCAATACTGCTGCCACAACTGTAAAAGTAGCTAGTATGGTCGGATTACCCACTTCGTTAATGGCATAAATTGCTGCTTGTAATGGTGGCAGTTTACGCATTTTAAAATGCCTATGCATGTTTTCTGCAATAATAATAGAGTCATCCACCACAATACCAGTTATGAAAACCAATGCAAATAAGGTGATTCTATTTAAAGTATAGTCCAAGGCGTAATAAGCAAATAAAGTAAGTGCAAAAGTAACTGGCACTGACAAAAACACAACCAATCCACCTCTCCATCCCATGGCAAGCATCACAAATAAGGTAACTACTACAATGGCAATAAATAAGTGGAATAACAACTCTCCTACTTTGTCCGCAGCAGATTCACCATAATTTCTGGTAGTTGATACCTGAACATCAGATGGAATTAAATCTTTTTTAAGTGACTCAATTTTATGTAAAATTTCATCTGACAGCTTCATTGCATCCGCCCCTTGTTTTTTTGCAATTGCAAAAGTTACTGCAGGATAAGTTGATTTGTATTTTGAACCTAAACTGTCTGCTTTACCAAAACCAAAAGTCACATATTGAGCGGCCGTTGCAGGGCCTTCTTCAATGGTAGCAATTTGTTTCAAGTATACTGGCATTCCAGCATTCATGCCAACCACCAAAGCTGCAACATCATCTGACGATGTCAAAAAATTACCTGTCTGTACAGAGAAACTAGTGTCATTGTGTAAAATGGATCCACTAGCCATTTCCGCATTACTTGCTTGAATGGCTTTAGTAATAGAAAGAAAATCTACATGATTAGCAGTCATTTTTGATTTATCTAAAACAACTTTCACTTCCTTCCCTCTTCCCCCTAAAATATTAATATCAGAAACATTAGGAATTTTCTTTACTTCATTAGCAAGTTCCTGTCCAAGTAATTTTAAACGATGGTCATCATAATTTGCACCCCAGATAGTAAATGACAATACTGGTACATCGTCAATGGCCCTAGTTTTAATTAATGGCATGGTAGTGCCCTGCGGCATCTTATCCATATTCTTCAATAATTCACTATACAATTTCACCATTGATTTCTCAACATCCTCACCTACATAAAACTGAACAATTAACATTACTTGCCCCTTCATGGACGTAGAATAGACGTACTCAACACCTTTAATATTGGAAATTATTTTTTCCATTGGTGCTGCAACTTTTGTTTCTACATCTTTTGGAGAAGCGCCAGGATATCCCAAAAAGATATCTGCCATTGGTACTTTTATTTGAGGTTCTTCCTCTCTTGGCATTAACATAGTACTATAACCTCCTATTAATAAGAAAGCTACCATTAACAAAATGGTCAATTTTGACTGCAAAAATGCTTTTGCTATATTCCCTGATAGTCCTTTTTCCATTACTTAATTTTTATTTTAGCACCATTGAATAATTTACCATCCGCACTTATAATATATTCTTCGCCCTTCGCTAAACCAGAAAGTACTTCTATATTATTTCCAACGTTATTTCCTAAACGAACCCACCTTAATAATGCCGTATTCTGAGAACCCACTGTATAAATGCCTGTTAATTGATCTCTATATATGATAGCTGATGCAGGGACTAATACATTCTTATTAATATTCGTATCTAACTTATTTATTTTGCTATTTTGAATTAATAGATTTGCATACATACCTGCTAAAACTTTATTTGAAACAGTATTTGGAATAGAAACTTTAATAATATATTGCCCGCCTGTTAGTTGTGAGGAAGGATTGATTTGAGTAATTTTTCCCGTAAAATTAATATCAGCAGCAGCTACTTTGATTGCTGCAGTTTCACCCAATTTTACATTTGCAATACTATTTTCAGGAGCCAACGCAGTTATTTGTAAAGTTCCTGTTTGCTCTATTGTCAAAATAGGCATGCCAGGATTTGCCAAACTACCTTCGTCCGCTAATTTCTGAGTGATTACTCCAGAGAATGGGGCAACTACATTTGCATAAGTTAATTGAGCAATGACTTCTGCTTGCATTGATTTAGCAGCATCTACGCCAGACTTTGCCGACTGATATTGTAAATTAACTTGTTCTAGTTCTTTTGCAGAAGCACTCGCTTGCTTAAATAAAACAGTATATCTATCAAAATCTTTTTGAGCAACATGCAATGCAGCTTCCGCTTGTCTTAAAGAAGCGTCTACTTGACCCTTTTTAGCTAATATGTCTGTACTATTTATGGAGAATAATAATTGACCTGCATTTACCCTATCTCCTACTTTTACATGAATTTTAGTGACATAACCCATAATTCTAGTTGCAATATTGCTTGCATGTGCGGATTCTACTTGACCAGTAAGTTCCATATTTGCAGCATTCGTATTAACAGCCGACTTAGCTACTGTTACATTAATAATTGCCGAGTTATCCTCTGTGTTGTTAGTTTCATTACTAGCGCATGAAAATGTAAAAAAGGACAATATCAAAACCGCGATCAAAGCTAAATTGTTTTTATATCTCATTGTATTCTATTTAAAATTGTAATTATTTGGTTGTTAAAAAGTCAAGGTAATTGATAGCAGACTTTTGCTCGAATACCGCTTGAGCAAAAAGTAATTTCTGGTTTGACAATTGTGTTTGCGCTACTAAAACATCATTGGTATTCACTAAACCTTGAGTATACCTGTTTTGTAAAATCCTAAGTGCTTCTTCTGCTTGGTCAACTGCCTTATTTTGTTGGGCAATTTTATAATTGGCGTCTGAAATACTTCTTTTAGTTTTTCTTATTTCCACCGTACCTTGTTCAATTTGAGTTTCTAATTGAATAGCCAGTTTATGCTTCTCTAAAACTTGTGTATTGGCTTTATTTTTTTGCTGATTCCCTTTAAATATATCCCAAGACAGTTGCACTCCCGCTAAATAAGAATTAGGGCCATTTAAGTTGATTGACTTGTCATTAATTTGATAATTTGCAAAACTATTTAGTCTAGGTAACCAAGCAAGCTTGGTGCTTTTAATTGCAAGATCATATGCACTCATTGCGGAATTCATCGCTTTAATATCAGACCTCAATAAAGAGACTTCCATTGACGCATTCTCTACATTAGTTAATTGATAAGGAGCAATTTCATAAACAACTCCAAGGGGTGTATGCATTAATGCACTTAACTGATCTGATATAGTTGCAATCTGAGATATGCTTTGATTATACTGAACTTCCGCAAATTTAACCTGTACTTCCACATTTAATACATCCGATTTTTGAATCATTCCCTGAGCTAGGCGGTCAGAAGTAAATTTGTAAATTGAATTAATGGTTTCTAAACTTTGTTTCGACACCGACGCCACTTGATAAGATAGCTCTAAGAATAAATAAGATTGCACTACCTGCATCTTTATTGCCTCTTTTGTCCTTTTAGATTGATTTGCATATAGTTCAATTTGTTGTTTAGCAGCTTTGCGCATATATAACATATCCAAATTGACTATTGGTTGCTGAATGGTCACCTGCGAAGTATAATTTGCAGTTATAGCAGGATTATTTAGTAATACAGGATTGAAATCAGATTGTTGAATACCTGCTTGTTGCAATTTGAATCCAAAAGCATTTAATGGATTGTTGGTACTATAGCCAATTTGTGACAAATTAACCTGAGGCATCCAAATTGCACTCGTTTGTGTGTAATTCGATTTTGCAATTGCTTCGTCATTTTGTGCATTAGCTACTTGTCGGTTGCCAAGCAATGCTTTTTGTATTGCTTCGTCTAAAATGAGCTGCTGATTTGCAGTTTGCGCATTTATATTGAAAGCGCTCGTCAATAGCATTAATACTATTGATAGTTTCTGGATCTTAAATTTGTTGAAAGTATATGCTGACATATGTTTTTATTAGAATTACAAAAGTAGTTTTGTAAAATTCTAATTGATGTGACAATTGTCACCTAGCATATACTATTTTACGAATGTCCTTTAATAAGAATTTTCATGATTTTATAATTCAAAATGAAAAATCTAATAATTTGAAATAACACAGACTTTCTAAGAAATAATGTGAAATTATTAGGAGTTGGGGGATAATATTGATCTGAATATTTTGTTATGATTAATCTGTTTTCCATGATTTTGTTTTTATATTAAAATAATTTTAGTTGCTCCTATTCAGGTATCAACCACCAAAATGGCTTGCCCTTTGCTTTATATAAAAACATATAATGCATTAACCATTTTAACCAATGCCCTGCTAATCCCGGCTCCCCCATAGTGGTATTAATATCTCTTCCCCAATCAGGATATTTATCCCAGTCGGGCACTACAGGATTCACAGTCATAGTAGCTGCAGTTCCTTTACTCATGCCATATCCCGCAGATACAATACAAGCCGCTCCCATCCTTCCCATGGATGCTTTATGTTTCATAGTTGCATTCCCTGTTTTAATCCAATCAATAATATTGTCAGCAGTAACTTTACCCATAATACCAGAAGGCATTCCAGTTCTTGGGGCTGATGCAAATATGGCAGTACCATTCTTACTTGTCATTGGCTTTGAAATAGAATGTGGTGGCGCAAATGCAATGCCAGGTGCGAAAATATTTGGATAGCTTGGATTTTGGTATGTTTCAGGCCAATCATTGATAGACCATTGTTCAAAAGGTTTTTGTGTATAATCTGCGTCTACCTTCATCAAACCACTTGGTGTAAATAATTTAGTTGAAATATCGGCTCCATTTTTATCATAAGCTTTAAAACCATGTCCTGCAAATCCAGGAATTAACATGGCAAAATCATATGCTTGCTCTAAATATTCCCCATCTAAATTTTCGTAATAAATTTTATGGTCATCTAATTTCTTTACACCTGCTCTTTTTATCCAAGTAATATTACGTTCTACAAAATAAGATTCTGCAAACAGTTTGGTATTAGAAATAAAACCGCCTTTAGGAATAAAAGCACCTCCCATTCCAAAATCACCTAATTCATATTCATTGGTAATCCAAATTACTTCTGCAAATTTTTCAAGACCCCTTCTTTTAATTTCAAAATCAACATTCAATATATACTCAAATGCAGCACCTTGACAAGTAGCAGTTGGATGGCCTGTACCAATCACAAAAATTTGTTTCTGGCCATTTTGCATTAGATCTAATTTTTCTTGAAATAGTTCCCAAGCATGACTTGCATGACCAAAAGTGCAAACAGATGCTATATTCCCATTACCTGGGGCTAAACCCTCTGTGGCTTCAAAATTTAGTTTAGGGCCGGTTGCATTAATTAAATAATCATATTCTATTTTTTGCTTTAAGCCTGCTTCTTCTTTAGTTGTATACTCCACCTCTATATAAGCAGATTTAATTTCTGCATCTCCTTCTGGAAAAAAATTTTGCGCCTTCGCTTGTATAAAATTAATACCCCATTTTTTATACAACGGTCTTAAATCAAATTTTATTTCTTCTGGTGTCATTCTACCTACACCAACCCAAATATTTGATGGAATCCACTGATAAGTGCTAGTAGGAGACACAACGGTAATTTCGTGTTTCTTATTAAGCCCTCTTTGCAAATAGGCAGCGGCTGTATGTCCAGCAACACCTGCACCGAGAATTAATATCTTTGCCATACTATGTATTTTGAGTAAAGCTCGACTATCTTTTCATTTACATAAGTGATTTATGTCACTTATGTAAGTATTCCGACTGACTCATATTGCACAAGACTTGTGCAAAAAAAATGAGCCTCTTTTTGGAGGCTCATTTTGAAAATTGTTATGGTCATAGAATTACATCTTCTTTGCGTCTTCTAAGAACTTAGCTAAACCAATATCCGTTAATGGATGTTTTAGTAAACCTAAGATAGAATCTAGCGGACAAGTACAAACGTCTGCACCTGCTTCTGCCGCTTTTACAATGTGTAGCGCATTTCTAATAGAAGCCGCTAATATTTGCGTATCGAATCCTTGAACATCGTAGATATGTCTAATTTGGGCAATCAATTCCATTCCATCCCAAGAGCTATCGTCAATTCTACCAATAAATGGAGAAACATAAGTTGCTCCTGCTTTTGCAGCTAAAATAGCTTGACCAGCAGAAAATACTAAAGTACAGTTAGTACGAATACCATTGTCGGTAAACCACTTAATTGCTTTAATACCATCCTTGATCATAGGAACTTTAACTACTATGTTCTTATGTATTGCCGCTAATTTTTTTCCTTCTTCTACCATGGTAGCAAAATCGGTAGACAATACTTCCGCACTAATATCGCCGTCCACTAATTCGCAGATAGCTTTATAATGAGCTGCAATTGCAGCTTCACCTTTAACACCTACTTGAGCCATTAAAGAAGGATTGGTTGTAACCCCGTCTAAGATACCTAAGTCATTTGCTTCTTTAATTTGAGCTAAATTTCCGGTGTCAATAAAAAATTTCATATGGTAGATTTATAGTTGAAAAAGTCATTTTATAAAATCGAAATAAAAATGCCACTTTACTATATAAAAATATAAAAAAGTGGCAGGCTACTCACATCGCACCGCTCAACCGCTTATCCTTGCTGTATTCCTACCCTGGGGAAGTTCAGCAGGAGCTGGTCGTGTGAGACCTGCCGGTGCAAATGTAGGACAAATAGAGGGATTAAAAAAGTTGCAAGCATCCCTTTTTATCTACCATTGTTGTTTAGAATTGATGGTAGAAAAGCCCACTAAAGAGGGGTATTGAGCCCCTGCTTGGGTATAATAAACCAAAATGGTATAATTATTCTCTGTTTCCCAATGATCCCCTTCCGTCTCCATGAAATCCTGCATAGGTTGAGGCGCAGTTAAGTCCCTTAAAATATATTGATAGCTATAATAACCCTGTTTCAACAATAAGGATTTCTCATAAAGGCCTTTTTTAGCATTAAACTGCATAGTCGATTCCTTATTTAAAATATTGCCGGTCAAAGCGCCAGACAAATACAAGGTTTCGCCCATAAATGGAATCCCATCTTTTGGGATATAAGTAAAATGAACCATGGCATAGTCATTCTGATTTTCACTTTGCAAGGATTCTGTATTAGAAATTACAAAAGATCCATTTAAATCCTTAAAAGTATAATAAGCTGTATTAGATCTTGAAACGTCGGGCTTTAAAATCACTTTTGTTCCTTGGTCAGTATTTTCAAATTTAAATATTCTATCAGTTTGTAATCTTAAACTTTGCAAATCAAGCCATCTAAATTCTTTGCCGGCTGGAAAAATTAAATCACGTTCACTATTATACTCCACCATATTTCCTCTTATAAAGCTTGGTTCTTTTACTTTGATTGCGTCCTGATACCTTGTGTTCTGGATTACTTGAATAGACAATTGACCGGGCTGAAAATAATTTATTTTTTTAATATCTACACTCACTTGTACTTTTTGATGTGTCTGAGAAATGGTGCCGTCAAATGGTTCCTGTACAGTTGCAAAAACATTCGCAATTCCCTCTGTTACATAAAACCTACGCGTAAAAACTAAATCATTTTGATTTCCGTCTTTAAATATTTTTATTATATAATTACCCGATTTAGTAGGCATACAGTTTTCATTCGGGAAATTTAATTCATAATGATAATAGGACTGCAATGCAATACTTGATGTAGAAAAATTAGTAATTTTATTTTGACTAAAGCCCCTAGTATAGTCAAATGGACTTAATGGAACTGACTCCCAATTATCATTCACTAATTCTATAGCGTAATAATAGTTCTGATAGCTCGCTTTAAAATCATCAAAGCTTATTAGTAATGGGGTTCCATCAGCCAAGCCAATGACAGGTATCCCAGTAGGATTCCCAACAGGATGGACTAAAACGGTATGAATTGCATTATCAAAAATTTGATCTGGATTACTTTGTGCAAAAACAGGTTTATTAAACAATATTAAAACCATCAATGTCCCAATGAAAGGCTTATACATGCTATATCTGGTTAATTCCTTACGAAACTAGTCCTTTATTCATTATTATTAAACAGAAAAAACTAGATTTGATCAAATTTAAGATAATTGAATACTGCTTTTGAAATAGCGAAACGTATAAGTTTTCAAAAACAAAAAACCTACACAAGATTCATAGTAAGACTGTCTATAGGGGCAACTGCTATTAGTGTGGCTGCCATTATACTTACTTTTTCTATAGTGAACGGATTTCAAGAAAGTATCGCAAGTAAAGTATATTCTTTTTGGGGACAAGTAAGAGTATCTTCTATCAATGGAATTCCCATACAAAGAAATGACAGCGCCGAGCAAAAATTATTAGCACTCCGCCCTGTTCAAACCATTACCCCTTTTATTACCCAGTCCACTGTATTGTCATTTAAACAAGATATAGAAGGCGTAAATGCAAAGGGAATGCCCAATAATGAACCTTGCCCTTTTTTAATAGCTGGAAGAAATATTACTTCAAATAAAGACAGTATAAGTAAAGAGATTGTCTTATCAAAAGAACTGGCACACAAATTAAATATTCCGTTAGGAGAAGAAGTTCGATTATACTTTTTGAATAATGGTGCAGTTCAGCAACGAAAATTAAAACTTGTTGGACTCTTTCATTCTGGTATTGACGATTATGACAAACAATTTATTATTGTTGACTTAAAACTTATTCAGCAGTTAAATCAAAATAATCAGCAAATTGAAGGATACGCAATCACACTTAAAAAAGATTGGAACAAGGATATGGCAGTTAATCTGATTCAAAAATCATTGCCCCCAAATACGGTAGCAAGTACTATTGACGATTATTATCCACAAATATTTGACTGGATTGGTGTTCAAACCGTAAATAGAAATGTTACTATAACTATAATGCTACTTATTGCGATAGTCAACCTACTAACTTGTTTATTTATACTTATGTTAGAACGCGTTAACATGATTGGAACCCTTACTGCTATTGGGGCTTCCCACCAATTACTCCGCCAAGTGTTCTTATACCAAGCCAGCTTTATTAGCTGGACAGGTATCGCAATTGGCTGTATTGTTGGCTTAGGATTGTCCTACTTGCAACAATATACAGGATGGATCCAATTAGACGAAACTGCCTATTTCATGAAAGAACTACCTATTCATATTATTCCAAGTCAAATAATATTTATCATACTTGGAACAGCTGTGTTAAGTTATATTTCCTTCTTATTACCCACAGTTTGGATTAAAAAAATTAGTCCTGCTCAAACAATTAAGTTTGATTAGTTACACCTAAATAGCTAATTTAAATTAAAGTTATTTTTCCGTCTTACTTATTGGGACTTCCAATGTGATAATATAATTCCCGACGCTACTGCTGCATTTAAAGACTCTGCTGCGCCAAATTTTGGAATAGAAACTGCTTGGGTGACCATAGAAATTATTTCTGGTCTAATACCTTTTGATTCATTTCCTATCACAAGAAAACCTTCCTTAGTTAACTTTGTCTGATATAAAGAACTTCCTTCTAACAAAGCACCATACACTGGCAAATTTGCTTCTTTCAAAACATCCGTAATTTCTACAGCAGCAACTCTTACTCTCAAGAAGCTACCCATAGTACTTTGAATTACTTTGGGATTATATAAATTAGCACTGTCTTCTGAGACTATAACTTGTGTGCATCCAAACCAATCTGCAGTTCTTATTATTGTTCCCATATTGCCCGGATCCTGAACCCCATCCAATACCAATGTAAACTTCTCTTTAAACTCAAGAGGGGCTCTGTAAAGCTTCTTTTCAACTAAAGCAATGACCTGATTGGGCTTTTGTAACTGGGTCATTTTCTCCAATTCGAATGCTTCAACAATTTGTATATTTAAACTTGGATCAGTTTGCTTATCTGCCCATTCTACAGTGGCATATATCTTTTCTATAATCCAGTCACTGTCCAATAATTCAGCCACTAACTTAGGTCCTTCCACTATAAATACAGATTCTTGGGCCCATTGTTTTTTATGGGCGAAAGATTGAATATATTTGAGCTCATTCTTATTTATCATTACATGCTATTACGTAGGCTTAAAAATATTAGATTCTTCTCAGGTTTTCATCTACTTGGGCTTTTATTTTTATTAAATGCCTGTACAGATCTAAAAAAAGCAATAATTCACAAGTATCCAAAGCAAAAAGCTTTTGTTTATGAGAATTATATAAAGATAACTGATGCCGAGACTAAGAAGACAAAAAAATTATTGACAATAGCCTTAGATAATTACTGGGATGACAGTTTAAAGGCAAAACATGTTAGACAATTTGGAATTTTTAATACATTAATACAACCTGTCGAATTTCAGCCAGAAAGAATGCCAAGGTCGGTTAACTATATGCAAGGTTATTTAAATTCAAAAGGATACAATCATGCAATACTTACTCCATCCTATAAAATTGATACCATAAAAGGAGAATGGAGAACTTATTTAACAATGAACGTACTGTTAAATAAGAAAACTATTGTGGACACAGTAGTCTATCAACTGAATGACCCAGTTTTGCAAAATATTGCTTTAAAAAACAGAGCAGACGCCTATTTAATAAAAGGCAACGCTTATTCCAATGACAACATTAATAACGAATTGGACAGACTGGTAGAACTTTTTAGAGCAAATGGCTTTTACTATTTCACGAAAGAGAAAATATTTGCAGAAGTGGATACCTTGGACCAATCCTTGATGCAATTAAATTTGGACCCTTTAAGTCAAGTGAACCAAATTATTTCTGCTAATAAAAAAGAGACTCAAAATCCAGCTTGGAAAATTAGTTTTCAATTAAGGAATAGCAATCCACAAATCACCAAACAATACCCAATTGGCAAACAAATTTTCTATAGCGATCTTAGCCTTGCAGACAACCCCGATTCGGTTATTTTAAAAAAAATGCCACAGGAAGTCGAATTTAAAACCATTGTGCATGCTTATACCTTACCCAAGTTTAAGTCGAGTTTGTTTGAACAACAGTCATTTGTAAAAAAAGGGGATCTATTTAATGAGCGAATTTTTTACAAGACTTTAAATAATTTTAGCGCACTAGGCGCATGGCAGCAGATTGATGCTAGGACTACCGTAGTCAATGATAGTGTCTATTTACATTACTTGCTTGTGCCCTCGCTTAGAAGAAGTGTAAGCTTAGATTTAGAAGGCAGTAGAAATACCGCTCAATTAGGTGCTGGCAATTTGATTGGTTTTGCAACAAGCTTAACTTATCGAGATAAAAATGTCCAAAAAAAATCAATTCCTTCAATTACCAATTTAAGAGCGGGTGTTGAACTTAATTTTAATAATTCTAAAGAGAACTTAGCACAAACATTACTTTGGAATATTGGGCATACTTATAGTTTCCCTAATATTTTAATCCCATTCGTTCCTCATAAACATGCTGCCAATTATAACACTAGAAGTAATTTCGCATTGAATGGATCAAGCATGGACCGTTTAAACTATTATCAATTAAAATCTTTTACAACAAATTGGGGTTATGAATGGAAAAATGTAACAAGTAAAGGAGAACATGTATTTTTATATAAGCCTTTAAATATTGAATTGTATCAACTCACAAAATATTCAAAACTAGATAGCTTATTATTGCTTAATCCCTTTTTAAGATCCTCCTTTAACGAAGGAAATGTATTGAGCCAAACATTCACATTTTTACACAATGGGCCTTCTAAAAATCATCCAGGCCAAAGTAATTATATACGACTAGGGATAGAAGATGCCGGAAGTTTTGCTGCATTAATTCCGAGCCTTAAAGAAAATATTTACACTTATATCAAAGCTGAATTAGAATTAAGAAAAGCCTTTAAATTTGAAAACACCGAATTAGCAATGCGCTTTCTTGGAGGATGGGGCAATAACTATAGCAATGTTAAAAAACTAGGTGGTCAATTACCTTTCTTTAAACAATTCACTGCAGGTGGCCCATACAGTATGCGTGCATGGGGTTTAAGACAATTAGGATTAGGTAGTTCTCAGTTTTATGACACGAGTGCTAGTAGTCAAAACTTTGATCGTTTTGGTGACCTTCAGTTAGAAGCAAACATTGAATATAGATATACCTTATTTCAATGGGGTTCCTATAAAATGGGATCGGCTTTATTTGCGGACATGGGAAATATTTGGAATACAAGAGACACTAAACTAGATCCTGCAGCAGGATTTAAATTGGATCGTTTATATAAAGACCTAGCTATTGGTATAGGTACCGGAATTCGTTTTGACTTTAATTACTTTATTGTTCGTGTGGACTACGCAATCAAAATGAAAGACCCTACAAGGTTAAATAATAATGGGTGGCTTGACTTTAAGAATATGAAATGGAATGAAGTAAAACCCAACGGCATGAAAGTGAATAATTACGCATGGCAATTTGGAATTGGATTGCCATTTTAATAGTAGTTTAGAAAAATACTATCTAATCTTCTTGGCTTAAAAGTAAATCAATTTCTTTTTGCAGGTCTTCCCATTGTAATGCATCGTCTACCTTAAAATCTCCAATTTTTGTACGTCTCAATCCACTCATATACGCACCTACTCCAAGTTGTTCTCCAAAATCTTTTACTAAGCTTCTAATATAGGTGCCGGTAGAACAAACCACTTTGAATTCAATGTTTGGTAAATCGATTTTAGTTATTTCAAAACTATGAATGGTAATTCTTCTTGGATCTACTTTTACTTCTATACCTAAACGAGCTGATTCATATAAACGTTTTCCGTCTTTTTTAATAGCAGAATGCTGGGGTGGCATTTGTAATATCTCTCCTATAAATGGAACCCTAGCTGCTTGAATTTGTTCCTCCGTTAAATGCGCAATAGACTTAAAGTTTTCAGGTATCGACTCTAAGTCATACGTAGGAGTTGTAGCGCCTAGAACTAGGCTACCAGTATATTCTTTCACCATACCCATGTAGGTATCAATTTGTTTGGTGAATTTTCCTGTACATATAATTAATAAGCCAGTGGCTAATGGGTCTAAAGTGCCGGCATGCCCCACTTTGGTTACCCTAGTTAAACCTCTCACTTTTTGAACCATATTGAAAGAAGTCCAGCCTATTGGCTTATCCAATAGTAACACCTTGCCTTCTAAAAATGGCGTTAAGGCTGCGGGAATAGGTTTTTGCTTTAGGCCCATAAACTTTATACTAGTATGCTCTTGCGAACAATACTCTTTGAGTAGACGGTTTTCCTGATTGAATACAAATACCTGCTTCTAACGGATTGTCCAAAGGAATACAACGTATTGTAGCTTTAGTTAATTCTTTTATTTTTTCTTCCGTCTCCGCTGTTCCATCCCAATGTGCTGAAACAAAACCAGTTTTATTATCTAGTGTATTTATAAAGTCTTCCCATGTATCAACCTTAGTAATATGATCGTCTCTATACTTTTTAGCACGCTCAAATAAGTTGGATTGAATGTCTAGTAAAAGTTGTGAAACGGTTTCTGTTAATCCATCCATTGATACAGTTGATTTCTCTTTGGTATCACGACGTGCAATTTCAACCTGATTATTTTCCAAGTCACGAGGACCAACTGCTATTCTAACTGGCACTCCCTTTAATTCATACTCTGCAAATTTCCAGCCTGGTCTTTGATTATCAGAGTCGTCATATTTAACACGAATACCTGCTGCTTTAAAAGAAGCAACAATGGCATTCACTTTTTCATCTAAAATAGCTTTCTGCTCCTCTCCTTTAAATATAGGAACAATAACAACTTGTATAGGTGCAATACGTGGCGGTAAAACTAAACCTTGGTCATCACTATGTGTCATAACCAAGCCTCCAATTAATCTTGTACTAACACCCCAACTTGTTGCCCAAACATAATCTAGTTTATTATTCTTATCGCTAAACTTTACGTCAAATGCTTTCGCGAAATTTTGACCAAGAAAATGCGATGTACCAGCTTGTAGTGCTTTTCCGTCCTGCATTAATGCCTCAATACAATAAGTGTCTTCTGCTCCAGCAAAACGCTCGTTGGCAGATTTTACACCTTTTATTACAGGCATCGCCATCCAATTTTCTGCAAAATCAGCGTACACATTTAACATTTGAACAGTTTCTGCCACAGCTTCTTCTTTAGTAGCATGTGCAGTATGCCCTTCCTGCCATAAAAATTCAGCTGTTCTTAAGAATAGACGTGTTCTCATTTCCCATCTAACTACATTCGCCCACTGATTTACCAAAATAGGTAAATCACGATAAGATTGAATCCAATTTTTATACGTATTCCAAATAATAGCTTCGCTAGTTGGACGAACAATAAGTTCTTCTTCCAACTTCGCATCAGGATCCACCATTAGTTTTCCTTTATTATTTGGATCTGCTTTTAATCGATAATGTGTAACAATAGCACACTCCTTAGCGAATCCCTCTGCATTCTTTTCTTCCGCTTCGAATAAAGATTTGGGAACGAATAATGGGAAATAAGCATTCTCATGACCTGTGTCCTTAAACATTTTGTCTAAGGTAGCTTGCATGTTTTCCCATAACGCATAACCATATGGTTTAATAACCATACATCCTCTTACTGCACTATAATCAGCTAAATTTCCCTTTAATACTAGGTCATTATACCACTGTGAATAGTCTGCTGCTCTTGTTGATAATTCCTTTGCCATTGTATACTAAATCTTAACATTTAATGTGTAACAAAACATCTACGAAAAACGCTCTATGTTTTAAACTTTATTACCTTTATAGTGTCAAATGTATGCTAAATCAGGGGCATATTAAAACCAAAAACACGGTAAGATGAAAAATCAAAAAACTAGACTCTCTTTTTTGCTCGTAGGCATTAGTCTTGTAGCATTTAGTTTTTTACAAACTGGCTGTACTAGTTTGCAACAATCTACTTCCATAGCTGCAGACGATTTATACGATATTCCGGCAAAAAAGCAGGCAACTGAAACTGTAGCTGCTAGAACAGAGCAAGGCGATACTGAGGAATATCAAGACTATCAAAACTATCAGGACGACAGATATTTAAGATTGAAAGTGGCTAACCGCAATCGTTGGTCAGCAATTGACGATTTTGGATACTGGAATGATCCTCGTTATAACAATGCATTCTACCCTTCTTATACAGGATGGAATAGCTGGTATACTGGCTATTATGGAGCTTCTTGGTATAATCCATTTGGATATAGCATGAATATGGGATGGGGTGGTTATTCTCCTTACATGAACTCTTACTATAGTATGGGATGGGGATTCAATGACTTTGGTTTCGGTTATGGCGGATTCGGCTATGGTGGCTTTGGTGGATTCGGATACGGTGGTTTTGGTGGATATGGTTATGGATGGAACCCTTATTATGCTGGTTATTGGAATCCATATGGCGCTTACTATGGTGGAGGATATGGCGGCGGATACGGTGGAACGCCAATGCATTATGGAAATAATTATCAAAGTCGTCGTGCTATGCAAACAAGTGCACCAGCATTAAATTCATACCGAAACAATAGGTCTTACAATAATACTAATAGTAGCTATCAAGTAATTAATGGCAATACCCGTTATACTGGAAATCCTGAATTGAATAATAATTTCGGGAATTTAATGAAGCGTGTTATTACCAATAACCCAAATGCTGGTCAAGCGAATAGTTTTGACCGACCAGCTCGATATTTTTCAAATAACAATAATTCAGGATCTACTAATCAATATAAAACGAATAGTACTCCATCAAATAATAACACCCCAAGCTTTAATAGTAATTCAGGTGGAAGAAGTGGTGGATTTAACAGCAGTGGATCTTCTACCGGTGGTGGAAGAGCTGGACGTGGCGGCGGACATAGATAAAAATTTTAGAACTATACTATTTACATTTTATTGTAATTAATAAATACACAGAATTATGAGGAAGCTTTTATTTTCGATTTTAATGGTCTCTAGTGTTGCAAGTTTTGCGCAAAGTCCAGAGGACGGGCTTAGACTTTCTTGGTTTGCTCCTAACGGAACTGCAAGAAGTAACGCACTAGGTGGTGCCATGGGATCACTAGGTGGCGACGTGTCGTCTAATCACATTAACCCAGCTGGACTTGGTTTTTATACAAAGAGTGAACTTTTATTAGTACCAAAATATTTAGTGACTAAAAACAATTTCAATTTTAGAGGAACTCCAAGTAGCTCACAAGACACAAAGTCAAGCTTAGGTTCTGTTGCTGTAGTTTTTGCAGACGGCAGGAGTATTAATAGATGGACTAGCAGTGCTTTCTCTATTAGCTTTACCCAAATCGCCGACTACAATAATCATGTTAACTATAGTGGCAAGAATAATTTCAGCAGTTTGTCTGAAAAATATTTAGAAGAATTAGTTGCAGACAGAGCAGATACTAACTCCGCTTTAAATAATTATATATTTGGAAGCTCTTTAGCTTTTAGAACCTACTTGGTTGACACTACAGCAAACGCTGCAGGAAATGTAACTGGTTATCAAAGCTTGGTACCTATTTCAACAGGTGTGATGCAAAATTACGATTCTTACACAAGTGGGTCGTACAATGAATTAGCTTTTGGATGGGCTGGTAACTTAGAGAATAAATTATACCTAGGTGCTAGCGTAGTAATGCCAATGATTAATTATAATAGAACTACCCAGTATTCTGAAACGGACTTGCTAGACCAAAATGGCAACCCAAATCCTAATAACTTTTTTGGTGGATTTGTATTGAATGAAAACTTTAGTTCCAAAGGCTGGGGATTAGGTGCTAAATTAGGTATCATATACAAGCCTGAATCTTTCTTACGTTTAGGTTTCACTGTTCATACTCCACAATTAATCACTTTAAGAGATAAAATTAGCGCCGACATGACTACGAATACTGAAAAGTATGCGGGAGTGCAGTCTGCAAGTTCTAATGACTTAAATGACGGCTACCCTGGCATTAGAGAATACACCATTGCAACTCCATTAAAAACTATTTTTAGTGGTAGCTACTTTTTCGCACAACCCAATAAGCCATCACAACCATTAGGATTTATTAGTGCCGACTTAGAATGGGTGAATTACACAGGTACACATTATTATGCCAATACTTACGACCAAGCTAGTACTGATTATTATGACGCATTAAACAGCACCATTAAAGCTGCTTATAAAAACAATGTGAATATTAAAGTTGGTTCTGAACTAAGATTAACTGGCAACTGGATGGCAAGAGCTGGATTTGCTTATTATGGAACTCCTTATAAAGACGAAACTATCAAAGCTTCCCGTGTAGTAATAAGCGGCGGTCTTGGATATAGAAGCAATAATCATTTTATTGACTTCACTGTTTCCAATACCAATACCAAAGATGCATTATTCCCTTATCGATTAAATGATAAGCCTAATACTTATGCAAATTATACGGGTAACCAATTGATGTTTAATATTGGTTATGGTATTAAGTTTAACTAATTATACTACCTATAATAAAAAGAGCCGCTCAAATTTGAGCGGCTCTTTTTATTGCTTTATACTTAATGTTAACCAATTGACACTTGTCAAACCTGCTTAAATAGTATTTGACTTGCATCGTATTACTATTTCAAGTCTTCTAATTTTAAACCTTGGTTTACTTTAATTTCATTGTAATTGATATTCATTTTGAACTGGCCTAGATCAATTGTAGTTTCTTTAGCAAAAGCAACGCCTTCAATGGTCTGGTAGTTTTTAAAGAACTCTTGTTGAACTACAGCTGCCCTTCCTGGCACTTCCTGAGACTTCATAGTCTTAACTAACAAATAAGTTGTAGCGTCATAATAACGATGAGATTTTTTGCCTGAAGGTGTAATTAATTCAACGTCAACAGCATCCTTGCCATCTACTTTTTCTGCACCAACTATAGTAAACTTATAGCCTTTAGAAATATAAGTTTGTTCCGGCACTAAATGAGTTGACTCATCTAATCCTTCTTTAATTTCATCTGTTATAGGTGCTTGTTGACCTTGTTGAGACATTTCGTATTTGCCATTTACAACCGCCTGCTTAGAAATAACCATCCCACCCATTGACATTGTCTGTATGGCATTGCCTGGGATTAATAATTTCTGTGTCATGTCTAATGACTGTCCCATAATATTCACTTTACCTATTAGTTGAACGTCTTTAATTTTACTCAATGCATCGCCACCACCCATCGCATTGGTGATTTTTTCTATTAATACAGCACTCGTTAAATTTGCATCTGCTTTAGCTTCTGTTGGTGCCGCAACTTCATTACCTTCTATATCAAAATATTTAACTGGGCCATATTTTTCTAAGCCTTTTGCAATTTGTTTAGCATTACCTACTATTACAATATGCATTTGATTCGGAAATAATAAATCTTTAGCTGCAGCTTGAACATTATCCGCATTTACTGCAGCTAATTTTGTAAGGTACTTTTGATAGTAATCTGCAGGTAAATTATACTTAGCAATATTCAAAGCAAAATTAGCAATAGTGGCAGGACTTTCTAGTGACCTTGCAAAACCACCAGATAAATAATTTTTCATTCTATTTAGCTCAGTGTCTCCTACTTTATTATTGCGAATTACATTAATCTCATATAGCATTTCTTGAATTGAACTATCTGTTTTTTCATTTCTTACAGAAGCTTCTGCAGAAAATATTCCAATTTGTCTATTAGGTGTTAAGCTTGAATAAGCCCCATAAGTAAAGCCATGGGCTTCTCTTAAATTATTAAATAATCGTCCAGAGAAACTACCTCCTAAAATATTATTCATCACATTCGCACTAATGTCATTTGGAGCACCTTTCACTAAATCCACAGTGCTTGCAATGGCAACTACACTCTGAACAGAAGCCGGCCTGTCTACTATAGCAACATAAGTACTAGTAGGCTTAACTGGCTTTGGGAAATTTTGAGGAATAGTAATCCCTTTTTTCCAAACACCTAAATTTTTCTCAGCCAATGCTTTAGCTTCAGCAGGTTCTATGTCTCCTACAAAAACCAAATAAGCCATATTAGGCTTCCAATAGGAATTAATATAGTTTTTTACATCTTCAATCTTAACTGCATTCACCGTTTTAGTGGTAGCTATTTCCCCAAATGGATGGTTCGGACCATACACTAATTTACTCATTACATTATTTGAAATAGCATCTGCATCGTCCTTATTAGATTCAATACCTGAAAGGGTTTGAACTCTTACTTTTTCTAATTCCGAATTGGCTAATGAAGGGTGTAAAATTACAGCTGACATTAATTCGAATAGTTTAGGAAAATTATACTTTAAGGAACTTACAGTAGCAGACAAACTACTTGTATTTAAACTTCCGCCTAAATATTCTACTGCCTCGTCTAATACTTCCTTAGACATGCTAGTGGTTCCTCTTTTTAATAATTGACCTGCCATATCTGCAACACCTGCCTTATCCCCTTCCTTTACTCCATCTAGATTGATAACTAAGGAAGCTACAACAGTTGGTAATTTGGTGTTCTTGACTACAAATATTTGTAACCCATTTGCCAATGTATATTTAACTGGATTTCCCACTTGAATTAAAGGCGCTTTACCAGGAGCTGGTGCTTTAGTTCTGTCGATAGACTGAGCCATTAAAGTAATTGGCATGCAGCATATAAAAAGGTATACTAATTTTTTCATGATATATTTTTTAAACTTAGCTTAGAAACTATTTAGCTGTAGTTGGTTTAGGTAAATAATACAACACTACTCGGTTGTCTTTGTTTAGATATTTTTGAGCCACTTTTAGTATATCTTCCCTTGTTACTTTATTATATTTATCTAATTCAGTATTAATCAAATTAGCGTCGCCAAAATAGACTTCATTGTCGGCCAAGCTTTCTGCAATACCAGCCATAGTTGCTTTACTTGAAACTAGTCCCGTGGTAATTTGATTTTTTACTTTTTGAAACTCTCGCTCCCCCACTAAATTATTTTTCAAGTCATTCACTACACTATCAATACTAAGCTCTAATGAATCTGGTTTTACGCCCGCATTCGCCAATGCAATAGTGATAAACAAACCCTCGTCTTCATTAAAGAATGGTTGAGAACCAGCAAAAGCAGCTTGTTGTTTGGTGTCCACCAATGTCTTCGTCATTCTAGAAGACTCTCCGCCTGATAAAATAGTAGATAATATATTGAATGCATAATATTCACTTCCTCCTTGCTTAGGTGCTCTATAAGCCTGGAACACGCCAGATAACTGAATATTGTCATAAATAGTGTCCCTTACTTCACCCCCTAAAGCCGGTTCCTTAATAGTAGGTCTAATAATTGGTGTTGCACTTTTTGCAATTGGTCCAAAATAACTAGCAATTTTTTGTTTCAATTCTGCTTTATTTATATCACCAGCAATTGACAATACACAGTTATTGGGTACATAATAGGTTTTATAAAACTGAACAAATTCCTCTAATGTTGCCGCATTTAAATGATCAATGCTTCCAATTGGAGCCCATCTATAGGGGTGAACATTAAATGCACGTTTTAAAACTTCTGTTAAAAAACTTCCATAAGGACGATTGTCCATTCTTTGTCGTTTTTCTTCCTTTACTACTTCACGTTGCGTATTCACACCTACTTGTTCAATTTTAGCATGCATCATTCTTTCACTCTCTAACCATAACCCTAAGTCAACTTGATTAGACGGAAATAACTCGTAATAAAAAGTTCTGTCCTGAGAGGTATTGGCATTGTTTACTCCACCTGCATTGGCAATGTATTTATCAAACTCTCCTCTTTTAATATTGTCAGACCCTTCAAATAAAAGATGTTCAAAAAAATGTGCAAATCCAGTACGAGCGGTGTCCTCATTTTTCGAACCCACATGATATAATGCAGTAACTGCTACCACTGGGGCCGAATGGTCCTCGTGTAGAATTACTTTTAACCCATTGGGCAATGTGTATTTTTCAAATTGTATGGCTTGAGATTGCGCACTAAGTATATTTAACGCAAATAAACCAACTAAACTAAAGATGCATTTTTTTCGCATGTGATAGATTTTAATTAGTTTAAAACTAACCTAAATCTATTTAATATAAAAAATTAAAAAACTAATATTTCTATAATATTACTTGACTCACTGTCACAGAATCTGCTTGATACCATTGGATTTCGACATCTTTTTTAAACCAAGTCATTTGTCTCTTAGCATATCTTCTAGTATTTTGCTGAATCAATTCTATGACTTCTTCTTTGGATATTTTTCCTTCAAAATAAGGTAGCCATTCTTGATAACCCACTGTCTGTAGTGCATTTAGATCAAGCGCCGATTTTAAACCAATCACTTCCAGCTCTAGCCCTTCTTCGACCATATTCAATACTCTTTGATTAATCCTGTCGACTAAAGCTGGTCTTGGCATTTCCAATCCAATCTTAACAATATTAAACGGTCTTTGCTTTTTTATTTTTTTTTGAAAACTCAAAATTGAGGCCCCTGCCCCAAGCATAACTTCTAAAGCACGCATCAATCTATGCGGATTGTCTTGTTCTGCCTGTGCCCAATAGGCAGGATCTTTTTCGGCTATTTCGGATTGCAACCATGCTAATCCAAATTGCTCATATTGTGCTGCCACAAACGACCTAATGGATGGGTCAATAGCAGGAATGGCATCTAATCCTTCGCAAAAAGCTTTGATATATAATCCAGTCCCACCTACTATTACAACCGAATCCTTATTAGTAAATAAGTGAGCTGTTTTCTCTAATGCATACTGTTCAAATACTCCAGCATTCACGGTATCCACTATAGAATGACTTGCAATGAAATGATGTGGAACTGCTTCCAATTCTTCATTACTAGGTCTTGCAACCCCAATATTCAATTCCTTAAAACATTGTCTTGCGTCTGCCGAAATAATTTCAGTATTTAATGCTTTTGCTAATTGAATAGCAAAATTAGTTTTACCCACAGCAGTGGGTCCCATTATAATATAGACTGTTTTATGCAATGGGATATAATTTGAAAATACTAGTATGCGTCACCATCAAAAAATTCACTTGAAGATGATTCTTGATTATCGTCATTGTTATCATCGTCAGCATCATCTGAATCGTCTTCGTCTGAATCGTCGTCGTCTTCCCCTCCATGATCAGATGCGTGTGCGTCTTCTTCTCCTTCCACTCCATATCCTTCACCAGTTTCAGCTAAGTCATATTTTTCTTCGATGTCAGCAAATTTCTCACCCAATAATCCCTTGGTTCCATATTGCATTGGTCCCACCCCTTCCGTTCTTGCAATTACAGGATAACTAAGTTCCATGTCGGAATCTGCATTTTTAATAACTTGTATTAACTCAATTAAGAAAGTCCAAGATTTTGCAAAATCGTACACGTAAACAAAATGTTGATTGGTGTCAATAATTTCAGAACCCACTGTAGTTTCCTCCATCATTAAAGGGGGAACTTTATATTCCTTAAGGTAAACTTCTTTGCTAATTTCTCTTCCTCTCTGCCACAATTCATTACTTCTAAAAAACGTAGCGTCATGTTTTTGATCAAAAGTAAACGCAGTCAGTATCGCCTGATGGAAATCGGAAAAATGTTGCGTATGCTTCACCAAGATGTCTCTATAAATTGCATCCTCTTCCTCCCAATAAACCCTGAATTTTAATATTGCCATTTTGGTGCTTTTAGATGGGCGAAATTACTATTTATTTTCTATTTTGTTGGATACAAACCAAGCTTTGCTGCTTCCGCCAACATAAATACACGTGCCGCGTCGAATTCATTTGGAATTATTCCATCTAATATGGCTTCTCTTATTGCATCCTTTATTATTCCAACATTTTTGGAAGGTGTAATATTGAATATTTCCATGATCATTTCACCTGTGATAGGTGGCTGCCAATTTCTGAGTTTGTCCTTTTCTTCTACTTCCACAATTCGTTGGCGTACATATTCAAAACCTTGTAAATATCGTTTTACTTTACTTTGATTCTTACTAGTAATATCCCCAGAACAAAGTATCATTAAATAATCAATATCTTCTCCTGCATCAAATAATAATCTTCTTACTGCACTATCCGTTACTGTCTCTTTTGTTAATGAAATGGGTCTCAAATGCAGGGCTACCAGTTTTTGTACCATTTTCATTCTTTCATTTAATGGCAACTTTAATTGGGTAAAAATTTTAGGTACCATTCTTGCGCCCACTACTTCGTGACCATGAAAAGTCCATCCAAATCCTGTTTCAAATCTTTTAGTTTTTGGTTTTGCAATATCATGTAATAAAGCGGCCCATCTTAACCAAATATCATTACTATTAGCTGCAACATTATCTAATACTTGTAGTGTATGTGAAAAATTGTCTTTATGGCCAATGCCATCAAGTGTTTCAGCACCCTCTAGTTGTAGCAAAAGTGGGAAAATTTCCTGCAACAAACCTGCATCTCTTAACAAGTACCAGCCTTTTGAAGGTTTTGGAGTCATCATTATTTTCTGCAACTCGTCTGTAATACGTTCCTGAGAAACAATGGAAATTCGATTAGCCATTTTCTGAATAGCATGCATAGTTTCCTCCGTAATGGCAAAACCTAATTGTGTGGCAAATCGAATTGCACGCATCATTCTTAAAGGATCGTCGTCGAAAGTTCTTTCAGGTGCTAATGGCGTTTTTAAAATTTTATTTTCTAAATCTTCTAATCCACCAAATGGATCAATAATAGTTCCAAATCGTTCAAAACTTAATTCAACTGCTAAAGCATTTACTGTAAAATCTCTTCTATTTTGATCGTCTTCAATAGTCCCAGGTTCCACTGTGGGCTTTCTACTATCTCTAGCATAACTCTCCTTTCTTGCTCCTACAAATTCAATCTCTATATCATCAAATTTAACCTGTGCTGTTCCAAAAGTTTTAAATAAAGAAACAGGAGGTGTTGGTTTAAATAATTTTGAAAAAGCTTGCGCTAATGCCATACCGTCCCCTAAACAAACAATATCTATATCTTTAGTTGGTCTGTCTAATATTTTATCGCGTACAAACCCTCCAACTGCAAATGCAGGCACTCCAAGACCCGATGCAGCTTTAGCAACCGCATGAAGCAATTCTGTTTCTCTGTCTGTAAAATGAATCTGCATAGGGCGCAAAAGTACTAATGTTGAGGCATTTGTGATAAAGGTTCCAATAATTGTTGCATTTGAATACTATTAGCACAACTAAAATGCCCTAAAGGACAGGCTTTCTTGCCATGAATTCCACAGGGACGACAAGTTAATTGCTGTGTTGTTTGAACTATAAAAGAACAATCTGACAATGGGCCATATCCAAAATCAGGAATGGTGGAGCAATATATAGCAACCACAGGGGCATTTACAGCGGACGCAAAATGCATTGGTGCAGAATCGTTCACGTAGTTTAAAACTGCTTTTTCCTGCAATGCTGCAGATGCTAGAAAGTCTAGTTGGCCTGATAAATTCACCACTTCTTTTTGAGGATTATTAAGCCCAGCAATGATTGCATCGCCAATTGCTTTGTCACCCGGACCTCCAATTATATATACTACCCCATTAAAAACCAATTCATTTAAAAATTGTACCCACTGCTCAACAGGAAACTGTTTGGTAAACCATACGGAAGCAGGTGCAATACAGATATAAGGTTTGGATTGAAATGCTGCAACTTTGAGATGGTCTGCAATAGATGGATATAATTTTGGCTTTGCCAATTTCAAGTCTCCTATGGCAGCTAATAATGCATGATTTTTCTGAATTTCATGTAGCCCTTTTTGTTCAGCTAAATGTTTTATTTTATGTGTAAATAAAAAAGAAAACGGATTTTTATCAAAGCCTATTTTTATTTTTGCACTTGAAAAAGCTGTCCACAATCCAGTAGCCGCATAACGTTGCACATTAATAACAACATCATAATCTGTATTTCTTATTTGAAGTAGAATTTGTAACCAATGCTTATATTTACTCAACTTCTTATTCCAAACTAATACTGAATTAACATAAGGATGATTATTGAAAAGAGCTTCATTCCCTTTGCGCACTAAAATGTCAAGTTTAATGTCTGGATATTCATTATGCAAAGACGCTAATAAGGAAGTACTTAACACTACATCGCCAATAAAGGCAGTTTGAATAACTAATATTTTTTGCATTGGGGGCTGGTAGTGTTATGGTCTTAGGATAATTAAATTTCCTTCTTTATCCCATTTAATTACAGAAGAAGGTTGTTTTAAATCTGTTTCGTCCTGACGAATTTTTACAACGTAATCTACTCCTTCTATAATATCTAATGATATGTCATTAAAACACAAGGGTGTAGGATAGCCAGAAATATTCGCAGAAGTACTTACAATAGGCTTTCCAAATTCTCTAATTAAATCCTTACAAAAAGAATCATTACAAATTCTTATCGCAACGGATCCGTCAGTCGCGATTAAATTAGGTGCTAG
>CANCAY010000024.1 GCA_947374225.1 Chitinophagaceae bacterium | reverse complement strand
TTAATTTGTACAATCATTTAGCATTACAAAATGACATAATTGATATTAAATATCAATCTGCTTTGGAGCATACTAATTTAAAGCAATTACTAAAAGACAGTATTGTAAAAGATAAAGTTTTACAAAGAACATCTACTGGGATTCATAAGGACGACTTAATAATAACAATTCAAGGCCAGTCCTTTAAACAAGAAGCCTCTCAAGGGCAAAGAAAAAGTTTATTATTTGCAATTAGACTTGCTGAATGGCAGTTTATTAAAAAGGAAAAAGGATTCCCTCCTATTTTATTGATGGATGATATTTTCGAAAAACTAGATGAACAGAGAATGATTCAATTACTTGGCTGGGTTAGTAATGCTACAGATGGACAAGTATTTATTACAGATACGCATAAAGAAAGAGTTGCTAATTTATTAGGGAAACATTTGAGTAGTTATCAATTGATTGAATTATAAATGGTGTAAATTTACAAACTATGGCAACTTTTAAAATTGGGGATGCACTTAAGCAGTTTGTACAAACTAGCAAATTGAAGAACGGTATACGTGCTGCTCAAATTGAAGAAGTATGGCTAGAGATAATGGGCACTACTATTGCAAAATATACAGATAAGATTTATATATTTAATCAGAAGTTGTTTATCGAAACTAGTGTAGGCCCACTTAAAAATGAGCTTGGGTTTCAGAAGCTACAAATTGTAGCAAGAGTGAATGAGAAAATGGGTGAAAATATTATAACAGACGTTGTAATTAAGTAGTACCAGTTCCTTTAATTACTTCGCGCATTAGGTCATTCATAGTTAAGACACCTTTGAATTTCATTTCATCGAATATAGGTAGGTATCTAGTTTTATATACATTCATTAATACCATACATCTTTCCAAGTCATCCGTATAGCCAATAACAGGCAGGTCTTTTGTCATGATATCTACTACGGTAGTGGTATCTGATTTGCGTCCTTCTAATTTAATTTTATGTGTATAATCTCTTTCAGACATGATTCCTAAGTATTGGTTATTGTCCATAACAACCACATAACTTAAATTCTCAGACTTCATGATGGTTAAAGCATCTAAGACTTTTGTATCTGGGGTCACAATATTAAAATGAGGCCCTTTTTTAATTAAGATATCTCTAATTTTAGACATAAAAATTCAATTTTAATTGTAACGGATAGTTATCCTAAGTTACGTAATTAAAAAGTGAAAAAAAAGCTAATCTTTTAAATAGTCTAAATAACTAGTTTTTTGCATGATGGTAGATCCATTCATAATAAATATACTTGGCCATACCCTAGCAGCAGTTTTAATCATAGTAATATCTCCAACCAATATTGGAATCTGCTTGAATTGATTGATAGCATTTGATTTGTCTGCAGTAACTATATAAACCAATTTATACTTGGTTTGTAATTTAGTAATTATGGTTTCCCATGGAATAGATGGATCAATGGAACCTGCAAAAACTAAAATATAAGGAGTACTCGTCTCAAATAATTGCTGTGTAGTATCAACTCCGCTTAATGTAAATAATTTAAAGTCTTGAATAGGAGCAACTTTGCCATTACCTTTTAAAACGATAACTTCTTTTCTTGTTTTGAAAACATAAGTACTATCAAAGTCTGCAGGAAAATTATTTACATCAAAAGAATATTTTTTTCCAGCTTTCTCAAATTCCATTTGAATGGACACACTGTCTGCAATGGCACCAGCAGGAACTTTCATTTGTTCTACTATGTCTTTACTTTGTTTATAAGGTAAACAATCTATAAAAGGCAAATGTTGTAATACATGTTGTTGGCCATACCCTACTCCAAATGTGGTAATTATTATAATGAATATACCCCAACCCATGTGTAAGTTTGTCTTAACCTTTTTTACATTAATTAATAATATTATAATGGCAAATAGCAATATAATATCTTTAATAAATGAGGTCTGAGGAGTTAATGGAATGCAATCTCCAAAACAGCCGCAGGTTTTGATTTTGCCTGAGAATAAAGCATAGCCGGTAAGAAAACTAAAAAATACAATTAAGGCTAATAATAACCAAAGTGTTTGTTTATATGGATATTTAATTAGCAATGCCACACCTGCAATAATTTCTAAAGTGTTCATAATTAGGGCCAACCATAAGGTATAGTCAGAAAAGAAGTTCATACCCCATACATCAAAAAACTCTTGCATCTTATAACTAAGGCCTAATGGGTCATTGGCTTTAATCAAACCAGAAAAAATAAATAGAAGTCCAACTGACCAACGTAAAAATTTTAAGAAAGATTGCATAAAACAAGTTTAGTGTTTTCCTTCAGCAATTTGTATAAGTGCGAAAGCTGAATAATTTAAAATATCTACAAAATTAGCATCAATCCCTTCGCTAATTAAAGTCTTCCCGTCATTATTTAATATTTGTCTAATTCTTAGTAGTTTCATTAATATTAAATCGGCATAACTTTCTTGACTCATATCTCTCCATGCTTCACCATAATCATGATTCTTGTCTAGCATAGTAGTTTTAGCAAAATGAACATTTGACTCGTATAATTCTTGCACTAATTTAACTTCTAATTCTTCCACTTTAGGGTCGCCTAATTTCAATTGCATTAAACCAATAACAGCGTAATTTAAAATGCCTTTAAACTCTGATTTGATATCATCTCCCACTTTTTGATTCCCAATATCTTGTATTGTTCTAATTCTCAATGCTTTAATAAAAATTTGATCTACAACCGAGATGATTCTTAATACGCGCCAAGCGGTACCATAATCCTTAGTTTTCTTAAAAAAAATATCACTGCAGCTAGCTACAGCTTGATCATATTGTAAAGAAGTTTGACTCATGAAAAATTCCCCCCTGTTTCTGTGTTAGTTAATATCTTTGAACCCTTGCAAGATAAAGAATAACGAACTTAAAATAAAACTATGTTTAAATTACCTGCTAAAGCAATCATGGGCATTATCAATGCCACGCCAGATTCATTTTTTGCAGGCAGTAGACAGGCCAATTTAGAAGCTGCAATTCAAAAAGCGGGCCTTTTTATTCAACAAGGGGCTAATATTATTGATATTGGTGGTCAAAGTACTAGACCTGGAGCCAATTTAGTAAGTGAAAAGGAAGAATTAGACCGTGTTTTACCTGTAATTGAGGGTATTTTAAAGGCTTTCCCAGCAGCCATTATATCCATTGATACCTTTAGAGGGGAAGTTGCTAAGCAAGCCCTTTTGACAGGCGCTAAAATAGTTAATGATATTAGCTGTGGAAGTTTTGAGCCTTCAATTTTGGACTCAGTGGCTAAACAAAAAGCTACCTATATTGGAATGCATATTACAGGTGATTTGCAAACGATGCATCAGATTGTAGATAGAACTAATTTAATGGAGTCAATCATTGAATATTTTGAACTTAAAAAGCTACAATTTGAAGCTTTAGGGATTACTAATTGGATTATGGATCCAGGATTTGGATTTGGAAAAACAGTTACAGAAAATTTCACCATTGTAAAAGAATTGAAAAAACTTAAAGTGCTTGGATTGCCAATATTATTGGGCGTTTCAAGAAAGTCAAGTATTTATAAAACCTTAAGTATTACCCCCGACGAAGCATTAAATGGAACTACCATTGTTAATACTGTTGGGCTATTAAATGGAGCTGATATTATTAGAGTTCATGATGTAAAAGAAGCCAAAGAAATTATAGATTTATTACCCTACTTATCATAATAGTAGTCATCAATAAATGAATCTAAAGTGGACATAAAAAAAGGACTGAATAACAATATTCAGTCCTTTTTAATAGATATAATGAAGTAAACTATTTTTTAGTCACGTCTTCGATTTCAATATCAAAAGCTAAATTTTCATAAGCTTTAATAACACCATTTGCTTGATTACCATAAGCTAACATAGCAGGTATATAGATAGTTCCTTTACCACCTTTGCCAAAATATTTCAAGCCAATTTCCCAGCCTGGTATTACACCACCTGCACCAATCTTAACGTCATATGGTTTTGCTGTAGGGTCATTAGGTTTGATATTGGTATCAAAAACATCACCTTTAAAAGTATAGCCTTTGTAAAAAACACTTGCAACTTTGGTAGTATCAATTTTATTAATATTGTCACCAGGTGTTTTAACTACTACAAATACGCCTTCTGGAGATTGTACTGCAGTAATTTTATTTTTAGCTAAATAAGTTTTGATTGCATCAATCTCTCTTGTTTTTTCGCCATCTGTTTCTTTTTTGTAGTCTGCGTCTACCATTTTAACATCAGCAAATACATCTAAAATTTCTGCTTTACCAATGATAACATCTTTAGCTTTAAATACATCGTTTAATTGTAATACACCCATTTTTACTAAGGTATCTACGCTTAAAGAGAAATCAATTTTGTCTCCTTTTTTACACAACATGATAATTTCAGTAAATGTGTATTTACCTAATCTTGCTGTGTCTACTGGAAAGTAAACTGGGATTTGACCATTTGTAGAACTTAATATTGTGTCTTTGCTTTTTAATTTATATTCTAAATTAATTTTAACATACTGGCCTTGTGCCAATTTTTGAGGATTGCCAGAATCATGTGTAATTTTATACATCATGCCTGAAGGCGCTTTCTCATAAGAATTACAACTTGCAAACAATACAAGCGCTGCTACTAATTTTAGTGTTGATTTTAACATGTTTAGTTTATTTGTGTTAATTGTGTTTTATAGTTTTCTAATAAATTCTTAAAGTCATTAAATGTGTCGTCAACCGATTTTGAAGAAGATCCACCTGCAGCATTTGCATGTCCACCCCCATCAAAATGAGTTCGCGCAAAGATATTAACATCAAAGTTACCTTTGCTTCTAAAGCTCCACTTTCTTTCTTCTTCTCTGTCAATTACAATGGCAGCAAATTTAATGCCGTGGATGGACAATAAATAGTTTACCAAACCTTCTGTATCTCCTGTTTTCAACTCGAATTTATAGATATCAGTTTTAGGAATAGCCATCACTGCAGTTTTGAATTCAGGGAATACATGCATTCTATTAAGGAAGGCATTTCCCATAAACTTCAAACGTCCTTCTGTAGAATTGTCATAAATGGCTTCATGTATTTTAGCATGTTGAAGTCCTAATTCTTTCAAATGGGCTACAATTTTATGAACAGAGGCGGTGGTAGATGGGAATCTAAAAGAACCGGTATCTGTCATTAATCCAGTATATAAAGATGTTGCAATATCTAAATTGATTAAATTACTATGTCCGGATTGTACAATAAAATCATAAATCATTTCACAAGTAGAGCTCATTTTTACATCACTAATACCATATTGGAATGATTCAATATCAGGCTGTTGGTGATGATCAATTAATATTTTAACTGCTTTTGAATCCCTTATTATGGGTTCCATATGTTTAGTTCTGTGTAGAATATTAAAATCTAAACAGAATACATAATCTGCATTCTTTACTATTTCAGTGGCTTTTGCTTTGTTGGATTCAAAGTCAATTACTTTGTCGGTACCTGGCATCCAAGCCAAGAACTGAGCCCAGTTGGTTGGTGAAATGACAGTTACATCATGTCCTAACTGAGTTAGAAAGTGATATAAAGCCAAACTAGATCCCATGGCATCACCATCTGGTTTTTGGTGAGCGGTTATAACTGCTTTAAATGGTTGATTTAGAAGCGGGTAAAATTGTTCGATAGATTGCATAGAATTACAAATTTAGCACAAATCGGATGTTTTTTCGTAATTTTACAGCTTCAATTAGAAACATATAACAAATACTTATGAGTAACAGAACATTTACAATGATTAAGCCAGATGCAACGAAAAAAGGGTATACTGGTGCTATTTTGGATCAAATAATCAAAGCTGGTTTTAGTGTAAAGGCAATGAAATGGATCAAATTATCAACTGAACAAGCTGGACAATTTTATGAAGTGCATAAAGAAAGACCTTTTTACCCTGAATTGGTTGAATTTATGAGTAGTGGACCAATTGTTGCTGCTATTTTAGAAAAAGACAATGCTGTTGCAGATTTTAGAACTTTAATTGGTGCTACTAACCCTGCTCAAGCGGAAGAAGGTACCATTAGAAAGAACTTTGCAGCGTCTATTGGAGAAAATGCAGTTCACGGCAGTGATAGTGATGAAAATGCTCAAATTGAGGGTAATTTCTTCTTTTCTGCTTTAGAAAGATTCTAAATTTAGTTTATCCCTTTTTAAGGGAATTTACTTAGAAATAGTTCAAAAAAAATGAGTCTCCAAAAGGGACTCATTTTTATTTAATTCTTTATTTTTTTGCCTTTCTAGTTTTAGGCTTGCCGTATTTTTTCTGCATGGCTTCCTTGTGATTTTTTCGAACGTTCACCTTTTGATTCTTTGCCGATTTCTCATGAAACGAAGCGCCACGCTCTTCTGCTTTTGGTCGTTTGATTTGAATAATTTTCATGAATACTTTAGGCTTCTCGTCTTCAGTTAAAATATCAGAAATTTCTAATGCTTCTGGCAATTCCAACATTGGAATTTCTTGTTTCATTAAAGACTCAATCGCTTCTTTAGACTTTGCTTCTTTTTCAGTGATAAAAGTAATTGCAATACCTTTTTTATCAGCACGGCCAGTTCTACCAATTCGGTGAATATAATTTTCAGGCACTTCTGGAGTATCAAAATTGATAACATGTGTTACTTCTGCAACGTCAATACCTCTAGCCATAACGTCAGTAGAAATAATATATTTGAACACACCCGCTTTGAATTGATTCACAGTATTAAAACGATAATTCTGCTCTTTATTAGAGTGAATAACTCCAACGATTTCAGGGAATTTTTCTATTAATTGATCATATAGCTGATCCGCTAAACTCTTTGTAGCAGCAAATATTAGCACTTTTGTCATTGTATTATCCGAAGACAATAGCAATTCTAATAAATTAACTTTTGTGTTAAAATTGGGAACTAAATAGCCTGTTTGAATAATATTTTCAAGTGGGGTTCCTGTAGGTGCCGCTTCTACTCTTTCTGGTGAAGTAAAATAGTCGTCCATTAATTTTTCAACGTCTTCTGTGATGGTAGCAGAGAATAATAAATTCTGTCTTTTTGCAGGAAGTAATTCTAAGATATTGGTGATTTGTTTTCTAAATCCTAAATTCAACATCTCATCCATTTCATCAATAACCAATCTTTTAATTGTCTTAGTTTTAATAGAGCCATTCATTATTAAGTCAAATAAACGACCTGGAGTTGCTACTAATACATCCACCCCTTTTTCTACTTCAATGGCTTGTGTATTTATATTCACTCCACCAAAAACTCCAACAGTTACCACATTCATAAATGGAGTTAACTTCTTAACAGCTTCTACCACCTGTACCACTAATTCTCTTGTTGGAACAAGTACTAAAATTTGTGGATCTTTGTTTTTGTCGAATTTCCATTGTCTTAAACAAGGTAATAAATAAGCAAAGGTTTTACCCGTTCCAGTTTGGGCAATACCACATACATCTCTCCCAGACATCACAATTGGGAATACGCGATGTTGAATGGTAGTTGCTTTTGTATATTTTAAGTCCTCCAATGCTTTAAGCAAGGACGGATTAAGGTTTAAATCTGTAAAATTCATGAATGCAAAGGTAAACTATTTAAAAACAATTAACCTTTAAGTAGGGCTTCAAATGCGGCCTTTTTACGTTCAAATCGAAAAAAACGGGTTATATTGCACTAAATTTTTGCCTGATGACAATCCTTCTCAGACAAGTTAAAATAGCTGATACTAATTCGCCTTTTAACGGTTGTATAAAAGACATTCTAATTCAAGATCAAACGATCCTTTCTATTTCAGATAATTATACCGGGGAAGCCGATTCAATTTTTGACAAACCAAATACTTTAGTGAGTCCAGGTTGGGTGGATCCTTTTGTTCATTTTTGTGATCCAGGTATGGAGCACCGTGAAACATTAGTATCAGGATCTGCTGCAGCCAATAATGGTGGATATACTACCGTTTTTGCAATTCCAAATACTAAACCAGTAATTGATAATAAATCACAGGTTAGTTACGTTTTACAGCAAAATCAATTTTTACCAATTCATGTGCTACCTATTGGAGCTATCTCAAAACATATTGAAGGAAAGGATTTAGCAGAAATGATTGACATGCATTCCAATGGAGCGGTTGCATTTAGTGATGGGCTCTACCCTGTTCAATCTACTTTATTGTTTTTGAAGTCTTTGCAATATGTTAAAGCTTTTGACGGTGTTGCAATACAAATGCCAATCGATAAAAGTTTAGGAAGTTTGGGTTTAATGAATGAAGGAATTTTGTCCACTAAATTAGGTTTACCAGGTATACCAGCAATTGCTGAAGAGTTGATTATTTCAAGAGACATTGAATTATTAAGATATACTGAATCAAAATTGCATATTACAGGTGTCACAACTGCAAAAGGAATTAATTTGATTGCAGCTGCAAAAAAAGAAGGCTTAGGAATTACTTGTAGTGTCACTCCATATCATCTTTTCTTTACCGAAGAAGATTTAAAGGATTATAATACTTTATTAAAAGTATCCCCTCCATTAAGAACAGAAAAGGATAGATTGGCATTATTAGAAGCAGTGCAAAACGGGGTTGTTGATTGTATTAGTTCACATCATATGCCACAGGATTGGGATGGTAAAACGATTGAATTTGAAAATGCAAAATCAGGGATGGCTAGTATTGAAACTTGTTATGCTGCGATTCAAGATAAAATTCCAAGTTTATCGTCAGATAAAATTGCCGATTTATTTTCTATAAATGCAAGAAATATATTTGGATTAGCAGACGCCACTATCAAGGAAGGAAATGTAGCGGAGCTCACAATGTATAATAACACATTGATAACTAAAATGAGTATGAAAGATTCAAAAAGTAAATCAGCAAATTCTCCATTTTGGGATATAGAATTAAAAGGTAAAGTAGTAGGAACATTAGTTAAAGGAAAACTGAATCAAAATTCATAAATAGAAGCATCGATTTATATAATATATTAAAAAAAATAAAAAATTTAATCATGGAGAATACAGTAACAAGTCATATCGTTAAAGGTGCAATTTTAGCGGGTATATCAATCGTAATTAGCATTTTAGTATACGTATTTAATTTATACGAAATCACTTGGTTAAGTTGGGTTAATTATGCCATATTTATTGGTGGCTTAATTTATGGTTCCGTGTTGTATTCAAATCAAAACAATCATAATGTAACTTTTGGTAATGTTTTTGCGCATGGCTTTAAGACTACTTCGGTTGTTATTGTAATTACCGTCTTATTCTCTATCTTATCATTTAAATTTTTATTCCCTGACATGGTGGATAAGATTATTGAAATTTCAAGAAAGCAAATGGAAAAAAATCCTCAAATGACAGACGAAATGATAGAGCAAGCAGTTACAATGACTAAGAAGTATTTCTTGCCATTTGCAATTGGCGGAGCTATTATTGGAACTGGTATCATTGGTGCTTTAGGTTCTTTGGTTGGAGCAGCAATTGCAAAAAAGAATCCAAATCCTTTTCAGGACAATTCAGGTCAATAATAAATAATATATTAATAGAATAGAATGCAAGTATCAGTTGTTATACCCTTGTTTAATGAAGCAGATTCTTTACCAGAATTAATGGAATGGATACATCGTGTGATGCAGGCCAATCATTATACTTATGAAGTAATTATGGTGGACGACGGAAGTGACGACGAGAGCTGGGAGGTAATTGAAAAATTAAGAGCTCAATATAATGCGCTTAAAGGAATACGATTTCAACGTAATTATGGGAAGTCTGCTGCCTTGAATGAAGGGTTTAAAGCAGCTCAAGGTGATATAGTGGTTACAATGGATGCTGACTTACAAGACTCTCCAGACGAGATACCAGAGTTTTATGACATGATAGTGAATCAAGGGTATCATTTAGTAAGTGGTTGGAAGAAGAAAAGATATGATAATACTTTTACTAAAAATATTCCTTCAAAAATATATAATGCAGTAGCACGTAAAAGTTCAGGTATTGTTTTACATGATTTCAATTGTGGTATTAAAGCCTATCAATTGAAAGTGGTTAAAAGCATTGAAGTATTTGGAGAAATGCATCGTTATATCCCTATCCTTGCCAAATGGGCTGGCTTTAAAAAAATTGGTGAAAAAGTGGTAGTTCACCAAGCAAGAAAATACGGAACTACTAAATTTGGATGGGAGCGTTTTGTAAATGGTTTCTTAGACTTAATGACCATTCAGTTTCTGTCAAAATTTGGTAAAAAGCCAATGCAATTTTTTGGCTTACTAGGAACGCTGTTTTTTCTAATTGGATTTGGATCGGTTGGATATATTATTGTATCTAAATTTATGGATACGGAAACAAGTATCACTAATAAACCTGCATTCTATATTGCCTTAACTTCTATGTTAATTGGAATTCAATTATTTTTAGCTGGTTTTATTGCTGAATTGGTTAACAGAAATGCAGCAGATAGAAACAATTATTTAATATCTGAGAAACTAGGATGGTAAATAAACTAGTTATAATTGGGCCAGCTTGGCCATTAAGAGGTGGTCTTTCTGCTTTTGATGAAAAGTTGGCTGTCACTTTTTCTAGTATGGGCATTGATAGTAGTATTGAGACATTCTCATTACAGTATCCTAATTTTCTATTTCCTGGGAAAACTCAATATTCAAATCAGCCAGCTCCATTAAACATAAAAATTTCAGCAAGTATCAATTCAATTAATCCATTTAATTGGATTAAAATTGGATTAGCTTTAAAAAGATTAAAGCCAGATTTAATAATTGTAAGATATTGGATTCCCTTTCTAGCTCCATGCTTAGGTACCATTTGTCGACTTGCGACTGGCAATAAAAAGACAAAGGTTATTGCCATAGTGGATAATATGATTCCTCATGAAAGACGAATTGGAGATTCCCTATTTACAAAATACTTTGCTGGCGCAGTGAATGGCTTTTTAACAATGAGTGATAAAGTAAAACAGGACGTTAAGCAATTCTCACACAAACCAGTCATTGTTTCCCCCCACCCTATATTTGATCATTTTGGCAAACCTATTTCGAAATTAGAAGCAAGGAATATTATTGGAATTGAATCTAATGACAAAGTGATTTTGTTTTTCGGCTTTATTAGAAAATATAAAGGACTTGATTTATTATTAGCTGCAATGGCTACACCAGCTATTAAAAATTTAGGAATTAAATTAATGGTCGTTGGAGAATTTTATGAAGACGCTACCCCCTATCATTCTTTAATTGAACAATTAGGAATTCAAGATAATGTCATACTACATACTGAATTTGTCCCAGATGCGGAGGTCAAAAACTATGTTTGTAGTGCAGACTTTATTATACAACCTTACCGTAATGCAACGCAAAGTGGAGTTACTCCATTGGCCTATCATTTTGAAAAGCCAATGCTTGTCACTAATGTAGGAGGACTTGCAGCCACGGTGCCCAATGGTAAAGTAGGAATTGTTGTAGAACCTACTATTGCAGCTATTGCTGACGGAATTGTACAATTATACGAACTTGGTGAGTCTCATTTTACTCCTTATATTATGGAAGAGCAAAAAAAATATAGTTGGAACCAAATGGCTGAAAATTTTTTAACTTTGCATCAACAATTATAAAACATGTCATTAGCAATCATAAAAAACTTAATTCAATCGTCAATAGAAGTTAAACAGAACTTATTAACTGATGATTTATTATTAAAGCAACTTGAAGTGGTAGTGGAAGTAGTAACCAATGCTTTCAAAAATGGTAATGCAGTTTATTTTGCTGGTAATGGCGGAAGTGCTGCTGATGCACAACATTTAGCTGCAGAATTTTCAGGACGTTTTTACAAAGACCGTAAAGCTTTACCGTCGGATGCTTTACATTGTAATTCTTCTTATTTAACAGCAGTAGCTAACGATTATAGTTATGATGTAATTTATGCAAGACTGCTAGAAGGCCTTGCTAAGCCAGGCGATGTATTAATTGGTATTAGTACGTCGGGGAACTCTGCTAATATTGTTAAAGCATTTGAAATGGCTAAGACTATTGGAGTTATCACAATCGGGTTTACTGGTGCTAAAGGAGGTCAAATGAAAGACTTAGGGGACTATTTAATCAATGTGCCTTCTAATACAACACCTCGTATTCAAGAGTCGCATATACTAGTTGGACATATCATTTGTGAATTAGTAGAAGAAAATATTTTTGGTAAATAATGGCCTTGAATTTAAAAGATATCAATACCAACTGGACTTTGTTTTTAGATAGAGATGGTGTTATTAATGTAGAAAAAAATGAGGACTATGTTAAAAATTGGAATGAATTTGAATTTTATCCCAATAGCCTTATTGCCCTACCTATCTTAGCCAAAAAGTTTAATAAAATTGTAATTACAACCAACCAAAAAGGGGTTGGAAAAGGATTAATGACTGAATTAGATTTGACGACAATTCATGCTAATATGGTTTATAAAATTGAAGCAATGGGTGGAAGAATTGATCATATTTTTTATTGTACCGACTTAGACAATAATTCTATAAATAGAAAACCACAACCCGGCATGGCATTCCAAGCTAAACATCTTTTCCCTGAAATTAACTTTACAAACTCTATAATGGTTGGCAATAGGACCTCCGATATGGAATTTGGTCGACAAGCTGGTTTGCATACTGTATTCGTTGCAACTACACATCCTGAGACTTCATTTCCTCATAATGCCATTGATTTCAGATTTGATGATTTATTAGCATTTGCGCAAGCTTTATAATCAATTCATATTCGTAGTTTTGTTTAATGACAAAGCATTGTACCCTATTCTCTTTAACTTTATTTTCTGCTATTTTTAGTTTTGGTCAATTGAAGACAGATTCAAAAACTTTTAATATTGATAAAGAAGGAAAAATCTTAGAGCAGTATGCCATTAAAATTCAAGAAGATACCATTATACAAAATAGGTTTATAGCGGACAGCCTTTTTACTAAAGCTTTAGTAAGTACTTTAAAAGCAAATAATTCTTTCCAATTTAGTTTTGATTCTTTACATGCCATTAAACATATTCTGTCTCCTGATAATAAATTTAAAATCTTCAGCTGGCAAATTGATTTAGGCGATGGCACTTTTAGACAAAGGGCTGCTATTCAATTTCCTACTGTAGACGGTAATCTTAAATTATTGCCTTTATTTGATCAATCTGATTTTATGTTGAATACAGCTGTTGGCATTAATGATCGTCAACATTGGATCGGTGCAATTTATTATGATATCATTCCAGTACAATTTCAAGGTGAAACATTATATACCTTATTAGGTTATGATGAATATACCAATGGCATATCAAGAAAAATTATAGAAGTGATGAAATTGGTCAATAATGAACCCATATTTGGCGGAGATTATTTTAGTTATCCAAAAGACCCATGCTTTCCATTAGCTCCAGCAGATAGATTGGTATATCAATATAAGAAAGGTAGTAATGCGATTATTAAGTATGACGCTATGTCGAAATTGATTGTAGTATCTGAACTTACAAGTACCGAGAAAGATTTGAAAAATCCTAGTACCCTGGTTCCCAGTGGGAATGAATTATACTTCAATTGGATAAATGGCAAATGGACATTTGTACAAAAAAAATAAGCCCACTGTTAGTAGGCTTATTAAATTTTATATTTCAAATAGTTTAAGTCAATTAAGAATTAAAACTTAATCTAATTTAAGTACTGCTAAGAATGCTTCTTGAGGAATTTCCACATTACCAATTTGTCTCATTCTCTTTTTACCTTCTTTCTGCTTTTCTAATAATTTACGCTTACGACTTATATCACCACCATAACATTTTGCAGTTACGTCTTTACGCATTGCTGAGATATTCTCTCTAGCAACTACTTTAGCTCCAATGGCAGCTTGTATTGCAATTTGGAACTGTTGTTTAGTTAATAAGTCTTTTAATTTCTCACAAAGTTTACGACCAAATTCAGCAGACTTGCCTCTGTGTATTAAAGCACTTAATGCATCCACTTTTTCATTGTTCAATAATATATCCATCTTTACAATGTCGGCGTCTCTGAATCCAATTTGAGTATAATCAAATGAAGCATAACCTCTTGTCTGACTTTTCAATTTATCATAAAAATCAAAAACAATCTCTGTTAATGGCATTTCAAAAATCAACTCCACTCTTGTTGGTGTCAAATAACTTTGATTAATCAACATTCCTCTTTTACTTAAACATAAGGTGATGATATTACCAATATAGTCTGGTGTTGTAATTATTTGAGCTCTAATAAATGGTTCTTCAATGCGCTTTATCTTTACAGGATCTGGCATCTCTGTTGGATTGTTTACTATGATCTTTTCGTCCCTTGTAGTATAGGCAATAAAGCTAACGTTGGGAACGGTTGTAATTACAGTTTGATTAAACTCACGTTCTAATCGCTCTTGAACAATCTCCATATGTAAAAGTCCTAAGAATCCACAACGGAAACCAAAACCTAATGCCTGAGAAGTTTCTAATTCAAATGTAAGAGAAGCGTCATTTAATTGAAGCTTGTCCATACAATCTCTTAACTCCTCAAATTCGTCTGTATTAACTGGATAAATTCCAGAGAATACCATTGGTTTCACTTCCTCAAAACCATGAATCATTGGACCAGGATTATTAGCTAAAGTAATGGTATCTCCAACTTTAACTTCCTTCGCCACTTTAATACCAGTAATAATATATCCCACATCTCCTGCGCGCACTTCTGCTTTTGGAGTCATGGCTAACTTTAAAACACCAACTTCATCCGCAATATATTCTCGGCCAGATGCAACAAACTTAATTTTGTCATTCTTTTTCAACACCCCGTTCATTATTCTATAATAAACTATAATACCTCTAAAGCTATTGAATACACTATCAAAAATCAAAGCTTGTAATGGAGCTTCTGTATCACCTGACGGTGCAGGAATTCTTTCAATAATTCCTTGTAAAATTTCTTCTATACCAATTCCAGAACGGCCACTTGCCAATAAAATATCTTCTTGCTTGCAACCAATCAAATCAATAATTTGATCTGTTACCTCAGGAATCTTAGCTCCATCCATGTCAATTTTATTAATCACAGGAATGATCTCTAAATTGTTATCCAATGCTAAGTATAAATTTGAAATAGTTTGTGCTTGAATACCTTGTGAAGCATCTACTAATAACAAAGCACCTTCACATGCTGCTAAGGCACGACTCACTTCATAACTAAAGTCAACGTGTCCTGGTGTGTCAATTAAGTTTAAAGTATAGGTTTCACCCTTATGTATGTAATTAATTTGAATCGCATGACTCTTAATGGTAATACCCTTCTCTCGCTCTAAGTCCATATCATCTAAAACCTGATTCATCATTTCACGTTCTGTAATAGTCTTGGTATGTTCCAATAAACGGTCAGCCAAGGTACTTTTACCGTGATCAATATGTGCGATGATACAAAAATTTCTTATGTTCTTCATGTAGTGAAACTAGTCTTTTAAATTCTATTTTAGTGCATTGATAATTGCTGCAAATTCAGTGGCTACTAAACTAGCACCTCCAACTAAACCTCCATCAACATCTGGTTGTGAAAATATTTCTTTTGCATTTGCAGCTTTAACACTGCCTCCGTATAAAATTGAAATTTGATTAGCAATAGACTGACCATATTGAGATGCAAATACAGATCTGATATAAGCATGAATTTCTTGTGCTTGCTCACTTGATGCAGTTTTGCCTGTTCCGATAGCCCAAATTGGCTCATACGCAATCACCACTTTCGTAATTTGTTCTGCAGTCAAATGAAATAATGAATTTTTCAATTGTGCTTCCACAAAAGTATTTTGAGTACCAGCTTCTCTTATTGCTAAAGGTTCTCCACAACAAAATATTGGGGTACTTGCAATAGCTAAAACTGCATTTACTTTTTCAGCTAATAATGCATCTGACTCCGCAAAATATTCACGTCGCTCTGAGTGTCCTAAAACAATGTGTTTTACACCAACAGATGCAAACATGGAAGCAGAAATTTCTCCAGTATAAGCTCCATTGTCTTTTTGGTGACAATTCTGAGCCGCTACATATACATTAGTTTTACCTACTAATTTTTGCGTAGCTAATGGAATATAAATTGCAGGAACTGCAAAAATAGCTTCTTGATTTGCTGACAAACTATGTTCAGTAGCCAATAATTGATCTAACAAAGTTTCGGCCTCATTTTGGCTTAAATTCATTTTCCAGTTTGCTGCTGCAATTTGCTTTCTCATAGTATTAATTTATTAGGAATTTTAGTTGTTTTTAGCGCTGCAAAGGTACTTAAAATTTAGGCTAAACCTCTATTTAGTATAGGCTTACTGGATACTAATTTGGTAAAGATGTTTTAATACCAATTTTTCAGCTTCATTTATTGACTTCCCCTTCAGTTTCATCCAATTATTAATATCGTCTATTGCCTTATCTATTTGATAACCAGGTAAAACACCCCAAGTAAAATTGGGAAGGTTTTTAGGTAATAAGCCCATTCCAAACACATTAGCACTAACTCCGATATAAGAACCGGTATTGATTCTAGAAAGTATGGCAAATCTGCTATAGTCACCAACCACCATTCCCATTTTCTGTCCTATAGTGTCCCAAATTTGATCAGATTCATTCCATAATTGAACCTTCCCCCCCGTATTCTTAATATTACTATTACTGGTGCCAGCACCTAAATTACACCAATATCCAATGATACTATCTCCCAAATAGCCTTCATGTCCTTTATTGGAATTACCCATTAAAATTGCATTTTTAATTTCTCCCCCAGCGATACAATATGGGCCAATGGTAGTTGCCCCATAAATACTGGTGTTCATTTTAACCACTGCTTTAAATCCTAATGCAAATGGCCCCCTAATACTTACACCTTCCATAATTACTGAATCTCTTCCTATATAAATGGGGCCTTCACTCGCATTCAAATTAGCACAAGAAACAGAAGCACCTTCTTCAATAAAAATATTATCTAGTCCAATTGTTCTATTTGAATTATCTAATGCTTGAGATACTCGATTCGCTTTTACCCAGTTAAAATCTCTTTGAATAAAAGAAGTATTCAATTTAATTAAATGCACAGCGTTTTCTACAAAAGATGCGCTATCAATGGCTTTTGGGGCATAGTTAGCCAGTAATATTTTAGTCAATGACCTTTCTTCGCTTTTTGTTGCAATCCATTTACCAGATGCACTAATTAACTTTTCACCGGTGTTTAAAATTTTTATTTGTGCAACAATTTCATCTGTTGGAATACAGGTAATATTTATAAAATAAATAGCATCTGAAGTATTTAAAAAATCATTGTTTTCATATAAATTTTGTAAATAAGGTACAGTATAAATGCCAGTTTCCGCTTCCAAATATTGCTCCCATCTTTCTTGAAAAGTAAAAATTCCAGCTCTGCATTCTGCGACGGATCTCGTTAAACTAAAAGGGTAAAAATGTGATCTGTCTACAATGTCAACAAGTATATATTGCATGAGTGGTATTTAATATCCAAATTTAGCAAGAAACTGTTTATTCAGTGGCATCAATTCCTAACAGATGTTTATTAAAACCCTATTTTTGTGTTCTAATTTTATATTATGCAAATTGGATATTTTAACTACCCCTCTCCAGCTAATGAACCTGTTTTAGGTTATGCACCAGGATCCCCTGAAAAAATTGCGTTAAAACAAGCATTAGCGAATGCAAAGAAAAAAACATTAGATATACCTATGTATATTAATGGTAAAGCAGTTCGTACCGGCAAAAAAGTAGCAATACACCCTCCACATGAGATTAAACATGTCTTAGGGCATTTCCATATGGGAACAAAGCAGCATTTAGAACAAGCTATTAATGCTGGATTAAAAGCAAGAGCTTCTTGGGCAGATATGCCTTGGGAATCTAGAGCGCATATATTTTTAAAAGCAGCGGATTTATTGGCAACAAAATATCGTTTTGAAATGAACGCAGCAACTATGTTGGGTCAAAGTAAAAATGCTTACCAAGCGGAGATAGATGCTGCTTGTGAACTAATTGATTTCTTAAGATTTAATGTTCATTTTTTATGTGACATTTATCAACAACAACCTGTGTCATCTCCAGGTATTCATAATAGAATGGAATGGCGTGGATTAGAAGGTTTTGTATTAGCTATAACTCCATTTAATTTCACTGCAATCGGAGGTAATTTACCTGCGTCTGCTGCAATGTGTGGGAATGTAGTAGTATGGAAACCAGCTAATACTCAAGTTTATTCTGCGCAATTATTTATGCGTATTTTGAAAGAAGCCGGATTACCAGATGGAGTTATCAATTTAGTATATGTTGACGGGCCTACAATAGGTGCTACATGCTTTACCCACCCTGATTTTGCAGGGGTTCACTTCACCGGATCAACTGGTGTTTTTAATACCATGTGGAAGCAAATTGGTGAAAATATTCCAAGATATAAATCATATCCTAGAATAGTGGGCGAAACAGGAGGAAAAGATTTTGTTATGGTTCATGAAAGTGCTGACGTGGATACTGTTGCAACTGCTTTAGCAAGAGGTGCATTTGAATACCAGGGTCAAAAATGTTCTGCTGCGTCTAGAGCTTATTTACCTAGTAATATTGCGCAAGCTGTGAAAGATAAATTGGTTAAAATGGTGCAGTCCATGAAGATGGGTAATGTAGAAGATTTTAGCAATTTCGTAAATGCGGTTATTGACGAAAAATCATTTGATAATATTACTAAATACATATCAAAAGCTAAGAAAGATAAGAAGGCCAAAATTTTGGTAGGCGGTAATTTTAGTAAGAAAATTGGTTATTTCGTTGAACCTACTGTGATTGCAACAACTGATCCAAAATACTTGACCATGTGTGAAGAGATATTTGGCCCAGTATTAACTATCTATACATATCCAGCAAAACAGTTTGAAAAAACACTTAAAATTCTAGATAGCACTTCTAAATATGCATTAACTGGTTCTATTATAGCACAGGATCGTTCAGCTATTGAATTGGCAACCAATATGTTAAGACATGCAGCTGGTAATTTCTATATAAATGATAAGCCAACTGGAGCAGTGGTAGGTCAACAACCATTTGGTGGAGCAAGAGGATCTGGTACCAATGATAAGGCAGGAAGTATGCTGAATTTATACCGATGGTTAAGTGCGCGTACCATAAAGGAGACCTTTAACCCTCCTACTGACTATAAATACCCATTTTTAAACGAAGCATAAGCGCTGTTTTTACATCTAAAACAGTATATTTGCCTCCAAAATTACAAGGACTGTGGCGCAAAAATTTTCTAAAGAAACATACCTGTATTGGTACGAATTGATGCAATTAATACGTCAATTTGAATCAAAATCAGAAGAAATGTATAAAATGGCGGGTAAAATCAGAGGATTTTTCCACGTCTATAATGGTCAAGAAGCGATTGCTGCTGGTTGTATGACTGCAACAAATCAAGAAGACCCATTTATTACTGGTTACCGTGATCACGGATTAGCACTTGCCAAAGGCATGACGCCTAATTCAGCAATGGCTGAGTTATATGGTAAAGCTACTGGTTGTTCAAAAGGTAAAGGTGGTAGCATGCACTTATTTAGTAAAGAACATTTCTTTTTTGGAGGTCATGGTATTGTAGGCGCACAAATTGGCACTGGTGCTGGTTTAGCTTTTGCTGAAAAATACAGAGACTCTAATAATGTAGTGCTATGTTTCTTTGGTGATGGTGCTGCAAGACAAGGTATGTTGCATGAGGTTTTCAACTTAGCAATGCTTTGGAAATTGCCAATTGTATTTATTTGTGAAAACAATAATTACGCAATGGGTACTTCAATCGAAAGAACGAGTAACGTTATTGATATATACAAATTAGCTGACGCATACGAAATGCCTGCTGATAAGATAGACGGAATGACACCGGAACTTGTACATGAATCAGTAGCAAGAGCTGCTAAGCGTGCAAGAGACGGCGAAGGCCCTACTTTATTAGAAATGAAAACTTACAGATATAGAGGTCACTCTGTTTCGGATCCTCAAAAATATAGAACTAAGGACGAGGTAGAAGAATACAAAGACCAAGATCCTATTACTAAAGTTAGAAAAACCATTTTAGAAAATAATTACGCAACAGAAGCAGACTTATTAGCTATAGATGACAAAATCAATACCATAGTTGAAGGTTCTGTGAAATATGCAGAAGACAGCCCTTGGCCAGATGATAGTGAGGTTTATAAAGATGTTTACATCGATCAGAACTATCCATTCATCGTTGACTAATTCAACAAACCATTTTAACTGAACATTACATTATAACCAAACAATATGAGTGATTTACATCAAGACCAACATCCATTTTTAGACTTTGTTAAAAAGAATCAGAAAGCCCTTACTTATACTTTAGTTTTAGCTGTTGTATTAATAGGTGGATTTTTTGGATATTCTGAACTATATCAAAAACCACGTGAAGCAAAAGCAGCGGATGCTATCTTCATGGCGGAGAAATACTTTGCTAACGATTCATCTAACTATGTGTTAAATGGTGACGGAACAAGTAAAGGTGTATTATATATTATGAAAGAGTACAGTGGTACAAAAGCTGCAAACCTTTCTAAGTATTATGCAGGTATTAGTTATTTCAGATTAAATGATTTTAATAAATCAATCGAATATTTAAAAGACTTTACAACAAATGCAAAACAAGTTCAAGCAATTGCTTATGGAACTATGGGTGATGCATATGCTGAATTAAAAAAGAATGACGAAGCGGTTTCTTATTATAAAAAAGCAGGTGAATATTTCCCAGAAGACGAATCAATTTCTTCTGAATATTTATTCCGCGCTGCTTCTTTCTTAGAGCTTAATGGAAAGTCTGACGAAGCAATTGAATTGTATAATACAATCAAAAATAAATATCCTAAATCTGAAAAAGGATTTATGGCAGACAAGTATATCAATCGATTAAAGATTCAACCATAAATATTTTAAAGAGTCTCTTCTAAAGAGGCTCTTTTTTTTAGTTATTATTATTTTTTAAGTATGATAGTTCAATTATTCATCCCCTGTTTTATGGATCAATTGTATCCACAAGTTGCTTTTAATACCATCAAAGTATTAGAGAAAGCAGGATGTACTGTTAAGTATAATCCAAGTCAGACTTGTTGTGGTCAACCTGCGTTTAATGCAGGATTTTGGGGTGAAGCAAAAGACGTATGTACTAAATTTGTACAAGATTTTGATGGTGCTGATTATATTGTAAGCCCAAGTGCAAGTTGTACTGGTTTTGTTAGAAATAATTATGGCAAGCTTTTTGAAAATAATGCCTTTCAAAGCCCTGCCAAAAAAGTAACCAACCAAATGTTTGAATTGTCTGAGTTCTTAGTTAAAATTTTAAAAGTTACAGATATCGGAGCTAGTTTTAATGGTAAAGTAACTTATCATGATAGTTGTGCTGGGCTTAGAGAATGTGTAATAAAAGAAGAACCAAGAACCTTATTGTCTTTAGTGAATGGTTTAGAGCTAGTGGAAATGAAAGACACCGATATATGTTGTGGATTTGGAGGAAGTTTCGCAGTTAAATATGATACTATAAGTGTTGCCATGGCAGACCAGAAAATAGACAACGCATTAGATACTCAAGCTGAATATATAGTAAGCACAGATATGAGTTGTTTAATGCATTTGGACGGTCGTATTAATTTTAACGGACAGGCAATTAAAGTATTACACTTGTCAGATGTTTTAGCAAGTGGTTACTAACGCAACTACCCTATTTTAAAATTCTTTAATTTATTATTATGGCTTATTGGTTAATTAAATCTGAACCATTTAAATATTCTTGGGATCAATTTATTAAGGATAAAAAAACTTTCTGGGATGGTGTACGTAATTATGGTGCTAGAAATAATTTACGTTCCATGAAAAAAGGCGATCTAGCATTTTGGTATCATAGTAATGAAGGAATGGAAATTGTAGGTATTGCTAAAGTTGTGAAAGAAGCTTACCAGGATCCTACCACAGAAGAAACTGCATGGTTAGCAGTTGATTTCGCACCGCATAAAAAGCTAAAAAATCCAGTCAAACTAGCCGACGTAAAAGCCAATACTAATTTAGAAAATATGGCTTTAGTGCGCTTAGGAAGACTATCAGTCCAACCTGTTACAGATGCTGAATGGGAAGAAGTGATGAAAATGAGTGCGGGTTTATAATTATTTAAAGAAAGTATATCCAATTAAAATGGCAATTACTACGCCAATAATATCAGCGAACAATCCCGCCCAAACTGCATAACGAACTTTCTTAATTCCAACACTTCCAAAGTATAAAGCAATGATATAAAATGTAGTGTCTGCTGAACCTTGGAATATAGAAGCTAATTTACCTAAGAAAGAATCAGGGCCATGTGTTTGGAAAACGTCTAACATTAAACCCCTTGCTCCACTCCCACTTAATGGACGCATAATTGCAACTGGTAATGCACCAACAAAATCGGTATTCACTCCAGTTAATTGAATCATATAAGTAAGTCCATTTAATACATATTCCATGGCACCACTGTCTCTAAAAACACGGATAGCAACAAGCATAGCTACTAAGTATGGTATGATTTTAATAATCACATCAAAACCGTTTTTAGCCCCTTCTATAAAAGCATCAAATACTGCTACTTTCTTATAAGCGCCTCCTAATATAATGGTAACGACAATAGCTAATAATATACTTGAACCTGCCACTTTAGAAAATATTTCTTTGTTTTGAGGGCTTAAACTATTAACCCCAAATAAAACTAAGCACATAAATATAAAAAGCGCGGCTAACCAACTAATTAATACTTTGTCCCATTTAATCTTCTGATATAAGCCAACCATGATGATGGACGCTAATGTAGTCCCAATAGTAGCTAAAACGCAGGGTATAAAAATACTAGCTGCATCGTGTGATCCTGCAGCAAGTCGATATGAGATAATACTTAATGGGATAATAGTCAAACCACTGGTATGTAGCACCAAAAACATGATTTGTGCATTGGTGGCTTTTTCCTTCTCGGGATTTAAACCTTGTAAGCTTTCCATAGCTTTTAAAGCAAAAGGAGTAGCTGCATTATCTAAGCCCAACATATTAGCACTAAAATTCATTACCATATGCCCCATTGCAGGGTGATTTTCTGGGACTTCTGGGAATAATCTACTTAAAAACGGATTCATCCATTTAGATAATTTCTGAATGGCACCTGCTTTTTCGGCAATATTCATCAAGCCAAGAAAGAACACCATGGTTCCGGCTAAAGGGAAGGCAACGTCTATAACTGAGGACTTTGCAGAGTCAAAAAGGCCGTCCGCAAGTAGTTTGAAAATCTCTGTATCCCCAAAAAAGACCAATTTAACAAGCGCAATTATAAAAGCGATCACAAAAAAGGCCATCCAGATAATATTCATTGCCATAGTACCAATTGTTTATGGTACTAATATAGCCCATTTTGAGATTAGAATTGTATTTTTGCGGCACTTAAAAAGAATCAGATTATGGCATTACAAGCAGGGATCGTGGGCTTACCCAATGTAGGAAAATCAACTTTGTTTAACGCAGTTAGTAATAGTGCAAAAGCACAAGCAAGTAACTATCGTTTTTGCACCATCGAACCCAATGTAGGTTTAGTGGACGTACCCGATATTAGAATGCATCAATTAGCAGAGTTAATCAATCCAACTAGAATTGTTCCAACTCAGTTGGAGATTGTAGATATCGCTGGTTTAGTGAAAGGTGCAAGTAAAGGAGAAGGATTAGGCAACAAATTTTTGGCAAACATCAGAGAAGTAAGTGCTATTATTCATGTTATCCGTTGTTTCGAAGACGAAAATGTATTAAGAGAGGAAGGTGCTATTAATCCTATATCTGATAAAGAGATTATAGAAACAGAATTACAATTAAAGGATTTAGATAGTGTAGAGAAGAAAATTCAACGAACTGAAAAATTAGCTAAAACGGATCCGAAAGCTAAAGTTGAACTTGCAGTATTATTACAATGCAAGGACCATTTAGATCAAGGAAAAAGTGTTCGTTCATTAGGTTTGTCAAAGGAAGAAAGTGCAGCTATTGCAGACATCTGTTTATTAACAGAGAAACCTGTAATGTATGTTGCGAACGTAGACGAAGCCTCTATGCATACAGGAAATAAATATTCTGAAATGCTTAAAGAAATGGCTATCAAAGAAGGGGCAGAAGTAATTGTAATGTGTAATAATATAGAAGCACAAATTACGGAAGTGGAAGACGCAGACGATAAGGCCTTATTTATGGAAGAATATCAAATGAAAGAGCCTGCATTAAATAGATTAATTCAGTCAGCTTATAAATTGTTGAAATTAGAAACTTATTTTACTGCTGGTGTTCAAGAAGTAAGGGCATGGACAATTGGTAATGGCTGGAAAGCACCACAAGCTGCAAGTGTTATTCACACTGACTTTGAAAAAGGTTTTATTAAAGCAGAAGTTATTGCATTCGAAGATTTTATTAAATTCAAGAGCGAAGCTGCTTGTAGAGATAATGGAAAATTAAGAATTGAAGGGAAAGAATATATTGTTAAAGACGGAGATGTTATGCATTTTAGATTTAACGTATAAAATAATATATACTATTTCAAAAAAAATTACCTTTTACTATTACAATCAAATACTTATGAAAAATTGTTTTTTATTTGCAATACTAATAAGTTTATTTGCTTGTAATAGTAATGTAGAAAACACTGCGTCTAATAATGACGCTGCAATTGCAAGTCCAACCCAGTTACAATATGAAATTGTAAAATTCTATCCTCATGATACTAGTTCCTACACGCAGGGCTTAGAATGGGATGGTAATAAATTAATTGAAGGAACTGGCAATTACGGCAAGAGTATACTACATGTAATGGATACTAATATGAAAACGATTAGTACAAAAGTCAAATTAGATAAAACTTATTTTGGAGAAGGTACTACCCTATTCAATGGTAAGATTTATCAATTAACCTGGAAGGAAAAGAAAGTTTTTGTATACGATGCGAAGACTTTACATAAAATCAAAGAATTATATTGGCCTTATGAAGGCTGGGGTTTAACACATAATGACAGCTCTTTAATAGTATCAACTGGTGAGAGTAATATTTATATAGTTAATCCTGAAACTTTTGCAATTCAAAAAACAATTGGTGTATTTAATAATTACGGATATGTAAGTAATATCAATGAATTAGAATATGTTAATGGTAAAATTCTAGCCAATATTTATGGCCAAAATGATATTATATTTATTGATATTGCTACTGGACAAGTTAAACATACTATCAACTTTGCAAACTTATTAGCACAAGCAAAAGTTAATTATGATCCATTAAGTGTAGATGCTGGATATGTACTAAATGGAATAGCATATCATTCAGGTAGAGGAACTTACTTTATTACAGGGAAATGTTGGCCAATTATGGCAGAAGTAAAAATCAAGTAGTCTTTTTTGTACTGATTATCTTTATGTTGTTCTTCTTTTTATTTCATATATAATAGAACTAGCTTTTTTAGGATCACGCAATGCTTTCAAATTAGCAATACATCCAATAACAAAAGCCCTTGCTATACCCCAAAAACCAGTTTTCTTATACTTTTCACTTAATAAGCTAACATAAAAACTATCAAACCACATAGGTTTTGTTTGTACAATTTGCATGTCAAATTGGGCTAACAATACTTCCATAGACAAAGGAGAGAAATGATATAAATGTCTAGGAACATCATAAGCAGCCCAATATTTCTTATAGTATTGAGCATCAAAACCGGTATGATTTGGCACAGCAATTATTAAACGACCATTTGCTTTAAGTATTGACTTAAACGCTGTTAAATATCCCTTTAAATCGTGTACATGCTCAAGTACATGCCATAATGTAATAACATCATAGTTATTAGTTGGCAATGTATTAAGTTGTTCTATTGGCAACAAGGATATTTTATAATTAGCTAAAGCTTTTAATCTACTATTAGCGTCTGGCTCTAAAGCGGTTACTTGCCATCCTTTTTCTATCATAGCATTCGCAAAAGCACCTGTACCTGCACCTACTTCTAACAAAAGCCCTTTATGTCCTGTAAATAAAGATTGTACCCAATTTGTTTTCTGTTTTAATGTGTAATTTCTAACAGTATGATATAATTTATTCATCCAGCCAGTTTTCACATCCGTATGTGAGATATACTCTGGGAAATTATAATATGGAGCAATATTGTCTGCAGAAGGTATTGGAAAAGTATATTTCAAGGAACATTTAGCACATTGAATGATATCGAAACTTTCCTGTGTTAAAGAATAATCTTTAGAATGAATTAAATAAGAAATGTCCACTCCGTTACAAATTGGACAAGGCGTAAAGGGTGCTTTATTCATTAAATATAATTTTTAATTAAAATTGCTATGGTTGCAGCAACTGCAATAACAATAGCCCATACAAACCAATTATCCTTTTTTGCATGGATTTGATTATTATTCCCATCTATATTTTGAACGGTCTCTATATGAAGTGATGCATAAAAATCAGCAGAATTATAATTAGAAGTGAAAATGACATTTTGATTTCTAATTTGAAATAGACCTAAACTTCCTAATATAAAATCTCCACTACTAATTAAATCAGTAATCAATTGCTCGTATTTTAAAATAGCTTGATCGGTAGAGATAGAAAGCGCATCTGCTACATAGGCATAAAAATGTTTAGACGGTTGTTCGTTAATGTTTTCAAAAACGATCGTTTCATTTGGGGCTTCCCAAATACCATTTTCAAGTATTGCGTCCTTCTTTTCTAATTTAATCATACCAATATTAGGTAATGATAAATAACCAAAAGCTATAAAATATTTCTCTATTGTGTTTTTCATCTTATTTTCTAAATGAATATACTACACCTGCTATAATTTGCAAGCCTAATGATGGATAATCTGCCCAACGTTCATATGGTTTATCTAATAAATTCTCTGCTTTACCCCAAATACTCCAATTTGAGGTCAATTTATAAGTAAACCCAGCATTTAAAACCATTGTATTTTTTAAATTATAGGCCTTATTTGGTTCTTTAAATTGTGCTGCGCCAGACCAATAAATTAAGGAAGCGTCCAATATCCATTTTTCGTTAGGTAACCAATTAAGATTGCTATTAAACTCAATTGGTAATACACCCCAAGGTTTTGAATTGTCTTTAATTAAATTAAATTGCTTGTAGGTAAGTTTATTCACAAATAATAAACGGTCGCTAAATTGATATCTTAAATTAGCATCCATTTCGATAGTGGTAGCTTTTGATTCAAATATTGCTTGATATTTTAGCCCAGCACTGGTAACGTCTGTGCCTAAGATTCTATTGAAAAACGGCAGGTTTTTATAATCATTAAAAGAGATTCCAAAACTATAATCTAATCTTTTATCAGCACTTACTTCTAAGTTAATATATTTCTTATCTACGGTGGTTATCTTCATTTCGCTCACTGGCATAATCCAAGGATTTTGAATTGCCAAAGAAGCATAATGATTATTATTAAAAGAACTAGACCACCCTACTTTAACTAAATAATTAGAGTCCGTTAACTTTTTTTGAAAATGTACATTCGGTAGAAATTGGTAATCGTCTTTATTTATCCAAACTGGACTTGCCCCAACTGTAATTTTACTTCCCCATTTTTCAATAGTTATAGAAGGATCAAATTTAAGTATCGTATTTTTTTGATGTATTAATCCACTTGGATTATATTGGTTAAAGCTATATAATAAGTCTAAATTTAACTTCGTATTATTTTTAAACATTAAATACATTGGATTTTTAATTTCCAACCAGGTGTCAGTAGCGTCAGGTATTCCTTCAAATTGTTCAATTTTAGCAATTGGATTTAAATTGATCAATTTAAATTTTGTATTAAAATTTAACCAGCCAACAGAAGCCCCATAATGTGAAAAATTATGCTCATAATTCGATTCTGGTAAATTAGACGCGTCAGGAACTAATCCATATCTATATCGCTGACTATGTTGGTAAAAAACTTGAGTTTGCAGAGAATTTGATGCGTTTAAATATTGATCGCCAATATATCTAGCTCCAATATCTCGTTGCTTTTGTAAATGATTATCGGTACCAGTATATGACTCATTGTATACTGCAATGGAATGAGAATTATTCCATTGGTCTGTGGTATTAACATTCAAATTAATGTATTGATGTAAATAGTTACCATATCCCACTTTTAAACTTGAGACATTTTTTAAACTAACTAATGAATCTATTCTGATCGATCTAGGTACAAGTGCAATTGGTCTATATTGAAAACTTAAATTTTGACTTGGTACCTGATAATTTAGTACAATGTCGTTTGTATCTGTAATTGCAGTAGCATTAACAAAACCAATTTTGGCAAGATTCCTAAGTTGTGGTTTAAAGGCAGATAGTATAGTAATCACTTTTTCTGGTACACTGTCCGCTTTAGACGGTTCTACTGCAACTGTTGTTTCCTTTAAAAGTTCGGTCAAATTAGCCTTATTTGTAACAATCTTTTTATTTACTGTTTTACTTTTTTTGCTTTTTCCCTTTTTAGAATGTTGTTGATTATTAGTTTTTTTAACAAAGCTTGTTTTTGCTTTTTTACGCTGTGTCTTTTTAGCATAACTATGTGAAGACATGCAAAATAAAAGCATTAAAAGGAAAATATATTTTAATAAAGGTTTCATAATTACTTAATTGAATTTGAGTTTTCAGTAATTGCCTTTAATTTATCTAAAGCAATTTGTTTTAAATCATCAGCGTTTGCATTTTCTGACACACTTTTATAAGTAGCAATAGCGTTGAAATTATCTTTCTGTGCTACATAAATGTCTCCTAAAAGCAAATAGGTCTTGGTGACCCAATAATCATAAGCAGCTTGTTTCTTAATTACTTCAAATGCAGTTTTTTCGGCAAGTGCTAGTTTATTTTGAAGTAATTGTATTTCAGCAATTTGATAATGCGCTTCTGCAGTAATTAAGGATGGATTAGCTTTTATTACTTTTGATAAAACTATCAAAGCATTTGTGGTATCCTTATTTAAGAGCTTATTATGGAATATCGCCATATTCGCCATTTGAATATCGTCTGTTGCAGCCGATTTGTCTTGTAATAATTGTTCTGCAATTACTGCAGCTTCAGGCCATTTCTCGGACTTGTATTCGCATCTTAGCAAGCCCTTTACTGCTTCCAATTTGTTTTCTTGTTGTGTTGCTATTTGATTTAATATAATGAAATACTTTTCAGCCATATCATATTGTTTCAAATTGAAATAATGTAGCCTAGCAGACAACAATGCAGCTCTTTCAGCATATTTATTTGGAGCTTGATTAGCAACAATTGCAAAATATTTAGCAGCGGTATCATATTGTTCCTTAGAATAAGCTATTTCAGCAATTAAGTAATTAGCGTCTAATTGGTATTTGCCATTTGGAAATAACTGTAAATACTTGGTAAAACCAATACCTGCTTCATTATATTT
>CANCAY010000023.1 GCA_947374225.1 Chitinophagaceae bacterium | reverse complement strand
AAGAAATTATTTTATTCAATAAAAAATTTGAATGGGTTTCATATATCCTAATTCCTATTCTCCTCCTTTTTAAATTAACAATTCTTTCTTTAGTTCTATATATAGGGATAAAATCATTTGATTTTGAAACTATTTTTAAAAAATGTTTTAAAATAGTTTTACTAGCTGAATTTATTCCATTACTCATTTCAATTACTAAAACCTTATTCTTCTATATTTATCCAACTAATAATATTGAAACACTACAAAATTTCAGTCCACTAGGCATTCTCAATATTTTTAAAAATGGTTCAATTTCATCATTTCTGATATATCCATTGCAACAAATAAATCTTTTCGAAGTCGCTTATTGGTTATTGCTTGCATATGGAATTAAAACTCATGAAAAAGTTTCTTTTAAAAAATCTCTGCATATTACGATTTGCAGTTACGGGGTTGTTCTATTTACTTGGTGTGTATTCATCACATTTCTTCAACTACAATTTAGCTAATTTGACAAAAAATATTAAAGTGTTCATTTCTATTTTATTTTCTGTAATTATATTTTTTTGCTTATTAATTACGAAAAATATTTATGAAAAAAGTAAAGCCGAAAGGCATATAGCGTTTATACCAAAATTCTCTTTTACAACACTAGAAAACACTGCATTTACTAATAAAATGATAAAAAAAAGTATAAAAAAAATTATAATAAATCATTTTAGTCCAGCCTGTGAACATTGCCAAGCTATGGCATCAGCATTTATAAAAGATTCACTAAAGATTAAAAATGTTACAATTTTAATGATTACTAATTCCGATATTTCTACTGTTGTAAAATTTAGAAAAGACTACAATCTTTCATTATTGTCAAATTTGATTTTAATAATAGATACAAATTATCAATTTCAAAAAACATTTGGAGAAGGTGGTGTCCCATCATTTTATATTTATCAAAATGACAAGTTGATTAAGAAAGTGATTGGTGAAACTAATATTGAAAATTTACTAAACTAATGAAAATGGTAAATTATAATAACTTATTAGTTATGCAGCAAGATCAATCAGATTGCGGCGTCGCCTGCTTACTCAGTATAATTAAATATTATGGTGGCAACTCTTCGGTGGATACTATTAGAAAACTTTCTGGTACTAGTATAGCTGGCACAACTTTATTGGGACTTTTTCAAGCAGCTAATGCTCTTGGGTTTACCGCAGAAGGCTGTGAAGCTGACATTAATGAATTGATTTTACATCCAAGTCCTGTAATTCTTCATGTGTTAATACAAAATAAACAAGAACATTATATTGTAATTTTTGGAACTAAAATTAATGAACTAAATGAATTAATTTTTATTATTGGTGATCCTGCCGTTGGGATTATATTTTTGAATGAGTTCGAATTAATGCAAATATGGAAGTCCAAGATTTGTTTAACACTCAAGCCAAATGACTTTTTTGTATTAGAATCAGAAATAAACTTTAAAAAGCGTCAGTGGATAATACAATTAATTAAAGACGACTACCCTCTCTTGGGAATATCAATTGCAATTGGTATTGCAATCGCATTATTAGGTGTTATAATGTCACTGTTTTCTCAAAGACTAATCGATGATATTTTACCCAAAAAAAATTTCTTAAAGCTTTACCTTGGTATAGGATTAGTTTTTATTCTTTTAATTATTAGAGAGGGATTTTCAGCATTAAGACAATACTTTTTAATTAGTCAATCAAAGAACTTTAATAATAGAATAATTCACAATTTTTATTCAAAACTACTTAACCTTCCAAGACATTTTTTTGATAGTCAAAAAATTGGCGATCTTACAGCACGTTTATCTGATACTTCAAGAATTCAAAGAGCAATAAGTCAATTGGCAGGAACTTTTATAATCGATGTATTAGTAACGACAGTTATATTTATTGTCTTATTCTCTTATTCTTCAATAATTGGGATCTCTTCTATTTTGATATTGCCAATATATTTTATTGCGATTAGTAAATTTAGTAATCAAATTATTACAGGTCAAAAAAATATGATGAGTTATTTTGCCATGAGTGAATCTAATTATATAAATACTCTTCAGGGGATCGAGCCAATTAAGAATTTCAATAAACAATTATATTTTTCTAATTTAAATAGTATAATCTATAATAGGCTTCAAGAAAATTTATTTTCTTTTGGTAAAATTCAAATCAAGCTAAGTACCATCACTAATATTTTTGGTATAATATTTTTACTTGCAATTTTGATTTATTCTAGTAGTCAAGTTTTTTTAAACCAGCTTAAAATTGGCGAATTAATGGCAATATTTGGCCTTTGTACTAGCTTGCTTCCTGGAGTCACTAGTTTAGCTTTGATAACAATACCTATTACCGAAGCTAAAATTGCTTTTGATAGAATGTTTGAATTTACTTCTATGAATACTGAAGTAAATATTAATACATTAAATCTTGCTGAATTTAATAATATAAAGTTTACAAATATATTATTTCGTTATTCAGGCAGATCGCCAATTTTTAAAGATGTTTCATTTGAAGTAAAAAAAGGTCAAATAATTGCTTTTATAGGAGAAAGTGGTTCCGGTAAAAGTACATTGATGCAAATACTTGCTAAAAATTATGATATTGAAAGTGGAAATATTATAGTAAATGATAAAACGTTTCTTAATTCGATTTCCTTTGATTCTTGGAGAGGAATTATAGGTCTAGTTCCACAAAAACCTTATATCTTCAGTGGCACTATTTTAGAAAATATTGCTTTTGATGATGTCACTTTAAATCCCAAAAAATTACTCAGATTTTTAATTGAATACGGATTTGAAGAGTTTATTAATTCTTTACCTCATTCATATAATACTATTGTAGGTGAAGAAGGTATAAATTTATCAGGTGGTCAAATACAAATGATTGCACTCGCAAGAACACTATATCATAAACTGCAATTATTAATTTTAGACGAAGCAACAGCATCTATGGATAGAAGTTCGGAACAATTTGTTTTAAATTTATTGGAAAAAATAAAAATGTCAGTTGGTATTATCTTTATAACTCATCGACTTCATATTTTAAAAAATTTTTGTGATAATATTTATATAATTGATGAAAATGGTACAACTGTTATTAATGGCAAACATGATGATCTTTTGAAGTCAATCAATATTTATAGCAATTATTGGTACGATTTAATTACTTAAATAAAAAGCCCCGCATTTGCGAGGCTCTTAAATTTTCAAATGATTGATTGAATTACAAAGTCTTCAATACGTCATTCATATTTCTTACTGCATCTGCACTCTTGTTGAATGCTGCTTGCTCGTCTGCAGATAAATCCATTTCTACAATCTTCTCCCAGCCATTCTTGCCAATTACAACAGGAACGCCTAAGCAAATATCAGATTGTCCGTATTCGCCGTTTAAGCTTACGCAACAAGTAAATAATTTCTTTTCGTCACGTACTATGCTCTCAACTAAAGCTGCTCCTGCAGCACCTGGTGCATACCAAGCAGAAGTTCCTAATAATTTAGTTAATGTAGCACCACCAACCATCGTATCATTGATGATTGTTTGTTGTTGATCTTCACTTAAGAACTTAGTTACAGGAATACTGTTCCAAGTTGCATGCTTCACTAATGGAATCATTGTAGTGTCACCGTGTCCACCAATAACAATTGCATTTAAGTCTGCAGGGCTGCAGTTTAAATGTGTGCTTAATTGATATTTAAAACGAGCGCTGTCTAATGTACCGCCCATTCCAATAATTCTATGCTTAGGTAAGCCAGTTGACTGCAATGCTAAATAAGTCATTGTGTCCATTGGGTTACTAATTACAATAATAATTGCATTTGGAGAATGCTTTAAAATGTTTTCACAAACACCCTTTACAATTCCTGCGTTTGTACCAATCAATTCCTCACGAGTCATTCCTGGCTTACGAGGTAAACCTGAAGTAATTACAACTACATCTGAATTTGCAGTTTTGCTATAGTCATTAGTGCTACCAGAAATTCTAGTATCAAAACCTAATAAAGCAGCTGTCTGCATCATGTCCTGTGCCTTACCTTCTGCAAAGCCTTCTTTGATGTCTAATAAAACTAATTCACTTGCTAATTCTTTACGAGCAATATTGTCTGCACATGTTGCGCCTACTGCACCTGCTCCAACTACTGTAATTTTCATATAATATATGGTTTAAATAAAGGGTTTAATTTTTACGGGGCAAAGTTAACTACTTGCTGCCTATTAATTTGATCAATTCGAAAATTTCTGCACCCTGATCATAGGTTTTAATTAAATGACCATTGTCATAAATGGCAACAAAAGGGGTCATTCTAGGTCTGAAAAAGCTAGGAAGCGTGAATTCGGCATCGCGTCCTATAATTACATTTAGCTTATCCACTAAATTAAATTTTTCAGCGAATTTCTTAATAGCATCCATATCTCTATAGCTATCCCAAATAAATAAAGTGTTCTTGAACTTGTCTGCATATTTATTTAATTCTGCAGCTTCATGTTCGCAATGAGGACAGTCGGGGCTGAAAATTAAAATACATGTATATCTGTATTTGTTAGGCAATTGCTTATTGGTAATTGTTTTACCATTAATTGACACCAAACTGAATGCCGGAAACTTATCCGTTTTCATATAAGGGGCATTAGGGTCGGGCGCATTACTTTGTGCGTTGGCTGCTACTAAGAACAGACACATTATACTTGTTACAATAAATTTCATAGGGCTAATAAATTTCATTTTGTTAAATTGTTAGATTTTGTTTTTTGCCATCATACGCATGGCTTTCGCATCCTGTAAGAAATCAGAGGCGAAAATAAAATTATTTAAAAGTTGATTTTGACTATAAATGATATCCTTATTCGATCCTTCCCATTCTTTCTTGCCTTGGTGTAAATACAATATATAATCGCCTATTTCCATTACACTGTTCATGTCATGTGACACAACTATTGTAGTAATATTTTTTTCAGTAGTAAGGTCCTGAATGAGTCGATCAATTACCATGGAGGTTTGTGGGTCTAGTCCTGAATTAGGTTCATCACAGAATAAATACTTTGGCTCCATAATAAGTGCTCTAGCTAGTCCCACTCTTTTCTTCATGCCTCCACTTAGTTCTGCTGGATATTTAGCATTAACACCATCTAGGTTAACACGAGACAGAATTTTATTTACTTTTTCTTGTTTCTCTTCCTTTTTCAATCCCGAAAACATGTCTAATGGGAATCTTACATTTTCCTCCACTGTCATGGAGTCGAATAAGGCATTTCCTTGAAAAAGCATACCAACATTGTTTCGTAAACTTTTTCGTTCTTCCTCATTCATCTTATGCAATTCCTTTCCATCAAAAACCACTTCGCCTTGGTCTGCATGAATAAGGTCCACTATGCATTTTGTTAAAACTGTTTTACCACTTCCACTTGCACCTATAATTAAATTACACATGCCAGGTTTAAATTGCGCACTAATATCATCTAAGATAATTTTAGAGTCAAATTTTTTACTGATATGTTTTATTTCAATCATGGAGGCTATTTTGCTATAGGGACTTGTAAATTTAATAAATCTTCGAATGTATCCCTTCTACTTATTAATTTATCTATGCCATTTTCGAATAAAACTTGTGCTGGTTTAAATCTTGCATTGTAATTGCTTGCCATTTCATAGCCATAAGCTCCAGCATTATAGAATACTAGGAAGTCGCCTTCTATAATTGTTGGGATTGGTCTGTCCCAAGCAAATGTGTCTGTCTCGCAAATATTGCCAACAACTGCGTAATGCTGTGCTGCTTTTTCTGGGTGACTTAAATTATCAATATGGTGGTAAGCGTCATAAAACATAGGTCTTATTAAATGATTCAAGCCTGTGTTGATGCCTGCAAATTGAATGTCACCTGATTGCTTTAATACATTTACTTGTGCAATAAAATAACCTGATTCACTCACAATATACTTACCTGGTTCAAACCAAGCAGTTAACTTTCGTCCGTATTTTTCAGACAACTTATTCATTGCTTTTTCAACCTCGGCTCCTAGTAATGCAATATCAGTTCCCTTTTCACCTGGCTTGTAGGGCACTTTGAATCCACCGCCAAAATCTAATACAGATACGGTAGGAAACTCGGATAATAAATTATCAAAAACTTCAGCTGACTGAATAAATACATGCACGTCTTTTATTTCACTTCCAGTATGGATATGAAGCGTTGCAATATTGATTTGATATTTTTGTTGAATTGCTTTTAATTCATTCAATTGTGTTGCAGGTATTCCAAATTTACTTTTGTCGTGCCCCGTTGAAATTTTCAAATTTCCACCCGCCATGATATTAGGTCTTACACGAACACCAACAGGGTAGCTACTTCCATAAGCAGCACCGAATTTTTCTAAGTTAGACAAGCTGTCAATATTTACATTCACTCCTAAGCTAACTGCTTCTGCAATTTCCTCAAAGCTTACACTATTACTAGTATATAAAATATTTTGTGGAGCAAAGCCAACATGCAAAGCCATTTTTACTTCATTAACAGAACTACAATCAATATTGCATCCTGCACGTTTTACAACATCCAAAATATGAATATTAGTTAATGCTTTACACGCATAAAAAAAGCGGGTATTGTCCTTAGAAAAATGAGATAGTAATTGTTGGTATTGACTTGCAATTTTTTCGGCATGATAAACGTATAACGGAGTACCATACTTATTTGCAGCTGCATTTAATTGTTCGTAGGATAAGCTTGACTTCATACCACGAAGATACAATTAGAACTAGGTTCTATGCTTTTATGAACAATATAATTTTAAAAAATGGGATGAACGAAAAGCTACTGCTTGTTATTCTGCAGGGCTTTCAGGAATCACGTCTTCCTCGTCAGTTTCTGCTTCAAAGTCATCAGTTTCTTCTGGCAAGTTTGGAGTCTCTTCTTCCTCACGTTCCTCGGCAGCTTCTTCTGAAATTTGTTCGAAAACACTGTTGTCTGTAAAGTCTTCTGGCTTAACAATAGTTGCTTCTACAATTTGATCTGCTAGGACCTCTCTAATTTTTGGTAAGTCGTCTGTTGAGTTGATTCCAAAATAGTCCATGAAGTTTTTAGACGTAGCATAAACCAAGGGCTTTCCTGGTAAATGTTCATTACGACCACTGATTATAATAAGCTCTTTTTCCAATAATTTTTGGATAGAATAGTCGCTGTTAACGCCTCTAATCGCTTCCACTTCCCCCTTGGTAATAGGTTGCTTGTAGGCAATGATTGCTAAAGACTCTAAAGCTGCATTGGATAAACGCTTTAGGAATTTGTCTCCATTTAATTGAGCAATCGTTTTATGAAAATCAGCTTTAGTCAAGAACTGCCATCCGCCACCACTTTGCTTTAATTCAAAAGGATAAAATTCGGTTGCGTATTTTTCTTGAATACCTGTAAGGGCACTCTCTACTTGTTCTAATTCAATACGCTCTTCTAAAAATCCGAATGCATTATTGATTAATTCAGTAATGTCAGTAGGGTTTAAAGCTTTATCACTTGCGAATATCAAGGCTTCAATGTGCGGAATGATTTGACTAATTTCCATGGTATATTATTTCTTATCCGTTTAATGCAGCAGCACCACTTACAATCTCCGTTAATTCGGTTGTAATGGCAGCTTGTCTTGCACGGTTGTAAGATATTTTCAATGATTTTAATAATTCGTTTGCGTTCTCACTTGCTTTATCCATTGCGGTCATTCTAGCGCCATGCTCACTTGCATTGGCATCCAATACTGCTTTGAATAATTGAGTGTTTAATATTTTAGGCATTAATTCAGCAACTAACGCTTCTTTCTGAGGCTCAAAAATAAAGTCTGTTTTTTTCTGATTAGCCACTTTTGCAATTTTAGGAATAGGTAAGAAAGCCTCCGCCTTAAATTCTTGCGTAGCTGCGTTCTTGAATTCGCTATATATAATATCAATGGCGTCAAACTCTTTGTTAGCAAAGGCGTCCATAGCAGCTTTTGCAGCTAATTGAACGTTATCGAAACGAAGGTTTAAGAAAATATCTTTAAAATCAGCGTTGGTATTATAGCCAGATTTGCTCAAGCTTTCATATCCTTTCTTGCCTATATTCCAAATAGTAATTTTCTGTGTTGGGTATTTCTCCTCAATAGTAGCTTTTGCTAACTTAACCAAGTTGGCATTGTAACCGCCACATAATCCACGATCAGACGTTATTACAATTAGTAACACATTGTTTACGGGTCTAGTTTCAGCCAAAGCCAAATTCGTATCCCCTTCTAAACTACCAATAATATTACTAAGCATATCCTGCAATTTGCGTGCATAAGGTCTCATTTGGGTAATTGAGTCTTGGGCACGACGTAATTTTGCAGCACTAACCATTTTCATGGCTTTAGTGATTTGCTGAGTACCTTGGGTACTTTTGATCCTATTTCTTACTTCTTTTAATTGACCAGCCATAGCTATGTTTATTAAGCGAGCAAAGGTATCATTTTTTAGTCCATTTTCCGCTTTTAAGCAGTCCCATTTTTGACATTTGAGCTACTCAGACTTAAATTTTGGATTGGAGGGGGGCTAAAATCCGCAAACTGCCCTCAATTGCTTACCTTTAAGGCCCTCAATTGGCGTCAAAATTTCTTTGGCACGGATATTGAGTATTAGGCTTAAACACAATTATTTAGGAAGCATATGTTGCAGATTATCAGTAAACTATTTGGCGGATCTAAAAGTGAGAAGGACGTCAAAAAAATTCAACACTTAGTACCCATTATTAATGGGCATTTTGAATCTTACAAAAACTTGTCAAATGACGCGTTAAGAAATAAAACCGATGAGTTTAAAGAGCGAATTAAATCGCATTTAAATGAAATGAATACGCATATCGAGTCAGAGCAGGCAAGAGCAGAAGCTTTGCCATTGAGTGACTTAATGGGACGTGACGCCATTTATCAAGATATTGATACTTTAAATAAAGAGAAGAATAAGAGTTTAGAGCAGGCGCTTTGGACAATTTTGCCTGAAGCATTTGCGGTGGTGAAAGAAGCAGCACGTCGTTTTACAGATAACGAAGAACTGGTTTCAACTGCAACTAGTTTAGACAGAGAGTTGTCTGTTAAGAAAGAATATGTAACTATTAATGGGGATCAATCCACTTTCCAAACAACATGGAAAGCTGCAGGAGTGCCTGTTACATGGAATATGGTGCATTATGACGTACAGCTAATTGGAGGTATCGTTTTACATGAGGGAAAGATAGCAGAGATGTCAACTGGAGAAGGTAAAACATTGGTTTCTACTTTACCTGCTTATTTAAATGCATTAGCTGGCGAAGGAGTACATATTGTTACTGTGAATGATTATTTAGCAAAAAGAGATAGTGAGTGGAATGGTACTTTATTTGAGTGGTTAGGTATTACGGTGGACTGTATTGACAAGCATCAGCCTAATTCTGAAGACCGTCGTAACGCTTACCGTGCAGACATAACTTACGGAACGAATAACGAATTTGGTTTTGATTATTTGAGAGATAATATGGTGCATACACCGGAGGAAATGGTGCAACGTAAACACCATTTTGCAATGGTGGATGAAGTAGATAGTGTTTTAATTGACGATGCAAGAACGCCATTAATTATTTCAGGTCCAATTGGTCATCAAACAGGAGAGCAACAGTTTTTTGAATTGAAACCAAGAATTGAAAAATTAGTGGATGCTCAGAAAAAAGCAACAAGTCAATTTTTAATTGAAGCAAAAAAGAAAATCGCAGAAGGCAATGATGACGCTAAGGATGGTGGATTAGCTCTTTATCGTGCATTTAGAGGTTTACCAAAAAATAGTGCTTTAATTAAATATTTAAGTGAGCCAGGCATTAGAGTAAAGCTTCAAAAATCAGAGAATTTTTATCTAGCTGACCAACAAAGAGAAATGCCGTTGGTAGACGAAGAATTATATTTCTATATAGACGAGAAAAACAATTCAGTTGAATTAACGGACAAGGGCTTGCATTTAATTACAGGTGCAGGAGAAGATCCTAATTTCTTTTTATTGCCAGACATTAGCATTACCCTTAATGCAATAGACCAAGACGCAACATTGAGTGCGGAAGAAAAACTAAAGCAGAAAGAAGTTATCATTAGTGATTATAGTATTAAGGCGGACCGCATTCATACTATTAATCAATTACTAAAAGCATACACTTTATTTGATAATGACGTGGAGTATGTGGTAATTGAAGGACAGGTTAAAATCGTAGACGAGCAAACGGGTCGTATCATGGAAGGCCGTCGTTATTCAGACGGTTTACACCAAGCCATTGAAGCCAAAGAGAATGTAAAAATTGAAGCGGCTACGCAAACATACGCTACCATTACCTTACAGAACTTCTTTAGAATGTACCACAAATTAGGTGGTATGACAGGAACAGCGGAAACAGAAGCTTCAGAGTTCTGGAGTATTTATAAATTGGATGTTGTTTCTATTCCTACAAATATTCCAGCTGTTAGAATTGACGAGCAGGATATGGTGTTTAAAACCAAGCGTGAAAAGTTTGGAGCAGTAATTGAAGCCATTGAAGCATTGCGTGAAAAAGGACGTCCAGTATTAGTGGGTACCACTAGTGTGGAAGTGAGTGAGTTATTAAGTAGAATGTTGCGTCAAAAAAGTATTCCGCATAATGTATTGAACGCGAAGCAACATGCTCGTGAAGCACAGGTTGTAGCGGAAGCGGGTTTAACAGGCGCTGTAACTATTGCAACCAATATGGCTGGACGTGGAACAGATATTAAGTTAAGCCCCGAAGTGAAAGCGGCAGGTGGTTTGGCTATTTTAGGTACAGAGCGACATGAGTCAAGACGTGTGGACAGGCAGTTAAGAGGCCGTGCGGGTCGTCAAGGTGATCCAGGATCTTCTCAGTTCTTTGTGTCTTTAGAAGACGATTTAATGCGCATGTTTGGAAGTGAGCGTATTGCGAAAGTGATGGACTTTGCTGGATATAAAGAAGGTGAAGTGATTCAGCATAGTATGATCACAAAATCTATCGAGCGTGCACAGAAAAAAGTAGAAGAAAATAACTTCGGAGTAAGAAAGCGTTTGTTAGAATATGATGATGTAATGAACAAGCAAAGAGCAGTGATTTATAAGAAAAGAAGTCACGCATTATTTGGAGAGAGATTGGCATTGGATTTAGACAATGCATTCTACCAAGTAATTGAAGGCATTACCATTGCTCATAAGTCAATGAATGACTATGAATCTTTCAAATTAGCATTAATTGTGCAAGCAGGATTTGACACTAAAATAACTTTAGACGAATTCAATAAAAACAATGAGTCTAATTTAGTAGAGTCTACTTATCAAGAAGCTATTGCGCACTACGAATACAAGAAGAATGAAATGATGGCAGATAGTATTCCTGTATTTAAAAATATCAGAACTGGTCAGGGCAATCATATTGAAAATGTAATTGTACCAGTAAGTGATGGTAAAATCATTTTTAGTGTATTGGTGAATTTAGATAAGAACTTAGACACTAAAGGTTTGGCATTAGCAACGCAATCAGAAAAGTCTATCGCGTTAAGTTTAATAGACGATGCATGGAAAGAACATTTACGTGCAATGGATGATTTAAAACAATCTGTTCAAACTGCGACTTACGAGCAAAAAGATCCATTGGTAATTTACAAAATGGAAGCTTTCGAGTTGTTTAGAAAAATGGATGTTGAAATTAACCACAAGTTGGTTCAGTTTTTATGCCATGCACATATTCCAGTAGAATCAGGTGGGGTAAAAGAAGGCAAACAACAAAAGACCGACTTAAGTAAATTAAGTATAAGTCGCACAGAAGACGGCATTGAAAAGGAAAATGAATACCATGACCCAAGTGAGCAAAAGCAAGCGCCGGTTCAGGTAGGTCCAAAAATTGGACGTAATGATCCTTGTCCTTGTGGTAGTGGTAAAAAATATAAAGCTTGTCACGGAAGAGACCTTGCTTAAAAATTTGAACTAATTATTTGAACCATTTATTTCAACTATATGATGCCAATTAATAAATATATTGACCACACAATCTTAAAGCCAACTTGCTTGGTTTCTGATATTCATATTTTATGTGAGGAAGCAAAGCAGTTTGATTTTGCAGCAGTTTGTGTGCCACCCAATTTTGTAAAGCTAGCAAAGGAACTTACTGTTGGTACTGATGTAAAAGTGGCTACTGTAATAGGTTTCCCATTTGGGTATAGTGCAACGGAGGCAAAAATTGCAGAAATTATTTTGGCAATGGTGGATGGGGCAGACGAGTTAGACGTGGTTGCTAATATTTCTGCCATTAAGAATGGAGACTGGGCAGCCATTGCAGACGAGATTAATCATATCATGCCAATTATAAGATCCAAAGGCAAGGCGGTAAAAATAATTATTGAGTCGGGTGTATTAACGGACGATGAAATTATTAAGTGTTGTGATATATATGGCATTGCAGGAATTGATTTTCTTAAAACTTCTACAGGCTATGCTGAAAAAGGAGCTAGTGTAGAAGCGGTTGCTTTATTTAGAAAACATTTACCTGAATCAGTTCATATTAAAGCATCTGGTGGAATTCGTGACTACGAAACTGCTAAAAAAATGATAGATGCTGGTGCAACACGTATTGGATGTAGCGCTGGAGTTGCTATTGTTACTGGCGCCAAAATTGACCATCTAAAAAGCAACTATTAATTACTAACTTCAAGTAATAAGTTCACTTTAATAATTTAGTTCAATTATATGTTACTAGAAAAAATTAAAACATTAGCAGCGCAACATCAAAAAGAGAATATCTCTACAAGACGTCATTTGCATGCTAACCCAGAATTAAGTTATCAAGAATTTGAAACCTGTAAATATGTGCAAGCGCAATTAACTGCTATTGGTATACCATTTACAGTAATTGCAACAACGGGTGTATTAGGCATTATTGAAGGAAAGAATCCCAGTAAAAGAGTTATTGCTTTGCGTGCCGACATGGACGCATTGCCAATTATAGAAGAAAATAAAATTGATTATAAATCTAATAACGAAGGGGTGATGCACGCATGTGGTCATGATGTACACACAACTATTTTATTAGGTGCTGCAAAAATATTATGGACTTTGCGAGCAGAATTTGAAGGCACTATTAAATTATTATTTCAGCCAGGTGAGGAAAAAAATCCGGGAGGAGCGAGTTATATGATCCGCGATGGGGCTTTGCAAAATCCAATACCACAAGGCATTATAGGCTTGCATGTACACCCAGGTTTGAATTATGGAAAATTAAGTTTTAGAGAAGGACGCGTAATGGCAAGTGCCGACGAACTATATGTAAGTATAAAAGGGCCAGGCGGCCATGCTGCAACACCGCATCAAACAGTAGATACTGTTTTAGTAGCAGCACAATTAATTACTAGTTTACAAACTATTATTTCTCGCAATAGAGATCCACAGAATCCTTCTGTATTATCCATTTGCTCAATTCACGGAGGCAATACTACCAATGTAATTCCAAGTGAAGTAAAATTAATGGGAACATTTAGAGCCATGGACGAAGTTTGGCGTTTTAAAGCACATGAATTAATGATGCAACAAGCTAAAGGTTTGGCTATCGCAACAGGGGCAGAAATAGATTTTAGAGTAGACGTTGGTTATCCAACTGTCGACAATGAACCTGTGATTACTAAAGCTGCTTGGAAATTGGCAGACGACTATATGGGTGCTGAAAATGTTGAAGAAACTGAAAAAAGAATGGGAGCCGAGGATTTTGGATACTATTCGCAGGTGATACCAGGTTGCTTTTTCAGATTAGGAGTAAGAAATGAGTCAGAGGGCATTATTCATAACGTACACACTCCACATTTTAATATAGATGAACGAGCAATAGAAAATGGAGTAGGAATGATGGCTTATTTAGGCATCAATCTGTTCCAATAAGCTCAAATAACCCTATTATAATTATTTCCTTAGCTTTGTATCGTTCATAAACTAACATTCGTTATAAAATTACAGCATGTCAAATACTACGAAAGATAATTTAACTAATATTAAAGATAATTTAAGAAAAGAACAGGCATTAGAATACCATGCTTCAGGAAGGCCAGGAAAGATTGAAGTGATTCCAACTAAGGAAGCTAAAACGCAAAAGGATTTGTCATTAGCGTATAGCCCTGGAGTAGCCATTCCTTGTACTGAAATTAAAAACAATCCTGCGGACGCTTATAAGTATACCGCAAAAGGAAATTTAGTGGGTGTTATTACAAATGGTACTGCGGTTTTAGGATTAGGAGATATTGGCCCATTGGCTAGTAAACCAGTAATGGAAGGGAAGGCAGTATTGTTTAAGATATTCGCCGACATTGATGTATTTGATATTGAGATAAACGAAACAGATCCAGATAAATTTGTTGAAATTGTAAAGTCACTAGAACCTACGTTTGGTGGAATTAATTTAGAAGATATTAAAGCACCAGAGTGTTTTTATATCGAGAAAAAATTAAGAGAGCAAATGAATATTCCGGTAATGCATGACGACCAGCATGGCACCGCAATCATTAGTAGTGCTGCATTATTGAATGCACTTGAATTACAAAAGAAAAAAATAGATAAAGCTAAGTTTGTTGTAAGTGGCGCAGGCGCTGCAGCTATGGCTTGTACAAAATTATATGTTGCATTAGGGGCGAAGCCTGAAAATATTACGTTGTTCGACAAGGACGGAGTATTGCATCAGGGTAGAACAGACTTAGGCGATGATAGAAAACCATTCGCAGTAAAATCGGCAGCAATTACATTAGAAATTGCCATGAAAACAGCAGATGTATTCTTGGGATTGAGTGTGGGCAATATATTGTCAAAGGAAATGGTAGCGTCGATGCCTAAGAATCCAATTGTATTTGCTTTGGCAAATCCGGATCCTGAAATTGGATATGAGGATGCGACAAGTGTGCGTAAGGATATTATCATGGCAACAGGAAGATCAGACTATCCTAACCAAGTTAATAATGTTTTAGGATTCCCGTATATATTTAGAGGTGCATTAGACGTACGTGCAAAAGCCATTAATGAAGAAATGAAATTGGCTGCCGTTAAAGCTTTGGCAGAACTTGCTAAGTCTGCTGTGCCGGATATTGTAAACATGGCATACAATCAACAGAATTTATGTTTTGGTCCTTTATATATTATACCAAAACCATTAGATCCAAGATTATTATGCACGGTAGCTCCTGCAGTTGCAAAAGCAGCAGTAGCATCAGGTGTGGCGCAAATACAAATTCCTAACTGGGAATCCTATGTTTTACAATTAAATAAGCGACTAGGACTTGACAATCAGCTGATGCGTTTAATTAGTAATAAGGCGAGACGTGATCCAAAGCGTTTAGTATTTGCAGACGCAGAGAATACAAAAATATTAAAAGCAGCAAGTATAGTATACGACGACGGAATTGCTTATCCAATTTTATTAGGAAATGAAACGAGAATAAAAAATATAGCTGCTGCAAATAATATTGATATTTCCGATTTGCCTATTATTGACGTTAGAGGAGATGAGATGGAAGCAAAGCGTGAATTTTTTGGTTCTTTACTATTTCAAAAAAGACAACGTAAGGGCGTCAATAAATATGAGAGTTTAAAATTAATGCGTACCCAGAATTATTTCGGTGCCATGATGGTAGAGACAGGTGAAGCGGATGCAATGTTGTCTGGTTTGACAAGAAACTATGCTGATGGTATTAAGCCAGCATTGCAAACAATTGGAACAGAAGAGGGCGTAAAGAAAATTGCAGGTATGTATTTATTACTAACTAAGAAAGGACCATTGTTCTTAGCAGATACCACTGTTAATATTGCACCTACTGCCGAAGAATTAGCCGACATCACTTTATTGGTAGCAAAAGAAGTTCGAAATTTTAATATTGAACCTAGAGTTGCTATGTTAAGCTATTCTAATTTTGGAAGTAGTGATACACCTGACGCAAGAATGATGGCGGAAGCAACCAAGATAGTAAAACAAAGAAACCCTTCATTAATAGTAGACGGAGAAATGCAGGGAATGTTGGCATTCAATAAAGAAATTTTAAAAGACAATTATCCGTTTAGCGATTTAGTAGACGCAGACGTGAATGTGTTAATCTTCCCAAATTTAACAGCAGGTAATATCGCATATCATCTACTAAAAGAAGTAGGAGGTATCGACGTTATTGGACCCATTTTATTAGGTTTGAAAAAACCAGTGAATGTATTGCAGTTAGGGTCGGATGTTCGTAATATTGTCAATATGGCTACCGTGTCTGTAGTGGACGCTCAGTTGAAGACAAGAATTGACACCGATACGGAAGTGCAAAGAACTAGCTGGTGGAAAAGAATGAAGAAGCGCAGAAAATAGAAATTCACTAACTTTACTGCATGGACTTTCTAACGCATTTTGGCAAATACCTTTTAATGATAAAAGGAATGTTTACTCGACCTGAAAACCGTAAAATGTTTTGGAAAGAGTATATCAAGCAGTGCGTGGACATTGGTCTTGGGTCCTTGCCCATAGTAGTTATCATTTCCTTATTTCTTGGCGCTGTAACTACGGTGCAGACAGCTTATCAATTAACCAATCCCTTGGTTCCCATTTCAACAATAGGACAAATTGTTCGTGATAGTATAATCTTGGAATTATCTCCCACGGTATTAAGTATTGTATTAGCTGGAGTGGTAGGAAGTAAAATTGCAAGTGAATTAGGTAATATGCGCATAAGTGAGCAAATAGACGCTTTGGAAATTATGGGAATTAACACTAAGAACTATTTAATCCTTCCTAAAATTCTAGGGGCTATTACTATGGTGCCTTTATTAATAGGTATTTCGGCTGTATTGGGCATTTGGGGAGGTTATATGGTAGGAGGCTGGACCAATGTAATTGCTCCAGAAGTATTCATTGCAGGGATCAGAAAGGGATTAGACTATCACAATATTACAACGGCTTTATACAAGGCATATATTTTCGCATTCATTATTAGTACAGTGCCTTCCTATTATGGGTACTATGTAAAAGGAGGAGCTTTAGAAATTGGTAAAGCAGGGACTACCTCGGTAGTGGTAAGTTGTATCTTAATTTTAATTGCAGATTATTTAGTGGCTTCCATCGCATTATAGATTAACTTAGTAGTATAAATTTTTTATATGAAAATTAGTTTTCACGGTGCAGCAAGAACAGTTACAGGCTCTAAACATTTAGTAACTTTGGATAATGGAGAAACCTTTCTTTTGGATTGCGGAATGTTTCAAGGAATGGGAAGGGACACAGAAGGCCTTAATGCTAGTTTTGGTTTTGATCCAGCTTCGCTTAATTATGTAATTCTATCTCACGCACATATTGATCATACGGGTTTATTGCCAAAGCTTGTTAAAGACGGGTTTAATGGAAAAATATATTGCACACCTGCCACCAAGGCTTTGACTGCTATTTTATTAGAGGATTCTGCCATGATTCAAAGGGACGATGCAAAATATGGTAATAAGCGAAGAGCTAAGCAGGGGCTGGCTCCTATTGATCCTTTGTACGATATGGATCATGTTAATTTAGTGATACCCATGTTGACCGAAATTGAATATAATAAGCCAACTCAAATTACCGACACTGTTGAATTATTATATACTGACGCTGGCCATATTATTGGAAGCGCTTGTATAAGTTTAAAAATAAAAGAAGGGAACGAAATTAAAAGACTTTCATTTAGTGGGGACGTTGGAAGGTACCGAGACATGATATTACGATCTCCCGCTGAATTTCCACAAGCCGACTTTATGATTATTGAAAGTACTTATGGCGATAAGCTACATGACCTAATACATACTACACCGGACGATTTATTAAAATGGATTCAGCAAACTTGTATAGAGCAAAAAGGAAATTTAATTATTCCTGCATTTAGTGTGGGAAGGACTCAAGAGATTTTATATGAATTAAACCAATTGTCCTTAGAAAGGAGATTGCCACATATTCCAATATATGTAGACAGTCCATTAAGTATTGAAGCAACTGACGTAATAAAAGCATTTCCAAAATATTTCAATAAAAAAATTCAAAAAGTTTTAGAAGTAGACGAGGATCCATTTGACTTTGAAGGACTTCGATATATTAAGTCTGTAGAAGAAAGTAAGGCGTTAAACGAGGACTTGCACCCAAAAGTAATTATATCTGCATCGGGTATGGCGGACGCAGGAAGGGTGAAGCATCATATAAAAAACAATATTGATAACCCTAAGAGTACTATTTTATTAGTAGGTTATTGCGAGCCTCATTCTTTAGGAGGTCGCTTAATGAACGGACAAAAAGAAGTTAGAATTTACAGTGAGACCTATACAGTTAAAGCACAGGTGGGGTCCATAAGAAGTATGAGTGCACATGGGGATTATGAAGATTTAATGCAATTCCTAGCATGTCAATTGCCAGATGCTGTTAAGCAAATATTTGTAGTACACGGAGAGGCGGCAGTACAAGACCATTTTGCAGAACGTTTAAGAAAAAAAGGATTTAAAGAGGTAAATGTCCCTGAGATGCACGAGGAGTTTATATTACAGTAGAAGTATGTCCATTTGGGGTATTGATTTATTAAAATTTATCGATGACGGATGTCATTGGTATGGCTATTAGCTATGCGTAACTTTAATTGAGTTGTTTTTAAAAACACGTTTTTAGAGATGTTTGATTAAAATATAGTTATGAAGGATTTTATAAAAAAATTCAAAGACATTAGTATTAACGATGTGTCAATTGTAGGAGGCAAAAATGCTTCCTTAGGTGAAATGTATGCTAAGCTTTCTGAAAAAGGAATAGTGGTACCTGACGGTTTTGCTACTACCGCATTTGCTTTTCAAACTTTTTTATCGGTTAATGGTTTAGGTAAAACTTTAGCCGGACTCATGAAAGAATTGGATAAGAAAAAGTATAGTAATCTAAAAGAGCTTGGCGCAAAATGTAGGGCTTTGATTTTAGCAACAGAAATTCAGCAAGAAATAAAAGACGACGTTATAGACTACTATAAGCAATTATGTGAAGGCGACTATTTTGAAGTCGCGGTAAGGAGTAGTGCTACTGCGGAGGATTTACCAACTGCAAGTTTTGCAGGACAGCATGAATCATTTTTAAATATCAAAGGAGAAGAAGCCCTTCTACTAGCGTTAAAAAAATGCTTTGCTTCTTTATATACCGACCGGGCAATAAAATATAGGGAAGACAATGGCTTTGAGCATGATAAAGTATTGTTGTCGGTTGGGGTTCAGAAAATGGTAAGATCAGACAAAGCCTGTTCAGGAGTCGCTTTTACACTTGAACCGGAGTCTGGTTTCAAGAATGTGATTCATATTAGTGGCGTATGGGGTTTGGGTGAAAATATAGTACAGGGTACAGTTACTCCAGACGAATTTTTGGTATTTAAGCCCACTTTATTGAAGGGTAAAAATGCGATTATTCAAAAAAACTTAGGGTCCAAAGAAAAAACGATGATCTATAATGATCTAGTAACAGATACAATTATAAATACCAAAGAGTCTGTAATTAATACCGACACATTAGAGGAAAAAAAATCGACCTTCGTATTAACGGATGCAGAAATTACGACCATTGCCAAATGGTCTTTAATTATTGAGGAGCATTATGAAAAGCCAATGGATATAGAATGGGCGAAAGACGGAATTACTAATGAAATATTTATAATTCAAGCAAGGCCGGAAACTGTTCAGTCAAGACAGAATCCATATGTGTTGCAAGAGTATGCATTAATCAACAAAGGAGAAAAAATTGTACAAGGGGAAGCAGTAGGTGCTAAAATGGCAACTGGAGTTGTGCGAATTTTGCATAGCCCATCGGAATCAGATAAATTAAATCCAGGTGAAATTTTAGTAACAGATACTACTAGCCCCGACTGGGATCCAATTTTAAAAAAAGCAGCTGCAATAATTACGAACAAAGGTGGAAGAACCAGCCACGCCTCTATTGTAGCAAGAGAGTTGGGTGTGCCTGCTATTGTAGGCTGTGGGAATGCGACAACTCAAATCGAAGACGGTTCAGTTATAACAGTTTCATGTAGTGAAGGGAAAACCGGTTTTGTGTATAAGGGTGAGGTGGAATTTATAGAAACCAATTTAGATTTCTCGTTATTACAAAAGCCAGCACATACTAAAGTCATGTTGATAGTAGGGGATCCTGAAAAGGCGTTTAAACTTTCGTTCTACCCCAATGACGGTGTTGGATTAATGCGCATTGAATTTATAATTACACATGCGGTACAAATACATCCAATGGCCTTGGTTAAGTTTGACGAACTGAAGGATCCAGCAGTAAAAGCCACTATTGAAAAAATCACACATAGTTATAAGGACAAGAAACAATTTTTCATAGATAAGTTATCAGAAGGTGTCGCCACTATTGCTGCAGCATTTTATCCTAAAGAAGTAATTGTGCGTATGAGTGATTTTAAGACCAATGAGTACGCTAATTTAATAGGGGGAGCAGCATTCGAACCTAAGGAAGAAAATCCCATGCTGGGCTTTAGAGGCGCTTCCAGGTATTATAATGATATGTATAAAGAGGGATTTAAGTTGGAGTGCAAGGCAATTAGTAAAGTAAGAGACGAAATGGGGCTCACGAATGTAAAAGTGATGATTCCATTTTGCAGAACTTTAGAGGAGGGTGAAAAAGTAATAGCGGTGTTGAAAGAAAATGGTTTAGAAAGAGGCGTGAATCAATTGGAAGTATACGTAATGGCAGAAATCCCTAGCAATGTTTTATTGGCAGAAAAATTTGCAAAAATATTTGATGGATTTTCTATTGGCTCTAATGACCTTACTCAATTGACATTGGGAATAGACAGAGATTCTTCCATAATTAGTGGTTTGTTTAGCGAACAAAATGAAGCTGCAAAAATAATGATAGGAATGATGATACAAAAAGCAAAAAAATCAAATACCAAAATAGGTTTGTGTGGACAAGCTCCAAGTGACTTTCCAAGCTTTGCGCAGTTCTTAGTAGACGAAGGTATTGACAGTATTTCCTTTAATCCCGATGCAATATTAAAAGGCATTGAAAATATTAAAATTGCAGAATTCAAATAAAACTAAAAATATGAAACGTGTAGAAAACAAAGTAGTCATAGTTACTGGCGCGGCGGGTGGTATTGGTGCAGCGGTAGCAAAATTATTCGCCAAAGAAGGTGCGAAAGTTTTGGCAACCGACATGAATGAAGAAAAATTAAAATCATGGGTAGTTGCTGCTAGGGCGGAAGGCCTTTTAATTGACTATATGAAACATAATGTCACGAACGAGTCAGAGTGGAAAAAAGTATTGGGGAAAGCTATTGAATTACATGGCAAATTAGATGTATTGGTTAATAATGCTGGAGTATATCCAGGATTTGCAGACTGCGAAAACACGTCAATTGAATTATGGGGACATGTGCTTTCTATAAATTTAACGGGACCTTTTATTGGGTGTAAAACAAGCATTCCTTATTTAAGAAATAATGGAGGAGGTGCTATTATTAATATTGCATCCATTGCAGGATTGGTTGGAGGTAATGGGTCTGCCTATTCTTCTTCAAAGGGTGGCTTGGTTTTATTTGGGAAGGACTTAGCTGTAAACTTAGCAAAAGACAAAATCAGGGTGAATACAGTATGCCCGGGCGGAGTATTAACCCCAATGACAGAAGAGTTGATGAAGACACCTGGCATGGAGCAAACTATAAAAGACATGTCGCCTCAAGGAAGAATGGCCGATCCGATAGAAATTGCTAATGGTGTTTTGTTTTTAGCTTCAGACGAATCTTCTTTTATGACAGGCGCTGAACTAGTCATAGATGGTGGAAGTGTTGCGAGATAGGCAATCTTAAAATAGGGTCTGAGTAGTAAAAATAGTATAATCAACTGGTGTAGTGGGGTCTTGCAATTGTTGAAAATTCTTTGCAATAGTATAAGCTTTAATTATAGAACTGTCAACTTGATAAGAAGCAATTTCTTGAATTTGTCGCTCGTTCAAATGTTCATTCACCCAGCTATTCGCGCGCGCATCGTCTAAAATAGTTGGCATGCGCTTCTTCACATTATGCACTTTGCTCATAGCTTCATTGGCTTCGGTAGTGATGATACCAAAACTATTTTTTGTTTCTCCTGAACTAAAATCAGTCCAAGTATTCCAAACGCCTGCAATATAAAATAGCGGTGTGTTTTCAATTTGAATACAATGCGGGTATTTTTGTTTTTCTATCTCCTGCCACTCAAAAAAATGGGAAGCTAATACTAGGCATCTATTAGTATGTACAACCGCTTGCGCTACTTTATTGGTAAAAATACCTTCTGACTTAATATTGAGGGTAGTATATTTCTTTCTAGACTCTTCTAATTCCTTTTTATTACGCACCCAACTAGGAATAAGTTCCCAATGCATCATACTAGGCCTTAATACCTTTTCAGCTCCTTGTTGTTCCTTGAATATTACCGGCCATTGGTCATAGGAGAATCCAGATTGCACGGGGATATCAATAGGGTCAAGGTCTAGTGGCAGGCCCCCCACTTTGACTGTTTGTTTTTTAGAAATTTTTATACCAACTGAATAGCACATAATGCATCAAAATTAAGGATAAAATATATTAAGCCCATAATCGAACTAAAAAGGAGTAAGATTGTTATAGTATAAATAGAATTTATGAAATCAGTTTATCTAAGTTTGGGTCTTTTACTCATTTTCGTTGTATTCCAATCATTTATATCTATGAATGCCTTCAAAACAGAAAAGCAAAAATACCGACTCGTGTCAAAGGAGAAAGAATTTGAGATTAGGTATTACCCTTCCGCTACATTCGCAACCATTTACTCAGATGCTACTAACTATAAGGGGGTGGCGAACAAAGGGTTCAGAAAATTGGCAGGTTATATATTTGGCGGAAATGAAAAAAAAGAAAGCATTTCTATGACAGCCCCAGTAAGAATGTCCATGTCTGACAAAGGTTCTAGTATGAGTTTTATTATGCCCGAAAAGTATAATAAGCAAAGTCTTCCTGTTCCAAGTGACAATAGTATCACAATTCAAAATAGCAAACCTGAATATGTAGCAGTCATCTCTTTTGGCGGCTATGCTTCCGATGAAAAAATTGCTATTTATAAAGACAAGTTAATGGAGGCATTAACAAAGCAAAAAATTCAAGTAAAAGGGGAGTTTAATTTTTTAGGATACAATGCGCCCTTCCAATTTATTGGAAGAACAAATGAAATAATCATACCGATAGAATGGAAAGAATAGATATTGACAGGGTAATAGAAATGGCTTGGGAGGACAGAACACCTTTTGAGGCCATCACATTTCAATTCGGCTTAACGGAGGCAGATACCATTAAATTAATGCGTACCGAGCTTAAGCGCAATAGTTTTAATTTATGGCGCAAAAGAGTTAATAGTGGGGTGAGTCAAAAGCATTTAATTAAAAGGAGCGATGACATTAAAAGATTTAAATGTTCCAGGCAGAAGTCGATTTCAATGAATAAAATTAGCAAACGCTAAATCTATTTTTCATCCAAATTTTTATTGTGATTTTGTGATTAACATTTGTCTAAAAGTGAGATTAATTCTAGGAGTATTAATCTTGCTGCTTTTGGGCAATGCATGCCACCAGTTATTTTGTATTGGCCCTCTCATTTCCAGTAAAGAACCATTTTCAAGTAAAATGGAAAATGTCTCTTTTGAAGTTTTGTGTTTGAAAGAAAACTTTCTGTCAGCTCCAAGGCTCAAAGAAGCTATGGAACTATTAGGAACTATTTCTTTTTCATCATCACTATGCCAGCCCATTCCTTCTGTTCCGTCATGGTAGAGATTTAATAAACATGCATTGTAATTGGCTTTTGTATAATTTTCTATTGCTTGTTTAATATTAATCAAAGCCTTATTCCAAATGATCCCTTTCTTTGTTTGCTTAGAATAAGTATATTCAATTCCTTGGTCTGCGTAAAAAGCTACTTTTCTTTTGGTAGTAATTTCTTTACCAAACATCACCACTACTTCATTTCTCCATTCAATATTGTTTAACAAATCATTGAAATAACTCAATTTGTATTCATCATTTAAAATACTTCCAAAGTAAATAGCTTGGCCGTCCTTATTTATGATATTCGAAATTTTGTCTTGCATTTTAGTCAATTGCTTTTTTGTACTATTTATTGTGCTTTACTTTGCATTTCTTACAACAATTTAAATAGAGTTTTGTTCTAATTAAAAAATCATCCATGCATTCACAAGCGTTAAATTTAAAAAATAAAATACAAGCGACACGTGCTAATTTATTGACACATCCTGTCTACACACAAATTAAAGACTTAGCGGGGCTGCAAAATTTTGCACAATACCATGTTTTTGCAGTTTGGGATTTTATGAGTCTGCTAAAATCACTACAAATAAATTTAACATCGGTAAGCCTTCCTTGGTTACCTGTGGGCTCTGCAAATACTAGGTATTTGATAAATGAAATTGTATTAGGGGAGGAGTCAGATGTGGATGAGCAAGGAAACAGAATAAGTCATTTTGAATTATATATGTCAGCCATGCGTCAAATGGGAGCCAATGCTAGCTTAATTGAGACTTTGGTGGAGTCATTAATGTCAGGCATCACAATTGAAGAGGCAATTCGTGTGTCCTCCATTCCTGACCAAGTAAAACAATTCCTACAATTCACTTTTGATATTGCTCAACATGCACCTTTACACGTTAAAGCAGCTGTGTTTACATTTGGTAGAGAGGATCTAATTCCAGACATGTTTACTCAAATTTTGAATGAAGTGTACACTGAGCATCCAGATAAAGTATCCATTTTCAAATACTATATTGAACGTCATATTGAAGTAGACGGCGGGCATCATAGCCATTTGGCTTTAGAAATGGTCGCTGAATTATGTGGAAACGATTCGATTAAGTGGGAGGAAGCGACACAGGCTTCTATACAATCCCTAGAAATGAGGGTAAAATTATGGGATGCGATTATACAATGATATTTTGACATTATTTTGTAGAATCTTTTTTTATTTTATATTCTAAAATATTAAACGAATAAAATATTTTAACATTTTTCTTATTATTCTATGAAATTTTATATTTAAATTGATAGAGGTTTATACGACGATTGATTTGAGATTGCTTTGCTTAATGTATGAAAATATATTAATGACAGCCGTAACGATTATGGGAGAGTTGTGAATGAATAAGTTCACCAAAACTCGACAATATGGATCATTTGTTTTTGCTTGACTCTTCTATGCAGATTGCTAAGACAGACTATGTCTCTTTTACATTCTTCATAGGCACAATGGCCATGATGGCCGCAGCTGTATTTTTCTTTTTAGAACTGAACAACACAAGTAAGGAATGGAGAACCTCGGTATTAGTATCTGGGTTAATTACCTTTATTGCGGCAGTTCACTATTATTACATGCGAGGTTACTATTTAGAAACGCATGATAGTCCAACATTTTTTCGTTATGTAGACTGGTTATTAACCGTGCCTTTAATGTGTGTTGAATTCTATTTAATCACAAAAAAAGCAGGTGGCACAGCAAGTTTATTATGGAAAATGATTTTAGCTTCTGTGGTAATGCTGGTAACAGGTTACTGGGGAGAAGCGGTTGCTCCAGCTCACGCGACTTTATGGGGAACCATCAGCGCAATTGCGTACTTCTATATTGTTTATGAAGTATGGCTAGGAGATGTTAAAAAATTAGCAACAAGTGCAGGCTCTGCTGTAGCTTCAGCAAATGCTGCATTAGGCTGGTTTGTGCTAGTAGGATGGGCTATCTATCCACTTGGATATTTAATCGGTACTGCGGATGGTCAATGGTATGCTAGTTTCAAAAATATTGGAATAGACATGAATGTCATTTACAATATAGGAGATGCTGTCAATAAAATTGGTTTCGGCTTAGTGATCTATAGTTTAAGTAGAAAATCTGCTTAACTGGTTTGGTTTTAATTTTAGGGGCAAGGAAAAAACCTTGCCCCTATTTAAATAGTATTATGCAGTTAAAATTGAGAATATACCTAATACTATTTGCCATTGTTCTATTCATACTAAACAGTGTACTTGAGTTAAATATTACTACTCAAATTTCATTTTTAATTTTCGTGCTAATTATTTTCGGAGTTCCACACGGAGCTTTAGATTTATATATAGATCAGCATTTATACAAAACAGATAATAATCAAGGGAGATTTTTAATAAAATATATTGCAAATATTTTCTGTTATGCTTTGATTTGGTATTTTTTTCCAATTTTAGCCTTGGTCATTTTTATATTAATAACAGCTTTTCATTTTGGAGAAATTGATTGGATAGGTAAAACAGATTTACTTATCCATAAAATGGCATATACCTTAATTGGATTTTCATGGATCTTATTTTTACTAACTAAAAATATCAATTTTGCGATTAATATTTTTTTGAAGATGGGAAGAACTAGCATTAAGGAAGTTGAATTAGTCACACTTGCCCACAAGGTTTATCCAATCACAGTAATAGCCCTTGTGGTTATCTATGTTTTTCTATTCTTTTTTAAAGAAGTTTTTTTTACAAAAAAAGTACATTACTATTACTCATTAATACAATTATTTGTGTTAATGCTATTTACACTTTTTACACCACTTTGGATTTGCTTTGCCTTTTATTTTGGTTTTTGGCATTCCCTATTGTCTTTTGATAAGATAAGAATCTCATTTAGTATAACTAATACATTTAATGGATGGAAGGGTTTATTAATTAAAGCAGCTCCATTTTCATTCGTGGCTTGGTTTGGGTTTGCGTATATCACTTTTTTAACTTTGAGTAGTAAAGACCCTTCAGGTATATTTACATTGCTTTTTATAAGCCTATCAGTACTTGCGCTCCCACATTTGCAAGTATTTACAAAATTGAAATTAAAACCGGAATAGATACGTTTAGTGTGCTCAATTAGTACATTGGGTCTTCCGTATCAATGTCAGTAGGTGCTTTTTTGGAAACATGAAAATTCTCTTTTAGTTGGTACACATATTACTACATATTACATGTCATATATTGGCTTCTTTAATCTCAATAGTTTAATCTATTAGTGCCCATATTTTATTAAAATTTAAGGGGGAGGGGAAATCATACTTTTTATAGATAAATATCTAGTTTTGGCAGATAGTAATATTTCGAGTTAATTTGATTAATTTCTTAAACTATTCGCATGCAAGTATATGTTTCATTATTGGGGTTATTTGTTTCTTTTTTGGTTTTGATAAATATTAAAACATCCAATAGGGCAAATATTTACTTAGTAATATTTCTAATCTTAATTAATTTATTCAACGTTATGAATTATTAGACTATGTTGTCGGATAACAAATATTTAGTTGCAATATTTAAAGTGCATTTCATGCCTCTGGTAGTATTAACAGGCCCTTCACTTTATCTTTATATCAGATCATTGCTAAAAGATGATGCCAGTCTGCAGAAAATAGATCTAATTCATTTAGTCCCTGCAATTTTATTATTTATAAATAATTTTAATTATAATTTCTTCATTCCTTTTAGTGATAAATTAATCGTGGCTCAAGAAATTATTAATAATGATAGATCTTTGATGTTGCAGTTTAATCCTTTATTATTTTCCGGGGAAGTTTCTTATTATATTAGATCTATTGTAGCAATTTCTTATATGGCTATATGCTCTATTATGGTATACAAGCATTTTAGGGAAGACATTAGTAAACAATTCCAAAATGTATTGATTTTTAGATGGTTATTAATATTGTTGATTTTTACTTTTATCATGAATTTTGCTATTTTTTACTATACCATTAAAATGCTTATTGATTGGAACGGTGATAATAAAATGTCTGTTGTCTCAACTGGATGGTTTATTTATGCAGTAGGTTCCTTAATAATAATCAATTTAATCCTGTTCTTTTTTCCTAGTATTTTATATGGCTTACCTAGGATGGATTATTATATCATTAAACCTGAAGGAATTAAAGGTAAGGATGTAGTAGATGAGATAATCAATCAAGATAACATTAAGCCAATTAAAGAATATGAGATATCAGTTGAGAAATTAGCTTTAATTGGGTTAAAAGTTGATCAATACAGTGGTAATAAACCTTATTTAAGACCAGAGTTCTCACTAGCCTTAATGTCTAGAGAAATTGGCATTCCTGTACACCATCTGAGCTATTATTTTAATGAGTATTTACACATTGATTTTGCCAAGTGGAAAAATAATGCAAGAATCGACTTTGTAGTTGAATTAATGCATGCAGGAACAAATGAGTATCTAACTTTAGATGCACTTTCTAAGCAGGCTGGTTTTGGTTCCAGAAGTACATTTGTTAGTGCATTCAAACAGAAAGTTGGTTTAACGCCCTCAGATTATATTAATTCTTTGTAAATAACACGTTGTTTTTGTTTGATTTTATAATTTGGTACGTTTAAATTTCTAAAAATTCAGCTGTATTTGCTTCAATTTTGTTCTTTATTATAATATCAAACTCATTTTGATAGCTATTTATTCTATAAAATACGACTTAAATCTAATTTGCCTCCATCTCGGCAAATAATAATATGTGTATTTAAAATAATAAATAGACAATTATCTATGCCTAAATAATTATAATATTTAGTTAGATGATTCTGAAAAAACGCAACTCATTCTTTATTGGATTTCGATTACTTATTTTATTGGGTCTTTTTTTTGTAAAATTTGAGTCTATTGCTCAAGTTGCAGGGAATGGAATTTTCTTTCAAGGAATTGCAAGGGACAATTATTCGAATCCTGCAAAAGATAGAACGGTATATGTGGAGTCAAGCATAATTCAATATACAGCCACGGGCACTAAAGTGTTCACTGAATTGCATAAGACCAGCACAGATGGGTCTGGTGTATTTAATATAAGTGTTGGTAATGGACAAAGGCTAAGTGGAGTAGTAAACAGTTTAGATAAAATAGAATGGGTAAAAGGGCCTTATTATTTAGGGTTAAAAATCGCTATTCAGCCTGTTTCACCTGCAGCAAGTTGGGATTACACTAAAGAATTAATTGATTTAGGAGCTTCTCCTTTTGGAACGGTTCCATATGCATTGTTTGCAGGAAATGCGATGGACAAAGTGAGTTTTTCAGATACTGCTAAAATGCTAGCACCCTATAGACAAATATTAAGTACTCCTTCGACTAATGTGTCCACTGCTATTCCAACAAATTTAATTGGGGTACTAGATAGTAAATTAAATCTTGCTGATAGTCTAACGAAATATGTTACGCTAACTCAATTAAATGCTAAAACATTTGATAGCACAGCAATCTATAATCAGTTGGCAACAAAAGCAGCGGCTTCTGATGTAAACACTGCTTTGGGATTAAAAGCAAGTACTGCATCTGTTACTACTTCATTGGCTACCAAAGAAGATATCGCGAATAAAAGTATAAATGTCATAACAGATGCAAACTCTGATACAAAATATCCAAGTGTAAAAGCAATTAAAACATATGTAGATGCTCAATCTTTAGCGGCAGCTACTGGGACACTAATTTATAATGCACCATTAAGTCAGACGGGAACGAATGTAAATATTAGTCAAGCTAATGCAACTACTAATGGATATCTAATTGCATCGGACTATACTGCATTTACAAATAAAATTGATGCAACTCAAAAAGCTGCAAACAATGGGGTTGCAACTTTGGGTAATGATGGAAAAATTCCGTCTAACCAAATCCCTGCAATTTCTTTTCAAAGTGCGAATGTGGTAACTACACAAGCAGCAATGTTAGCTTTGAATAGTGCAGTTGTGGGAAGTATAGCTATAAGGACAGACTTGAATAAAAATTTTGTGTTAAGTGCCACACCAGCAGCCACTTTATCTAATTGGATTGAATTAGCAACGCCTTCATCAGTTACAAGTGTGAATGGTGCAGCTGGCCCCAATGTAGTTTTAACTACCAATGAAATTGCTGAGGGAGTGAATAATAAATATTATACGGATGCAAGAGTAAGAAGTGCAATCAATGCGATTGCTCCATTAAGTTTTAATAGTAGTACTGGTACAATCAGTATGACTGTTGCATCAAGTTCTGCTAATGGATATTTAAGTTCAACAGATTTTACCACATTCAATAATAAACAAAATGCATTGACTGCTGGGGTTGATTATTTAGCACCAAATGGTAGTGCTGCTAATTTAACTAGTTTTCCAACATTCAATCAAAGTACAACAGGGAATGCCGCTACTGCCACAAAATTAGCAGCAACAAAAAACATAAATGGTGTAGCTTTTGATGGTTCTTCGAACATTACAATTGCTGCAGATGCCAATACATTAACGGGTACAACATTAGCAAATACAGTTACCAATTCAAGTTTAACAAGTGTAGGTACTATAACAAGTGGAACTTGGAGTGGAACTGCGATTGACATTACTAAAGGAGGTACAGGTGCCACAACTGCAACTGCAGCAAGAACAAATTTAGGATTGGTGATTGGAACAAATGTAATGGCAGCGAATGCTATCACCACTTTAACAGGAGATGTTGCTGGTTCGGGTAATGGAAGTTTTGCGACAACGGTAAATAGTATAGGTGGAGTGAGTTCAAATACAATTGCAACTTTACCAAATTCAATTACTGCGTTAACGAATAACATTGTTGCGAATACATCTAGCATAACCTCATTAACAAACTCGGTTAATGCAAATACCAATAGTATTTCAATTAATACAAATGATATTAGTAGTTTAAGTAGTTCATTAAATACTAAGGCTAATTTAGCGAGTCCTACTTTTACAGGCACAGTTAGCGGTATTACAAAAAATATGGTTGGCTTAGGTAATGTAGAAAATACAGCATTGAGTACTTGGACTGGATCCAATAATCTATCTAGTGTAGGTACTATAACAAGTGGAACTTGGAGTGGAACTGCAATTGATTTTTCGAAGTTGAATATTTCTAAAGCGAATATTACAAGTCTAGGAATTCAAGAAACGCTAACAGCTGCTCAAGCCGGAGTTTTGTCAAATACTTCTGGTATTAATACTGGCGATCAAACAATTACTCTTACAGGTGATGTGACAGGTTCTGGTAATGGAAGCTTTGCGACAACGGTAAATAGTATAGGTGGGGTGAGTTCTGCAATCATTTCTACTCTACCAATTACTATTGCTTCACAAACTGTGAGTATTACTACAAATACAAATAATATTACGACATTAACAAATAACGTAATTGCAAATACTTCAAGCATAACAACAATTAATAGTTCTTTGAGTACTAAGGCTAATTTAGCGAGTCCTACTTTTACAGGCACAGTTAGCGGTATTACAAAAAATATGGTTGGCTTAGGTAATGTAGAAAATACAGCATTGAGTACTTGGACTGGATCCAATAATCTATCAAGTGTAGGTACTATAACAAGTGGAACTTGGAGTGGAACTGCAATTGATTTTTCGAAGTTGA
>CANCAY010000022.1 GCA_947374225.1 Chitinophagaceae bacterium | reverse complement strand
CCACATATCATGGCTGCTTGTGAAATCACCAACGCAGACGCTGTACATCCAGGTTATGGTTTCCTTGCAGAGAATTCCAAGTTTGCTCAAATTTGTGCTGACCATGGAATTAAGTTTATTGGACCCACTCCTGAGATGATTAATAAAATGGGAGACAAGATCACTGCCAAAGAAACAATGATCAAGGCAGGCGTACCTGTAGTTCCAGGTGGAGAAGGTTTATTAGAAAGTGTAGAAGCTGCTAAGAAATTAGCTAAAGAAATAGTTTACCCTGTAATCATCAAAGCAACAGCTGGTGGTGGTGGAAAGGGTATGAGAGTAGTTTGGAATGAAAGTGAAATTGAAAAAGCTTTTGGTGATGCTAAAATGGAAGCTGCTGCAAGTTTCAAGAATGATGGTTTATACATGGAAAAATTTGTGGAAGAGCCAAGACATATTGAAATTCAAGTAGCAGGTGACCAATATGGAAATGTTTGTCATTTAAGTGAGCGTGATTGTTCTATTCAAAGAAGACATCAGAAGTTGGTGGAAGAATCTCCATCCCCTTTTATGACTCCAGAACTTCGTCAAAGAATGGGAGACGCTGCTATTAAAGCGGCTTCTGCTATTAATTACGAAAGTGTAGGAACTATTGAATTCTTGGTAGACAAGAATCGTAATTTCTATTTCATGGAAATGAATACACGTATTCAAGTTGAGCATTGCGTTACAGAAGAAGTAGTTAGCTATGACTTAATTAAAGAGCAAATTAAAATTGCAGCTGGAGAGAAAATTTCAGGTAAAAACTACGAGCCACAATTGCATGCAATTGAGTGTCGTATTAATGCAGAGGATCCATACAATGATTTCAGACCTTCACCAGGTAAAATCACTGTATTACATACTCCAGGCGGTCATGGTGTTCGTGTTGATAGTCATGTTTACGCAGGTTATGTGATACCTCCATACTACGATTCAATGATTGGTAAATTAATCACTGTTGCGCAAACACGTGAGGAAGCTATCAATACTATGTATCGTGCATTGAGCGAGTATGTGATAGAAGGAGTGCATACAACTATTCCTTTCCATTTACAATTAATGCAAAATGAAGAGTTTAGAAAAGGTAATTTCACTACTAAGTTTCTAGAAACTTTTAAGATGAAGTAATCAGTTAGCATATTTTTATAAAGCCTCGGATTCGTTCGGGGCTTTATTTTTTTAAGAATAGCAGCTTGTTTTTGGTTTAATTGAAAACATTAATCTTAAATTGCGCCTATGTATTCATATATATTCTTCGCTTTATTTATAGTTGTCATATTTTCTATGATAGAAAATTTAAAGGGGCGTCAGAAGATTTCTTTCTTCAAATTAAACATTCAAATACTTTTATTCTTTATAGGTGCAGGAGCTTTTTTATTTTTCTTAGATGAATTAGGCTTTAAAGTAATGCCCTTAATTAATATCATTAGAATATTGGGAACATTGTCGTTGGTAAACATTTTCTACATAATAGCCAATAATAAAATTTCTAAAAACTTAGTTTATATAGAGGTATTATTGATTATTATATATTCATTTATGATGTTTAAGGGCTTTAGTTTCATGATGATCAAGAACGGAAGTATGACTGTTCATTTTGATATTTTTCAAAAATTTCAAATACTTTTTATTAATTTACTAATGCTTGGTTTCATGTTTTACAATGTATCTAAAATTTATATACATACTGACAAGCAAAACTTGTACAGTATAAAAATAAGAAATTGGTCCTTTTTTTTATTATTACTAGTAGTGTCTATTATTCTTATTGGCATCGGAATTTTCTTCTTACATAAACATTATATCATTGGATTTAAACCAGATACTCGTCCTTTATATATCATTATTTATTCTATTTTATTAGTATTCGTTTTATTTAGACCTAGATTCATAGACGAAGCTGATTTTTCGTATAGTTTAAACAAGCTAATACCTGCTCAAAATTCCATGAATGCGCAAAATTTTGAGTTCTTATTTTACACGAATCATTATTATCTCCAATCCGAAGCTAATTTGGAAGATTTCGCATTAAAATTGAATTGTTCAAAAATTGAGGTTCTCGACTATTTAAAGTCACAAACTACCGATAGTTTTACTGAATTATTAAATAGGAATAGGATAAAATATTTCAAGGACTTATTGAAATCTAAGAAACAAGACTCCTTTACAATAGAAGCTTTGTCTGAAATGTCAGGCTTTAATAACCGACAAAGTATGTATAATGCCTTTAAGAAATATGAAGGCTGTTCACCTTCTGAATTTATTTATAATTTATAACTAACTGATTATTAGTGTAAAAATTTATTTTTACAAGGTAAAACCTATGTTTTTACAGCCCCGATTTGGGGCTTTTTTATTCTATGTACATCTTACACTGATGTAGAATTCATTCTAGCAAATTCTACTACTTAATTTAGGTGTATATGAGTAATAAAATAATATGGGTGATTGGGTATTTAATGATCGCTTTGGCAGGGAGTAGCCAACAATTATCAATTAAACAGCAGGACAGTGCTTTTTTGTCCCATCCTTTTAAAGACAATGTTCAGCAATTAAAGAAATCAATAAGTCACAGTTTTAAGAATTTTGTTGGCAATGACTTGTCGCTGTTTGGAACTTTAAGTTTAAACAAACAAAATATTAATGACAATGGAGTGACAGCCCCAGTTAATTACTTATATAATACAGTAAATAATAACACATTCAAGCCTGGTTATAGTGGGGGTTTTAGAATTGACGGTATTTATAAGGAAAAGCATCACTATTCATTAAGCCTAGCAGTTAATAGTGTGCATGCTGGAAGTAATTATAATAACAAATATACCATTGCTCCATTTATAGAAGATTTTACGCATTTCAAGGCGAACAATAATTATATAACAATTAGTATAGCGGCTCATTACAAAAAATTACTGCCTGTGAATGACATGCGAAAGTATAAATTTTATGTAGTGGCAGGTCCTAGTTTTGATTATAAAATATCTAAAATTTCAAATGAAAACCTTATAAATGGATCAGGCAATAGGTCATTTATAAATGGAGATTTAGGAGGGGAATTTGATAATAAGGGTTATTATATTTTATATGCACATTATAAGTTGGGTACTAATTTATTTCAATCAACAGTACCTGTACAATTGAACAGATTTGAAATTGGCATGTCTATTAAAGCAAAAGACTTATTCTAATGTATCAACATAAAGATTTTCTAAAAATGAAGAAATTATATTCCCTATTAATCACATCTACAATAATTATTGGGTTAGTTGCTTGTAATAAAGAAACTGCCACTACTCAAACAGAAGTTATGAATAGTATGTTGACTAATAAAAATTGGTATCTAGATTATTCAATTACAGGAGCAACTACAAGTACTGGTGTAGTTACAAAATCTTATGTTGGACAGTCTACTTATTTTGTGACTTATTTAAAAGACGGCACTACCAGGGATTCTGATGGATTAACAGGCACTTATACAGTTGAATTAATGGATCGTCAATCACAGATTCATGTGCAAGTAAAAACTAGTAACGGCAATTCATTAGAGGTAGTATATAATATTATTTCAATTGGGGATGCTAAATTGGTTTTAGCAAAAGTGACTAGTTCAGTTGCAGCTACTCAATTATATTTTACTAATAAATAATAAGCATAAATAGTAAAATGAAGTATTGGACCAGATATATTTTCAAGTTATTCCTACTAGTATTCTTTTTCCCTCAAGCAATAAAGGCACAAGAGTTGAGTGGCATATTTCTTATGAGCAGTGTTGGCTCTATTCAAAACATGTCTAATAACAGTATGGCAGTATCATTTAACAGTTCTGCTAATTGTTTGAATGTGCAAAATGGTACTGCTGTTATTATTGGTGACAGAGGCACTGGAGCTTTTGCAATTAATTGTGAAGTTTCCACCACTTTCAATTCTCTGGGTCTTAAACTTTACCCCAATCCAGTTACTGCCAATACCAAAGTAAAATTCATTAATACCCCTCCATTAAATGACCAATTTTCTATTTCGATATGGAGTACAGAAGGGTATAAAATAAATACTACAAAGTCCACTGGTTATGAATTGTTTCAAGGGAAGCAAATGGACTTTAGCAACTTGGAAGCTGGAAGTTTTATTATACAAGTTGAATCGGAAAAATATAGAGACGCTTTAAAATTCATTAAAGCCAAATAAAATTATTATAATTAGAAATCCAATGAGTCATAAAATTCTTACAATACTTAAAACTAGTTTAGTTGTTTTTGTATTAAGCCTAATTTGCAATCAACTAGTAGCACAAAGTACTAATGGTATTTTTTTTCAAGCGGTGGCTAGAGATAATTTTTCGAACCCTGCAAAGGATAGAAAAATATATGTTCAGTCGAGTATTATACAAACAAGTCCGACAGGCACAAAGGTCTTAACAGAAGTGCATCAAGCAAATACTGATGCTACTGGTGTGTTTAGTATAAGCTTGGGTAATGGTGTAAGAATAGGTGGAACTAGCGCTAGTCTTGCTACTATTGACTGGTCAAAAGGTCCATTTTATTTGAGTTTAAAAATTTCTATAACACCTGTAGGCGGAAACAACGATTGGGATTATACTAAAGAATGGGTGGATATGGGAACCACAAGTTTTGGGGCAGTGCCATTTGCATTATATTCTGCTAGTTAAGCAAAAGTGTATGATAAGTTAAATACAAACGATACTACAAAAATGTTGGCTGTATATGCAAAAGCTATGTCCGTTAAAACTTTAGAAACAGCTGTAGCTAGTAAATTAACAGCTGCTGACACTTTGACTATGTTAGCTCCTTATGCAAAAGTGGCTTATACGATAGATTCAAGTTTTTTCAAATCGCAATTAGCAACTAAATTATCTGTTGCCGATAGTACAAAATATGTAACACAAACACAGTTGGCAGGATATAATTTTACAAGTGGAGGTGGTTCGGGTGGTGCTTCTATTGATACAATGAGTATTTCTAATAGAATAAATCTAAAAGCACCTTTAGCTTCACCAACATTTTCAGGGACCGTATCAACAAGTGCAATTAATACAGGAACAATTAGTGCATCAAGCATAACGACTCCAGTTTTAGCATCTTCGCCTATAAACTTAATATATTCAGGATCGACAATAAACTGGAATCCTACTCAAGGTTTAAATACTGCAATTACATTAACTCAAAACAGTACTTTGAGTTTTACAACTCCTCCGCCAGCTGGTTCATATGGTACAATTGTATTGAAACAAGATGCAACAGGGAATAGGACAATAGAGTTACCTACCATAACGAATATATCAAACATTGTATTAGGTTCCACATCGACAAGCACTGTAGCTTTATCAACAGCGGCTAATTCAAAAGATATTTTAAATTTTTATTACGATGGTACTAATTGTTATTGGAATATTGGTAAGGGATATGGTACAGCAGTAACTTCAGCATCTACTAATTTAGTAACTGGTATTACTGGAACTTTAGCAATAGCAAATGGAGGAACTGGTGCTACATCTAAATCTTCTGCTTTTGATGCACTTTCTCCTTTGACAACATCTGGAGATATTATTTACGGTGGAACAAGTGGCTCTGGAACTAGATTGGCAAAAGGAACAGATGGACAAGTGTTACAATTATCAAGTGGATTGCCTTCTTGGCAAAATGGATTTAATAAAGAAACAGAAAAAGTAAATTTTGGATCAAGTACGGGTTCATTTAATCAAGCGAATTTCACTACAGCAGTTGGTCCTTATGCTGGTCAACAAAATCAAGGTATTAATGCAACAGCAATTGGAAGGAATGCAGGAAATTCTGGCCAAGGAGAAAGAGCGGTAGCAATAGGATTAGTTGCTGGTGCCAACAGTCAAGGAAATGAAGCAATCGCAATTGGAAATGGTGCAGGTGCGACTAGTCAAGGAGTTTCTTCAATTGCAATTGGACTAGGTGCTGGAAATTCAAGTCAACATGCAAATAGTATTGTTATAAATGCAACAGGAGCTAATTTAAACACTGCGAATACATCTGCATTATACATTGCACCAATTCGAGCAGCTACTAGTAACAATGTTTTACTATATAATACTACTACGAAAGAAATTACTACTTCGTCAGATATTGCAGGAAACTCAGCAACAGCTACACTTGCTACTACTGCGATTACTGCAGGTAATATTACTGCAACATCAAATGCTACTTTAAATTCTCTAGTTAATTTAAATACAGTAGGTACAATTACTTCAGGTACTATTAGTCTTACTACAAATATTTCTACAACTGGCACTTTGACTTCTGGTACAGTTACTTATCCAAATACAAAAGGAGCAAGTGGACAAGTGTTAAGTACAACAGGAACTGGCACTTTAACTTGGACAACGATGAATGGGGGTGTTCCATATTCCGGGGCAATTGGAGCAGTAGACTTAGGTCCTTATGATTTGAAAGTAAATGGGTTAACAATTGGAATAGGATCTGGATCTTTGTCTAATACAGTGATGGGCACTAATGCACTTTTCAGCAATACAAATGGTATAAACAACAATGCCTTTGGAAATTATTCACTTTTAAATAATACCACTGGAATTAATAATACTGCAATAGGATATAATTCATTAACTAGTAATACTACAGGTGCAAATAATGGTGCATTTGGTTACTTTGCTCTTAGTTTAAATACATCAGGGTGGTATAATAATGCTACAGGAGGGAATGCACTTTATAGTAATACTACGGGGTGGTATAATACAGCATTTGGCAGAAGAGCCCTTTACAATAATACGACAGGAAATCATAATACTGCAATTGGTAATTATGCAAATGTTGCTAGTAATAATTTAAATAATGCTACAGCTATTGGAGATAGTGCAATTGTTTCAAATAGTAATACAATACAACTAGGAAATTCATCTGTTACCAATGTTAATACATCTGGGACGTTGACTGCGGGTGCAGTCACTTATCCAAATACGTTAGGAACAAATGGACAAGTTTTGAGTACAACGGTTAGTGGTACTTTGACATGGACAACAGTTGCGTCTGGCGGAAGTTCTACTCATGCTATTGGTGATGTATATGGTGGAGGAATTGTATTTTATGTTTGGGATGGTGGGGTACATGGATTGATTGCCCCGTTTAATACAATTTCTCGTCAATCTACAAGTCCATTGCCACCTATTACTGAAGCTAATATTGCGTTAAATGGAACATTGTCAGGGGTCACTGCTAGCGGGTTGCTAGCTGGCAAAAATAATACTTTATTAATAATTGCTAACCAAGGAAACGGGACTTATGGAGCGAGTTATTGCTATAATTATCAAAATGTAACATCAAAGACATTCAATTCTATTGTATACACTTTCCCGCAATATGGAGACTGGTATTTGCCAAGTGCTTATGAACTTGCACTATTTAGGACTTTTCTGATGAATAGAAATAGCACCTACACTAACTATGGAAATAATCTTATCTACTATCTTGGCACAGCTGGCAATGGTAATGATTATGCCTGGGGGAAATATTTGTCATCAACAATGGGAACAGGAAGTAACAGTAATAAGTATAGTAATAACTACTTAGAAGGGAATTCTGAATCTTTTATTACTTATAATGGTTCAGGAATTGAATCTGACAGATTAGTAGTTATGCCAATCCGTTCCTTTTAAAATAATTGCATGAAAATTAAATACATCTTTATATTTCTACTAGCTGCATTTACCTGTAATGCGCAGCAATCTTTTTTTAGAGGAAATAATAATTTTATATCACCTGTAGCTTCAATTCCCGTACCTCCAACTTTAACCACAGTTACAATTGGGGCGCAAATTTGGACTGATAAAAATTTAGAACTTACTACTTATAGGAATGGTGATCCAATAATTTATGCAGCAAATGCAGCGGATTGGAATACTGCTACAAGTGCTGGAATTGGTGCTTGGAGTTATTATGATTGGAATATTAATAATGGAACTATTTATGGTAAATTATATAACTGGTATGCAGTAAATGATTCAAGAGGGTTAGCTCCGAGCGGCTACCATATACCTAATGCATCTGAATATGCAACTCTAGCAGTAAACTCTGCAATTTCACTCCAAGCAAATTCTAGTGAATGGCAGGGTGCAGGCTATAATGGAACTAATGAAACCGGATTTAGTGGTTTGCCAGGGGGCAATAATAATATTTTTAATGCAAATCATTTTGAAGACCAGTATACTAGTGGATGGTTTTGGACAGCTACTGAAAGTTCATCGGACCTAACAAGAGCTACTTTTTATTTATTACACCAAAGTCATGTATTCTTTGGGATGGACTTTTCTAAGACTTATGGAATGTCAGTTCGATTAGTTAAAGACTAAATTTCAATTATTAAAATTCTATGAAAAAATATATAATAAGAATCGCAATCATTCTATCTCTTGCTTCTTGCGTTCCTCCAGGTAAGTTAAGTGAAGCGTTGGATGCGAATACTATGCTTAATAACAAATACGATAGCTTACATAATAAGCTAAAGGACACGGTTGCTAATTATACTAATAGTGTGAGTGTGTTAAAATCGAACATGAGTAGCCTTAACGATAGCATAAAATATTACCGTGCACTTGTAGCAAGACCTACGGTTTTAACGGAGGGAGATATTTTTTTAAATCAAATCCTTGGGCTATCCTTACTTAGCAAATCGGAACTAGCGGGCATTAAAACAACTAATGGCAGTAATATTAGTTGGTTAGATAGTTTTAAAGCAGGTATAAAAAAATACACTGCGGCAGATGCGGACGTTAAGTTAAATAAAGGTTTTGTGTTTGTATATATCTCTGACAAGATTTTATTTAAAACAGGAAGCTACTTGCTCACTAAAACTTCGAAACAAGTTTTGGGGACGGTTGCGCAACTATTACAATCACAACCTGATCTAAGTTTCATGATCGAAGGTCACACGGATAGTAAAGCATTTAAAGGGAAAACTGTAAATGATAACTGGACACTAAGTGTAAACCGCGCTACTGCTGTTGCAAGAATATTACAAACAAAATATAAAATTAATCCAAAGCGAATGATTGCTGCAGGGCGTGGACAGTACATTCCAGTTGGAGATAATAAAACCAAACTAGGTCGTTCAAACAATCGACGTATTCGTATTGTGATTATGCCAACCGTTACACAAGTAATGAACTTGAGTAAATAAAAGATAGTAATAGTAAAAATAAAAATCCCGAACCATTGCTGATTCGGGATTAGGGGGAGATTAACCTATGGGGAATATCTTATCTTAAGAATAATAATTCTCTGTACTTAGGCAATGTCCATAACTCATCATCAACTAATTGCTCTAATTTGTCAACGTGTTTACGAATTGCATCAAAGTATTGTGCTTTTACTTTCGCTTCATAAGCAATTGCTTTCTCTCTCGAGTCTTCAATGTTATTAGCAACTTTTCTTTCTTCTACCATTGCATGTACTAATTCATAAACTTGTTGAATATGGGTACTTACATCTTTTAATAAAGTTAATTGTCCTTTATATAATTTTTCTGGTAAAGCAGCTTCACGTAATAAGCTTACATTTTTCAATAGCTCATTCTGATATTTAATAGCAGAAGGGATAATGTGATTAGTAGCTAAGTCGCCCATTATGCGTGCTTCGATTTGTACTTTCTTAATGTACTTCTCTAATTCAATTTCATAACGTGCTTCTAATTCGCTGTGGCTGTAAATTCCGTTGTCCTTAAATAATTTCTTAGACTTCTCGGTAATCATTGCATCTAATGCAACTGGAGTTGTCTTTAAATTAGGTAAGCCTCTTTTTTCAGCTTCTTTATGCCATGCTTCGCTATAACCATCACCTTCAAATAAAATTTTCTTACTTGATACAATGTATTTTTGAATCACTTGCATAATAGCAATCTCTTTCTTATCTCCTTTCTCAATTAATGCATCTACTTCTGCAGCAAATTTCACTAAAGTATCGGCAATGATTGTATTCAATACGGTCATTGGATGGCCGCAGTTTGCAGTAGAACCCACCGCACGGAACTCAAATTTGTTTCCTGTGAATGCGAATGGAGAAGTTCTGTTACGATCTGTATTGTCGATCATTAATTCAGGGATACTTCTGTGTAAATCTAATTTCAAGATAGCTTCGTCTTGCTCGTCAAATTTAGTACCAACGCGGCTTTCAACGTCGTTTAATACTTTAGTTAAGTATTCGCCAATGAATACAGATATAATAGCAGGAGGGGCTTCGTTAGCACCTAAACGGAAGTCGTTAGAAGCGGAAGCAATAGACGATCTTAAAATGTCTGCATAATCATGTACTGCTTTGATAGTATTAACAAAGAATGTCAAGAACATTAAGTTAGTCTTAGGTGTCTTGCCTGGTGCTAATAAATTTACGCCAGTATCTGTTGCTAAACTCCAGTTATTATGTTTACCACTTCCGTTAATTCCAGCAAATGGTTTCTCGTGTAATAAAACAACTAAGCGATGTCTTTTTGCAACTCTTGTCATAACATCCATTAAAAGAATGTTATGGTCCACTGCAATATTTACTTCTTCAAAAATAGGAGCGCACTCAAACTGAGCTGGTGCTACTTCATTATGTCTTGTTCTTAAAGGGATGCCTAATTTATAAGATTCATTTTCAAAGTCACGCATGAATGCATAAACTCTTTCTGGAATTGATCCAAAATAATGATCTTCTAATTGTTGTCCTTTTGCAGGAGCTGCACCAAATACAGTTCTTCCGCATTGTACTAAGTCCGGACGTGCATTTACTAATGCTTCGTCAATTACAAAATATTCTTGTTCCCATCCTAAAGTAGAAGTTACTTTAGTTACGTTTTTATCAAAGTAGTTACAAACTGTAACCGCCGCTTTGTTTACTGCTTCTGCAGCTTTCATCAAAGGCGCTTTGTAGTCTAATGACTCACCAGTGTATGCAATAAATATAGTAGGAATACATAAAGTCTTTCCGTTTCCAATTTCAATAATGAATGGGGGAGAAGAAGGGTCCCATGCAGAATAACCTCTTGCTTCGAAAGTTGCTCTTAGTCCTCCACTTGGGAAAGAAGATGCATCGGGTTCTTGTTGTATTAAAGCAGCACCGTCAAATTCTTCAATAGCAGTACCGTCAGATTTTAATGTAAAAAAAGAATCATGCTTTTCTGCAGTTGAACCTGTTAATGGTTGAAACCAGTGTGTATAGTGTGTAACGCCTTTACTTTCTGCCCAAGCACGAATACCATTCGCAATTTGACCTGCAACAGTGCGGTCAATTTTTTTACCACCTTTAATACTAGTAGTTAAGCTTTTGTAAGCCTCATCACTTAAATACTCTCTTGCAGTTTTTTGAGTAAATACACTCTCTCCAAAAATGCCAGTAATTTTTGCACCTGGTACGTTAGGAGAATGGTGAGAATCATGACTCACGTGTTTTACAGCGTCGGTTCTTAATGACATATGTAATATTTATTAATTTGTTAAGCAAGACAAAATTAACCCCATTTTTTGATGCGTTGGCCTAAAATAAAAGGATTAATTAACAAAAAATCCCCCAATTAAGGGGGATTGCAATTCAAAACACTATTTATGAACCACTTACATTAAAATTGAGCTGCTAAATTTTTGCAGTTTTTACAGTAGTTATGATTCTTGCCGCTACCTTATAAGGGTCAGCTGCAGAATTTGGACGTCTATCCTCTAACCAGCCTTTCCATCCTTTTTCAACTGCTCCAATTGGGATACGAATACTTGCACCTCTGTCAGACACTCCAAAAGAGAAATCATGAATAGAAGCCGTTTCGTGCTTTCCAGTTAATCTTAAATGGTTGTCTGCTCCGTATACTTCAATATGTTCTTTTACAAATGGACGGAACGACTCACAAATGATTTCGTAAGTAGCTCTTTCACCACAAGTTCTTAATGTAGTATTTGAGAAGTTCGCATGCATACCTGAACCATTCCAGTCTAATGTTCCTAATGGTTTACAATGCCAGTTAATTGCTACGCCATGTTCTTCACCTATGCGCTCTAATAAATATCTTGCTACCCAAATTTGATCTCCAGCTTCTTTAGCACCTTTTGAGAATATTTGAAATTCCCATTGTCCTGCTGCTACTTCTGCATTGATCCCTTCTACGTTTAAGCCTGCTTCCAAGCAAACGTCTAAATGTTCTTCTACAATATTTCTTCCAAATGCATTATTCGCGCCAACTGAGCAATAGTAAGGTCCTTGAGGTCCAGGGTATCCGCCTTCTGGGAAACCTAATGGTTTATTGGTAGCAGGATTCCATAAGAAATATTCTTGCTCAAAACCAAACCAAAAATCATTATCATCATCCATAATAGTAGCTCTTCCGTTTGAAACGTGTGCGCTGCCATCTGCATTTAAAACTTCACACATAACTAAGAAAGCATTTTTACGCTGCGGGTCTTTGCAAATAAAAACTGGTTTTAATAAACAGTCAGATGATCCACCAAGGGCTTGTTCAGTAGAAGAACCATCAAAGCTCCAAACTGCACAGTCTTCTAACTTACCTGAAAAGTGGTATTCGATTTTTGTTTTACTTCTTAAAGATTGGGTTGGTTGGTAACCGTCTAACCAGATGTATTCCAATTTTGATGCTGACATAAACGAGAATTTAATATTAAAAAAATAAGATATATAAATAATAAAACTTAAAACATTCTATTCTGCCACGAAAATAGGGAAGAATGATAAAAATATCTATAAATAAATTTAAAATAATTAAGAATTATTGTGAAAATATAAACATTATAAAAAAATGTAATAAAATATATTATCACAAAACATTGATTTTCAGCAAGTTTCTTTTTTGATAGACTAACGGTATTTAGTAAAATGAAAAAAGGATACACATTCTATTACATTTTATGTTGGTAATTCACCGCAATCTATACCTACCCATTTTGTACCTTCGCAACATCTAATCAAGCATAAGCCAATACAAATGGAAATAACTGTAAAAACAGCGCAACAATTAAGGTTAACAGAAGAAGAATTTGAAAGTATTAAAGTTAAACTAGGACGTACTCCCAACTTTACAGAACTATGTGCATTTAGTGGTATGTGGAGTGAGCATTGTAGTTATAAAAATTCTATTAAATGGTTAAAAACATTACCTCGTGATGGTGGTAGAATGTTGGTGGCTGCAGGAGAAGAAAATGCAGGATTAATGGATATTGGAAATAATTATGGAGTCGTATTTAAAATAGAAAGTCATAATCACCCAAGTGCATTGGAACCTTTCCAAGGTGCTGCTACTGGTGTGGGTGGAATTCAACGCGATATTTTCACCATGGGCGCGCGTCCAATTGCTTCTTTAAATAGTTTACGTTTTGGTAAATTGGATGATAATAAAACAAAACGTTTATTAGCTGGAGTAGTTCATGGCATTGGTCATTATGGAAACTGTTTTGGTGTACCAACGGTGGGAGGTGAATTATATTTTGAAGATTGTTATCATACGAATCCTTTGGTGAACGCCATGAGCGTGGGTATTGTGAAAGCAGGTAAGACAGTAAGTGCTACAGCAGAAGGAAAAGGGAATCCTATTTTCTTTGTGGGTAGTGCAACTGGTAAAGATGGTATTGGTGGTGCAAGTTTTGCGTCTGCTGAAATCACAGCGGATAGTGTAGAAGAATTACCAGCAGTTCAAGTTGGAGATCCTTTCCAAGAAAAGAAATTATTAGAAGCTTGTTTAGAAGTCATTGAAACAGGCGGTATAGTTGGTATGCAGGACATGGGTGCCGCAGGAATTATTTGTTCCACTGCAGAAATGAGTGCGAAAGGTGGAGTAGGTATGCGCATTGATTTAGATAAAGTACCTACCCGTCAACAAAATATGAAAGCTTGGGAGTTATTGTTAAGTGAGAGTCAAGAGCGTATGTTGATTTGTGTGCAGAAAGGAAAAGAAGCAGAAGTATTAGCGGTGTTTGAGAAATGGGATTTGTCTTGTAGTAATATTGGTGAAGTAACCGACGATGGTTTATTGAATTTTTATATGCATGGTGAATTAGAAGCTTCATTACCTGCCTACGAATTAGTATTAGGTGGTGGTGCTCCAGTGTATAATAGAGAATATAAGGAGCCTGCTTATTTGGCTAAAGTAAATGCATTTGATATGAATTCAATTGCTGATACCAAGGACTTAAAAGCTACAGTAAAGGAATTAGTGCAATTACCTAATATCGCTTCTAAGCGTTGGGTGTATACACAATATGATAGCATGGTGGGTGCTGCCAATACAACAACGAATGCTCCTAGTGATGCAGCTATTGTAATAGCAAAAGGTACTGGTAAGGCATTAGCAATGACAGTAGATTGTAATAGTAAATATGTTTTTGCAAATCCTGAGAAAGGTGCTATGATGGCAGTTGCAGAAGCAGCAAGAAATATTGTTTGTAGTGGTGGTGAGCCAATTGGTGTTACTAACTGTTTGAATTTTGGTAATCCATATGATCCTGAAGTATATTATCAGTTCGTAAAATCGGTAGAAGGTATGGGAGCTGCTTGTAGAAAATTCAATACGCCAGTAACAGGTGGTAATGTAAGTTTCTATAATCAAAATCCAGATGGTCCTGTGTTTCCTACACCAACTATTGGTATGGTAGGAATAGTGGAAGATATGAAAAACAGAATGACTTTGGATTTCAAAAAAGAGGGCGATACTATTGTGTTATTAGGAACTCAAAGAAATGATATTGGGTCGTCTGAATATTTAAATAAAATAAAAGGGGTTGAATTTTCTCAAGCACCTTATTTTGATTTAGAGGAAGAATATAATTTACAACAATTAGTTGCTGAATTAATAAAGGAAAGAAAACTAAAGTCAGCGCATGATATTAGCGAAGGCGGTTTAATAATTACTTTATTAGAATCTGCTTTCTTTAATAATAAAGGTTTTAATGTTGCTTCTAATAATAGTGATTTAAGAAAAGACGCTTACTGGGTTGGGGAAGCGCAAAGTAGAGTAGTTGTTTCTTGTGACGCAGCTGAACTTGCAGCTATAACTGCATTAGCTGCTAAGCATCATATTCAAGCAACTACTATCGGTACTGTGACTTCAGGTGATGTTGTTGTAGATACTGAAAATTGGGGTAGCATTACAAGTTGGAAAAACGACTATGATACTGCAATAGAGAAAAAATTATAATTAAAAATGATGTCAAAACAACCTACTATAGTAGTGACTGGTACTGCCGGTTTTATTGGATCTGTTTTTGTTCAATACTTAAATGAACAAGGATGGAATCAGTTAATATTAGTAGATGATTTTGGCGTGGAAGCAAAACGAAATAATTGGGAGCGTAAACAATTTATAAAAGTAATTGAGCGACAAGCTTTTCTTACACAATTGTCTTCATTGGATTTTACCATTGACGCCATTGTACATTTAGGAGCAAGAACAGATACTACTGAATTTAATTATGCGATTCATGAAGAATTGAACGTAGAGTATTCCAAAGCACTATGGAATTATGCTAGCGAAAAACAAATTCCATTTATTTATGCATCTTCTGCCGCTACTTATGGTGACGGTGCACATGGTTATAATGATAGTCATGATATTTTAGATCAATTGGTTCCTTTGAACCCGTATGGAATAAGTAAGAACGAATTTGATAAATGGGCTATTGCACAAGCAACACATCCTCCAGTTTGGACAGGCTTGAAGTTTTTTAATGTATATGGTCCTAATGAATCTCATAAAGGTCGAATGGCAAGTGTTATTTATCATGCCTTCAACCAAATCAAAGAAACTGGTTTAGTGAAATTATTTAGAAGTCATAAAGAAGGATTTAAAGACGGAGAACAACTACGTGATTTCATTTATGTAAAAGATTTAGTGAATGTGATTCACTGGATGTTGCAACAAATGTTATCTTCTACATGGATTGAAACTAATAATGGATTATATAATTTAGGAACCGGAAAAGCTAGGAGTTTTTATGACTTAGCATCGAATACTTTTATCGCGCAAGGATTAGCGCCAAATATAGAATTTATTGACATGCCACTTGACATAAGAGACAAGTATCAATATTTTACAGAAGCTAATATGAATAAGCTTCGTGCTGCTGGGTATAGTGCGCCGTTTACTTCTTTGGAAGAGGGTGTGAAAGATTATGTTGTGAATTATTTGGTTCCCGCAAAGGGTTATTAATAGCCATTCTTTAAATTAGTATTTACATCTATTCCTAGGCTCTCAGCTCGCTTCGCTCGAAGTTCGCTACGGAATAGTATAAATACTAATTCGTTAAACAAATTAAATTCATTTTAGATCAATCAATTCTATACTTTATGGAAAATAATATTGCCATTATTGGCGGGGGGAATTTAGGATCTTCCATTGCGGAAGGTTTAATTGCAAGTGGATTTGTGCAAGCAAATCAAATCACTATTACCAAAAGAAATATCGGAACCATACACCATTTGGCAGACAAAGGGGTGATAACTACTTCAGATAATCAAGCGGCTGTTAAGGATGCGAATTATGTAATATTAGCAGTGAAGCCTTTTCAAATTAAGGACATTGTTTTAGATATTAAGCCATTTTTAAAACCAACACAGCATACTATTATAAGTGTTGCTACTGGTGTTTGGATCAAGGATATGGAGGAATTACTTTCTGCTGAGTTTGCATTATTCCGTGCCATGCCGAATACTGCCATTTCAATTCAGCAAAGTATGACTTGTATTTGCGCAAACCAAGCTGCGTCTAATCAAGTTGCATTTGTATCAGACTTATTCAATCAACTAGGAAAAAGTATTGTAATAGACGAAAAATTGATGGATGCTGCCACTGTTTTAGGTGCATGTGGTACCGCCTATGCATTAAGATATATTCGTGCGAATATTCAAGGTGGAATTGAGATTGGATTTAGTGCTGCACAAGCATCCTTAATTGCAGCGCAAACGGTGAAAGGCGCGGCTGAATTATTATTAACCAAGAACACGCATCCGGAACAAGAGATTGATAAAGTAACAACACCAATGGGTTGCACTATTGCTGGATTAAATGAAATGGAACACCAGGGTTTTAGTTCCTCATTAATTAGAGGATTAACAGCGAGCTATCGCAAGATCAAAGACGATATGTAAAATTACACTAAGGCTCATTAATATTTATATAAAGAAGCCCAATAAAATAGTTCAATGAAGCTATTTTATTGGGCGCTTTAATTAATTAAGTTTTAACTAAATTAATGTGCTTTTAAGAATGCAATTGATTTAGCGAATGCATCTGCAGTTGCAGTAGGATTAAAGCTAGGATTGCTTGGATTAGCAAAGCCATGATTTGCTTCGTATCTATTTACACTTAAGTTTTTACCAGCATCTTTCATATTCTTTTCAAACTCATTCACCATTGCAGGAGAAGGAGCTTGGTCTTGATTTCCAAAGAATCCGATGATATCACATTTGATAGATTTCAATTTGTCCATATTGGTTTCAGGACGACCATAATACATTACAGTTCCCTTTGCTTGCGGCCCAGCCAAAATAGCTGTTTGTAAACTCCACATGCCACCAAAGCACCAACCCACACTATAAATTCCAGCATCAGGTCCTGCATGTTTAATGGCACCTTGAATAATGGCAGTCATTCTACCCATGTCAGCACCACGCATTAATTTCATGGCACTATCTGGAGTTGCAGCAATCTTGCCATCATACATGTCAAGTGCCATAACGTTTACGTTACCCAATGCAGCGTAGTATTTGTCTGATTCCATTTTAATATGGTCATTTAATCCCCACCATTCTTGAATTACAATCAACCACTTATTTGTTTTCTTTTTTGCAGGGATAAAGTAAGCATGTGCTTCTTTACCATCAGCAGCCTCAAAACCGGTCATTTTGCCTAACAAATTTTCAGGATTTACGACCAATGGAGCAGGGTGTAAAGCTGCAAATGCTGGCTGAGATGCCTCCAATTTGTAGGCTTGTTGTGTTTCCATATTAAGACATTCAATGACTTCTGCCTTATTTACCTTTGCATGCTGTGTTTTGTCCCATTGCCAGCTAATTAAACTTGCCGTCAAAATGACTGCAAAAAGGATCGAAATTGATTTTTTCATACTATTTTATTGATTTTATTTTAAGATGTTCACTTTTAAATAACAGTTATAAACATTTTTTGTTCGAAGCCTTCTATCAATTTTGTAGGGGGCTTTTTTTGGCGTAGTTTTGTACGACCTCTAAGAATTTTTCCCAACAATAGATAGGTCGATTAACCAAACCCTTTTGAAAGGGTAATCCTCGTAGGCAACTATGACTGGGATTGCTTTTTCAATATTAGACGAATTTAATTTTATGGCAAAGTATATTTTTGTAACTGGTGGAGTAACAAGTAGTTTAGGTAAAGGAATCATAGCAGCTTCGTTAGCTAAGCTATTGCAAGCTAGAGGTATCACTGCCACAATACAGAAATTCGACCCCTATATTAACGTAGACCCAGGAACTTTGAATCCTTATGAGCATGGAGAGTGTTATGTAACCGAAGACGGAGCAGAAACTGACCTGGACTTAGGGCACTATGAGCGTTTTTTGAATACGCCAACTTCTCAAGCGAATAATGTTACTACTGGCCGTATTTACCAAACGGTAATTAATAAGGAAAGAGCTGGGGAATTTTTGGGTAAAACAGTGCAAGTTGTACCTCATATTACCGACGAAATTAAGCGTCGTATGATGTTGCTTGGACAGGATAATAAATACGATGTAGTTATTACTGAAATAGGCGGAACGGTTGGAGATATAGAAAGTTTACCATTTGTGGAGGCAGTTCGTCAAATTCAATGGGAATTACCTGCAGAAGATGTGATGGTGGTACACCTTACTTTAATCCCTTATTTAAAAGCAGCTAAAGAATTAAAAACAAAGCCTACACAACATAGTGTAAGAATGTTAAGCGAAACGGGTGTTCATCCTGATGTGATTGTTTGTAGAACGGAAGAGCCATTAAACGACGATATTAAACGTAAGATAGCCTTGTTCTGTAATGTTAAACAAGATGCAGTTATTGAAGCAGCAGATGCAAGTACTATTTATGAAGTTCCCTTATTAATGCTTCAAGAAAAATTGGATTTAATTGCGATGAAGAAATTAAATATCCAAAATTATAAGGAGCCAGAATTAACTAAATGGAAAGGCTTCTTAGACAAATTAAAGCATCCAAAAGGAGTAGTAAATATTGGATTAATTGGAAAGTATATAGAATTGCAAGACGCTTATAAGTCAATACTAGAAAGCTTTATACACGCAGGGGCTATGAATGAAGTGAAAGTGAATGTGGTAAATGTGCATAGTGAAAATATCACTCCAGAAAATGTAAATGAGAAATTAGATGGATTGGATGGCTTATTGGTTGCTCCTGGTTTTGGTAATAGAGGAATAGAAGGAAAAATTACTGCAGTGCAATATGCACGTGAAAATAAATTACCATTCTTTGGTATTTGTTTAGGAATGCAAATGGCTGTTATAGAATTTGCAAGAAATGTAATTGGTTTAAAAGGGGCACACTCTGTAGAGATGGATCCTAATGCAACTTATCCAGTCATTAATATGATGGAAGAACAAAAACGTATTAAGATGATGGGAGGGACAATGCGTCTAGGTTCTTATCCTTGTGAAATTACAAAAGACAGTTTAGCATACCAGATTTATGGCACCACTCAAATTAACGAACGTCATCGCCATCGTTATGAGTTCAATAATGAATACTTAACTCAATTCCAGGAAAAAGGAATGGTAAACAGCGGAGTTAACCCAGAAACTGGCTTGGTTGAAATAGTGGAACTTCCTAATCATCCTTTTTTCATCGGGGTACAGTATCATCCTGAATTAAAGAGTACAGTGGAAGCACCTGCGCCATTATTTGTGCATTTTATAGCGGCTGCTAAGAAGCAAGCTGCCTTAAAGGCATAATTTGGTTCAATAAATCATGTACCTTTGCTCCTCAAATATTTATAAATGAATACGGACAAGAATACGATCATTGGCTTTGTATTATTAGCAGGTTTGTTCTTTAGCTATTTTTGGTTTACCAATAAGCAACAAGGCGAACTAGCAACCTACAAAAAGCATTTCGAAGACTCTGTAGCAATGATCAAAACAACTGCAGATAAAGCAGCTGCTTTGAAAGTGGCTACTTTGGATAGTGCTTCAAAAACTAATTTAGGCGACAGCGTTCTTATGGATACTGTTAAAGAACAATTTATTGTTTTAGAGAATGAATTAGTAAAAGTTAAATTAAGTAATAAAGGAGGTCAAGTGGTTGGCGTTACTTTAAAGAACTATAGTAATTCGTCAAAACAATTAGTACAATTAGGAGATAGCAGTTCTTTAAACTATCCAGTAAATATTGGCAACAATCAAACTGCTCAAATTAATCAAGTTTTGTTCCCAGTGGTAAATGTATTACCAACAGACAATGGAGTTCAAAAAGTTGAATTTGCTTATACCACTCCAGCAGGAAGTACTATTCGTCATCAATTTTCATTAGCCCCTAATAGATATAATATTGATTGGAATATTGCATTAGACGGTGCTGACAATTTATTAACGAATCATCAGTTGAATTTTTTGTGGGAAGCACATTCTTTTAAACAAGAGCGTACTTTGAATTATGAGCGTCAAATGTCAAATATTTGTTTCGCTGAAGGAAATGAGTTTGATTATATTTCAAGTAAGACTACAAAAACTTTTGAGAAACCAATTCAATGGGTGGGTTTAGTACAACAGTTTTTTAATACAACTATCATTGCTAAAGACGGATTCGCAAGTGGTAAATTAGATTGGCAAAGACGAATTGACAGTAGCAATAGTTTAGCTGCTTTACAATCTCAGTTACAAACAAAAGTATCAGGGAATAAAGCGAATGTTGCTTTGTCTCTTTATTATGGTCCTAATGACATGAAAATACTTAAAACACAAGCTCCTGAGATGGATAAAATTGTGAATTTAGGTAGAGACTTATATTCTTTCGTACGCCCTATTAATAAGTATATCATTAGACCTGTTTTTGATTTCTTCGCAGGTTTCGTAACTAATTTCGGATGGGTTGTTTTATTATTAACCATCTTTATTCGTGTGGTTACTTCTCCATTAACTTATTCTAGTTATTTGAGTAGTGCTAAAATGAAAGTGTTAAAGCCGGAATTAGATGAAATCAAAAAGAAATTAGGAGACGATCAACAGGGTTTTGCTATGGAGCAAATGAAGTTGTTCAGAGAAGCAGGAGTAAACCCATTAGGTGGTTGTATACCCGCTTTATTACAGATCCCAATTTTCTTCGCATTATATAGTTTCTTCAATTCTAATATTTCATTAAGAGGCCAAGCTTTCTTATGGAGTAAGGATTTGTCTAGTTATGATGTAATTGCAACATTGCCATTCACCGTTCCAATGGGATTTGGTAATCACATAAGTTTATTTACATTAACAGCTGTAATTACAAGTTTAGTTATGTCTGTATATAATATGTCAATGACTCCAACACAAGACAATCCGGCGTTGAAATACATGCCTTATATTTTCCCTTTCATGTTGTTGTTCATTTTTAATAGCTTGCCTTCTGCGTTAACTTGGTATTATACAGTTTCAAACATTGTAACATTACTATTGCAATTTGTGATTCAAAAATTTATCATTAATCATGATAATATTTTAGCTCAAATTCAATTGAAGCGTAAGACGCCAAAAAAGAAAAGTAATTGGCAAAGTAAGTATGAGCAAATGGTTGACGCTCAGAAAAAAGTGCAAGACCTTAAGGATAAAACCAAAAAATAATTTTCTACAAAGACCTAGTTATACAACTAGGTCTTTGTTATTTGTACCGCATGAAGTTCAAAATTACCCCCATAATTGTGAGTCTTTTCTTTGCATTGACATTGAACGGTCAAGCCAAGGAAGTGGGTGAGTGCAAATTACATTTTAGTATTCAACAGCAAGCAGCTGGGGTATGGATCCCATTGGGTGAGAAAAGGGTTTTCATAAAAGGCAATCAATGTAAGACGGCTTTAACTACACCCCATTTGAGTCAAACTTTGATATTTAATCAGCAAGAAGATTCCGCCATCATTTTAAAAGAAATGGGGGAAACCAAATTTTTACAAACTGTAAAATACCCGCCAGCTAATTTACCAACCCTCATTGCAATGAAGCCATTGTCGGTAGATTCTGCGATTATAATTCAAGGATACCTTTGCAAAAGAACACAGGTTGAATGGAGTGACGGTTCAGTCTATGATATTATTTACACTCCCGAAATTATTCCAACAGTGCCAAGTTTTGAAACTGCGTTTAAAGACATTCCTGGTTTAGTAATGTTGTATACGATCACTGCAAGTAACGGAAATATTATTAAATACGAAATTGAGCATATTGATTTAAGCCCAATTACATTGAGTCAGTTTGAAGTAAATAAATTACTCTATCAAATTATAGATTAAGGTTGAACTGCAGTAGGTGTCTTGAATCTTGGTAAGACTACTTTGAATCGATAAGGAATAACATAAGAGATATTTCCTTTGTTATACTTCAAATAATTCGCGGCATTGATATTCAAATTTGAATAAGAAGTCATGCCCTTGAATTCTAAACTAGACTTTAAAGTATAGAAAGTACTAGTTTTATGTGTTAGAGAACTTAAGTTCCTAAGTGTATATTTATCAGACAATTTTTTAGCATCAGAACTAACCGTTGAAAAAGTACTTGCTTGTAAGCTAGTTGAAATAGCCAAGGCAAAACTTAAAATGAATAGTATGGACTTAACGGTACGCATGATTAAAACGAAGATAATAATTATAATATAATAGTTACAATAAAATTTTTAACGAATTCTTAAGGCAATGTGAAGAATAAAATAGTGAGAATTAAGACCAAGTATGTACATTTATTATAGTTACAGCTTTCTATATTAAATGTGTAATTTATTGAAAATCAACATTATATAGCTAACCTAACCTATACTACCATGTTTGAACCACATCGCGACGAAGAAGGAGGGGACATTCAGGATCTCTTACAACGCTACCAAAACTTAAAGAATGGGAGGGCAAACGCATATATTGAAGAGGATGACTTTGAGAAAATCATAGAACACTTGGACGAGAAGGACGAGTTAAATGAGGCTATAGAGGCAGCCAATATGGCTTTGGACCAATACCCTCATTCTGCATCCTTGATGATAAAAAAGGCTGATTTACTTCTTGCAACTCGCAAATACAGGGACGCTTTAAGTTTATTGAATACAGCAGCCTTGTATGATCATAAGGACATGAATTTGTTTATACTAAAAACAGATGCGTATCTAGCTTTAGATCAACCTGAAAAAGCAATCGTATTACTACAAGAGGCGTTGCATTTATTTGAAGGTTCAGAAAGAACAGAAGTATTATTTGAATTAGCCGACGTATACGATGATCATGAAGCGTTTGATAAAGTATTTGATTGTTTACAATTGATACTGGAAGAAGATCCAATGAATGAAGAGGCTTTGTATAAAATTTGTTTTTGGACAGATTTTACAGGACGTAATGAAGAGAGTATTCGATTGCACGAAAAAATAATAAACGAACAACCTTACAATGCACTTGCCTGGTTTAATCTAGCGGCTTCTTTTCAAGGACTTAAATTATATGAAAAAGCAATCGACGCTTATCAATACGCCATTGTTATTGACGAAAAGTTTGACTATGCGTATCGCAATATGGGTGATGCTTATTTGCGATTAAGAAAATATAGAGAAGCCATTGAAGCATTAGAAAAAGTATTAGAGCTGTCAAGGCCCGAAGACGTTATCTATGAGGCGATAGGCCATTGTTATCATAGAATGAAAAATTTTGCACAAGCAAGATTTCATTATAAAAAAGCAGTTCATTTAAATCCAGACGACAGTAGATTATATCAGAAAATTGCAAGTACATACATGCAAGAAGGACAATGGGATTTAGCGATCAAACAATTAGAACATTCATTAAGAATACATAAGCATATTAATGAGTATTATATTTTAACTGGCGAGTGTTATATGAATTTGGGTCAGTTTAAAGAAGCTGCTCAATTTTTTGGAACGGTTGTAAAAAACAAACCAAAATTAATTGGCGGATGGGAATACCTTATTAGATGCCTTGTTGCTAATGGGCAATTAGACGCAGCATTAGAGCAGACTGAATTAGCCTATATGTCAACTTTGGGCAGAACGATTTTTATCTATTATCGTAGCGCCATTTTATTTATGATGCAGAAAACCAATGAAGGATTACTTCAGTTAGAGATGGCATTATCAAAATCTTCAAAGTGGCTGAATAAATTTGTTAAATTTTATCCAGAAGTTGTTCAAGACAGTAAGGTTATGAGTTTGCTCAGTCAGTACAAAAAGGACAAGAAGAGAAAACGATCTTGATGATTTTGAATTAACTTTGCATAAATACTTTATAATATATGAATTTTAATCTTACTCAAATTCCAGAAAGAACAAGTCAGCCTAGGACAAATGGTTTAACCATGATAATGGACAAAGGCTTAAGTCTTGGTGAAGCAGAAAACTTTTTAAGTATTGGAGCGCCGCATACTGATATTATTAAGTTGGGATTTGGTACGTCTTTCGTTACTCCTAATTTAAGGGCTAAAATTGAATTATATCAAAAGCATAATATCCCTGTTTATTTTGGCGGTACCTTATTTGAGGCATTTGTAATTAGAAATCAATTTGATGATTATATCGCAATGTGTAAGGACTATAATATCAATATGATTGAAGTGAGTGACGGTTCCATTGAAATACCACACACAGAAAAATGTGGGTATATTGAAAAAATTGCAAAATTCGCAACGGTATTAAGTGAAGTAGGTAGTAAGGACGCAGCACATATTATTCCTCCTTATAAATGGATTGAATTAATGAGTGCTGAATTAGGGGCTGGTTCTTCTTATGTAATTGCAGAAGCAAGAGAAGCTGGTAATGTTGGAATTTACAGAGGTAGTGGAGAAGTGAGAGAAGGATTAGTTCAAGAAATTTTAACTAAAATACCTGCTGAAAAAATTCTTTGGGAAGCACCACAAAAAGCACAACAATTATATTTCTTAGAATTAATAGGATGTAATGTGAACCTAGGAAATATTGCGCCAACCGAGATCATTCCTTTAGAAGCAATGAGAATAGGCCTTAGAGGTGATACTTTTCATTTATACTTAAACAAATAGTTGTGCGTCAATTTGGATTGATTGGTTTCCCATTATCACATTCTTTTTCAAAAGGTTTTTTTGCAGAGAAATTTGCAAAGGAAAATATTGAAATGTGTTCTTATGAAAATTATCCAATTGAAAATATAGAAGGTTTTCAATCTTTATGGAATTTCAATCCAAATTTAGAAGGAATCAATATTACCATTCCACATAAAAAAGCGGTCATCCCTTTTTTACATCATGCATCTGCTGTGGTGCAAAAAATGCAAGCATGTAATTGTATTCGAAAATACAAAGAGGAGTGGTATGGATATAATACCGACGTAATTGGCTTTGAGCAATCATTGTTGCCCTTTTTGAAACCGCATCATACCAATGCATTGATATTAGGCACAGGCGGCGCAGCGGCTGCGGTAGAATGGGTTTTAGAGAAGTTGAATATTCAATATCAATTTGTTTCTAGAACCCCCAATGCTGGTGCTATTACTTATGCGGACTTAACTCCTGCAATCATAGAAACGCATACGTTAATAATTAATTCAACTCCGCTTGGTATGTTCCCCAATATTGATGAGGCACCTGCATTGCCTTATGAAGCTATTACATCAAAACATCATTTATACGACTTGGTGTACAATCCTGCGTTGACTTTATTTTTACAAAAGGGAGCAGCACAAAATGCTACTATTCAAAATGGATTAGAGATGTTGCATTTACAAGCGGAAGCGAGTTGGGAAATTTGGAATGCTGAAATGCCTTATATACAGTAATTTATCTATTTTTTAATTAGATTGCTGAGAACGTAAGAATGCAAATAATTGGGTAACCGCTTTTTGTCTGTGACTATATTTATTTTTTTCTGACATAGTCATTTGCGCAAAGCTTCTTGTATCACCTTCTGGGATAAATATAGGATCGTAACCAAACCCTTTCTCACCCTGCATTTCAGTGGCAATATGACCGCTACAAATGCCTTCGAAATAATAAGTAGTCTCCTTCCAGATTAAACAAATTACAGTTCTAAATTGAGCAGCTCTATTGTCAATGCCTTTTAATTCTAATAATACTTTATCAATATTAGCTTGAAAGTTTCTTTCGTCACCTGCATATCTTGCACTTTTCACACCCGGCGCTCCGTTCAATATTTCAATTTCTAATCCGGTATCTTCACTAAAGCAATGTTCATTTGTCATGCTAAAAATGGTCTTAGCTTTTTCATATGCATTCTCCTGAAAGCTGTCGTGTGGCTCGGGTATATCAATATCAATGCCGGCTTCTTTAAGCGGTATGATTTTAAAATCAACACCAACTAGCGACTGTATTTCTTGAACTTTATTTTGATTATTTGTTGCAAAAATGAGCGTGTACATGTATAATTATAATTGAAAAAGTTGCTTTAATACTATCCATAATTTCCCTTTTTCTGTTTTAGCATTTACATCCCCACCTTGCATATTGGATAAACTATTGCTAAATAAAACATGTGTATCACCTAACACAATTGGTTTATATAAAGTAGCTGGTAGCTTGATTTTTAACTGAGTTGCATTTACGTCAAATGAAATTACAAGTGTGGAGGGGAGTGTCTCTAACATGTCATGTAATCCAATAGATTGTGTTGCAATATTTATTAAGGCAATGTCTGCCAATGTTAATTTACAGGCATTAAGAATGGACGACAATAATCCAAGATCTGCCTCATTTAAATAGACTGCTGTAGGGTCATTTACAATTACAATCACTTTTTTAAGGTGGTCCCCTAAATACTTTAATGGAGTAGTAGCGTCTACTACTTTTTGTTCATTTACTTTTTCATTAATAGGAGCTGTTGCTAATACTGTTTCCCCAACTAAAGCATGCGCTTTTTTCTCTTCCTTATCTAAGATCTGAGCGGCAGTTTCAGTTAATACGAGGGTATCTTTATACAAAGAAACCAAGACTGCTGCCGGTAATATTGTTTTTTCTGAACTCATTCGAATGGAAAATTAAATGAAATGTTGCAATAAGTAAAATAACAATTGTGAGCTTTCTTTTTTTTCGTTTCTTTGTATATATTAATTTATCACATTAATTCAAATACTATGAGTTCGCATTCAATTCCAGTAATCAAAAACGAGCATCCAAAACTTCCCACTTTTAACATGGATGAAGTGGCATTTGGTAAACATTTTACAGACCATATGTTAACGGCAGATTATGAAAATGGAGAATGGAACAATGTAGTGATAAAGCCCTATAGCCCAATAGAATTGGACCCTTCAAGTGCTGTATTGCATTATGGTCAAACTATTTTCGAAGGAATTAAAGCGTTTAAAAACGAAAAAGGGGAAGTGGCAATTTTCAGACCGGATCAAAATTTTATTCGTTTTAATACTTCTGCGGAGCGTATGCAAATGCCTGCAATTCCAGAGTGGATTTTTATGGAGGGAATGCAACAATTAGTCCAATTGGAAAAAGGGTGGATACCTAGTAAGCCGGACTGTTCATTATACATAAGACCTTTTATGATTGCGACAGACCCTTTTTTAGGAGTACGTCCTTCGCAAACGTATAAGTTTATGATTATTTTAGGACCAAGTGGGGCGTATTTTTCAGCACCTATGAAAATTTATATTGAGCAACATTATACGCGTGCAACACCAGGTGGTGTTGGTTTTGCAAAGAATGGTGGAAACTATGGTGCAAGTTTATATCCAGTTACATTGGCACAACAAAAAGGATACGATCAAGTATTATGGACTGATGCAATTGAACATAAATATGTAGAGGAAGTTGGTATGATGAATGTGATGTTTGTAATTGACGGCAAAGTAATTACGCCTAGTACCGAAAGAGGAACTGTTTTAAAAGGAGTTACTCGTGCTAGTTCCATCATTTTATTAAGAGAGATGGGGTATGAAGTGGAAGAAAGAAACTTAGCAGTTTCTGAAATTGTAGATGCACACAAAAAGGGGTTATTACAAGAAGTATTTGGAGTGGGTACTGCTGCGGTGGTGTCTTATATTTCTAAATTAGCACATGGAGAATATGAGATGAACTTTGATTTAGACGTTCAAAAAGTGGGTCCAGCACTAAAAAAACACCTAAATGATATCAGAATGGGAAATATAGCAGATAAACATGGCTGGTTGCTATATATATAGTTAAATAGATGATAATGAGATAGTTAAAACATAATAATTCTAAATTTAACTATCAAAAGAGGGGTAAAAAAGGGCTATTTGGTATATTTTTTTAAAAATAGCCAATAAACATTTTGGGAATTCGTTCCCAGCCATTACCTTTGCCGTCCGAATTTTTTATAAACCGAATTGAACCAAATAGCATAATTAATGCCTACTATTCAACAATTAGTGAGAAAAGGCCGTGAGATCATCAGGGCTAAAAGTAAATCAAGAGCTTTGGACGCATGTCCTCAGCGTCGTGGTGTTTGTACAAGAGTATATACAACAACTCCAAAAAAGCCGAACTCTGCGTTACGTAAAGTAGCAAAAGTACGTTTGACTAATAAGATTGAAGTCATTGCCTATATCCCAGGTGAAGGCCATAACTTACAAGAGCACAGTATCGTATTAATCCGTGGTGGTCGTGTAAAGGATTTACCAGGGGTTCGTTACCATATTGTACGTGGAAGTTTGGATACTGCAGGTGTTAAAGACCGTAAGCAGTCTCGTTCTAAGTATGGTACTAAGAAAGAAAAAGCAAAAAAATAATCAAGTAACAACTAATTAATATTCGACATGCGTAAAGCACAACCCAAAAAGATTCCATTAGCACCAGATCCTAAATTTAGCGATGTACAAGTAACTCGTTTTATCAACAATATCATGTTGGATGGTAAAAAGACAACTGCTTATAAAATATTTTATGATGCCTTGGACAAAGTGAGCAAATTCACTGGTGAAGAAGGATACGAAATGTGGAAGAAAGCTGTTGTGAATGTAACTCCAGCTGTTGAAGTACGTAGCCGTCGTATTGGTGGTGCTACTTTCCAAATTCCTGCTGAAGTTCGTGCTGACAGAAAAATTTCTTTAAGCATGAAATGGTTAGTACGTTTTAGCCGTGAGCGTAACGGTAAAACAATGGCTGACAAATTAGCGAATGAAATCATCGCAGCTACAAAAGGCGAGGGTGGTGCATTCAAAAAGAAAGAAGATACACACCGTATGGCTGAGGCGAACAAAGCGTTCTCTCACTTTAAAGTGTAATCAAAGTATAAAGAATAACCTCTTATATATCAAAAAACCTCAGCCTAGCTGGGGTTTTTTATTGCCCCAAAGTCAAAGTAATTAGATTGCTTTTAGCTGGTACACAGTGGGCTAGGAGCTTTGTGGAATAGTTTATGGAAATTTTTTGTTGGAAACCGTTGTTCAATCACTTATATCATTAACTTTGCGCCTCGGAAATTTGACTTTTAATTTAGTCAATTTTAAGAGCTTTTAAAAAATAAACAACCCTAATATGGCGGACTTAAGACTACAAAGGAACTTTGGTATTGCTGCGCACATTGATGCGGGTAAGACCACTACCACTGAGCGTATTTTACGTTACACTGGTATGATTCACAAAATTGGTGAAGTACATGACGGAGCTGCTACCACCGACTGGATGGAGCAAGAAAAAGAAAGAGGTATCACTATTACTTCTGCAGCGGTAAGTTGTCAATGGCAATTCCCTACTACTTTAGGTAAAAAAGATGCTAACACTAAAGATTATTATTTTAATATTATTGATACTCCAGGTCACGTTGACTTTACTGTAGAAGTAGAGCGTTCAATGCGTGTATTGGATGGTTTGATCGCTTTGTTCTCTGCTGTTGATGGTGTTGAGCCTCAATCAGAGACTGTATGGCGTCAAGCGAATCGTTACAAAGTTCCACGTATCGGTTTCGTAAATAAAATGGACCGTGCTGGTGCAGATTTCTTAATGGTTGTAAACCAAGTAAGAGAAATGTTAGGTGCGAAAGCTGTACCATTACAATTACCAATTGGAGCTGAAGATGGTTTCAAAGGTGTAGTGGATTTAATTAAAATGAAAGGAATTATTTGGGATGATGCTACAGAAGGAATGACTTATGTAGAAACTCCTATTCCTGACGATATGAAAGAAGACGTTGATTATTGGAGAGCTCAATTAATTGAAGCCGTTGCTGAATATGACGACAAATTAATGGAGAAATTCTTCGACAATCCAGATTCTATTTCTGAAGATGAAGTACACGAAGCTATTAGAAAAGCTACTATCGACTTAAGTATTGTTCCAATGATGTGTGGTTCTTCTTTCAAAAACAAAGGAGTACAAACAGCATTAGACGCAGTATGTCGTTATTTGCCTTCACCAGTAGACGTTGACGATACTGAAGGTTTAGATCCTGATACAGGAGAAACTATCTACCGTAAACCAAATGCAAAAGAACCATTTGCTGCATTGGCTTTCAAAATCATGACAGATCCTTTCGTTGGACGTTTAGCGTTCTTCAGATGTTATTCTGGTCACTTAGATGCGGGTTCTTATGTAAGAAACGTACGTAGTGGTAAGAATGAGCGTATCTCTCGTATCATGAAAATGTTCGCGAACAAACAAAACCCAATCGATTTTATCGAAGCAGGTGATATCGCAGCAGCGGTTGGATTTAAGGAGATCAAAACAGGAGATACATTATGTGATGAGAATCACTTAATCGTATTGGAGAATATGTTTATTCCAGAGCCAGTTATCTCTGTAGCTGTTGAGCCTAAGACTCAAGCTGACGTTGATAAAATGGGTATGGCAATTGCTAAATTAGTAGAGGAAGATCCTACTTTAAGAGTAAGAACTGACGAAGATACTGGTCAAACAATTTTATCAGGAATGGGAGAGTTGCACTTAGAGATTATCGTTGACCGTATGCGTCGCGAGTTCAAAGTGGAAATCAACCAAGGTAATCCTCAGGTGGCTTACAAAGAGTCATTTGGTATTACATTCGAACACCGTGAAGTGTTGAAGAAGCAATCAGGTGGTCGTGGTAAATTTGCTGATATCCAATTCTCTATCGGGCCTGCTGACGAAGAGTGGTTAACTGCAAACCCTGATAAGAAAGCTTTCCAATTCCAAAACGATTTATTTGGTGGATCAATCCCTAAAGAATTCGTTCCTGCAATTAGTAAAGGTTTCGAATCTGCAATGACTTCAGGAGTATTAGCTGGTTACCCAGTGAATAACATGAAAGTTAGAGTTTATGATGGATCATACCATGATGTGGATTCTGATGCAATGTCATTTGAATTATGTGCTAAAGCTGGTTTCAGAACTGCTGGTAAAAAAGCGAAGCCTACTTTATTAGAGCCAATCATGAAAGTAGAAGTTGTTACTCCAGATCAATACATGGGAGACGTAACAGGTGACTTAAACCGTCGTCGTGGAATGTTAGAGGGTATGGATAGCCGTGGTAACTTACAAGTTATCAAAGCTAAAGTTCCTTTGAGCGAGATGTTCGGATATGTTACTCAATTACGTTCTTTGAGCTCTGGTCGTGCGACTTCAACAATGGAATTTAGTCACTATGCTGCTGCACCAAACAATATTGCAGAAGAAGTAATGGCTAAAAACAAAGGAAAAGTGAAGGATGACGAGTAGTTGATTTAAGAATCAAACACTTGATTTTCAATATCTTAAGAGCCCCTTCCCGTTAAAAGGAGGGGGCTTTTTTAACGCAGAAAATTATTTTTAAAATATTTTAAAAAAAGCACAATATTTCTTGAATGTTAGGTTACAACCCATTACCTTTGCATCCCCAAGATAATTTGGAAAAATAAGCTATGTCTCAAAGAATTAGAATAAAATTACAATCTTACGATCACAACTTAGTTGACAAGTCAGCTGAGAAAATCGTAAAAACAGTACGCAGTACAGGTGCAGTAGTTACAGGTCCTATTCCTTTGCCTAC
>CANCAY010000021.1 GCA_947374225.1 Chitinophagaceae bacterium | reverse complement strand
AATAAGTTATTTCAATTTATTAGTGCAGTGTTTTTAATCATGCTCTCTATTTTTTATATTATTTCATCCGACACTTTAACAACCTTGGCTCTTTTATTAAGTTTTCTTGTCATCTATCTTAGCTTAAAAAAATCTATAAATACCCAATCCGACTTCTGGTATTATTTTGTTTTAGATGGTTGTATGATGCTACCCGCGTTCATCCATTTTGTTTTTCTTTTATTAAATATTTAAGCTAAATTGCTATTACAATCTTCTTAACAGGAGACATGTATTAACGATAAACTTATTACCAATGAAAAAGAAGCTTCTTTTTTCAATAGCCTTGATCGCTATTGCCAGCTTTATGAATTTTACAATTGCACAAGAAACTTATCCTACCCAAGTATTAGGAAGATGGGATATCACCATGTCTAAGGAGGGAAAGGAAATTCCTTCTTGGTTAGAAGTTACCCATTCTGGACGAAGCACCTTAGTAGGTCGTTTTGTATACGAATTTGGTAGTGCAAGACCAGTATCGCATATTAAATATACCAATGGAAAATTTAGCTTTTCTATTCCTCCACAATGGGAACCAGGAACTAGATATCAAGATTTTGAATTTACTATTGACGGCGATAAGTTAGCAGGTACTATGGTATATACCGACGGGAAACAATATAATTGGACAGCCGTTAGAGCACCTAAATTAATACGCACTGCTTCTCCTGTTTGGGGAGCAGCAATCAAATTACTAAATGGTAAGGATTTAACTGGATGGCATGCTATGGGAACAACGAATCAATGGCAGGTTATTAATGGGGTATTGACTAGTTCAAAATCTGGTTCTAATTTAGTAACGGATCAGACATTTACTGACTTTAAATTACACGTTGAGTTTAGATATCCAAAAGAAAGTAATAGTGGTGTTTATTTAAGAGGTCGTTATGAGATTCAAGTAGAAGACAGCAAGGGCAAAGAACCTTTAAGTATTTACTTGGGTGGCTTGTATGGCTTTTTGCCTCCTTCTCAAATGGTTGCAAAAAATGCCGGAGAGTGGCAGTCTTATGATATTACTTTAGTTGGGAGAATGGTTACCATCATCGCCAATGGAGTTACTGTTGTAAATAATCAAGAAATTCCTGGAATTACTGGCGGCGCTATAGATAGTAAAGAAGGGGAGCCAGGACCAATATTCTTACAAGGAGATCATGGTGCAGTAGAATATAGAAATATTATTATAACTCCAGCTAGATAAAATTACTACTGATATATTATTGAAAATTAAATGAGCCTCTTAATGGAGGCTCATTTTTATTTAAGTAGTTTATACTATGGTAGATTCTGCATTACAAGCTTCCCATAATTTATATCCGCCAGACAAATTATATACTTTCTCAAATCCATTTTGAACTAAAATCCTCTGCGCTAAATAACCTCTTAGTCCAATCTGACAATAAATATAAATAGTCTTGTCTTTGTCTATTTCGCTTAGTCGATTTCTTAATTCATCAACAGGAATATTAATTGCTGCAGGAATATGCCCAGTATTATACTCTTCTAAAGTTCTTACGTCTATCAAAATATCCTGGGTTTTAATACCACTTACTGTATTCCAGGGAACCACTTTTAATCTTTGTTCAATTATATTTTCTGCAACAAAGCCTACCATATTAACAGGGTCTTTTGCAGAAGAGAAAGGTGGGGCATAAGCATGTTCAAATTCCATCAATTCATAAATATCACTACCCCTTTGAATAATAGAGGACAAGCTGTCAATTCTTTTATCTACTCCGTCTTTGCCAATAATTTGAGCGCCAAAAATTTTTCCATTTGTAGGATCGAAATTTATTTGAATCGTCATTTGCTCCGAATCCGGATAATAGCTTGCATGTGAACCACTATGTGTAGTAGATGTTAAATGACTGACATTCGCTTTTGTTAAATGCTTACTAGCTACACCACTAGTCGCTACTGTTAGATCAAATATTTTTACAATGGCCGTATTAATAGAACCATGGTATTTAGATTTATTGCCAAGTACTATATTATTTGCGCAAATACGTCCTTGTTTATTAGCAGGCCCTGCAAGATAAGTTGACATTGAATTCCCTGTAATATGATTCTTAAATTCTATCGCATCCCCTACAGCGTAAATGTCTTTATTAGATGTTTGCAAATATTCATTTACTAAAATGGCTTTAGCATCTCCCAATTCCAATCCAGCTTCTCTAGCTAATCTAGTATCTGCTTTCACCCCAATGGAAAGTATGATGACATCCGCTTCTAAAGGTGCAGCGTCTTTTAATAACACTTTCAAATGAGTGCTTACTTTCTCAAAGCCTGTCACTGTGGTATTCAATTTTAAATCCACCCCCTTGGACCTTATATGCTGTTGCGCTATTGCCGCTATTGGGAAATCGACTGGCGCTAGTATTTGGTTGCCCATTTCTACAATACTAACATGCATGCCAAGCTGATGTAAGTTTTCTGCCATTTCTAATCCTATAAAACCTGCGCCAATAATTACAGCCCTGCCCTTTGTTTTGTATTTTACAAAAGCTTTTATTTTATCGGTGTCTGTAACATTTCTTAAAGTAAAAATACCCTCACTTGCTACACCTTCTAATGGCGGTCTAAAAGGTTCTGCTCCTGGAGACAATACCAGCTTATCATATGATTCTTCATAAATATTACCAGTAACTATATTTTTAACTTTAACAATTTTCGTGTCAGGATGTATTGAAAGCACTTCGGATTGTACACGTGCATCAATATTGAATCTTTGTTTAAATGAAGCGGGAGTTTGAACAAATAACTGTTCTCTGTCTGTAATTACATCGCCAATATAATAGGGCAAGCCGCAATTTGCGTAAGAAATATGGCTTCCTTTTTCAAATAAAATTATTTCTGCATGTTCGTCTAGTCTTCTCAATCTTGCTGCAGCACTTGCGCCACCTGCCACACCCCCCACTATAATATATTTCATAATAACTGTTTTATAACAACAAAGGAACGCCATGGCGTTCCTTTGTTCTGTAACAATTGTCACATCAAAATATGATTATTGTCTCTTATTTATTCTTGCAAGTACTAATACCGAATAAAGTGTATAAAGGACAAAAGCTAATTACACTAGTTAATAAAAATACTCCGCCAACTACTAATAAGACAGTTGCTAATGTGCCTTCCACTGTTTTGGTGAAATATAAATAAGAAAATACGGCAGCTAACAATACACGTATGACTTTGTCTGCAGTTCCCATGTTGTTTTTCATAAAGATTTATTTAAGTGGTTAATCGATTTTTAAAATTGTAATAGATTTTTTTGAATTTAATTGAACTATAAATTATTTTTTAAAGCTTGCTTTTAATTTGTCGAAGAAGGTTTTCTCTTTAACAGGTGGATAACCTAATGCAGTTAATTCTTTCATCAATTTATCTTTAGCCAAACCATCTCCCTTTAAGTTAACAATTCCAGTCTCTTTACTTACTTCTACCTCTTTAATTTCAGCTCTATGCTCGAAAGCTGCTTTAATAGACTTCACACATCCATCACATTTTATGTTTTGTACCGCTATTTCAATTTGTTCCATGATCTTATTTTTATAAAGGTAGGACTCAATTTTTATAGTGTAAGTGACATATGTTACATTTGGGAATGGGAAAGATTCAAGGTTTACTTAATACACTAGAGACTTTTGTTGATAATGATCAAACATTAAATAGCGCTATTTCTACAGTTAACGTTAGCTGGCATATTGAACACAGCTTATTGGTTATCACTCAAATAGCCAAAGCGGTTACAAATTCAGACCCAAGCCAATATGAGCATAAGTTCAATTTTAAGAAATTATGGGTATTTAGCTTAGGGAAGTTCCCAAGAGGTAAAGCCAAAGCCCCCGCTTCTGTAATACCAACCGCCACTATAAGCAGGCGCGACTATCCAGCATTATTTGAGAAAGCCAGAATTGCGCTGTCTGAACTAGACTTAGCTACACCAAACCAGTATTTTGTACACCCAATTTTCGGAAAATTGAATGTTAAGGGTACTTTTACTATGTTAACAATCCATACTGCGCACCATATCAAAATAATAGAAGATATCATAAAATGATAATCTTATTTTAAAATAGCGAAGGGCATTTTTTACTAAATTACAGGTATCATTTATTTAGTAAACTATGGATATGAAAAAATTTATACTTTTCGCTTTGTCGGCCCTTTTTTTAGGAAATAGTTTTGGTCAAACAAAGTTGACAAAAAACAAACTAACCCTTCCTAACGGTTGGAGTTTGTCTCCCGCAGGAACAAGTCTTCCCCTTGGCGATTTACCATTAAATATGGCAGTGTCTAGTAGTAAAAAATATATTGCTGTTACTAACAATGGACAAGGCAAACAATATATTCAGTTAATTGATGTTCAAAAACAAAAAGTGATTGACAATATTCTTGTAGGAAAATCTTGGCTAGGTATTGCATTTACAAAAGACGAGAAAAAATTATATGTTTCCGGGGGTAATGATAACTGGATCTTAGAATACCAGATCAAAAATGAAAAATTGCAATTAGCGGATTCTATTAAATTGGATGACAAGTGGCCTACAAGAGTTTCTCCAGCAGGTTTATGCATTGACGATATTGCAAAGAAATTATATGTTGTGACCAAAGACAATAATTCAGTTTACACTATTGACCTTAAAACAAAAACGATTTTAAACAAACTTGAATTGCCTGCAGAAGGGTATACCTGCCTATTGTCCAACAATAGAAAAACATTATATATTTCATGTTGGGGTGGCAGTAAGTTATTGATTATGGACATTGCGAGTCAGACGATAACAAATCAAATTGAAGTAGGTAGTCATCCAAACGACATGGTATTAAATAAGACTAACAGTATTATTTATGTGGCTAATGGAGAGGACAATAGCGTATCCATAATAGATACTAAATCAAATAAAGTAATTGAAACTTTAAATACCGCTTTGTATCCTGATGCGCCAACAGGTTCTGCTACCAATGGTTTAGCGCTAAGTGATGATGAAAAGACTTTATACATTGCAAATGCAGACAATAACTGTTTGTCGGTTTATAATGTTGCTGAAAAAAGAAATAGTCAGTCTAAGGGATTTATTCCTGTTGGATGGTATCCAACAAATGTAAAAGTGATTGGTAAAAAAATATTCGTGACAAACGGAAAAGGATTTACCTCTTTTGCAAACCCTTATGGACCAGACCCATATAATACTAGAGGTCAATTAGGTTTTCAGAATGGTGCATTGAAAGACGCTGATGCAGTTCAATATATTGGAGGTTTGATGAAAGGAAGTATGAGTATTATTAATACCCCTTCTGAAAAACAATTAAGCACTTACTCAAAGCAGGTATATGACAATACACCCTATACAAAAATAAAAGAATCTATTTCAGACGCAAGTGCCGACTCTCCAATTCCTAATAAACTTGGAGTAAAATCTCCAATTAAATATGTATTCTATATTGTAAAAGAAAATAGAACTTATGACCAAGTATTAGGGGATGTTAAGGAAGGTAATGGCGACCCTGCATTATGTATTTTTGGAGAGAAGGTCACACCTAATCAACATGCACTCGTTAAGGACTTTGTGTTATTAGATAATTTTTATGTAGATGGAGAGGTAAGTGCAGATGGTCATAATTGGACTTTAGGTGGCTATGCAAATGACTATCTAGAAAAAAACTGGGTGACTAGTTATAGTGGAAGAGGAGGAACTTATGACGCTGAAGGAACTAGAAAAATCGCAAACAATAAAAATGGTTTTATCTGGGATTTTGCAAAGAGAGCTAATATTAGTTATAGAACTTATGGTGAATTCGCTGACGATTATAAAGCCAATATTCCTGTATTAGAAAATCACTTCTGTACTTATTATACAAGCTGGGATCAAAGTGTAAGAGATACAACAAGAGTAGGTCAATGGAAAAAAGATTTTGATTCTTTACTAGCAAATAATGCACTGCCGAAGCTTAATACCTTACGCTTAATTAATGACCACACAGAAGGGTTAAGAAAAGGTAAACCAAGTCCTAATGCACATGTCGCGGATAACGACTTAGCAGTAGGTATGTTTGTTGAATATTTAAGTAAGAGTCCTATTTGGAATGAGACTGCTATTTTTATAGTAGAAGACGACGCGCAGGATGGACCAGATCATATTGACGCTCATAGAACTACTGCCTATGTTGCTGGAGGTTTAGTTAAAAGAAATTTTGTAGACCATACCATGTATTCAACTTCTTCCATGTTAAAAACAATTGAATTAATTTTAGGAATGCCGCCAATGAGCCAGTATGATGCTGCTGCCACTGCCATGTGGAGATGTTTTCAAAACACGCCTAACAATTTTGTATTCAATGCAAAGCCATTACAATACGATATCAATGAAAAAAATAAGCAGGAAAGTGCTTGGCAAAAAATGAGTGAAACATTTGATTTTACTAAAGAGGATGCTATTCCAGATGGTTTATTTACGGAAGTTATTTGGAAAGCAACTAAAGGATTAGACGCTATTGTACCGGCTCCTAAAAGAGCTGCCTTCTTCAAAACAACAGCAAAAAAAGATAGTGACGACTAAAGTTCAAGCTGACTATAAAATTTTATGCTCAAACAACCAGGCCTCCAATATTGGGGGCCATTGTTTTTCTGACATTTTATTTTTCATACCAAATCCATGACCGCCTTTTTCAAATAAGTATAGTTTTGAAGCAACCTTATTCCTGATTAATGCTTCATTATAAATTTCAGCGTTTTTTACTGGCACTGCGTCATCGTCCTTAGCATGCACTATAAAAGCAATAGGCGATTGGGCATTTACCCATTCCTCGTTGCTAAAATAATTTATTTGTTTCTCACTTGGCTTTTCCCCAATTAAATTCAAAGTGGACCCTGCATGTCCAAAGGACTTAGTTGTTATAACGGGGTAAATTAAAATTTGAAAGTCCGGTCTCAAGGAAATATTTTCGTCGTTTTTAATTTTAACATCTATATAATGACTTGCTAAGCTTGCTGCCAAATGTCCCCCAGCCGAAAATCCCATGATACCTATTTTATGCGCGTCAATTCCCCAGATTGCTGCATTACTCCTAGCTAAATACATTGCTTGTTGGACGTCTTGCAATGGTGCAATAGATTTATCAATTTGATTGTTGTTATCGGGTGTTCTGTATTTAAGCACCATTGCGTTAACACCAATAGAATTGAAATACTTCGCAACATCAACTCCCTCATGTCCATCTGCTAAAATAAAATACCCTCCACCAGGACATATAATCACACAAGGTCTTTTTATAGTATCATTTTGAGCTTTAAAATATTGGTAGCTTGGCTCTGAAACATGGGAGGTTATTAATATTCCCATTGTGTCAATAGTAGTCTCCATATTAGGAACCTGCTTTTGATTTGGCGTATTCTGATAGAGTGGTAAGTATTGTGCCATACTTGAATTTAAAATTAAAAAGAAAGCGACAAAACTAATTACAAATTTCATATAGAGTATCTTGTTAAATTAAGGTCAATTTAAGACAATAAGCTAAACTTTGTAGTAGATAATTTGTCCAACAAATCAATAAAAGATCAAATCATGAACCAAAAGTCGAGTATCCCCTTATTTTTAATAATAGTATCGTTATTTACAGCTTGTACACCAAGAACGTATGAAGCAGGTATTAATCAAAAAAGTCAAATTAAAGCAGATGGAATACTTAACGAGTGGTCCCTCCCATTAAGTTATGGTAGTGAAGATGGCAAATATCAATATGCTATTACTTATGATAAGCTGAATTTATATATAAGTCTTTTATCAAATGATCAAATTAGTCAGATGGGAATAATGAGAAACGGCATTGATTTTTACATTGACCCCATTGGTAAAAAAAACAAAACAATACATATTCATTATCCTGAAAAAGCGAATGATCAATTTTCAATTTCCGGATTTAAAAATCTAGAAAATGGTACATATAGCACGATTGATGCAACTGGCTTGCAAATGGGCACAAGCATAGATGAAAGAAAAAATCTAGGAATGGAATTAATTATTCCAATAAAATTAATAAACGAGTCCCTACAAGTTAAGAGAAATCAAAACATGAGTGTGGGAATTGCAATTAGTAATATTAGAATGGGGGGCAATAGAAGTGAATATGCTAACAATCAAATTGGCAGAAGTGGGATGGGTGGAGGTAGAGGTGGAATGAACGGTGGTAGAGGTGGAATGGGTGGAGGTAGAGGTAGAGGTGGAATGGGTGGAGGTAGAGGTGGAATGAACGGCGGCATGGGACGCGAATCCAGTGGAAACAATGGAGCAAATAACCAAGGATATAATAGACAAAATATTAACTGGAACAATTTTGCCTTATTTTCACAAAGTTCTAAATAGAAATAAACATGAATAAAATTGCAATTGTAACAGGAGGAAGTAGAGGTCTAGGTAAAGACATGGCATTAAGTATTGCTAAAAAGGGCATTGATGTAATATTAACTTATAATACCAATGAAGCGCTTGCCATAGAAGTAGTTAAAGAAATAGAATTAATGGGTGTAAAAGCAGCAGCATTGCATTTGAATATGTCAGACTTTAATAGTTTGACAGGTTTTGTGCAAAATGTTTCTTCTGTGCTTTCTACTCATTTTAATACTAATCATGTTGACTTTATAGTAAACAATGCAGGTATGGGTAAAACAGTTCCTTTCACAGAAGTATCTGAAGCTATATTTGACGATTTCTTAAATGTACATTTTAAGGGTGTCTATTTTTTAACACAAAAAATTGTAGCCATCATGAATGACGGTGGTGCTATAATTAATATTTCAACAGGAACTACAAGGTTTAGTAACCCTGGCTATTCTGTTTATGCCTCTATGAAAGGTGCTATTGAAGTATTTACAAAGTATCTTGCAAAAGAATTAGGGCCAAAAGGGATTAGAGCAAATGTAATTGCACCAGGCCCGGTTGAAACTGATTTTAACAATGGAGCTATCAAAAACAGTCCTCAATTTAAAGCTATGTTAGGTACCATGTCTCCACTTGGAAGAGTAGGAGCCGCTGATGACTTAGGCGGAGTGGTTGCTTTTTTATGTACGGAAGACGCAAAATGGATTAATGGCCAACGACTAGAAGTAAGTGGAGGTATTAATATTTAATTACTAATATCTGAAAAGTTCCTGCAATCATTTTAGGTCTTGATTTATCACCTGCTGCTTGTGATTCGAAATCTGCAGTAGGTAGGTATACTTTATGTGTTGACTCATCTATGCCTATTGTTCTTGCTCCTCTTTTTGTTGTCATATTTTCAATGACATCATATTGATTTGCAGAAACTGCTTTAATGATGGTCATAGTGCCTGAACCATTTGAAGTGTAAATTTGTTTTGTAGTGTTATCATATACTACACCGTCACATCCTTCACCAATTGGAATTACTTTTACTACAGTTCCCTTTATAGCATCCACGACAATTAATTTTTCTTCTGTACCTGCAAATAGTCTTTTGGTAGCAATGTCAATAGCCAAACCTGTAGGCTCCTCTCCTGGGGCGATTGACCAATGTGCCAATACCTTATTTGCAACTATATCAATTTGTACGATTTCATTTTTGTCTTCTACATTTACAAATATTTGACCTGCTTCATTACTTACTGCCGTTTCCGGCTTTCCTCCAACGGGAATAGTCGCTATTACTTTTTCTGTAATGGGATCAATTACCGTTAAATCCTTACTTCTTCCATTACATGTAATGATAGTTTTAGTAAATGGCTCATAAAAAATTGCATCTGGGTTCTCTCCAGTAGCAATTTGACTTAATACTTGATTGGTTTTTAAATCAAAAACAGAAATATTATTTAATTTGCCATTGCTTGTATATCCCTTCCCTAATGCATTAATAAAAGCAATACCATGAACTCCGATTGTGTTTGTAATTACACCTAAAGAATCGCCGGTGTTTTTATCTAATACATTTACTTGAGAACCATGAGACACATACAACTTATTGGTTTTAGGATTCGGGATAAGATAGTCCCAACCGCCTGAACTCTGAATACGAAATGTGTTAATTAATTTTGCTGGAGATTGCGCTGAAGCCGTGTAGGAAAATGCACAGCTAGTCAAGAAAAGAGAGAAGATGATTTTTTTCATGATATATTTTTTATAGTTTTTATATACTACCAATTAAAATTTTATGCTACCATTTTAAATACATAGATAAATTAATTACCCTTCCGTCAAGCGGAGCCCATATTTCAGGAAAACTAGGATTATTTAATGGCAACCCAACAATAGATTTGTTCTTATTCTGCCGCTCATCAAATAAATTTTCACAATTCAACACAAATGCTGCTTTTCCTATATTATAACGCATCATTAAAGCTGTGAATAAATAAGGAGTTGTGGTTAAGCCATTATCCAAATGTTGCTTGCCAGTATAAGAAGATTCCAGCCCTATTCTAAAATCCTCGTCAAATTCATACGCTATTACAGAAGCAAATTTATGTTTTGCGATCAATGGTAAATTTGGATTTAGCGAATTATAATTTCTCTTAGCATCGGTATATACATAGCCTGCATAAAACTCAAAAGGTGCTTTTATAGCTTGAAAATAAGTTTCTAGACCTTTTGACTCCAATGTCTTCGTCTCATTATAATAAGTCAACAATGAATTATTGTTTGATAAATTTAATGGATTCATTAATGGGTCTACCATAGCGTTCATTAAAACAATAGGGTGTTGAATACTATTATAAAAAACGGTTTGGTTTAATGTGATATCCCATCCATTCGTTCTTAGCTTATAATTGATATCAAAATTCATTCCTAAGGATTTTTCAGATTTAATAGCAGTTGACAGTCCTGTCAAGTGTTTATAATCACGTTCGTCCATCTCGGAATTAAAGAGTGTTGGTGTTTTATACCCATCTCCTCCACCTAGTCGCATGGTAACTCGACTGCTCATCTTATACATAAATGAAACACGTGGCAATACAAATGCGCCGTATTTACTATTATTGTCAATTCTCAAGCCCGACTGCATGGTGAATTGTGGACTCCATTTCCAATCGTCTTGAACAAATGCACCAATAGTATTAAAAGCATCATTAGGGAACAAGCTACTATCTACTCCTTGCTTTCTAAACTGCTCTCCATTAAAATTAATCCCCATTACTAAATTATGATGTTCTAGTTTTTTTGCATAAGCCATTTCGGTATACCAGCTTTGCTGTTTACCGCGCATCCCAAACACATTTGTATTGATGTCCCTATTGAAAATACTAGTATTCCCCTTTGCAGTTAATACTCCTCCATTACTTGTCTCGCTTTCCCAAACAAAATCTGCGGTATTCCTTAAACTTTTATTTTGAATAAAAAACTGATGTGATCCAGTTGCCCCATTTTGAAGCACTACCATATCACCACCATTTCTGTCTTCATAGTTCATAGTATAGCCCAGCACTAAACTTGATTTATTTTTTCCATAAATGAAAATTCTTGGATGTACAAAAACACTCTTAACAGCAGGCACATCCGAAAAACCATCTTTATCTACGTCTACCTGTTTTTGTTGTGTGGTTCCAGCATATAAGGTATAGCCCAGCTTTTCATTACGAGCAGAAAAGAAGCTATTAAAATTAGTTTCTTTTAAAGTAGAGGTATTTAGCGTAATACTCTTTTCAAATTTATTTAATTTAGGCTTCTTGGAAATCAAATTCACCATACCAGCTATAGCGCCGCCTCCATATAAAGTGGAACTTGCCCCTTTTACTAATTCAATTTGTTGTAAGTCCAAAGGGGGTATTTGTAAAATACTAAAACTACCTGCATAGCCGCCAAACAATGGCATTCCGTCTCTTAGTATTTGCGTGTACTTACCTTCTAGTCCTTGAATACGCATATCCGCATTACCAGTTGACGCACTTGTTTGTTGTATTTGTATGCCAGCAATATCCCCTAACATACTTGCTATATTGCCTGGCTTAATACCATTTTCTTCATGTACTTCCTCTGCACCTAATACTTCTACCTTGGTTGGCAAATCCTCGATTCTTGAATTTGTTCTAGAAGAAGATACAATTACAACTTCTTCTAAATTTTTGTCTTCGGCTACCAACTCAAAATTTACGTCAATGTTTTCGTTATTTTTTATTTGTAATAATGTGTCTATTTTATCATAGCCAGTATAGCTAATTGTTAAAAGTATACTTGCAGTGATCGCATTTTTTATTACAAATCGTCCGCTAGAATCAGTTATTACTCCCTTTTTCCCATTGGCTATTTTTATTGCAACCCCTTGCATAGGATTATGATTAGTCTTATCTACAACAAGTCCATTAATACTTTGAGCATTGGCTCCAATTGTAAATAAAAACAGGGGCACTATAGCTAGTACCCCTGTTTTTATTAAATTTATTTTACGCATATTTAAATTCAATTTAAAGCAATACATTACTACACTTCGAGTAAGCTAATTTAAACTATCTCTTCATGCTTTACTCTATTAAAAATCCAGAAAATTATTGGGAATATTAATAGTGTCATTACTGTTGCAGTAACCAAGCCTCCTATAATTACAATAGCTAATGGCTTTTGTGACTCTGAACCAATACCTGTACTAATAGCAGCTGGCATTAATCCAATAGAAGCCATCAATGCAGTCATTACCACCGGCCTAGTTCTTACTTTTACTGCTTGCAAAATAGCATCATTCAATGGAAACTTGAGTTTAATATTATTATGAAATTCACTTATTAGAATTACTCCATTTTGAATACAGATTCCAAATAAGGCAATAAAGCCAACACCAGCAGAAATACCAAAGTTCATACCAGTTAAATGTAATGCTATAATCCCTCCAATAATTGCAAACGGAACATTCGTTAAAACAAGCAATGAGTCCTTTACATTACCGAACATGATGAATAATAAAATAAATATTCCTACCAAGCTTATTGGCACCATTTGTCCAAGTCTGGCAGAAGCTCGAACTTGATTTTCAAATTCTCCTGTCCATCCAATACTATAACCGTCTGGTAATTTTATATTTTTATTTACTTGGTCCTGAGCATCAGCAATAGTTCCTCCTAAATCTCTATCACGTACAGAAAATTTAACTCCTATAAAACGTTTTGTATTGTCTCTGTATATAAATGCTGGTCCAGTAAGTTTTTTAATCTCTGCTATTTGTTTCAAAGGAATTTTCGCACCTAACATACTTGGCACTTTTAGTTCCTCTATATCTTTCTCGTCTTTTCTAAAATCTTGATCATATCTAACCCTCACAGCAAATTTTCTTTCGCCTTCGTACTTTTCTGTAGCTGTTTTTCCACCAATGGCCATTTCTAAAACAGCTTGTGCGTCTGCCACTTTAATTCCATAAGCCGCCATTTTTTCTCTATCTAATATTACACTCAATTCTGGCTGTCCTACGTTTCTTAGAATACCTACGTCCTTAATACCTCTTACATGTTCTATTTGTTTAATGACTTGGTTTGCAATACTGTCTAACTGAGTCAAATCGTCTCCATATATTTTAACGGCATTGGAAGCATTGATACCTGCAACCGCTTCTGCTACATTATCTATAATGGGTTGAGAGTAGTTATAACCTATTCCCTGATACTTAGACAAGGAGTCATCCATCTCTTTCACTAAACCATCCATAGACAATTTACGTTTCCAAGTTTCTTTGGGCTTTAGGTTCACTTGCATTTGAACATAATAAAATCCACTTGGATCGGTTCCGTCATTACTTCTTCCAACTTGCGACAATACGCCATTCACTTCCGGGAACTGCTGTAGTTCCTTTCTTAAAATAGCAGTTTTAGCAACTGTTTCTTGTAAACTTTGACTCATAGGAAATTTAGCTTCTACCCATAAAGCCCCTTCATTTAATTGTGGTAGGAATTCAGTTCCTAAAAAAGAAGCAGAGAAGAATGTGATTAACATAAATGCCAAAGAACCAAATAAGGCCTTCTTCTTATGCTTAAAAGTCCATCCTAATCCTTTTTCAACAAGTCTATTCCAAAAATTTACAAATTTATTGTCTTTTTCGCGCACGTTTTTATTCAATAAAATATGACATAAAACCGGCACCAATGTTAAGGTGAAAATCAACGCTCCTAACAAAGCAAATCCTAAAGTATAGGCCAAAGGCGAGAACATTTTACCCTCTACTTTCTGGAAAGAAAAAATAGGTAATAAAGCCATTATAATAATCAACTTTGAAAAGAATATAGCTTTACCCAAACTAGTTCCTGTCTTCTTAATTAAACTTGCCTTAGCTAATTTATTATACGCCTCCATTCCTTTCTTATGTGCCAAATGGTCTAGCATTACAAATACTCCTTCCACCATGACCACAGCCCCGTCAATAATAATACCAAAATCTACTGCACCTAGTGACAATAAATTCGCTGACATGCCTTTTAATTTCAAACATAAAAAAGCAAACAATAATGATAAAGGTATAATAATAGACACCGTTACCGTTGTTCTCCAGTCCGCCATAAATAAAAACACAATCACAGTTACAAATAATATTCCTTCAAACATATTATGCATGACCGTGTCAGTAGTATAATCCATTAGATTATCTCTATCATAAAACGTAACCATCTTCACATCCTTTGGCAAAACATGGTCGTTTAAGTTTTGGATTTTGTCTTTTATTCTTGTCAATACTTCTTTAGGATTCTCTCCTTTTCTCATTACAACAATTCCTTCTACTACATCGTCTTGACCATTCAATCCGGCTTGTCCAACTCTAGGCATGGAACTTTCTTTTACCAATGCTACATTTTTAACTAGAATGGGGTTACCTCCAGCATCATCTACTATAATATTTTCAATATCACTTATCGACTTCAATAAGCCTACACCTCTAACCACATAAGCTTGTTTATTTTTCTCAATTACATCGCCCCCTACATTTATATTACTTTGACTTACTGCATCATAAACTTGTGAAGGAGTAATATCATATTTTGATAACTTACTTGGGTCAACACTTACTTCATAGGTTTTTTCTTGACCTCCAAAAGCAACTAAATCAGCTACGCCAGGTACTGCTCTTAATTGGCGGTCAATCACCCAGTTTTGCAAAGTCAATAGTTCACGACTATCTCTCGACTTTGATTGTAATGTATATCTGAAAATTTCACCTGTAGGACCATATGGAGGTTGCACATCTGGCTCCACAGATTCTGGGAGTGATACATTTCTTAATTGATTATTAACCTGCTGTCTTGCAAATGCATCATCTACCTCGTCGTCGAATATGATTTTAATTACAGACAAGCCAAACATGGTAATGCTTCTTACGCTTGTTTTTTTCTGAACCGAGTTCATCGAAATTTCTATGGGTGTAGTTACGAAACGTTCAATTTCCTCTGCACTTCGTCCATTCCATTCTGTTACAATAATAATTTGTGTATTTGTTACGTCCGGAAATGCTTCGATAGGCATATTTTTAAATGCAACGAAACCCGCCACTACCAATAAGCCAACCCAGAAAAAAGTAAAAGCTTTATTCTTTAATGAGAAAGCGATAATGTTCTTAATAAATTTGTTCATAATTAAATGCTTACGTGTAATCTTAATGAAAATGTTTGTGCAGGTCCTTTTCGGTCTGCATTGTAACCTGGATTTTTGATCCATTGATAAGTGCCAGTCAACCAAACCCTATTTTTAACAATAGTGTTTAAATAATAAAATTCAGCAACTTGTTCCACTGCATAGTTTAGTTTTCCGTCTCCCAGTCCAAATCCCAGACCACCAGATGCAAGATATTGTTGATGGTCTTTCGACAAACCAGAAGCGATATAAGCCATTCCAAAATTGTCATTCGGTCTGTTCCATTTCGCACCATTTAAAACCAAACCACCGCTTATGCTTTTATCAATTTCAGTAAAAGCCCAGGTTTCTGTTTTACCGTCATTCCAGCTTGATCTAAAAAAGCCACCTATATTTTTTGTCAATTCCTGCTCTACATTAACTGCATAGCCAAATTTGACATTTTTATAATTTCTGGTTAGCTCAATATTAGGGGTCTTTAATTGTGTAGCCTCTTTATAGTTACCCATTAAAGCAGTATTGTAAAAAGCAAGAAGTCTTATAGTTCCTGGTTTGTTTTTAATTGCATACTTTTTAGCATATTCAAATGTGTAGCCGCCAGACTTTTTTAAATGCCAGTCCATAATAGGGCCATTTGCCGTTGTTGGCATTAAGGAATATGCAAACCTCAATTCATATTTGGGAGTGAAATACTCAACCACTGCACTAGGCGAATAACCTCTTGTATTAGCTGGATAATCCCAAGCGCCATTACCCATTAAACCCCATGTTAGAAATTGTGTTCTGGGGTCATGACTGTATTTATTTAAATCAAAATAATCAGCAATAGAAACCTTCCCAAGTGTTAACGCAATATATTTATTAGAAATTTTTTGTCGGAACTGATTAAAATCGTCATTTACTATTTGGTCTTGATTCCCAAAACGTATTATTTTACGTAGATATAAACGTGCGATATAAACTTTTAAGTCCGTACTACTTACTCTAAATGTTTCCCCATTGGGGTTAGAGCCCATACCCAAAACTTTACTCAACCCTTCACCCCCCGAAACCTCTGGATTAAAAATTAAAAATGTTGTGCTATTCACTTTAGCACCTAAATATAAAGTGGAAGTAAATGAAGTGGCATTCTCTTTTTTACCTAAGAAACTATTTGTCCCAGTATAAGGCACAGCAAAAGAAGGCTTGTATTGGTTTACTAAAGTGCCTTGTGCATGAAGTATGAACTTCTTAGAAACACTATCGGTATTTTGTGCCAATCCAAAATTTGCAATTGATATAAAAGAAAAAAATATTTTATATTTTTTCATTAATTAGTCGTTAAGGGCATCGTAAACTAAGAGTTGATTAGTAGTCATGATTTTTTCACCTTGGTTTAGTCCTGTTTTGATATAGGTGATGGATCCAACCTGTCTAAATATCTCAACCTGTCTTGTTTCAATATTAGATTTGTCTTTGAAAACCATTACATAGTTTTTACTTTTATCAAAAATGATAGCACTAGAAGGTATTGCGATCATTTTCCCATTTTCATTAAAAGATAGCTTAATGGAAGCACTCATTTCTGGCTTTAATATATAACCAGGATTATCCAATTTTATAATTGCCTTCATCGCTTTTGTAGCAGGGTCTATTATATTGAATATTTTGTCCACCTTCCCGTTAAAAATTTTATCTGGATAGCTTAAGGTAGTTACTTCTGCATTTTCTCCTACCTTGATATTATTAATATCGGTCTCGTTCACATTGGCTACTGCCCAAACGTCATTAATTTCTGCTATGTCGAAAATATTATCAGATCTGTCATTCCTTAATAACATGTCTTGATTAATTTTCTTTTCTATAATAAAGCCATTTAATGGAGCGTGCACTTCGTAAATTGCTCCTTTATTCATATTGTAGATATTATAAGTCTCTTGGATATATCTTAATTGAGAAAGTGATTTTTCATATTCACTTTTTGCTTCCACCACATCTCTTTCTGAATTCAATTTGCCTTCAAATAACTCCTGTGCTACACGATAGTTATTCTTTTTTACTATCACATCATTCTTAGAATCTTCCATGCTTTTTTCATATCCAGCCACATCGGTACTTCTAATTGATGCCAATAATTGTCCTTTTTTTACATAGTCTCCTAATTCAACAAATACCTTAGTAACATTACCTCCCACTACCGGATAGATCTCCATTAGTTTTTTATTATCTGCAGTGATTTTACCAAAAAAATTCAATTCATTTGTCAACTGCTTTGTACCTACTTCATAATAAGTGCTAGTAGAAAGCATTTTGTCGGTCATGGTGAATTTTACTTCTGCCGATTTTTTTTCGTCATTATTTGACTTGCAACTTGCAAATATTAATGTACTTCCAATAGTGATAATGGTAACTATATTTTTCATAGGTCTATTTGTAAACTTGTTTGAATTAATTTTTAAAAACGTCTTTATTAACTACCGTGTTGATTTGTTCTGCATTGACAACTATGTTTTGCTTTAACTCATTCAAGTGAAGCCTTAACATATTATAGCTTTCAACAAAATCTGTAAAGTCTAAGATGGTAATATTTCCTTTTTTGAAATTATTTAAAATACCATAATATACTGAATCATAACTTTCTACATTTGCTCCGTTTAATTGCTTGTAATTTTCAACCACGTCTACCCAGTTTTTAAACGCAGCTTGTACTTCTGCATTTAGCTTAAATGTGGTAGCTAAGTGATCTATCTTAGACTGACTAGTTAATGCTTCAGCGTATTTAATATTACCTTGGTTTTTATTCCAAAGTGGAAGTGCAATTCCCAATGTCAAATTTATCTGATTATTAAAAGCCCCGCCATGTTGATCCCAAGAAGATCCAATATTCACATCTGGTACACGTAATGCTTTTTGTAATCCTAGATTTAACTGATTATTCTGTATCTGCTTACTCGAAATTTCAAAATCAGGTCTTTGCTGAATAGCCAATTGTTCTAACTCAAAAACATTAAGCTGTGTTGTTTTTAAATACTTATTCAAATATGTTTTCTCCACCGATGGGTTCAATGTTACGCTGTCCCCTAATAATAGACTCATATTGGACTGTAAAGCAACATTCGCTTTTAGTAAGTCCATTTTTTGATTTTTTAAATCAATTAATAAAGCCTGTAATCTCACATAGTCCTTAATAGGCACATTCCCTTTCCCAGATTGGATAGCATAAGAATTTACTAGTGTATCTAGATTAGATATTTGTAATGTAGAAGAGCTAATTTTTTCTTTATTAAAGTAGATATCGTAGAATGTTTGTCTTAATTCAAATTTCAGATTGCGTAGTAAGTCTTGAAATTCTAAAGCAGCAAATTTTTCATTTAATTTAGCAATTTCGATTTGCTTGGTTTTTTTACCTCCCAGGTAAACTAATTGCTGAATAGCTAAGGATTTTTGACCATGAGCGCCAATATCAAAACTGCTTTTATTTTGAGGATTATAGGCATTCAATTCGGCCCCTATTATGGGGTTGTCCCACAATTTTGCCTGAATAGTTAAAGCTTTAGCAGCATCTATATTGTACTGTTCTGCTAATAAGCTTAGGTTGTTTTTTAGAAACTTAGCCTCACACTGATCTAAGGTCAAAGACGATTGTGATTGTCCATTTATGGCAATTACCAATAATATATAAAGTACAAATGATCTTAACATTTCAAATCTTAGTTTAAAGTGTAAAGATCGAAGCTCACTCTTTATTTGAACTTAAGATTTACTTAAGAATAGCTTAATTTGACTATTTTATGTAATTTATAACAGACTAGTTATGCTTGAAGGTTAGTTCAAACCTATTAATAGCATTTTTACTACTGTATTGAATACCAAACCCGTAAAAATGTAGGATTCTGTGCACCATTCTTAACCCTAAACCAATTCCAATGGTGTTTTTTGCATTTTCTCCACGCATAAAGGGCTGATACAGTTGTTCCATTTCTTTATTTGACAATGTATTTCCAGTATTCTTAAAGCTTAAATGGAGCATCTCATTTATGAAGTAAAGTTCTATTTCGACTGATTTGTTATCAGAATAAGTATATGCATTCTTAATTAAGTTAGAAAATACTATTTGAAGCAAAGAGACATTGCAATTAATTCTCATCATTTTTTCAGTGATGTCCTGTTCTAAAATATCGAAACTGATTTGTAAGTCTTGGTATTCTATATGAGCTTTGTCCATACATTGATACAGCACTTCGTCAATTCTGACTTGTTCCTTATCTAGGTTTTCTATAAAATCTAATCTTGAAAGAATTAATAAGGAGTTCACCAATTCACTTAATTGATTTACATTTTTTAATACTGTCTTTAACTTTGAAGCTTCTTCTGGTTGAATTATAAAATTTTCAATTTGAGCAGATATTCTTGCTAGTGGTGTTCTAAGTTCATGTGAAGCCTGTGCAGTAAAGTCTTTTTGCTTTTGATAGGCTAGTTCGATTCTTTCTAATAACAAATTAAATTCCTTTGCAATTAAAGTGATTTCATTTTTATTCTGAGGAGCATAACTCAATCTAGTATTTAGATTGTTTGCGTTGATTTTAGTAAGTGAGTCGTAAAATTTATCTAACGGATTAAATAATTTTTTTACTGCAAAAAAACATAGCACCCAAGTTAGTATAGTAAAACCAACATAAGAGATCACTAAGATATAAATTAAGTACTCTAGTTTTCTTTTTCCATAATTGTCGTTAGCAGAAATAACTACGAAATATTGCTGGTCATTTATTTTAGACGAAGTTCCATATATTTCATTATCACCTTCCTGTTTAAAAATTACTTTCTGTAATTTCAACGCTTGAAGATCTTTATATGACCAACTAATTTTTGTATCGTCTAAACTACTGTATACTAAATGATTTTTATTGTCAAATATGACCGTTTTTTCATCATACAATTTATTAATAGAATTACTATCAATAATCTTTAATAACTGCTGGTCAAAAGCCTTTACATCCGCAAGTAGTCTCAATGTAGTAGTAGCTTTCTCCTCGAGTCTTTGTTTAAAATCTTCTTTTCTGTAATTGGAAAATAAAATAATAATTATACTACATGCTGCAGCATATACTACTGTGAATAACACACTAATCAAAAAGGAGATTTTATTCTTTAAAGTCATTTATTTGATTTTAAAAAATAGCCAAAGCCAATTTTAGTATGAATTAACTTATTGTCGTGTTCCTTGTCAATTTTATTTCTAAGTAAATTGACATATACTTCAATCGTGTTTTGGTTAGTATGCACATGCTCCTCCCATAATTTAGAAGCTATATAAGGCTTAGGAAGTACACGTCCATTAGCTTCAACAAGCAATACTAGTAATTGAAACTCTTTGGGGGTGATTTCTACAATTTGCCCGTTTCTTTTTACAATAAAATTATCCTTATCAATTGTAAGATCATCTACTGTTAATAATTCACTAGACTCATGATCATGACTTTTAAACCTTCTTATTAATGCATTGATTCTTATAAAAAGTTCTTCAAAATTAAACGGCTTTGTAATATAATCGTCAGCGCCAAAATTAAATGCAGTCACTTTGTCTGAAATATCATCCATGGCTGTTAAAAATAATACCGGGATTTTTTTATCAATTTCTCTTATTTGCTTGCAAACTTCTAATCCATTAATACCCGGCACATTGATATCTAAAATGGCCATTTGATAGCTCTTTTTTTTGAACGATTCAATAAACGAATTGCCTTCAAAAATAAAGTCACATTGAATATCCCTATTCTTTAAAAAACTTACAATCTCACTAGACAATTCAATGTCATCTTCTAATAATAGAATATTCATGTAGCTATATTTATTGTGCAAATATATAGCTAGCAGTTTAAATTTAAAGATTTGAGCAACTTAGCTCGTCATTTTTAACAAAAGCTATTACCAAAATCTTATATAAAGAGAGGCCACTACCACTAAGACCACTGTTATCATTGCTATATGCGTATTAGACAATTTGTACTTGGTATTGTCCTCTATCAAGGCATTTTCATGTGTCTGACCTTTCACATCAATCAAGCTTATGATTACAATTAAAATAGTGGTAAATAAAAATACCCAGCCCATTTGGATTAAGTATGGTATTTCAAAACCGCCATGTCCATTTGACAATGCAGTATACAATATTGTTTCATTACCTAACATGCTTGGTAAAAACTTGTCAAATAAAACAGCCATTACAACTCCAAATGCAATACCACTAATGGCCGCTTTTGAAGTTGTCTTTTTCCAGAAGAAGCCTAATAAGAATACTGGGAAGATAGCAGGAGAGATATAGCCCGTGTACTTTTGAATAAATTCAAAACCGCCCTTACCCCCAATACCTAAAGTGTCTTTCCAATTTATTATAATGGCAATAATTAAAGAAACAACAATCATGATTCGACCCGTTGAAACAGTCTTGCTGTCTGAGGCGTTTTTGTTAATATACTTCTTGTAAATATCTAGTGAATAAATAGTAGAGATGCTATTAGCTTTACCTGCTAACGAAGCTACAATTGCTGCTGTAAGGGCTGCCATTGACAATCCCTTCAAGCCAGTTGGCAAAAATCCGATAACAGAAGAATAAGCATTGTCCTGATTCACAACACCTGCAGTCATCATTTCTGTTTGTAAGGATCCATTTTGATATAATACATAAGCTGCAATACCCGGGATAACCACTAAGAGTGGCATAAACAACTTCAGTATTGCTGCGAAAAATATTCCAGATCTGGCAGTTTTCAAATCTGCTCCTAATGCTCTTTGTGTAATATATTGATTACATCCCCAATAGTTTAAATTGGCAACCCACATACCCGCAGCCATCATAGCCAATCCTGGCAAACTTGAATAATCGTCAATCTGCTTTTGTGTGGAACCTGCACCTGGTTTATCAAAAATCATTTTAAAATGATCTGGCGCCACTTTGACTAAATGATTTAAGCCAGCGATTGCGTTTTTCCCAAAACCAAATTTTTCACCCACTACAGTTAATGCAATATAAGAAGTAATAAGGCCTCCAATAGTTAATACCAACACTTGTATCACGTCGGTATATCCAATCACTTTCATTCCACCAAGTGTAATGAACAAAGCAAATACTGCCAAGCCTATCATGATTAAATGAAAATGAGCGCCCCCTGTTAAGTTATTTATTGCAATAGATCCCAAATATAAAATGGATGTAAGGTTTACAAATATGTATAAGAACAACCAAAAAATCGCCATAATCATGGCTACTGTTTCGTTATACCTTGTTTTTAAAAACTGAGGCATGGTATATATCTTATTCTTTAAATATACCGGCATGAAAAATACACCTACTATCACTAAAGAGATAGCGGCTAACCACTCATATGCTGAAATAGCCAAGCCAAGCCTAAAGCCATTACCACTCATTCCTATAAACTGCTCTGCTGAAATATTGGAAGCAATTAGAGAAGCGCCAATAGCCCACCATGTTAATTGCCCTTCTGCTAAAAAGAAGTCATTCGTGTTTTCGTTTGGTGATTTCTTTTTATTGTAAATCCAAAAGCCATAGCTGGCAATTAAAATAAAATATAATACAAATACTAAGTAATCGGAAGATTGCAATCCTTGTGGCATAATCGTTTAGTTTGGTTCTTAAAAATAAGGCATAAATATGCTAAAAACAAAAAAGGCGCTCAATGAGCGCCTTCCTTATCAAAACATCTGTATTATTCCACCCCCAACTTTATCGTTTTTCTTAATTGTAATAATAAGTGAATTATAATAGCCCAAACACCTACAATAATAGCATACGCTAATATTTCTAACCATAATGGACTATGGCCTCTTCTTGCAAATAAAGTACGTTCATCAAATTTTGAATCAAATGGATAATACTTGCCCCAAGGTGCCACCATTTCAACAGATAAATTTCCGTACACATCATTGTCAATAACACTCGCAGTTAAAATCAAATTCCCTTTATTGTCTCCGGGTAAACTATCTCTTTTAAATTCTGCCATTACTGCACCGCTTGAGTCTGTTGAATAAGTAGGTGTTTCATTTGCGTTTAAAATACCACCTAATCTCTTGACTCCCAAAATGACATCAACACCGGCAATCGGTGTCCATGTGGTATCAACCAATGCCAATAATTTTGCATTTATAATTCTACCTTCTGCTGTGTCAATTTGTAATTTTGCTTTAGTAATTGCCAATTCGCCTTTTGTTTCCTCATACATTTTCGTAGGAGTAGATACCACTATAAATGTCTGATTAGGTGTGCTAAGCCATTGCGTTTTTACAGTTGCTGGTATAATAACCGTTGCAATACCTTTAGGGTTTGTTACGCCCTTGCCTATTAGATTCGCCTTATCAGTTTCAGTTCCAATATAAAACTGTACTGGTACATTCGCAATCATTTGAAACTTGCCGTCTATTTTAGATTTTGCTTGAACTTCTAAATGATGTGTTTTATTATTATCATTAAAATATTTAAGACTTAACGCTAAGGTTGGTTTTTCAGCCGCCTCTTGTGCCATTAACAAATTGGGTACTAGACCTATAATTACTACAAATAGTAATTGAAATAATTTATACTTTTTCATGTTCGTTTGTTTCAGTAATGGTTTCATGAATAGGGATGATTGGAAAAATTCTAGCAAAAAATGTAACAACTAACAAGGCTCCTGCTAATGAACCGCCTGCAATTGCCCATTCTTCCCATGATGGGAAATAGTGTTTGTAGTTTTCTGGAACATCGCTCATTGGTAAAAACGGATGTAACAAGGTTGGAGTTACAATCAAGTATCTTTTAAACCACGAACCCACAACTACTAAAATTCCAGCAACAAATGCAGCTTTAGGTGTTCTTCCTTTTTTAAATATTAAAATTAATATTGGAATTAGCATTGCAGTAGAAATAGCAAACCAAAATGCTAGTGCAAATTCACCAGTAAACAATCCCATTAAATGATGCTCCTCAGATTTTTTCATCTTAAAAGCAGGAACTAAAAATTCATTCACGTTAAAATATAAATATATCAATGCTAACAATACAACAATCTTTCCCATTTTGTCAAAATGGTCGTTTGTAATATATTTTTCAAGTTTATAGTGTGTTCTAAATACATACATAGCAATCAGTACAGCACCAGACCCTACTAAGAAGGCTCCTGAAATAAAGTAGGCTCCAAAATTGGTACTATCCCAACCTGGTCGGTAAGTGGTAGCAAACAACCAAGAAGTTACCGTGTGGATTGCAAAGGCAACTGGAATAATGGTAATAGATAAAATATTAATTGCCTTGTCTGTAATTTTAAATTGCTCCGGCTTGTCTTTCCAGAATGAACCTAAGAACTCATATAGTTTTTGTAAGTATTTGCCATTACGTTCTTTGTTTTTGATCATGATTTTCAAGTCTGGCAATAATGGAAAGTATAATAATAATAAACTTATTAATAAATAAGTAGTAATTACAATTACATCCCAAACAATTGGAGACTGTAAACGACCATGTGTAAATAAATTATAAAAACGGTCTGGACGACCCATGTCTACTATAATAATAAGACCTGCAAATGCAATCGCCGAAACAGCTATTATTTCTGCAATTCTTGTTAATGGTGTACTCCAATGAACGTCTGACAATCTCAGTACCGCTGTGATTAAGGAGCCAACCAAACTAATTGCAACAAAGAAAACAAAGTTCGAAATGTAAATTCCCCATGACACATAATCTCTTAAATTAGTTACCTCCAATCCATAGTACAATTGTCTAAAATAAGCATACGCACCTAAGGCGCACACTGCTAATAAACTAATTACCCAAATCACACCTTGTTTACCAAATTTCTGAGGTAGTAAGTCGTCAATGATTTTTTGTTCTGCTATCTTTTCCACGGTATAAATATTTTAGTAAACAATTAGTCTTTCTTTTCAGCTTCCACATTATTCTCAAAAGGGAAATTTCTATTTACTGGAGGTAAGTAATAAACACTTGGTTTAGTTCCTAAATCTTCCATTAATCGGTATCCCGCTTTATCTTTAATTAAGTCGCTGAATCTGAAAGTTTCAGCACCATTTGTAACTGAGTCTTCTAAAATATCTCCGAAGAAGAATACACCATTTGGACAAGCAGAAACGCAATGTGGTAAATTACCTTGACGAACCATATCAGGACAGAAATCACATTTACCTACAGTGCCTTTTTTCTGAGGAACACTTGTTTCACAGTTATAAGGTTGGTCGGCAATCGCCTTCTCTAATTTAGGTTCCTCCCAGTTAAATACTCTTGTTGAATAAGGACATGCTGCCATACAGAATCTACAACCCACGCATCTATCACTATCTATTAATACAATTCCGTCTTTTCTTTTAAACGTTGCATCTACTGGACAAACTTTTACACAAGGCGGTTCGTCACAATGCATACAGGTAGTGGGCTGCCAATACGGTGCTGTTTTATCAGCCTCTTGCATTGCATTCAATTTTATCCAATTTTGACCCGGATGTACATGATGCATATGATTACATGCCGATTGACATTTTTTTAAATTTTTGCATCTTGATAGGTCAATTACCATCGCAAATTTTTTGCCTGGTATACCAATTCTAGCTTCTTCATTACTTACTGTCGGCATTTCAGGGACTGGCTTTAAAAAAGCTTTGTCAACTTCAATAATTTCTCCATCTACAGAAAGTAATTTAACCATCTCACCAGAAGGCTTAACGTCTGCTATATCTTCTGGAGTAAATGGACTCTTAGAACCACAACCAGCCAATGCGGCACCAGCTATCAGTGTTGTTGCTAAAAAGTCCCTTCTTGAATTTTCGTTTGTTTTCATTAAAATATTTTTTTAATTACAATTCTTTTTTAACCCAAGACTGTAACTGCTCATTTGATATTTTTTGCTTTGTGCTTTTTATCTTAGACAGGTCAACTTCTACCAAAGTGCCGTCCTGTGACAATAATTTTATTTTTTGAGTGCCCGATTCAGGTGCACAGCTAATTACATCTTTCTTCTTATTAAAGAAGCCTAATTTAGCAAGCGGAAATAAACTTAATGCGCCAATTCCTGCAATTAGTTTTCTTCTGCTATTGGTTTCTTTAGGGTCTTTTTGATTATTCATAAAATAGGTTGTGATTGGGTGAAAAAATAATAAGCCCCCAAGGAGGCTTATTATTAACGATTGTACTATTTTTTCAAAGTGCGCATAAAATTCACTAATGCCCATATATCTTCTTGATCAGGAATTTTCTTTTTGAATGCTGGCATATCACCACGTCCTTCTGAAGTTTTGAAATGAATTGCGCCATCTGCTTGTCCTTGGAATGCAGCTTTGCTGAAATCTGGAGGGGTAGTCTCTAATTGTGCTGACTTACTACCGTCACCTAAACCAGTTTTACCATGGCATGATGCGCAATGTTGATTCCATAAAGTTTTACCAGTTGCAATTGAACCCGCATCTCCTTTTAACGGATTAGCTGCTTTTGCTTTATCTGCTGGAACCACCCAAGGTTTGTTTTGTAAAATAGTGAAACTAGCTGTTGTAATAAATACAACGATCAATGTTAATACAGATAATTTTTTCATGATGTTTCGATTTTGATACCACAAAGGTGCTTTTATACCACAGCGTGTTCAATGATTGGGGTCATTTTTAAATATGACATTTATCATTCCTGTTTAAATAGAAAGAGGGGCTTGAGCTGAGCAATTGCTCCTCAAGTCCCTCTTTTCAATGTTGCATTTAACCTAACTTATGCTAGAAATTCCAAAGTCTTGAAATGTTAAATCCAATTGCGAACTGACTTTTTGTAAAGTCATTATGATTGAACACGTTGTTTGTTTGAGGTAATAAATATCCATAGTTGCCTAGGAATACCTGAAAATCGTGCCCACTTGTCTTCATGTCCAATCCTATACTTAAATTAGGATTAGGATTGTTCATAGGATGTTGTGTTAGCGGTTGGTCATAGTTAGCTATAATGGACATGCCTTCCGTGATTTTATACCTACCGGCTACACTTATTGCCAAATGCTCATTATGTGTTTTAGGCTGTACCACATTCGCTGCAGTGTAAAATGCTTCCACATTGTTGTAATAAGACAGGCTTGGTGCAACTTGCAATGATAATTTATCGGAAATTTTTCTAGCAATAATTAATTGAGAAAAATAACTGATTCTATCCTGGAAATTAACAATTGGCAAAGAACTATTTTTAGCCCTTGTATCCATTACCGTGTTTGCAAATAAAGTAACACTAATCGGCATTTTATTGTCTTTAGTTTGCTTTAAAAGCGCATACTTTAAGGTTCCTACAGTTTGCATACGATCATTTGTCGCGCCAAATCCAACTTGTAAGTCTTGAACAGGAACATAACTGAATCCTAACATCATATTCGCACTAGCAAATAAGCCACCAAGATCTTTCCAGCCATTTTCAATAGTACCAAAACGGTGTTGAATATCAAACTCAAATGTTCCTTTAATAGGCACCATTACGGTTTGATTATCGATAATATGATTCCCGTCAAACGTGTTTTTTACGTAAGATTTCTTTTTAACTACAGGAGCTTTAGCCTGTGTTGAGTCTTGCGCTATCAGTTGAGTGGCACTCAACAACACTACTAATAGTAATGATAGATATGATATTGCTTTTTTCATTTGAATTAATTTAATTGTTTTTAGCTCCTTGTTTAATCCATGCATAAATTTTTGCATTGATTTTTTCATCAGGACCAGCACCCAAAGGCATTACTGGACTTTTCTTGCCATTCAACCACAACATCAACACGCTATTATCGGGATCGTTGGCTTTGATATAACTGCCATCCGTTAAAGATTTGTATGCATTAGCTTCAGTTAAATCTGGGGCTTTAGCTCCAGCAGCATGACATCCGCTTTTTGCACAACTATTGGTAAATAAAGGAGTGATATCGGTTTTGAAACTCATAGTTTCGGTGATACTACTTCCCGGATTAATTACCACAGTTGAAGTCTTTGAACATCCCGTAATAGCAACCATGATCACGGCAAATAGACCTGACAATATTGCTATTTTTTTGATTAACATACATTTACTTTTAATCGTTTACTGACCACTATTGTTTTTGAAACTTAAGCATCAAATTAGGTTGAATCGCATGTTGATAGTTTGATCTATTCCAAACTGCAAATCCAAAAGGTTGGTCTTGTAAACTTGAAAAATCAATATCTTGTTTCAACACATCACCTGTTTTTAATTTTCTTTTATACTCAACAATATATCCAGATCCAGTATAAGTTGTTGCACAATTGATGTCTGCACGACCATTTTTAAGTGGAGATACAATTACAGATGGGAAACATTTTGCGCCAATTTCACTTGTTGCTGCATCGCCTAATCTTTGATAATCTGTTCCTGTATTTGGATCAATTGTTCCACCGCTATATGTTAATACACCAGTTGAACTTACTGCAGTTACTTTTTTTGCAGCACCACCAGTTGTAGTGTCGGCAATATTTATATAACTAGAAGTTGAATTAGGTATTACATATAATGGAACTGCAACTGTTGCACCTGTTCCATCTAATTTCAAATTTTGAGTATTTGCAAATGAACCTTGAGTTGCGTCTGCAGAATATACAGGACGGTTAGGCCATGTTGTAGAAGTACTTGTAACAGCTACATCATCTACGTGGCGTCCATTAGCATTACCACCAGTCAAGTTAGTAATAGCTGGGCCACCAGCCCAATCTTGATAGTTATCATCCATTTGACCATAACTTAAACCTTTACTAGGCTGCATCCACCACATATCAATTTTTTCACTTGTACCATTTGTGTAGTGATTACCACTTGCTGAGTTAGACTTGTAAACTGCAGGTGTTGTTGAGTAGTCCATATATGGAGTAAACACGTGACAACTAGCATAACAAGTTTGTGTTGTGAATTTTGGAGTAGAATTGTCAATATTCCATAACATTGCAATTTTATCCTCACCATAACCTTCTCTTGTCAACACTCCGTTTGCATCAAATGTTCTGCTACTTCCTTCTTTAGCCCACAACTTAGTTGTTGGATTAAAGTACCAAGGAGCTACTTTTTGACTTTGGTCCTTGTCAGCATATTCTGCTAAAAAGTAAACATATTCAGCATCATACATTGCTCTTAAGGATACCGGGATTTTATCTCCAATATAACCTGCAAACAAAGCATTACCTGGATCAGGTACTACTGGTGCAAATTCCACTTTTGTTGCTTTATCCCAAATGGCGTCTATCGTGCCATCTATTGTAGGAGCAGCTGTAGTTTTTATAGCTACCAAGTCGGATGAGTTTGTTGTAGTTACACCTACCACTTGATCTGTTTTAGTACAATACATAAACATCATCACCACCAAGGCAAATACTGATAGAATCTTTAAAATTTTCATACAATTTCAATTTATAGTTAGCGTTAAAATTCCAAACACAAAACTTATCTTTTTTTAATACGTCCCACATGACCTTTCTCATCGATTTTCATGATTAATCTCATCATTTTAAGACTTATCCCTAACTTCATTAAATATTATTTACCATGAATCCTGCATTTGATAAGTTCAAAACCATAGTAATAAATCCATTTACATTTAAAATGTTTTTATTACAAAAATTGCCCGCTGCATTTTTTGCAGGTTTGCGTATACAAGAATTTTCCCCAAGTACTTGTGTAGTGAAAGTGCGTTATAATTGGTTTACAAAAAACCCATTTAAATCTATGTATTTCGCAGTTGAAGCTATGGCAGCAGAAATGTGTAGTGGCATGTTGGTGTTTGGTCAAGTATATCAACGAAATCCTAAAGTGAGTATGTTGGTAGTTAAGATGGAAGTAGATTTTGTAAAAAAAGCTACAGGCACTATTCTATTCACTTGTGAAGACGGACTTTTAATTCAAAATGCAGTGAATGAATCAATTAACACAAAAGAAGGCAGGACTATCATTTGCAAGTCTGTTGGCACTAATGAGCAAGGAGATACTGTAGCAATTTTTAATTTTACTTGGAGCGTTAAATCAAAATAGCATTAGGCTTTATTAAAATTAAATTTGTATTAACAAAAAGTGCTTTTACGCTTGAATAATTTGTTGAATTTTTTTAATCTCCGATGGAGTAATAAAATATTCGAAAAATCTTTTGTCATCCTCTTTTCTTACACTACTAATTAGAGGCTTGTTAGATTGACTTATGAATTGATATTTATCATTGATAGCGTTCATTACGTCACTTCTTACTTTTTTCTGTAAGCCAACATTTTTATCCTTAATTCCAAGTACATGGTTTATTTGGTGTATCTCAACTTTTTGTTCATTCAGGTTCGCATTAAGTAATAATTCAATTAAAGTGAGTTCTGTTCCAACAAATGCTTGTTGTATGTTTTTTGTTTTTAACATTTTAAGCTTCGCGTTTTGAATTTTATTCTTTACGCTTTTTCTTATAAGTAAAATAGTTACAATTATAGTTGATACAAATAAGCATCCTGCTACTATATACCAAAAAACATGTTGGTCTTCGGTCCAAATAGGGTATGTCTTTAACTCAAATTCGGATCTGTCATATTTTATAATGAGAAACTTGGCGGCTATTGGATCGTAAGAGTAAATTTTATTTTTGTAAATAAACAAATACATATTTGACTTTCTTCTCGCCAAAAATTGATTTAAAGATGAATTATTTGATTTTAAAACTTGATTGTTTAAAAAATCGAATAAGTAAACCTGATCATTTTCTATGTATAAGTATCCTTCACTTGTAGGTACTGCAGCTCCATTTATAAAATCATCCTTTGTAATATCAATTAATGGATCACTCAATAAGCCTAATGAAACCCAATTATTCGTTGCTAGGTCTAAGTAATAAGCCATATTTCTCTTAATTCCTTTAACCTGATCTTTAACACCTGCATTCATCTCCCTTTCAAAGGGAAGATAGATTCTTCCTTCTTTTTGTGAAAACCAATTAAAACCTGAAGAATACACTTCTTTATTTACCGGAACAATATCCCATTCCTTGTCTACAAAATTGAATTTTCTTAAATGCCCATTCGACTTCCAAAATCCATAGCCGCCAAAGCAATATATATCGTCTTTATACAAGAAGGTATTCCCGTCAATATTATAGTTGATATTATAAGTATCGTCAATTCGTCTGAACAATAAGAAGCTGTCCTCTTGTTTATCCAATTTAAATACGATACCCGTTTGAGCTATATGAATGTATATGGTTTTGCCTACCTTGAGTATTTCTTGTACATTATTCTTATAAAAGCTGTTGTCTGTAGGGATCGTATTATATTGCTTAGAGGTCATTATTCTACCTTCCAAGCTATCTATACTCATTATAAATGTCCAGAAAGGGCTGGTAGGCACTTTATATACAGAGTCTATTTCTCTAATTGCAGCAAAACTGACCAATTTTATCAATAAAAAAACGCAAATCAAGTAGCCTTTATTTTTCATTCAAACTATTGTAAATCAATAAATTAAATAGGTGAATAACCCATCTATTATAAAAATATGTACTTTAAAGATAAGAAATAACCTATAACCTCACATATATGGTAACTAAATTTCCTATATAGAATTTATACTAAGTATACATTTGGTCAGCTTTTGGGGGAAAGCTATGGATTTAAGAAAAGGTCAGGCAGTAATGCTTGGCCTTTTTTATGTTAATGGGTTACCTTTTTAGGTTTATTGTATAAAGTGTACAATTAACACATTAGCTATGATTGATAAAAAGTACTTCAAGACT
>CANCAY010000020.1 GCA_947374225.1 Chitinophagaceae bacterium | reverse complement strand
TTGTAATCTGATAAATCGTAGTTGAAAGAGGAGTTATAGCCTCCCGCTTTGATATTTTGCTTAGAAAAGTTCATCCCAGCAGTTAAATACAGCTCATTGTCTGTGAAATCTACAAAGACTTTATCCCAAGTTTTGGTAAAGTCTTTTTTAACTTCAAAAGCATGTGCAGATAATAACTTTTTGAAATTGAATTTCTGCTCCTTTTTTGGATTTGAACTAGCATTTTGTGCTTGAACTGAAAATGCTAAACACATTAAAATAAACGGTAATAAGAAAGTTTTTCTTTTTGACATATATATATTAATTTCTATAAATGCGGATAAAAGGATTATGTCATTGTGACACAAGAATTCAATACTCCTTTAATACGGGCGCGCAAATTAGATACTTAATATACCTAGTAGAAAATCTAAGGTCCAAACTTTGTACAGATTTAGAAAAAGACGACAAACTATCGAGTTTAGTCGATAGTAGATAGATATTCGGATGGTGTAATGCCCATTTTTTGCTTAAAGGCATTAAAAAAAGTGGTTCTCGAAACAAAACCAGCTTGCTTGGAAAGTGCATCAAGTGTCAGAATTTCATTTGACCCTTCCCTAATTAATTCAATAATATGATCAATTTTATGATCGTTTTTCCACGTATTAAAATTAATCTTCAAGTATTCATTAAAGAAATAACTCAAATGGTGGACCGGAATGTCAGTGTCAGAAGACATCACCGTAAGATTAAAGTCAGGCTTTAAGTAAGGCTTTGATTCACAATACTTATCCACTTTGTATTTTAAAAGGAGGAGTTTTTCGTCCGAAATCTCAAAGCTTTTGTACTGTTTTTTAACTTCTTCAACTGAATTATTTGAAATAGGCAATTTTTGCTGCTTGGTGTTTATGACATAATCCAATTGCGGAAGTCCATACAATATATTAGGGAAGAAAAATAAAGAACAATTAAGCACTACCAAGCCAAGGAAAACAGATACCAAAAGGGAGAATCCATTGGAGGAAGCTACTTTATAACTTAATGACTCTAAAGATAAAATTGAAAATAAAAAAAAGCTACAATAAATTATAATTAATGTGAATATTAACACCTTAAGCCAGGTATAAATTAAGGAGGTTTGCTTTTCAGATAGTTTATTGGTAGACTGATGCTTATATACCATTACTGATGCTGTAATAGCGTAGATAAGGCCAGAGGTAGGTCTGATAATGTAATTGAAAGTCCCAGATAAAAACAAAGTTTTAATATGAATTATCTCTGAAGTATTAACAATAACTTTTTGAGCAAAAATTAATTTTTCGTCCCACCCCATAAATAAAAATCCACTTACATTAATAAAATATAAAATGGCAGGAATAAAATGAAGAAAGTCAAATTTGCGCAATTTAAAATCGTCTGTCAAAACTCCTCTTACATAAAAATATAAGGCTGGACCCGATAACATATAAAGAGGTGTAAAATGAACCAACATGACTGCTACAAAATATTTGTTATTTGAATAAATAGTAGCATAATGCGCAAGTGAATAAATATTATTTATTATGAGCAATACGATTAAATAAATATTAGCCTTATTGGTTTGTTTAATATTTAAAGCAAGTAAAGCAGTAATAAAAAATCCTAAAATTGTAATATATAATAACATCAAAGGGGAAATTAGGTCTTAATATGAACCTGCAATTTATCGAAAAAAGTCGAGTTAGCCATATTCTCTATCCAAACTCAAATAAACATCTATTTCACCCTACCATTCCTCCATTAAAATTATGAGGTTCATGTAGTTAACAATATATTTGCTAACAATTTTACTAATATGAACTTCAGCAAATTAAAGACAACTTATACTGTAAATATGCTAATTGCAATAGCAGTTTTCCCGATATCAGTGATAGCTCAAAATACTAACAAGGCAGCAAAGAAAGACTCTACAAATCAACTAGAGCAAGTCATTGTAACTGCTCAGAAAAGAGCAGAATACTTGCAAAAAATACCATTAGCAGTCTCAAGCTTAGACGCAAAACAGATAAAAGCATTACAAATTTGGGATATCAAAGGCCTGTCGTCTATTATTCCTAATACTTATAGTGCAGACCCTGGGGATGCAAGAAATGCAACTTCAATAAGAGGTATAGCAACAACATCTTACGATCCTACCGTTGCGGTATACATTGACGGTGTAAATCAATTTAGCTTAGACACTTATATACCTTCTCTATTTGATATTGCACGAATAGAAGTATTACGTGGGCCGCAAGGCACTTTATACGGTAGAAACTCAATGGGTGGAGTAATTAATATTATTACTAAAGAACCCACTAATAAGACAAACGGTTTTGGAGAAATTAGCTTGGGTGATTATAACCAACAAAGAATTAATGCAGGATTTAAAACTCCCTTATTAAAAAATAAATTATTCTTTGGCATGAGTGCCTTATATGATGCAAGAGATGGCTATTATAAAAATGATTTTAATAATCAAACTTATGACAAGCAACATGGCTTTTCTAGCAACTACTATTTAAACTGGTTTATTAACAAAAGATGGTCTGCTAAATTGAATGTTAAAAATAGAATCCAACAAAACAATGGTGCATTCCCTTTAGTGGCGGACCTAAACGAAGCAATGATTAATCCATATAGATTAAATCAAAATGCAGTTACAAAAATGATAGACAACACACTGAATAGCTCCCTATCATTGAATTATATCGGAACTAATTTTAATTTTAATTCGCAAACAGCTTATCAAAGCAATTACCGTTATTATACCAACCCTATAGATGGCGACTTCTCTCCTTATGATATTATTACAGTAAAGAACAATTATGGTAAGGACTGGAATAATATTAAAGTGATTACTCAAGAGTTTAAATTTACTTCTTCCAATACATCGAATTCTAAATTTAAATGGACTGCAGGCGCTTATTTATTTTATCAAGATGCTCCAGTTAAACAAGCAACTCAGTTTGGGGAATTCGCAAGTATGATGGTTGGTGATTCTTTATTTGCCTTAACGAATATCACAAAAACAATAAAAAAAGGAGTCGCATTTTATGGTCAATTAAGCTACGCGATACAAAATAATTTAAGCATCAACTTAGGATTAAGAAATGATTATGAACAAGTAACACAATCAGTACTAGGTTTATACCAACATGCGCCTGACAATACTGAATATACCACCACTCCAGACGCAAGTGCGAAAATTAATTTCAATGCATTATCTCCAAAATTATCACTGGATTATCAAGTAAATAAAAACAGTTTTGCTTACGCTTTATTTAGTCGTGGATTTAGAACTGGGGGCTTATCACCATTAGGTTCTGACCCCTCTCAGCCTCCTTTAATTGGTTACAAACCAGAATATAGTAACAACTTTGAATTAGGTCTTAAAAACGACTTATTTGATCGTACGCTTAGATTCAATATTGCTTTGTTCTATACAAAAATCCAGGACGCACAAGTACCTAGCTTAGTGCTACCAGACGCAATTACTATTACTAAAAACATAGGAAAACTAAATAGCAAGGGTATTGAAGCTGAATTATTAAGTAAGCCGGTAAAGGGATTAACGTTACAATATAATTTTGGCTACACAGATGCTAAATTTGAAACATTAAATCTTTCTCAACAAGGAATCTCAGTGGACTTATCGGGAAAGAAACAAATATTCACTCCAGACATAACTTCATTCCTTGCTGCTCAATACAATCACAAAATTGGGACTAGTAAGACAGATGCTTTTATTAGAGCAGAATGGAAATATACAGGAACAACTTACTTCGATTTAGCGAACAATATCTATCAAAGCCCTTATAGTATTTTGAATTTGAGTGTTGGAATCACTAACGAAAAATACGGTATCAAACTATGGAGTAGAAATTTAACTAAGCAGAAGTATATCGCTTATGCTTACGACTTCGGAGCCATTCACTTGGGAGACCCTGCACATGTAGGAATAACTGTTTCTTATCAGTTTTAGGACATATAAGAAATTCATGAATGTTAATTTAGTAACTTTAAGTAAAATTAATAAATATGAAAAAGCATATCGTTATTGCAGTTGACTTAAGTGAATCTACTTCAGCAATATTAAATGAAGCATTTGCTTTTGCAAGTCATATGAATGCAAAAGTTACTTTAGTTTCTATTATTAGTATGTATGTGGATTATTTACATTCAGACATGTCATTGTTACCAACACAATGGGAAGACATATACAATTCTCAGAAAGAGTTTGCCATGTCTGAACTAAATAAAATCAAAGACAGCCATAAGGAATTGGAAATTGAAATACACACTGCTATAGGCAACCCTAAATTCGATGTGATTGACTTTGCAAAAGAAGCAAAAGCAGACTATATCGTAATGGGAACTCATGGCAGAACTGGCTTTTCTCATTTAGTTATAGGTAGTACTGCTGAATATATTATCAGACACTCCACTATACCTGTATTAATTATACCACAAAAGTCGAAATAGTATAACTTTGTCAGCTATTACTCTTATTTCAAATCAATAGCATGACATTCCATAAAAAGTCTCTTCTTTTATTACTATCGTTTTTTACATTCAACTTGGGCCATACGCAAGGAATTGACAGTACCACTGCCAAACATAAAAAAAATATTTTTACTTTAGCTTTTTACAAACAACCGGGGAAGGACTCTCTGGTTGATTTTGTTGACGGCATATACCGAGTCTTTAAAATAAATAAGCAAAGAAGCCAGGACGAAAAATTAACAAAGTCTCATCTTACATTTGTACCTGCAGTAGAATATAGCTTGGCTACCAAATTTGCTACTTCATTAAATGCAAATATTGTCCTACCAGGAAAGCTTGCAATGGACAATCATTCAACCATTTCTACAGAAATCAAGTACACCCAAAATAAACAAGTAATAAGTCAATTGGTTTCCAATATCTGGCTGAAGAATAATGAATATAATGTAAACACGAATTGGTCTTATTTGAAATATCCACAAAAAGATTTTGGCCTTGGATCCAATAGTGATTTGAAATTATTTGACATGTTGGACTATTCCTATATCAAAATGCATCAGTCTATTGTAAAAAGAATTGCACCCAATTTATATTTTGGACCAGGCTTAAACATTGACTACCACTGGAATATTGTGGATACCACTACTATTAACAAGCCATTGGTTGGCTTTACACAATATGGCTTGAGTAAGTCTTCTACCACTATTGGTCTTCTGTTAAACTTGCTATATGATACCCGAAAAAGTATTGTAAATCCAGTTGCCAATAGCTCTTATTTTAATTTAGTGTATAGAAACAACCTAGAATTTTTAGGATCAGATAGACCTTCTCAAACCTTAATGTTAGACATTCGAAAATATCTGCCTTTCCCTAATAAAGACAGTAAAAATATTTTAGCTTTTTGGAGTTACAATATGTTGAATTTAAAGGGCAATCTCCCTTATCTAGATTTACCAGCCACCGCTTCGGACGCCTATAGCAATACAGGTCGTGGTTATATACAAGGCAGATTTAGAGGAGATAAATTATTATTCGCTGAATCAGAGTATCGCTTTGGTATTACAGAAAATGGATTTATTGGAGGGGTTGTTTTTGCCAATGTACAAAGCGTATCCGAACGTCAGGGAAAAAGTATAAAAGGACTCATGTCCGGTTATGGAGCTGGCATAAGAGTAAAATTAAATAAGCACTCTAACACTAATATTGCCATAGATTATGGCTTTGGAGAAGGCGGTAGCAAGGGTATATTCATGAATTTAGGAGAAGTATTTTAAGTACTGTAGCTAAATTTTAATATTTATTTTAATTGACTATCAATTAGTTAGATGCCTATTGTGTATTATTTACACTATAAATGGGTTACTTATTTAACGCTAGGGTATTAACTAGTATGAAAGCATCATTATACAAACGTTTTATGTTAAGGTTCAGGAACTCCTTGTTACAAAATTTAGGAACTGAGATACCTGTAAGATTGTGGAACAAAGGCCCTTTATAGTAGTTCCACTCATTCTCCCAATTTATTAATTTCAAAGCAATTTGGCTTAGCTGAAGTTTCAATTAAATGAAAAACAGTTAAGCCATTTTACGTTTATATAATCTCTTAATGAATGACATTGGTCATTATATAGCATTAAGAAAAATGAGTTCGCTGAATATGGTTAAAATAAGACAAGAATAGATTCTATCTAATTACTATTATTCGTAAATTACTGTAGGATTAATTTTTACATCTTATTCAATACTTATGGGAGCCATTTCCTTAATTGCATTACTTATTGCAGCAATTGCCTTTTCTGCAGGCGGTATATTAGTAGGTAAAATATTTGTAAAGGGAAGCAGTAACCCGCAAAAAGGACAAGCATATGAATGTGGTATTCCTACCACTACTTCCCCATGGCATCAATTCAATGTTGGATATTATCTATACGCTTTACTATTTCTCGTTTTTGATGTAGAACTAGTATTCCTTTACCCATGGGCTGTGGTGGTTAAAAAAGTGGGTATGATAGCGCTTTTCGAAATTCTAATTTTTATATTTATTTTATTCATGGGCTTCTTGTATGCTCATAAAAAAGGAGCGTTAAAATGGAATTAAAAGAAAACATAAAAGGGAATGAAAAATTTCCAGGCATCATTCATGAAACGCCTGGCGGTGGAATTGTGGTGAGCAGTTTTGATAGTGTTATCAATTGGGCACGTAGCAACTCCTTATGGCCGCTATCCTTTGCAACAAGTTGTTGCGGAATTGAAATGATGTCTACGGCCTCTGCTAAATATGACTTCTCTCGATTTGGTTTTGAAGTTGCAAGAGCTTCTCCACGTCAAGCTGATGTAATCATTATAGCAGGTACCATTGTAAATAAAATGGCGCCCGTATTAAAGCGATTATATGATCAAATGGCGGACCCTAAATATGTTATTGCCATGGGCGCTTGCGCTATTAGCGGTGGCCCTTTCTTTTATAATACTTACTCTGTAGTAAAAGGTGCTGATCATATTATTCCAGTGGATGTTTATATACCAGGTTGCCCCCCTCGACCAGAAGCATTATTACATGCCATGATTGCTTTACAAGAAAAAATTAAAATGGGCATGACAAGAGAGCAAATAAGAACTGAGTTTAAAACACAATAATATTATAGCTGAATTTAAAAAAGCAAAATGACCAACGAAGAAATCAAGGAATATATTAGCGCACATGCACCTAACGCCACATTTGAAGAGACTGGGGAATGGCTAAATATAATTATTGAAGCTGCCGAATGGAAAGCATTAGCTACTGCCATTAAAGGAAACCCTTTACAAATGGATTTTGTATTCTGTTTAACCTGTGTAGACTGGAAAACACATTTGACAATGGTTTACCATCTTACCTCAACAAAGCAGCGTCATAATATTGTCATAAAAGCAAATCTAACAATAGACCAACCACAAATTGAAACTGTTGCTGGAATTTGGAGGACCGCTGAATTTCATGAAAGAGAAGTATTCGAAATGTTTGGAGTTCATTTTTCCAACCACCCTGATTTAAGAAAACTAATTCTTGAGGAAGATTTTAAAGGCTTCCCTCTAAGAAAGGATTTTGAAGATCCTATCAACATGATAAAATTATAATAGGGCCATGTACAATCAAACTGAAATAATAAAAGATACCACAGAACTTGGCCCAGAAGGTGAACTAGTAGTAAACATGGGGCCACAACACCCAGCAACACATGGTGTTTTACATTTAGTTGTTACATTGAACGGAGAGACTATTAAAAAAATCGAGCCACATTTAGGGTACATCCACAGATCTATTGAGAAAATGTGCGAGAGCTTGACATACCGTCAATTTATTTACGTTACAAGCAGAATGGACTATCTGTCTTCTCATATTAATAATACTGCCTGTGCATTACTCGTTGAAAAAGGAATGCAAATTGAAGTGCCAGAGCGTGCTCAATATGTTAGAACTATTTTAAATGAACTAACAAGAATTGCTTCCCATGAATTGTGGATTGGTGCAATGGCAATGGACCTTGGTGCTTTCACCCCTTTCTTTTACGCATTCAGAGAGCGTGAGATGATCACAGAAATTATGGAAGATACTTGCGGTGCAAGACTCACCATGAATTATATCGTACCAGGTGGATTGATGTATGATATTCATCCAACGTTTCAAAATAAAGTAAAAGCGTTTATAAAGCAGTTTAAAGAAAAAGTTGTTGAATATGAGGACTTAGTAACTAATAATGTCATCTTTCAAAGTAGAACTAAAGGTGTGGGTATTTTAAGTGCAGAAGATGCCATTTCATTTGGCTGTACCGGACCTGTAGCAAGGGCAAGTGGAGTAAATTGTGATATTAGAAAGATAGCACCCTATGATGTATATGCGAAAGTTGAGTTTGACGAAGTGATTGAGACTGCAGGTGATTCATTTGCCAGGTATATGGTAAGAATTAAAGAAATGAATCAGTCAATTCGCATTATTGAACAATTGATTGATACTATTCCAGAAGGAGACTTTGTTGGTAAAACTAAAAATGTATTGAAATTACCTAAGGGTGAATTTTATCAAAGAGTAGAAACAGCGAGAGGTGAATTTGGAGTATATATAGTGAGTGAAGGAGGAACTACACCACACAGGATTAAATTTAGATCACCAGGATTTTCCAATTTATCTGCCTTAAGTCATATGGCAGAAGGGAGTAAGATTGGAGACTTAATGGCAACTATGGGAACCTTAGATTTAGTCATACCAGATATTGATAGATAAAATATTTATACATGTTTAGTTTAGAAGGCATCACGACCGCTACACAGGATTGGTTATTAATTAAGTTCAATCCAACAATCGCATTAGCAATTGAATGCGTGATTGTGATACTATTATCCATTTCGCTATTTGCATTACTAGGATTGGTTTTGGTATTAATGGAAAGAAAAGTAGCAGCGCGTATTCAAATTCGATTAGGACCTAATCGTGTTGGACCTGGTGGTATATTTCAGACAGCAGCTGATACGTTGAAATTAATTATGAAAGAGGGCTTAACACCAGATACAGCAGATAAATTTTTATTTAATTTAGCCCCATTCATAGTGATGATGGTAGCAATGTTATTATTAGCTCCCATTGCGTTTGCCAAGAACTTTCAAATATGGGATATTAATATTGGCGTATTATATATTTCAGCTATCTCCTCTTTATCTGTAATCGGAATATTAATGGCAGGCTGGGCAAGTAATAATAAATACTCTTTATTAGGTGCCATGCGCAGTGGAGCACAAATTGTTAGTTATGAATTATCAGCAGGATTCGCAGTATTGACCATAGTAGTGCTGACTGGTAGTTTACAAATTTCAGAAATAGTAGCTGCACAGCAAAATGGATGGTGGTTGTTTAAAGGACATATACCTGTTATTATCGCATTTGTATTATATATAATTGCTGTGACTGCAGAAACCAATCGTGCACCTTTTGATTTAGCGGAAGCAGAATCAGAATTAACTGCTGGATTCCACACAGAATATTCAGGAATGAAATTTGCCTTATTTTCCCTAGCAGAATATATCAATATTTTTATTGTTTGTGCTATTGGAGCTACCCTATTCTTAGGAGGATGGATGCCATTGCATATTGGACATTGGGAAGGCTTTAATCATATTATGGATTATATCCCTTCTTCTATTTGGTTTATGGGGAAAACCTTCTTTTTGATTTTTTTAATAATGTGGTTTAGATGGACATTCCCAAGACTAAGAGTAGATCAATTATTAAACTTAGAATGGAAATATTTATTACCAATAAGTTTATTCAACCTTTTATTAGTAACCATAATAGCCATTATGGGCTGGCATTTTTAACACCAAATGGAAAAGTAGCATGTTTTTGAAAGACTATATATCAGATGTTTACAATGGAGTCAGTTCTCTCTTAAAAGGCATGCGAAAAACTGGCTACTATTTTACACATCCAAAAGAAATTATAACGGAGCAATACCCCGATAATCGTGCTACCTTAAAATTAGCAGATCGGTTTAAAGGAGAAGTGATCATGCCCCATGATGAGAATAACGAACATGCTTGTACTGGATGCACTGCTTGTGAAATTGCATGTCCAAATGGAACCATAAAAGTTGTTACAAAATCAGAAGTTAATGCTGAAGGTAAAAAGAAAAAAGCAGTGGACGCATTAGTATATCGTTTAGAACTTTGCACCATGTGTAATTTATGTGTAGTAGCCTGTCCTAGTGATGCAATTAAAATGGCTCCTAATTTCGAGCATAGTGTTTTTGACAGAACTAAGTTGACTAAAATATTAAATAAACCAGGATCTAAAATAAGGGAGGGTATTGAATAATGAATATATCAGCAATCATATTTTATGCGATCTCTGCACTTATACTAGGCGCAGGAATCCTTGCAGTAACCTCCGTTAAAATATTCCGTTCGGCAATTTGGCTATTGTTCTCTTTGGTGGGTATTGCCGCACTTTATTTTTGGATGCAAGTAGAATTTATTGCAGCAATTCAAATTGTAGTATATGTAGGTGGGATTGTAGTCTTAATTATATTCTCCATTTTCCTAACACAGCACTCTGGAAAAGAAATGCCTAAGCCAACTAAAAGTAAAATGATATTTTCTGCATTGGCTTCCCTATCAGGAACAGCATTTACTTATAATTTAATTAGTCATTATGATGGTTTCACATTTAACTCCTCAAAGCCTTTTAATACTAGTATGAATGAAATTGGAACTCAAATGTTAAGTACTACTAATTATGGTTATATATTACCTTTTGAATTGGTGAGTATGCTTTTATTAGCTGCCATGGTTGGGTGTATTGTTATTGCTATGCGACCTTCTTCCAATCAAATTGCCTCAGCCACTATAATGTTAACGGAATCTGAAATTTTAAATAAAAAGGACTAAATAATTAAAGCGTAGCTATATGCAAGAAATAACTTTAACCCAGATCCTATTTGTTAGTACTGCCTTATTTTTCATAGGCATGTATGGCTTGTTCACTAGAAGAAATTTGATTACCATGCTTATGTCAATTGAATTAATGCTGAATAGTGTTAATATCAATTTTGTAGCTTTTAATAAATACTTATACCCAGAAAAATTAGATGGACTATTTTTTACTTTATTCATTATTACTATTGCGGCTGCAGAAGCTGCTGTTGCTATTGCCATAATCATTAATCTATATCGTAGTCATAACTCCATTGACGTAGACGATGCTACCGAAATGAAATACTAATAACTATGTCAAACTACTTATATATACTTTGGATTCCTTTACTACCCTTGTTAAGCTTTGTGATCTTAGGCTTGTTCGGGCGTAAATACTTATCTAAAATTTCTGGCATAATGGGGACAGCTAGTTTATTCATTGCTACCCTAGTTTCCTTTATTGCCGCTAATCAATACTTCTTTGTAGACGGCAAAGTAAATGGAATGTATCAAAAAATTATCGCTTTTAAATATACATGGCTCGAGTTTAGTCCTAATTTATCTATTGACCTTGGATTTATTATAGACCCTATTTCCGTGATGATGTTAGTAGTAGTTAGCTCTGTTTCCTTAATGGTGCATGTTTTTAGCTTAGGTTATATGAAAGGAGAAGAAAGGTTTGCTACTTATTATTCATTTCTTTCTTTATTTACCTTCTCTATGCTTGGATTGGTATTATCAGCTAATATTTTTCAAGTTTATATGTTTTGGGAATTAGTAGGTGTTTCAAGTTTTTTATTAATTAGTTATTATTTTGATAGACCTTCTGCAGTAACAGCTGCAAAAAAAGCATTTATTGTTACCCGATTTGCTGACCTAGGTTTTCTAATTGGAATTTTAATACTAGGATACTATGGAGGTACCTTAGATATTGGATTATTAATAGAACGATTAACAGCTACGCAATCCACTCCATTTATTAGTATTACTAGCGCAAGTTTTTTAGGCGCAAGCATGCTCACTTGGGGTTTGACATTAATTTTTATTGGAGGTGCTGGTAAATCTGCCATGTTCCCATTACATATATGGTTACCTGATGCAATGGAAGGACCCACCCCCGTTTCTGCTTTAATTCATGCGGCAACTATGGTAGTTGCAGGTGTATATTTAGTTGCAAGACTATTCCCTATCTTTTCTATGGACGAAGCTGCATTAACCATCGTAACTTATGTTGGCGTTTTTTCTGCATTATTCGCAGCAATAATTGCTTGTACTCAAACGGATATTAAACGCGTTTTAGCCTATTCAACCATGTCGCAAATTGGTTACATGATGTTTGCATTGGGCGTTTCTAAAAATGGAGGTGAAAATGGCCTGGGTTATATGGCTTCTATGTTCCACTTGTTTACACATGCTTTCTTTAAAAGTTTATTGTTTTTAGGTGCGGGTTCGGTAATTCATATGGTACACAGTAATGACATGAGAGATATGGGCGGCTTAAGAAAGCTGATGCCCATTACCCATATTAGCTTTTTAATTGCTTGTTTAGCTATTGCAGGTATTCCTCCTTTCGCTGGTTTCTTTAGCAAGGAAGAAATTTTAATGGCCGCTTTTCGTGCTAATAAAATAATATATGGTGTTGCATTATTTACTGCAGCATTAACTGCATTTTATATGTTCCGTTTATATTTCTCTATTTTTTGGAATAAAGAAACCCCTATACATTTTAATAATACAGATACTAATAATTTAGATCTTAACGTCCATAGTCATGGAGAAGGCCCTTGGGTAATGAAATTACCACTACTTATTTTAGCTACTTGTGCAGTGGGTGTTGGCTTTATACCATTTTCAAACTTTGTAAGTTCCGACGGCCTTGCTTTAGAAGCGCATACAGATCTAGTATTTTCCATTGCTCCAGTAGCATTGACTATTATAGCAATACTTATAGCAGCTAATTTTTACAAAAAGCAAAATGCAAAATCCGATAAAATAGCAGCTTCCCTAAGCGGACTTTATACCGCTGCTTATAAAAAGTTTTATATAGACGAAGTATACATTTTTATCACTAAAAAAATAATCTTCCCATACATAGGACAACCCATTGCCTGGGCTGATAAAAATATTATAGACGGCTTTATGCTTTTGTTAGCTAAAGTCACTTCAAATATATCGGTATCAATTAAAGGTCTACAATCAGGAAAAGTACAAAACTATGCACTCTATTTTTTTGGCGGCGTATTGGCCTTGTCTGTATTGTTTATTTATATCTGGAAATAAAATATTATTATGAATTTATCATTATTGATCTTAGTTCCATTAATTACAGCGTTGGTAATTTTGTTTGCAAAGGGATTGAAACAAATTAGAGTCATTGGACTAGTTGGGGCTGTTACTCAATTAAGTTTAGCCACTTGGTTATTGAAATTATATATGGGCGAAAGAGCTTCCGGGAATAACGATACTCATTTATTTGAATCTAATTACACCTGGTTTACAACTTTACATATTAATTATCATATTGGCATAGATGGTATTTCCTTAGCCATGATTTTACTGACTGCTGTCATTGTAGTGGCAGGCATTTTGGTTTCCTGGACAATGGATAAACTTAGTAAGGAATACTTCTTTCTTTTAGTTTTATTAAGCATGGGCGCTTATGGTTTCTTTATTTCATTAGACCTTTTTACATTATTCTTTTTCTTGGAAGTAGCAGTAATCCCTAAATTTTTATTAATAGGTATTTGGGGTTCTGGCAATAAAACCAATAGTGCTATGAAACTAGCACTTATGTTAATGGCTGGTTCTGCATTAGTATTTGTTGGACTAATGGGGATATATTATAGTACCAATACGTTTGACCTAGTTCAAATTACACATATGGGTATTTCTGTTGGAGTACAAAAGTTCTTTTTCCCATTCGCGTTTGTTGGCTTTGGTATATTCGCTGCACTATTCCCTTTTCATACTTGGGTGCCAGACGGTCATGCATCTGCTCCTACAGCAGCTTCTATGTTTCTTGCAGGCATCTCCATGAAATTAGGTGGTTATGGCTGTTTAAGGATTGCCGCTTTAATGCCTGAAGCTGCTAATAGTTATGGCTGGATCATAATTACATTAGCTACTATTGCTATTATTTATGGCGCATTTGCAACCATGATGCAAACAGATTTAAAATACATCAACGCTTACTCTTCCATTAGCCATTGTGGATTTGTAATCTTAGGTATTGGAATGATGAATAAAACTGCTGTAAATGGAGCTGTCATACAAATGGTTTCACATGGATTAATGACAGCCTTATTTTTTGCTGCTATTGGAATGATTTATAGCAGAACACATACTAGACTAGTAGCGCAATTGGGAGGACTTTTAAAAGTAATGCCTTTTATCTCCACTGTATTTGTCATAGCCGGCTTATGCTCATTAGGGCTGCCGGGTTTTAGCGGATTTGTAGCGGAGATGACCGTATTTATGGGCTCATGGCAAAATCCATCTGGAGCTTACAGACTTGCTACCATTTTATCTGGCGCGTCTATTGTTGTAACTGCTGTATACATATTACGTGCAACGGGAAAAACAATTATGGGGCCTATTAGTAATGAGCATGCATTATTAGCAGACGCTACTTGGAATGAAAAATTAGCAGCCGGGTTATTAATTACCGGGATATTAATAATTGGATTGGCTCCATTCTTAATTAACCAACTAATCATGCCAAGTACAAATATCTTAATGTCCCCAATTACTAAAGCAATTACCCTTAAATAATTCGACAGATGCTAAATAATATATTTTTATTAATGAGACAGGAACTAACACTTAGTGTGCTCATTTTTCTGTTACTCTTTATTAAATTAGGAAGAGAAAGAAGCAATGCAAGCATATTGAACTTTATAAATATTGCATTGTTGCTTAACTTAATAATTGGATTATTACTTTCTACTAAAGGGGATTTATTTAGTGGCATGTTTACTACCAATGCGTTAATTATATTAGAGAAGAATATTTTAAATTTAGCTGTATTGATTATTTCAATGCAATCTTATGCTTGGCTAAAAAATAATAATCAAGTTATTGAGTTTTACTTACTACTATTTACATCTTTGTTAGGTATGTTCTTTTTGATATCAAGTGGGAACTTATTAATTTTCTACCTAGGGCTAGAAATGTCAACAATACCATTAGCAGCTGCCGCAAATTTCGACTTATCAAAACGTAAGTCATCCGAGGCAGCTATGAAACTAATATTATCATCTGCCTTCTCTTCCGGCATATTATTAATGGGTATCTCATTTTTATATGGAACCAGTGGTACTTTAACATTCTCTATTTTAACAGCACATATAGGCAATAACCCATTACAAATATTTGCATTTATTTTATTAGTATCTGGATTCGCATTTAAAATATCAGCTGTGCCCTTTCACTTATGGACAGCAGACGTTTATGAAGGTGCCCCTGTAGCTGTTACTTCTTTCTTATCTGTTGTTTCTAAAGCGGCGGTACTATTCACCTTTGTTTCCATTTTGTATAAAGTATTTCAACCTATTGCCTCTACTTGGTATCTTATATTGATGATATTAGCAGTAGTAACCATATTTATTGGTAATTTATTTGCAATAAGACAAGATAATTTTAAAAGATTCCTAGCCTTCTCTTCTATTGCTCAAGTTGGATTTATCTTAATTGGTATTTCAGGCAGCTCTATTGCAGGTTCGGCTTCTTTGATCTATTTTATATTGATATATGTATTTTCTAACTTGGCTGCTTTTGGCGTAGTGAGTGTCGTGAGTGCTTTAACTGGCAAAGAAAACATATCCGACTTTAAAGGCTTCTATAAAACTAACCCTTTACTTTCTTGGGTACTAACTATTGCCTTATTCTCATTAGCGGGAGTTCCCCCTACTGCTGGATTTTTTGGAAAGCTCTTTTTAATGATGGCAGGAGCAGCTAAAGGCAATTATGGCTTTATTATATTTGCTGCATTAAATATGGTAATATCCTTTTACTATTACCTAAGAGTAGTTAAAGCTATATTCATGGAAGAAAATGAAACGCCGATAGAAAAAATAAGTATCCCTTTGGTATCAAAATTGGCAATGTATATATGTTTAGTTGGAATTTTGGTTACTGGATTTGCAACTATAGTTTATGATTATATTTATTCACTAAGCTTTGGCTTATAATTCATTATTTTATGGCAATCAATAAGAACCACGAATTTGAAGACCTAGATTCTATAAAATGTGCTATAGTTGAAAAAAATGTTTCCTCCGATAGGGCTACATTTTTAAAAGACTTACTTAGCTATAATAAATATGAATTGGTAATAGTAGCAAATTCATCTACTAAACCTGAAACTCCCATTTCTACATCTGAAACAACTGAAGCACCCGCCCTTCCAACAACTTTTACTGTAGGTGTTACCGACCTTAGTTTTAACCCAATCAACGCGATTTTTGGTCGCTTATTACATACCCCTGATGGTCATATAGTTACGCTTTCTTACTGGCAACAAAAGGAGTCCGTGTCTGACGATACCGTACCTTATTTTGATCACCGATAAGTCTATTCTCTATTACTTAAATCCTTTACAGTACTGACTTTAATCATATTTTGATTTTTGCAATTAAAGTAATTTGTTTAATCAATTAACAAACTTTAATCGCATGAAAAGCTCCAATTCAAAAAAGAAAAATATTGCCGTCATTGATGGTAATGAAGCAGCCGTTCATATTGCCTATAAAACCAGCGAAGTATGTGCTATATATCCTATTACCCCCTCTTCAACAATGGGCGAATTTGCAGAAGAATGGAGCAGTGATGAAAGACAAAATATATTCGGAGAGATTCCAACAATTATTGAAATGCAAAGTGAAGCCGGTGCTGCAGGTGCTATACATGGGGCATTGCAAGGTGGTGCATTAGCATCTACTTTTACTTGCTCCCAAGGCTTGCTATTAATGATCCCGAATATGTATAAGATAGCTGGAGAATTAACACCAACTGTATTTCATATCGCAGCCAGAGCATTAGCAACACATGCTTTATCAATTTTTGGAGATCATAGCGATGTGATGGCAGTTCGTTCTACTGGCTTTGCCATGTTGTTTGGGAATAATGCGCAAGAAGCGCATGACATGGCTATGATTGCAACTTCTGCTACCCTTAAATCGAGTATCCCATTTTTAAATATTTTTGATGGTTTTAGAACCTCTCATGAAATAAATGAAGTGGAGCTATTGACTGACAATGAAATTAAAGCAATGATTGACGAAGATCAAGTTGCTAGACATCGTCAAAGATCTTTAAACCCAGAAAATCCATTCATAAGAGGTACTGCACAAAATCCAGATGTATTTTTTCAAAGTAGAGAAGCCGCAAATTCCTACCACTGGAAAGTCCCCGCTATTGTAGCATCCACCATGAGAGATTTTGAAAAGCTTACAGGACGCGCCTATAAATTATTTGAATACTATGGACATGAAAATGCAGATCGAATTATTATAATAATGGGTTCTGGTTCAACCGCTGTAAAAGAAACTGTAGACTATTTAAATAAAAAAGGAGAAAAAACCGGTTATATATGTGTTCACTTATATCGACCATTCTCCGTAACTCATTTTATTAAAGCCATCCCAACTAGTGTAAAACAAATAGCCGTATTGGATAGATGCAAAGAAACTGGAGCTATTGGTGAACCCTTGTTTATGGATGTTATTAATGCCTTGCATGCTGAATGGGAAGGGGTGATGCCAAAAGTGATTGGGGGCAGATATGGCTTAGCGTCTAAAGAATTTAACCCAGCTATGATTAAAGCCATTTTTGATGAATTAACAAATGTTAAACCTAAAAATGGTTTTACCATTGGTATTGAAGACGACTTGACTAATACAAGTTTAGCGTATGACAAAAATTTTAGCTTAGAAGACCAACATTTATTTAGAGGATTGTTTTTTGGATTAGGCGCAGACGGAACTGTTAGTGCTAATAAAAATACCATTAAAATAATTGGTGATGTAACCCCAAATCATGTACAGGCTTACTTTGTATATGATTCAAAAAAATCAGGTTCTCTGACTGTTTCACATTTACGCTTTAGTGATCATCCGATAGGCTCAAGTTATTTAATTAATTCAGCCAATTTTGTTGCTTGTCATCATTTTCATTATTTAGAAACTTATGATATTTTAAAAGACGTTGAATATGGAGCCACTTTCTTATTGAATGCCCCATTTAATAGCGAGGAAGTATGGCAACATATCCCCTATACCATTCAAAAAGAAATTGTTGAAAAAAAATTAAAACTATATGTTATCAATGCGTCTAAAGTAGCCAAGGAAACTGGCATGGGGTCTCGCATTAACGCAATTTTACAAACATGCTTCTTTGCTATTTCAAATATTATGCCAAAAGAGGAGGCTATCACTGCCATCAAAAATGCTGTAAAGAAAACCTATGGAAAAAAGGGAGAAGCTGTGGTTAAAAAGAACTTTGATGCCATTGACAAAACTTTAGAAAACTTATTTTTATTAGATTATTCAACTTTCAGCATAGGCACTAAAGAATTATCGCCTGCTGTTTCATCCAATGCGCCAGATTTTGTAAAAAATGTATTGGGTAAAATTATTGCGGGAGAAGGAGATGAATTACCTGTTAGCGCATTCCCTGCTGATGGCACTTACCCTTCTGCAACAACTAAATACGAAAAAAGAAATATAGCAGAACAAGTACCAGTTTGGGATCCTAATTTATGCTCACAATGTGGCAAATGTTTCTTTGTTTGTCCTCATGCTGCCATTCGTCCAAAAGTATATGACAATAGCAATTTAAAAAATGCCCCAAGCTTTTTTAAGCATGTGAGTCCTATTGGAAAAGAATTTATGAAAGAGTCTGAATCTTATACATTACAAGTTGCTATAGAGGATTGTACAGGCTGTAATTTATGCGTCGAATTCTGCCCTATTGAAAGTAAAACAGAGCCAGGTCATAAGGCTATCAATATGCAGGATGTAATTCCATTGAAAGAAACTGAAAAACAGAATTGGGACTTTTTCCTTTCACTTCCCGATATTGATAGAACTAGAATTAATAGGTCAACAGTGAAGGGGTCTCAATTCCTAGAGCCATTATTTGAATTTTCTGGTGCCTGCAGTGGATGCGGAGAAACCCCCTATTTAAAACTATTAACTCAATTATTTGGAGACAGAATGATTGTTGCAAATGCAACAGGCTGCTCCTCCATATTTGGAGGAAATCTACCAACTACCCCATGGAGTATGAATGCAGCAGGCAATGGCCCTGCTTGGGCGAACTCTTTATTTGAAGACAATGCTGAATTTGGCTTAGGTATTAAATTAGCTACCGACATGAAACGGACTTATGCATTTTCATTATTAAAAAAATTAAGAGATGAATTAGGTGCTGAATTGGTAGATGAAATTATAGCAAACGAAGAGACAGATGAAGTAGCTATCATAAAACAACGCATGAATGTAAATGAGATAAAAAATCGTTTAAGTAAGAGTACTAATCCAGATGCAAATTTATTGCGTCAAGTAGTGGGATCCTTAGAAAAAAAATCCATGTGGATTGTAGGTGGTGATGGCTGGGCTTATGATATTGGATTTAGTGGCTTAGACCATGTATTATCAACCGGAGAGAATGTAAATATTTTAGTGTTAGACACAGAAGTATATTCTAATACGGGTGGTCAAAAATCAAAATCATCTCCTATTGGCGCTAGTGCTAAATTTGCAATTAAAGGTAAAACAACAGGTAAAAAAGATCTAGCAATGCAAGCTATGGCACATGGTAAAGCCTTTGTTGCCGAAATCTCTATGGGGGCCAATGACGTACATGCACTAAAAACAATTTTAGAAGCAGAAGCATTCCCTGGCCCATCCATTATAATTGCTTATAGTCATTGTATTGCACATGGCTACGACATGTGTCATGGACTAGATCAACAGGACTTAGCTGTAAAATCTGGCTACTGGCCCCTATTCCGTTATAACCCCAATAACGAAAAAGGGAAAAGATTTACATTAGACAGTAAAGACCCTTCAATTCCAATGGAAGATTTCTTATACAATGAAAATCGATTCGCTACTATTAAGAATAATTATCCAGACAAAGCACATGATTTCTTAGATCAAGCCAATGCAGGAATGCATAACCGTTGGGAGAAATTACAAGCTTTTAGAGAACTCTAAGATTAATGTATCGGAATAAACATTAAATAAAACTATATAGTTATGGATTTGTAGAAAAAATACTTGCTTCTTTTACGAATACCCTTCTATTCAATTTTAACTGAGCAATAATTAATTCAGCAAAATCCTCGGGATGCATCACTTTTTCTGCATCACCAGTAATTAAGTTGGCACTTTGTGCTAACTCTGTAACAACTGTACTAGGCGCTAAAGCAGTTACTCTAATATTGTGTTTGCGAACTTCCTGCATCAAGCTTTCCGTTAAACCAAAGACACCAAATTTAGAAGCGCTATAAGCACTTGTAACGGCACTACCCGACTTACCTGCGGTAGAAGAAATATTAATAATATCACCCGTTTTTCTTTCTATCATTTGTGGTAATACTGCGCGCGTAACATAGTAAACTCCTAATAAATTCACCTTTATCATATTTTCCCAAACAGCAGGTTCTAATTCTAAAAATTTACCAAAAGTTCCAATACCCGCATTATTAATTAAAATGTCAATAGGCCCCAAAGCTTCCATTGCTTTCTGTACTGCCAAATTCACTTCCTCTATATTACTTACATCACCGGTAACTATAAAAGCTTTAACTCCTAATTTTTCAATTTCATCAGCTACAGCAATTAAATCCTTTTCAGTTCTAGACATTAAGCCTACATGTGCACCTTCCTTGGCCAATGCAATCGCAATGGCTTTTCCAATTCCCTTTCCTGCACCTGTCACAAATGCTATTTTGTTTGCTAATGATTCCATATTATATATTTTTATTTATTTAAATTAAAACCATTTTTAGTATTTAGTACTAATCACAATTGCCATCCGGACCACAAACCGCACCAGTTATATCACCTTCTATATTATCCGGGTGCTCGTCCTTCCAAACTTTTTCTAAAACCTCGCTAAACAACTCAGGGGGCTGTGCGCCAGATACTGCAAATTTATTATTGAATACAAAAAACGGAACGCCTCTAGCACCTACTTGTTCTGCGTAATATTGATCTAATTCCACTTCATTTTTAAATGTATCAGAAGTTAAAACCTGCATTACTTCTTCCTTATCCAATCCAACTTCAGAAGCCAATGCTGAAAGTGATTCAATAGCAGAAACATCCTTCCCTTCTGTATAGTAAGCATGGAATAATCTTTCTTTCAATTCACTTTGTAGCCCCTTAGTTTTGGCAAAGTGAAGGAGCCTGTGCGCATTTAATGTATTGTTAATTACAGCAATATCAAAATTATAGTCTAAGCCCACTTCTTTTGCAACATTCGACATCATATTATTCATATCCTTAGCTTCCTCTAAACTACAACCTTTGCGTTCCGCTAAATATGCATGCACGGATTTGCCTGGAATATTTTGCATAGCAGGATCTAACTGAAAGCTACGCCATTCTATTTCCACCTCATCCTTTGCGGGGAATGCAGCCAAAGCAATTTCGAATTTACGTTTTCCTATATAGCAGAAGGGACAAACAATGTCAGACCAGATTTCTATTTTCATACTTATTGATTAAAAATTATTCTTATTCAAAATTACCATTCAAATTTTATGACTATTTGTAGCCTCACCCAGAATCGAACTGGGATTTAGAGCTTCGGAAACTCTTGTACTAACCATTGTACGACAAGGCCATTTTGCAAATTTACTTATTAATAGCAAGTATTTGCACTATGCCCGCCGAAATAAAACCTTCAATGCTGCTGGTAGAAAAATACGAGTAGGTAAACTGCGCATTATTTTGATGTCTTCAAGAAGAGCAGAAGTATTAGATAAAAATTTAAAAATAGTTGACGCATTATTTTTTTCAAAAATTCGTGCAAATATTTCCTTTCCCTCCATTTTCTTATGTTGCAATATATAAAGTAATATTCCATCATAAAAAGAATGCCTAGTAGTATGCACTTCTGTATTTATAACATTACCAGTTGCTAATTGATTCGCAATTTGATGGGTCTGCTCCTGTATAAAGTGAAAAGCGTAGCCTGTACTCGCTTTTACGGCATTGCCCAAAGTCCCAATTACATAAACTGGCGCTATACTTTTATCAATTAAATACTGTGTCATAGGAATTGCACCCATTTCAGTATGTGAAATGGTATATTGCTTCCCATTATACTCACGTGACAAATAGCTATCTATCTCATTGTCATATTCCTGCTCTTCCAATAGTTTAGGCGAAAACAAAGTGTACTCTACTAATGCTTTCTTATCACTCAATGGCAATAAGTACATAAATCCTGTATAGTCATGCTGACTTACATTGAAATCCATTAGTCTAGCTATATTAGGCTTAAATACTTCAGTTTCAAATTCAACCAAACGACCTTTAAAGTGCTGCCATAAGAAAGGAATTTCTAAATTCCCCTGGCTTAATTTGTACAAAGTATCTATAGGTAAAATACTAGAAAAAACAAAAGGGGCATTAGCATAACCTCCTTCCCAATGTACTATGCCAATAGATGCAATTTGATCTATTTCTGTTATTCGACATTCTTTCCAAGTAATATTCGAGAACTGCTTTGCTTCATTCATCACATGATTATAAAAATCAATTCCTTGAATCATTTTATATTCATATGCACCAGTAGCAAGTTCTTTATTAAGCTTATTATGATGTATAGAAATGGTGTCCCATTTTTTACAAACAAGGGACTCGAATGGGCCTATCTTATTTTCCCAAAAACACCAGGTTCGATCATTTGATTTGCTCAAATTTTGATCGATTACTAATATTTTTTTAGCACATATATTTGGTTCCTGAAGTATATGATACAGAAGTGATAAGCCCGCACAGCCTGCTCCAGCTATAATATAATCGTATGTATTTACTTGTTCCAATAAATATAGAACTAAGCTTGGTTTTGTATCTTCTCGTCGCGTTTCACCTTATCCCAATACATTTTAGCAACCCATAGCATACCAAAACTTTCCCCATCTTCTTTATTCATATGCTTATGGTGCATTTTATGCGCCCAACGAATTGTTTTGATATATCTAGAATCAGATCTTGTAAAAAATTTAAGTCGTTGATGAATGACTACCTCATGTACTATAAAATAAGCAAGTCCATACATAGCAACTCCCGTACCAATAGCAGCTACCCATAGTGGTCCTCCGAATGTGCCGTAAAAAATACAAGCCATGCTTGGGATTGCAAATATTAAGAAGAAAGCATCATTTTTTTCCAATACATGCCCAGTTGGTTGATGGTGGTCCTCATGTAAATACCATAAAAATCCGTGCATTACATATTTATGTGTTAACCAAGTTACTCCTTCCATTAAAAAAAACGTAATTAACATCACAATCAAAAATAACATATCAAATAGTTTAAAAATTACTAAATCAATTCAAATTACAATAACAATTACAAGAAATTTATCTGACTTCTCAATTTTGCTTTTGCCAAAATAAACATCTTCCCATAATCTGGAATTCTGATTCTTGTTTTAAGAATCGCATGGTGTTTCGTTTTTTTAATTTTCTTAAATAAAGAATAATAGTATTTAAACGCTACATAAACTCCAAATCTGCATTGCAAAGGTAATTCTTTAATACCTTCTAATGCTTGCTCAAAATCTTTTTGGATATCTGCCTCAATAGCAAGCTTGTCCTCCATTCTGAAATTAGAAAAATCACAGTTTGGAAAATAAACCCTTTCCAATCCTTCAAAATCTGCCTTAATATCTCTTAAAAAATTAACTTTTTGAAATGCAGCACCCAAACTTCGAGCAGTTGGCTTTAGCTTTTCAAATAAATTTAAATTACCATTACAAAATATATATAAACACATTAGGCCAACTACTTCTGCGCTTCCATAAATATATTTTTGGTATGAAGCTTCATCATGCACATGTTGGTTCAAATCCATTTCCATACTATATAAAAACGCGTCCAACAAAGCGGGATCAATTTTATATTGATGAAAAGTCAATTGAAATCTATGTAAAATTGGATTTAAACTTATCCCCTGTTCCAATGCTAAATAAGTATCTGCTTTAAATTGTCTAAACAAAGTGGGCTTATCATAATCATGAAAAGTATCTACTATTTCGTCTGCAAATCGAACAAACCCATAAATATCATAAATGGGTTGTTGCAAATCCTTATGTAAAAGCTTAATAGAAGAAGAAAAGCTTGAACTATACAATAGCGTAGTGTACTTACTACTATAAGCGGCTACTTCATTATATAATTTTAAAGATGACATTGTATGATACTTTTTTTATTAGTTATTTTTATCAATTAAATTCGCTACTACTTCTCCACTAATCAAACTTGGTGGGACGCCTGGCCCTGGAACTGTCAATTGACCAGCGTAATATAAGTTTTTTATTTTTTTACTTTTACAAGACGGCTTTAAATTTGCCGTTTGCAATAAAGTATTAGCCAGCCCATACGCATTCCCTTTAAAAGAATGATAGTCTGCCTTGAAATCACTTACCGCATATGACCTTTTATAAATAATAGAATCCATTATAGACAGCCCCCATTTTTGCTCCAAACGTCCAATAATTTCATTAAAATAATGTGTTCTAATTTCTTCTGTATCCCCTGCTAAGCCAGCTGCAATTGGTATTAATAAAAATAAGTTTTCACAACCTGCTGGTGCTACAGTTGGGTCCGTCACAGAAGGTACAGAAGCATAAAATAAAGGTCTAGTTGGCCATTTAGGGTCTGAATAAATTTCTTTACCATGTACCCCAAAATCAGTATCAAAGAATAAGGAATGATGCAATGCCCCTGGAATTTTTTTATTCAAACCAACATAATATAATAAAGAACTAGGTGCCATCACCCTTGTGTCCCAATATTTTTCAGAGTAGGACTGATATGCAGGATCTAGTAATTTTGTTTCTATGTGGTGGTAATCGCCAGCTCCAACTATTACGTCGAAATCATAGGTTTTTACTTCTCCTGTATCACCCAATATAGTTGACACTTGTTTCGCTTGACCATTTTCAACTTTGATACTAGTCACTTCCTCCCCTAAATGAAATTGTACTCCTAATGAAGTCGCTAAATCATACATTGCTTGAACAATACTATACATTCCATGTTCAGGATACCAAGTCCCACCTTTAATGTCAGCATAGTTCATCAAACTATATAATGCCGGTGTTTTTTCTGGCAATGCCCCTAAAAATAATACAGGGAATTCCATTAAAAACTGAATATAAGGATGCTTGAAATATTTAGCCACATGTTTTTTCATTGACTGAAAAACATCGAGTTTGAAAATACCTTTAAACAAATCCATATCCAAAAACTCAGTCAAAGAAAGACCAGGTTGTTGAACCAATTTACCTACACCAATATCATATTTAAATTTAGCTTCTGCTAAAAACAAATCTAATGCCTTAGCTGCTCCAGGTTCTACCGACTCTAGTAAGGACTGTAATTGCTCATAATTAGCAGGCATATCCCATGCTGCTTTTTCAAAATAAACTCTGTAAGAGGGATCTAGTCTTTGTAGTTGATAATAATCACTAACTTTTTTACCAAAATTGGCAAAGTATTTTTCAAAAATATCCGGCATCCAATACCAACTTGGTCCCATATCAAAAGTGAAACCTTCCGCTTCAAACTTCCTAGCACGACCGCCTGGCAAAGTATTTTTTTCAATCACTGTTACACTCCAACCTTTTTTTGCTAAAAAAGATGCTGCCGACATACCTGCAAATCCGGCTCCTATAACTAAAACTTTTTTAGATCTGGTTGTCATGTATTTAGTAACGTTGAATTTTTTGTTTTAAAATTTTTCTTGCAAAGTGAATTCTGCTTTTGATAGTTCCTAATGGCTCATCTAATGCATCTGCAATTTCATTATACTTGTATCCTTCAAAATATAAATTAAAAGGAGTTCTGAATAATTCAGGCAAGTCATAAATGTATTGTTTCACTTCCCTCAAATTTAAGTTAGTTATAGCATCATTCGTAACTTTATTGCTAGTTTGATCTATTAGAAAGTCGTTTGGAGAATTGTCAAATACAGTTGATTGTTTTGCTTTTTTGCGATAATCATTAATAAAAATATTACGCATTATAGTATACAACCAAGCTTTGATATTAGTTCCAACATTATACTTATCCTTATTAGATATAGCTCTATACAAAGTCTCTTGGAAAAGATCCTTCGCTGATTCATGATTCTTAGTTAGGTTAATTGCAAATGGTCTTAAAAATTCCGCATTTTCGGTAAGCAACATGCTAAATTCTGCGTTTGACATATAATTCTGTTTAACTTTATAAAGGACAAAGCTAAACAAAATAATGATAAACAATCTTATTTTGTTTAATATTTTTACATTTTAGTTAAACAAAGTATAATAAATAATAGTAAATATATGATTATCAACTAATTAAAGCATAATCAAACTAATGTGTAAGGAAAATGGGGTATTTAGGATTGGAACTAAATACTTTCTAGAAATTCAATGGTCTCTGACAAGGAACGTTTTAAGTGAATGTTAGCCGCGGTTGAGTCTGTGTAGGATTGCGCCATTTGACCTGAAATAATAACAGGCACTTTTTTGCTAATGGGCTCCAGTTGTTGGAAGAATTTAGCTGCTTTAAAATTCTTTGCTGGTGACGTTAAATGGCAATATAAATAGTCCACTTTATTGATGGACGCTAGATATTGCAAATCCACCATTGGAACATTAGCTCCTAAATAATCAACATATACACCTCTTTGTTTCAATAAAAAATGAACATACAAAAGTCCTATTTCATGGTACTCCCCTTCTGGCATAAATAAAACAATTCTTTTAGTATAGTAATTAGCAACCGACGGCAATTTCTCAATACCTAAGATAATTTTTTGGCGGATAATATTTGTTGCTAAATGTTCTTGTGCAGGGTTGATATGATTGGTTATCCATAGAATTCCCACTCTTTCTAAAAATGCAAAAATTATTTCTGTTATGGTTTTATCGATTCCTTTTTGTCCGATATAAATATCTAACTGCTTCTCAAACTCTGCCATGTTCAAAGAGACCATTTCTTTGATTAAAGCATTTACAACCCTTTCCTTTTGTGCATCCAACTGATTCAAACTTAGGATCTTTTCCTCCATTTGCTCCGACGACATTTTGTCTATATGAGAAATTTTAAACCCATATTTATTTAAAAGGGAGACGTTTAAAATCACCTTCAATTCGTCACTTGAATAAGATCTGATATTGGTCTCAGTGCGTTGAGGCTGCAAAAATTTATAGCGTTGTTCCCATATACGTATGGTATGCGCTTTAATTCCTGAGATTTTCTCTAAATCCTTGATAGTATAAGATGACATGCTATAAAAACAACAAAAAGTTAGAAAGGTTCAGTGGAACCCTACTTTTTTAATCCACGCAGGTATTCTCCATACCCACTTTTAGCATATTTGTCCGCCAAAACAAGCAATTGTGCCTTATCTATAAAGCCCATTCGGTAGGCAACTTCTTCTATACAGCCAATTTTTTGACTTTGTCTTTTCTCAATCACTCTTACAAATTCACAAGCATCTGCTAATGACTCAAAAGTTCCAGTATCCAACCATGCAGTACCACGATTCATAATACCCACTTGTAATTGCTTACGCTCTAAGTATACTTTGTTTACATCGGTGATTTCATATTCCCCTCTTGGTGATGCTGGAATATTTTTAGCAATTTCTACCACTTCATTATCATAAAAATATAAACCAGGTACAGCATAATTTGATTTAGGAGCAACCGGCTTTTCTTCTAAAGACAATGCATTATTGTTCTCATCAAATTCTACTACCCCATAACGCTCTGGATCATTTACTTCATAAGCAAATACCGCAGCACCTTCCACGTCGTTGAAAGATTGCACCAACTTACTAAAGCCAGCACCGTAAAATATATTATCTCCTAATACCAATGCAACTTTATCCTTACCAACAAAATCAGCTCCTATCACAAATGCTTGTGCTAGTCCATTAGGAACCGCTTGCACCGCATAACTAAATTGACAGCCTATCTCTGAACCATCACCCAATAATCTTTTAAATTGATCATTATCTTCTGGCGTAGTGATGATTAATACTTCTTTAATACCCGCCAACATTAATACAGACAATGGATAATATATCATGGGCTTATCATAGATAGGCATTAATTGCTTACTAATCCCTTTTGTGATTGGATACAATCTTGTACCTGATCCACCTGCTAATATAATTCCCTTCATATACCTAATAATTTAATTTTTTGTTTGTGTATATGTTTTCGCACTTCGTGCTCAAATCATAACACTTTTTCTTTTAGTTAAAACTCATCTATAAACTCGCAGCATACTGTGCGAAGCTTCCTAATACTTTGTCTTTGTCTGATAATATCAATTCAGATTCTGTTAATTTCCAGTCTATATTCAAATCTTTATCGTTGTACATTATCCCTACTTCGTTTCCTGGTTGGTAAAACTTATCTACTTTATAAAAGAAAGTAGCTGATTCACTTAACACCACAAAACCATGTGCAAACCCTGCAGGTACAAAAAATTGTTTATGATTGTCCGACGTCAATTCAATAGCAAAATGTTGTCCAAAACTAGGAGAACCTTTTCTTAAATCCACCGCCACGTCCAAAACAGCACCTTCTAGTACCCTTACTAGTTTCGCCTGTGCAGCTTCTCCTCTTTGCATGTGCAAGCCTCTCAATACGCCTTTGGAGGACTTGGATTGATTGTCCTGCACAAACTGAATGTCTAATCCACTTGCTGCATTAAAATCTCTTTGATTATAAGTCTCTATAAAATATCCACGAGCGTCTCCATGTACTTTTTCGTGAATTATAAAGCAATCTTTTAAAGGGGTTTGTTCAATTGTCATTCTTAGGCTATCGTAATAATTTAATAATTGGACTATCTATTAGTATACATGTCGTTATAATATGCTTGATAAGCACCACTCGTTACATTTTCCAACCAAGCTGTATTATTCAAGTACCATTCGATGGTAGCGTCTAGTCCTTGCTCAAAAGTAACAGAAGGAGCCCATCCTAATTCTTTGTTTAATTTAGTCGCATCAATTGCATAACGTCTGTCATGACCTGGACGGTCTTTCACATAAGTAATCAAAGCTTCGCTTTCTCCTTTTGCTCTTCCTAATTTCACATCCATTTGAGCACACATTAATTTTACTAAATCAATATTCGTCCACTCATTGAATCCTCCAATATTATACGTGTCGCTTCTTTTTCCTTGATGGAAAATCATATCAATCGCACGCGCATGGTCAATTACGTATAACCAATCACGTGTATACAAGCCATCTCCATAAACTGGTAAAGGTTTTTTGTTAATGATATTATGTATAAACAATGGAATTAATTTTTCCGGAAAATGATTAGGACCGTAGTTATTAGAGCAGTTAGAAATCACAACTGGTAAATGATAGGTTTCTCCATAGGCTCTCACAAAATGATCGCTTGCTGCCTTACTTGCAGAATATGGTGAGTTAGGGTCGTATGCTGTTGTCTCCGTAAATAAACCTTCTTTACCCAAGCTTCCATAAACTTCGTCGGTAGATATATGATAAAACAAATGGTCTCTTTGCGTATGCCAAGCTCCGTCATGTGCTTTTTCATAACTCATATCGCCCTTCCAAAAATCCTTTGCAGTATTTAATAAATTTACTGTTCCAATTACATTCGTATACACAAAATCTAATGGTGAAACAATGGACCTGTCCACATGTGATTCAGCTGCCAAATGAATGACATCAGTAATAGCATGTTTTGTAAAAATCTCTTTCAAAGCATCTGCCTCTAAAATATTCGCCTTTACAAAATGATAGTTAGGTGCATTTTCAATATCCTTTAAGTTCTCTAAATTCCCCGCATAGGTTAATGCGTCTAAATTAAAGATCTGATAATCAGGATATTTGTTCACAAATAAACGCACAACATGTGACCCAATAAATCCTGCCCCTCCGGTAATTAATATATTCTTTTTCATAGAAATTGATAGGGGACAAAGATATTAATTCAATCATATATATTACAAAGTAATTTTAATACATTTGAGTACCATGCAAACACAACGCTATCAATCATTAGACGTATTCAGAGGGGCTACTGTAGCCTTGATGATTTTAGTGAATAATCCAGGTTCTTGGGGGCATATTTTTAGCCCATTGGAACATGCCAGTTGGCATGGTTGCACCCCAACCGACTTGGTTTTCCCTTTTTTCCTTTTCGCAGTAGGCAATGCCATGTCTTTTGTGATGCCTAAATTAGAAATGGGCACGGCTGCGCAGTTCTGGGCTAAAGTGGTAAAAAGGACTTTAATGATTTTTGGAATTGGCTTATTTTTAAATTGGAGTCCATTTGTAAAATGGTCCGACGGCCAACTCATTTTTAAAGTATGGGAGAACGTTCGCATACTAGGCGTTTTACAAAGAATTGCTTTATGTTACTTTTTTGCTTCTGTGATTATTTATTACGGAAAATCAAGATTGGGGCTTTTTGCAGGTATCCTTATTTTAATGATTTACTGGATGCTTAATATTTTATTAGGAGCAAATGGACATCCCTATAGCTTATCTGGATTCTTCGGAAACTCAATAGACCAAAGCATTTTAGGCATTAGCCATATTTATAAAGGAGAAGGTGTACCATTTGATCCAGAAGGATTAGTAAGCACTTTCCCTGCTATTGTACAAATTATTTTTGGATATTTAGTAGGTGAGTATATTCAAATGAAAGGAAAGAATTACGAAATGCTTTCACAGTTATTATTGACTGGTGTGGTACTTGTATTAGCAGGTTATATTTGGGATTTTAGTTTTCCTATTAATAAAAAAATATGGACCAGTAGTTATGTATTGTATACTACAGGATTAGCTATGATTACTTTAAGCATGTTTATACACTTATTAGAATTTAAAAATACAGGAGGCGTTTGGAGTAAATTTTTCGACGTGTTCGGTAAAAATCCTTTATTCATTTTTGTAATGAGCGGATTTTTACCAAGAGTATTAGCCTTGTTAAGATGGGTAGACCATACCGATGAAAAAGGCGAGCCAATCTATACTTCCGCATTGCCTTGGTTCTACGAGCATGTATGCAAGAATATAGCTAGCGATTTACGTATTGGATCTTTCGTTTACGCCCTCTGCTTTATTAGCTTTTTTGCTTTACTAGCTTATCTTTTAGACAGGAAGAAAATTTATATTAAGGTTTAAATAGTTCCCCTGCTTTTGCTAAACTTTCTGGCTTTCCTACGTCTAATAGAATTCCATCACTATGATCAAAATAGTAGATAGGATAATGTTGTGCTATTTGCAAATAAGCATCAATTAATGAAAACTTTCCATTCAAGGTTAATGCATTAAAAAAAGCACTATGAATAATTTGTATACCACTGAATGCTTTTGGTACTGCAGTATTAGGGTCTCTTAAGGGATTTGCCCATTTCTCTTCCCCGGTTGTATTATTCTTCCAACCACATAAAGTTCCTGCTGCATTAAAAATCAGATTCCTACTAGAAGTTCTATTCGTAACTGCAAGGGTTGCCATCATGTCTCCTTCTGCTCCTGCAGTATGTAATGCGTCTGCGGCTATCATTTCATCCAATGCCAAGTCGGTCAAAATATCTGCATTCATTATCAGCCATCTTTCTTCGTTTGCAAAATAACCTGCCGCACGAAGCAAGCCACCACCAGTTTCAAGCACTTCGTCTGACTCGTCAGAAATGGTCACAGTAGAACCCCATCCATTATTATCTTTAACCGCTTTTATAATTTGATCTGCAAAATGATGCACATTAACAATCACTTCTGTAATGCCATACTTTTGCAAGTACTCAATATTTATTTGTAATAAAGTTTTACCATTCACTTCGGCTAAAGCCTTAGGATGACTATTGGTAAAAGGCTTCAGCCTAGTGCCTAAACCGGCTGCTAATATCATGGCACGCATACAATTCTTATTTAACCCAATTTAATGTATTGGTATGTTCTAAAACCACTTTCACTTTATACTTATTCTTTAAATGTCTTGCTGTTTGTTCTGCAGCAAAAACACTTCTATGTTGTCCACCTGTACAGCCAAAATTTATTTGAAGTGAAGCAAAGTCTCTTGATAAATAATTCTCAACAGTAATGTCTATTAAATCCCAAACACTATTTAAAAAAGTATTCATTTTAGTTCTTTGTTCTAAAAAGTCTTGCACCGGCTTGTCTAAACCAGATAATTTTTTATAATCATCAAATCTTCCCGGATTTAAAATACCACGCATGTCAAAAATAAAACCTCCCCCATTTTCGGATTCATCTACTGGCAACCCTTTTTTATAACTAAAACTATTAATAGTTATAACCAATGGCGTTTTTTCGTCTGCAATAATTGGCGTGAATCTTTGCAATACTTCATCACCCACCATCCAGTCCAAAATGCCCGCAAACACAGGCGTATCCGTATCTAATCTGTACAACTGTAGGAAATGTTTTAGGTTGTTTAACCCTAAAGGAATACTAGTTAAGAAATGTGCTTTTCGCTCAAACAAACCTCTAAAACCATAAGCCCCTAATACTTGCAATAAACGCAATAAAACAAATCCATAGTATTGCTTTTTAAATTGCGCAATATCAATTTTGGTTGGTAATAATAATTGAACCTCAGTAATATAATAATCTAATAATTTAGTTTTCCATTCGTCTGGTAATTCTGCTTTTGCCTGCCATAATAAGGAAGCTACATCATAAGACAATCCACCTTGCATACCTCCTTGAAAATCGATAAAAAATACTTCATCATTATGCACCATGATATTTCTACTTTGAAAATCACGAAACAAGAAATGATTAAATTGTTTACTAGCTAATTGATCACTTAATAATTCAAACTCGTCAATTAAAGTTTGCTTGTCATAAGGATATTGCAAGGTATCTAGGAAGTAATATTTATAATACAACAAGTCGGTCAAAATGGAATGCTTCCCAAACTCTTTGGACGTTAAACATGAATTATAGTCCAACCCTTCTCCTCCCTTTACTTGTAATTGTGCTAATGCTTTTAAACTTTTTTGAAACAAAGAATAAGTATGTTCCGTTTTCCCTTCCTGCTCCAAAACTTCTAATAAAGAAATATTTCCAACGTCTTCCTGTATATAAATGCTATGGTCCTCACTCACAGCCAACACTTTGGGCACTGGCAATCCCTTTACATGAAAATGCTCGGCAAAGTATA
>CANCAY010000019.1 GCA_947374225.1 Chitinophagaceae bacterium | reverse complement strand
GGTCCAGCCTTAGGTATTCCTAAGTATTCAGCTTGTTCTGTAGTTAATTCGTCTAATTCAGCACCTACTTTAGCTAAGTGTAATCTTGCAACTTTCTCATCCAAATGCTTAGGTAAAACGTACACTTTGTTTTCATAGCTCTTGCTATTTGTCCAAAGTTCAATTTGTGCCAAAGTTTGGTTAGAGAAAGAGTTACTCATTACAAAGCTAGGGTGACCAGTTGCACAACCTAAGTTTACTAAACGACCTTCAGCAAGAATGATAACATCTTTACCATCAATATTGTACAAGTCAACTTGAGGCTTGATGGTGTCTTTTGTATGACCGTAGTTTTTATTTAACCAAGCCATGTCAATTTCGATATCAAAGTGGCCAATATTACAAACAATCGCCTTGTCTTTCATGACTCTAAAATGGCTTTCGTTGATCAAGTCGCGACATCCAGAGGCAGTCACAATAATGTCTGCTTCTTTTACTGCGTTAATCATTTTCTTTACTTCATATCCATCCATTGCTGCTTGTAAAGCACAAATTGGATCAATCTCAGTAACAATTACACGACAACCTGCACCACGTAATGAAGCAGCAGAACCTTTGCCTACGTCTCCGTATGAACCTACTACTGCAACCTTACCAGCCATCATGACGTCTGTAGCACGACGAATCGCATCTACTAATGACTCTTGACAACCGTACTTATTATCGAATTTAGATTTTGTAACTGAATCGTTTACGTTGATTGCAGGAATTGGTAAAGTACCTTTAGCCATACGCTCATATAAACGGTGTACACCTGTAGTTGTTTCTTCACTTAATCCTTTAATTCCACCAACAAATTGAGGGTATACATCAAATACCATATTTGTTAAATCACCACCATCATCCAAGATCATATTCAATGGTTTTTCAGCACTTCCGAAAAACAATGTTTGTTCTATACACCAGTCACCTTCCTCAACACTTTGCCCTTTCCATGCAAATACACCAACACCTGTTGCAGCAATGGCAGCAGCAGCTTGGTCTTGTGTAGAGAATATATTACAAGAGCTCCACTTAACTTCAGCACCTAAAGCAGTTAATGTTTCAATTAACACTGCTGTTTGGATAGTCATGTGTAAACAACCTGCAATTCTAGCACCTTTTAATGGTTGACTAGGACCGTACTCAGCACGGATAGCCATTAAACCTGGCATTTCTGCTTCAGCTAAACGAATTTCTTTACGACCCCAATCTGCTAGGGTAATATCTGCTACTTTATAAGGTAGGCTAAAATCAATGTTTTCTAAACGAGACATAGTATTTAATTTATGTTGCAAAGGTAATTCATAGGAGATAGTAATAAAATTTATCTAAAATTTAGTAAAATCGTCTATAAATGACTAATTTTAATACTATAAATGCTTTTTTGATATGAAAAATAAGTCCCAAATAGTAGATTCGGCTAATTTAAATTCGACAGTCAATAATTCGTCAAACGCTACGGCAAATAATTTGTCAAATAACACGGTGACTTTGGACGCCAAGGATTTATCAATTTTGAGACTTTTGCAGGTCAATGCAAGAATGTCGGTTAAGGAAATTGCAGAAGCGGTTCAATTAAGTACCACCCCAGTGCACGAAAGAATTAAACGATTAGAATCGAATGGGGTGATAAAACAATATGCCACTTTAATTGACGGAGCCAAAGTGAGGAAAGGTTTAATGGTTATTTGTTATGTATCGTTGAATCAACACAGTAAAAAATCGGGTACGCAATTTATTAAGCTCATTAACGAATTACCAGAAGTGATGGAATGTTATAGTATCTCTGGGGAGTTTGATTTTATGTTAAAAATTGTAACAGAAGACATGAATAGCTATTATAATTTCCATGTAAATAAATTAAGTCAAGCGGAGAACATTGGACAAGTACAGAGTGTATTTATAATGGGTGTAGTAAAACAAACACATGTGATGGTTTAGATTATTTTCTAAGTAGCCCCTATGTGGTCACAAATTGTGACCACATAGGGCAATTTTCAAGGCATGTGGTCACAAATTGTGACCACATAGAGAAGGAGCGTATAAATACGGTATTAGTCATATTATTTAAATAGTATGTTCACTAAAACCAATTTAAATGGAAGAAATAAATTTAATTCAACAAAAAATACATGAAATAAGAGATGAAATGGTGATGCTTGATTTTGATTTAGCATTCCTGTATGAAGTAGACACAAAAACTTTAAATCAGGCAGTAAAAAGAAATATTGATCGATTTCCGTCAGATTTCATGTTTAGACTTACTCAGAAAGAATGGGAAGTTATGATATCACAAAATGTGATATCATCAACAGTTAACAGAAGGAAAGATGCCACTCCATTCGCCTTTACAGAACACGGAGTAGCAATGATTTCGGGAGTATTGAAAAGCGAGAAGGCGGTCAAGATGAATATTTCAATAATTAGATTATTTATTGAAATGAAAAGAGAACTTATTAAAAATGCTACAATAAAAGGGCAATTGCAAGAGATGCGTGAAAGGATAGGAGAACATGATGTTCAGCTCAATAAAATATATGATACTATAGAACATTTATTAGATCTTTCTATAACAAGGGTAAAATGGGAGAATCGGAAAACAATAGGATTCAATGAGAAAGAAAAATAGCTATTGCATAAAACCGAAATTTTAGAAATTCAATCTCATTATAAAGTCATCCATAAAGTATCCGTTTCCAATTTCGAACAAAGATTCACTTTCTTTTATAAAGCCATTTTTAAGATAGAAATGATAGGCAGTATTGTCTTTGTTGACTTGTAAAAATAGGGAGTCGGAGCCAGCTGCTTTTGCCACTTCAATAGCTTTTTTCAATAATGCTTTTCCAGATCCAGTGCCATGGGCACTAGGTAATACATACAATTTATTGAGTTTATGTGAGTTTAAGTAAGGATTCATTGAATCAACAGCTTCTGCCGCACTTACAGAACAAAATCCAATATCTTCTCCTTTGTAGTTAGCAATATAAAATTGGTGTCCTTTCTCAAATTGTGATGCTAATGAATCATCGCTGTACATCCAGTCCAACATAAAGTCGATCTGTTCTTTAGAAATAATATGTCCATAAGTGCTAGGCCAAGTGCGCTCTGAAACAGAACGTATGAATGCTCGGTCTAATAGTGTTGCAGGTCTTATAATTAGTTCACTCATTTTATAGTTGTGCTAAACTTTCTTCAATAGTTTGGATTCTAGCTAAAGCATCCGCTTTCTTTTTTTGTTCAATGGCTAACACTTCAGGTTTTGCATTTTGAACAAATTTTTCATTGCCTAATTTTTTATCTACACTTACTAAGAATCCTTGTTGATGTGCTAAGTCCTTTAGTAAGTTTTCTTTTAAGCTTACGGTATCAATGGCTTGGTCTGCTACTATATAGAATTTGTCTTTCTCTAGTGCTACAACAATACTGGATCCAATGGCAGCAGTAGTATATTTAATAGAAGCCGCATTAACCTGCTTAGCTAAAATATTTTGAATGGTTTTATAAGGTGCATCTAGTTCTGTCTGAATATGTAATTCAATAGTATCCTTAGGCTTGATTTGATTTTTATTTCTTGCGTCACGTAATGTTGAAATTACATTTTGCAATAATTCACCCGCTTTTAAAACAGATTCATCAACATGAGTAGGTGCTGTGTATGCTTTAATGCAAAGATCCTCTGATTGCGTTTTTAAAGTATGATGAATTTCTTCTGTAATGAATGGCATGAAAGGGTGAAGCAGTTGCAATAACGCATCATAGAATTCTAAGGTTCTTTCGTAAACACCTTGATGTATTGGTTGTTCAAACCCTGGCTTGATCCACTCTAAATACCAACTACAATAATCATCCCAGAATAAACCATATATCGTTTTTAAAGCCTCACTTAAACGGAAGGTCTTTAACATCTCGTCCACTTGAATTTGAGTAGCACTTAATTTTGCTTGGAACCAATCCATTGCAAAAGCAGCATCTTCAGGGATTGCGCCTTCGTTATTTTGACGTGCTTCCCACATCTTCAATAATTTAGTGGCATTCCATAATTTATTATTAAAGTTTTTTCCTTGTTCAATAGTTGAGTCGTCAAATAATAAATCGTTTCCAGCTGGAGAGGCAATCATTATTCCAAAACGAACTGCGTCTGCCCCATACTGATCAATAAGCCCTAATAAGTCAGGAGAGTTACCTAAACTTTTGCTCATTTTTCTACCTTGCTTGTCACGTACTATACCTGTAAAATAAACATCCTTAAAAGGAATCTTACCCATGTATTCTTCACCAGCCATAATCATTCTAGCTACCCAGAAGAAAATAATTTCTGGCGCAGTAACTAAAGTGCTTGTAGGATAGTAATAATTAATTTCCGCATTGCCAGGGTTGGACATGCCTTTGAAAACTTCAATAGGCCATAACCAACTACTAAACCAAGTATCTAAACAATCTGAATCCTGCGTTAAAGTTTTTCCTTTTGTCTCTGGATATTTTTCATTTACTTTTTCAATGCTTGCTTCTACATATACTTTCCCGTCCTCATCATACCAAGCTGGAATTCTATGACCCCACCAAAGCTGTCTACTAATACACCAGTCTTTGATATTCTCCATCCAATGTCTATATACATTTTTGAATTTAGCAGGGTGGAAACTAATCTCGTCAGACATTACTACATCCAATGCAGGCGCTGCTAATTGTTTCATATCAACCCACCATTGCAAACTTAATCTTGGCTCCACTATTGCGTCTGTTCTTTCACTAAAGCCAACCTGATGCACATAGTCTTCAATTTTAACCAAATTGCCAGCAGCTTCTAAATCTTTTATAATTGGTTTTCTCACTTCTATTCTGTCTTGACCAATATATAATTGAGCAGCTTCCGACATGGTACCATCGTCGTTCATGGTATCAATAATTTCCAAATTATATTTCTGTCCTAATTGGAAGTCATTCATATCATGCGCAGGCGTCACTTTCAACGCGCCAGTTCCAAATTCAATTTCTACATAATCATCTGCAATAATTGGGATTCGTCTGTTAATTAATGGAACAAATGCAAACTTTCCTACCAAGTGCGTATATCTTGCATCGTCAGGGTGAACGCAAATAGCACTATCGCCTAAAATTGTTTCTGGTCTAACCGTTGCAATAGTTATATATTCTTCACCAGGTACATCCAACTTATATTTCAAATGATAAATCTTACCATTTACTTCTTTATGAATTACTTCTTCGTCACTCAGCGCTGTTTTTGCACGCACATCCCAGTTGATCATTCGTTTTCCACGATAAATCTTTCCTTTATTGTATAAGTCAACAAATACTTTAATTACTGACTCATAATAGGCAGGGTCCATTGTAAAAGAAGTACGTTCCCAGTCCAAACTACAACCCATCTTTCTAAGCTGTTGTAGAATGATGCCTCCATATTTTTCTTTCCACTCCCAAGCATATCCTAAAAATTCGTCACGAGATAAGGATGATTTTGCGATCCCTCTTTCTCTTAACATGGCCACCACTTTTGCTTCAGTAGCAATAGAAGCGTGGTCGGTTCCTGGAACCCAACATGGATTAAAACCTTGCATGCGTGCACGACGAACCAATATGTCTTGGATTGTATTATTTAAGCAATGACCCATATGCAATACCCCCGTAACATTAGGAGGAGGAATGACCACAGTGTAGGCCTTTTTTTCATTTGGCTCACTATGAAAATATCCATTGTCTACCCAATGTTTATACCATTTTGTCTCTACTTCTCCCGGGATATAATTCTTGCTTAATTCCATGCTATTGTGCTTATCTAAAATGAGCCACAAAAATAAGGAAAAGCAGCTAGCTATTATTGACAAAAAAATGCGACCTTGTATCCTAATGGAATTTGCAGTCGTAGATATTGAAACCACCGGAGGGATGCCACATACGCATGGCATCACTGAAATTGCTATTGTGATTCACAATGGGGTGGAAGTGACGGGCAAATTCAGCACTTTGGTGAACCCTCGTCAAAAAATTCCACCATTTATAGTAAACATGACCGGGATTAGCGATGCCATGGTAGCGGAAGCGCCACTTTTTGGAGACGTGGCCGCTCAGATTTTCAATTTACTAGAAGGAAGGATATTTGTAGCCCATAACGTGAGTTTTGACTACTCATTTGTTCATTATCATTTGGGAAAAGCTGGATTTCAGTGGAATGCACCTAAATTATGTACGATTAAATTGAGCCGAAAAGTGTTTCCAGGCTTATTAAAATATGGCTTAGGGTCCCTAACCAGAGATTTAGGTATACGAATAGAAGGTCGACATAGAGCTTGGGGAGACGCACAAGCTACCGCTGAAGTATTAACAATGGCTATTGAAAAACAAGGAATGAGTCCTATTCATACCCTTTTGGCGAAGAAGGAACCACGCAAAAAAATAGCGCCAACCGGTGATGAGACTAATATTCCGCTGTGATACCCGTGTACGTTTGCGGCGTAATTTTTTTCAATTCTTTTTTCAATGTTGCAGTTACTTTCAATCCATCAATAAATTTATGCATTGACTTTTTGTCAATCTTGTTATTGCCTCTAGTTAAGTCTTTCAAGGCTTCGTATGGATTTGGATATTTCTCACGTCTTAATATTGTTTGAATTGCTTCTGCCACTACTGCCCAATTGTTTTCCAGGTCCTCGTTAATTTTAGTTTCATTTAAAATTAATTTACCCAATCCTTTTTCTAAGGAATTAATTGCAATAGTCATATGTCCAACAGGAACGCCAATATTTCTTAAAACAGTAGAATCTGTCAAGTCTCTTTGTAAGCGGCTAATAGGAAGCTTTGCAGCTAAATGTTCAAGCATTGCATTAGCTAGTCCTAAATTACCTTCTGCATTTTCGAAGTCGATAGGGTTTACTTTATGAGGCATAGCGCTTGAGCCCACTTCCCCTTTTTTAGTTTGTTGTTTAAAGTAATCCATAGAGATATAAGTCCAAACATCTCTAGACAAATCAATCAAAATATTGTTGATTCTTTTTAAAGTATCACATTGTGCAGCAAAATGGTCATAATGTTCAATTTGTGTAGTGAATTGCATTCTCTCTAAACCTAAAACATCGTCTACGAATTCATTACCTAATGCCACCCAATTCTTTTTAGGATATGCAATATGGTGTGCATTAAAATTACCTGTTGCGCCACCAAATTTTGCGGCATATGGGATAGCTGTAAATAATTCTATTTGATGGTTTATTCTTTCTACAAAAACCATCAATTCTTTACCCAATGTAGTTGGAGAAGCAGCTTGACCATGTGTTCTAGCCAATAATGGAACTTTTTTCCATTGCTTCGCAAATTGATATAATCTATTTTGTAAATTGATATAGGCAGGTAGCATTTCATTTTCCATCGCTTCTTTCCAGCTTAATGGAATTGCAGTATTATTAATATCCTGAGACGTCAATCCAAAGTGAATCCATTCTTTTAATTCACTAGCCTTATTGGCGTCTAATACTTCTTTTAAAAAATATTCTACTGCTTTAACGTCATGATTGGTAGTAGCTTCTATAAGTTTTATTTTTTCAGCATCTGCTTCGCTAAAATTTTCTATTACAGCTAGTAAACTTTTTCTTAATACAGGAGTTACTTTAAAAAACTTCTTATCTGCTAAAAACAAGAAATAGTGTACTTCCACCAATACACGGTATCTAATTAAAGCGTATTCTGAAAAATAGGCTCTTAAGCTTGCTGTTTGCTTTGCATAACGTCCGTCTATCGGAGATATGGAGGTAAGTTGTGACATATCGGAAAAAATGTTTTTCTTTGCACAAAGTTAATTCAATTGAACAATAGATGGCGCATAGGGGCGGTAAGTTATTTAAATACCCGTCCATTATTACTCGGAGTGGAGCAATCTGGACTTATGGACAAGATTGAATTGGTAAAAGCCTATCCAGCAAAAATTGCACAGGACCTTATAGATGGCAACATTGATATGGGGTTAGTGCCAGTAGCGATCACTCCATTTTTAAAGGATCCTCATTTTGTTTCCAGATACTGTATTGGCGCGGAAGCAGACGTAGCTTCTGTTTGTATTTTTAGTGATGTTCCAATGGAGCAGGTGGAAAAAGTATATTTAGATTATCAAAGTAGAACCTCGGTTCAATTAGCTAGAATTTTACTAGCACAATATTGGAAGAAAGAAGTTGAATTTGTAAGCGCCTCTGAAGGATATATCGATCTTATTGCAGGCACTACTGCTGGGGTTATAATAGGAGATCGCGCATTAACTGCTAGGACTCGCTTCAAATATATATATGATTTAGCAGGTGCTTGGATTGAACATACAGGACTTCCATTTGTGTTTGCTACTTGGATTGCCAATAAGCCAATTCCTGCTGAATTCATGGAAGCATTTGACAATGCCAATGCATATGGACTTATACATTTAGAAGAAGTTATTAAAAGTATACCCGAGGCAGAGCAATGCTATGATTTGCATAAATATTATACGCAGAATATCAGTTATGAATTCACCACAGAGAAAAGAAAGGGAATGGAACTGTTTTTATCGCTTCTTAAATAGTGCAGGTAATTTCTGCATAAAGAACTCATCAAAGTAATTTAGAATTTCTGGAGCAGGATTAATCCATTTAGCTAGGCCATAAAATCCTATCCCATATACGAATGACTGAATGGCAATATTCAACACAAAATTATTCGCAGCAGGTATTTGGTGGACTAGTAACATTAAAGCAATGCTTACCAATAAGAACAGTCCGTGTTTCCAGGTATAGGGCTGTAGATTGAATTTTTTATATAAGAAACCAAATCGCACAGAGTTATATAAAGTATAGGCAATTAAATTAGAAAAAGCCAAGCCTGTTAAATCGTAATGTTTAATTAAATAGTAGTTCAATGGAATTGAAATGACTACAAATAAAACATTCGTAAAAAAATCAAATTTCCAATAATTAGACGTGCCAATAATTTGCGCATTCACGCCAGTGGCTAGGTCAATTAATTTAGCCAACCCCATTATAAAAGCAAGGTTTACTAGTGCGTCATATCCGCCACCTTGCTTATGACTTACCCAGTTTAAGAAGGCTACTAAATTTTGAATGTTCAGCCAGATCAATCCAAATAACAATAAACCAATAGCTAATAAATTAGATACACTTTTGTGATAAATATGCTTGATATTATTAAAGTCCTTGTCCTTCCATGACTTTGCTAGAATAGGGATACTTATTGCGGTAAGGCTTCTTTGAGGTATTTCAAGAATTGCAGAAACATAAGTTGCAATTGCAAATATACTAGCGTCACTTAAACCTTTCAGGCCAACAATCATAAAAGTGTCATTGGTGCGTGCCAATAAATTAAAAAACTGTCCAGCAAATACAAATAGGGCAAAGCTGATCATTTTTCCTTTGAGTCTTCTGGTAACACTACTTATTTTAAAACTTCTAAAAGACCATTGTTTGGATTGGATTAAGTTGAATAATAAATACAACATAGGAATTAAATAAATACAACTAAACATGCCAATAAACTGTGTCAAGTTAATCCAATGCAATCCAAAAAGTATGATAAGAACAGTGGACAGTATTCTAATAGCAGTCTCTCTTAAAAAATTAGTCATTACCCCTTTATGTAATCCCCATGCAAAAGCTTCTAACCAATAAAATAATAATAGGAAAAAAGTGTATGGGAATAAATAGTTAAAGTAATTGGCTAAGCTAGGCGACTTGCCTAATTTACTAATTATAAAATCTTTATTAAACCATGCAATAAATAATAAGATACCAAATCCCATTAAATTAATCACTAAGGTAATAAATGGTAATTCATTTTTCTCCTTACCTAAATAGTGGTTGTAGAAAGGGAAGAATTTATAAACAACAGGTAAGGTTCCTAAGGTACAAAAAACGGAAAGAGTAGCTCCAATATCTATCATGGCTCTCACTAAGCCTTGATCATTTTTGCTAAAGAATAAGGGGAATAATACAAGTAAATTAACCGCGCCAATTAAAAATCCCAGGAAAATGAAATAGGATGATTTAATACCTTGTTTTTGAATAATGCCCATACAGCAAATATATTGTAAATGTCTTACTTAAGGACTATTCTAGACTACTTGTACTTGCCTAATAGTCTGTTTTTAAGCATTTCCCAGATAGTAGGGTAAGCAATGCGGCTTTCAGTATATAGTACTTCTTTATGGTCTATTAATTTAACTAAGCATGCGGCATACCAGTCTTTGTGCTTCTCCACTATATATTCAATAATAGCAGATCTATTGGGGTGGGTGAAATTCTTGAGCGTTGATTTTTGTGTTTGACGATAGTACAATAAGTATTCGGGTATCACATGCACTTCCAATCCTAGTTTAGTGATACGAATATAAAATTCCCAATCCTCGTAACCCAATTTCATAGTCTCATCATAACCACCAACTTGGTCCCAAACTGATTTTCTTACCATGGCACATGCGGGACATTGATTAGAGAATAAAAAATTAAAAGCATTGCCTCCTCTAGGCTTAGAACTGCCAGTTTGTTCACCAAACAATTTTATATAACTAGTCACTACTGCAGTGGTTGGCTCCGCTTGTAAAACAGCAATTGCTTTTTCAAAAAAACGATTGTCAAAATAATCGTCTGCGTCTAAAGCTGCAATTATATTCCCTTTAGCATGTTGTACTCCAAAATTCCTAGCAGCACTCATACGCCCATTCTCTTTATGAAGCACTTTGATTAAATCGTCCTTTGCTAATTCAGCTAATAGCTCAATGGTATTTGTATCAGTTGAACCATCATTTACAATAATGATTTCAATAGGTTGAATAGTTTGCTGCTTTAATTTACTGATTGTCTCAGGTAAATATTGGCCATCATTAAAACAAGGTATAACTACACTAATTTGAGCGTTCATGCAATGATGGTTTATTTGTGACAAAATATATTAAGCTGTACATCATATATTTCGCCAGTATTTTTTTGATAGAGTGGACTTTGTAAATTATCGGCAGCCATTTTAATATAAACATTGAATCCTGCAGCTTTTACAATGTCTAGCAAAGTCACCAGTTTATGCGTTTCATTTACTTTTCCATGATATTCTAAAAAGAAATTTTCTACTTTATGCAATTGTGCAATGCAGCTTTGAACAACTTCAAACTCGGCTCCTTCAATATCCATTTTCAACAAATCAATATGATCAAACTGATCTAGTTGAGACGCTAGGCTTAAAGCTTTTACAGTATTCACAGACTTTCCAGACAAGTCTATATGACTGCCCTCGGAACCTTTATTGTCAAAAGATAAATTGGTATCTTCTATCCAAATAGCGGCTTGATGTAATGTTATATTTGAAAAAGCATTGTCTTGAATATTCTTTTTCAACAATTCGAATAAGGTAATATCTGGTTCGTAAGCATGAACAATAGCATTAGGGTAGTTCAGTTTAAAATAAATACTACTTAGTCCAATATTAGCCCCGCAATCTAAAATAACTGGACAGTCGGTTTTTGCAGTGAATCTATAAATCTCTTGAACAAATAGTTCCTTATAGGTCTTAACTACTTCATAAGGTCGGATATAATTTAAAACAAAACCACTAAACTGCCTTTTCTTTACTGAATTGTCTGGCTCGTTTTTTAAAATTCGTTCAGTAAGCCAAGGAATAGGGGCAAATCTAGATTTTTGCTTAGGTGCGATAAGTCTTTTTCTAATCCCCTTTAGTATATTTGTAATAATCATTAATGAACGTTTTACATGCCTGAGCCTTTAATTTCCATTTGTATACCTGCTTATAAAAAACCTGAATTCGTTATAAGATGTATTCAGTCTATTCAAAAGCAGTCCCATAAAAATGTGGAAATAATCATTTCTGACGATTCACCAACTCAGGACATAAAAATAGTGATTCAGCCTTATATTTCAGAGCTCCTTATCAAATATTATCATAATGAGCCTGCTTTAAAAAGCCCTAAAAATTGGAATAATGCTTTAGACAAAGCTACTGGTGATTTTTATATGTTAATGCATCAGGATGATTGGTTTGAGCATCCCCAAAGTTTAGCCATTTATTTGCAGGCTTTTGATCAAAACCCTAAAGCTGGATTTGTTTTTTGTAAGAATACGGCCGTTCAGCCAGACGGTAATAAAATAACATTACAAGCTATACAGTCTTTATTAAAAGACATGCTTTCTAAACCGCATCATTTACTAAGGGCAAATGTAATTGGGCCCCCAAGTAATACCATGTTAAGGAAGGAGGTCAAAGTTAGATATGATGAATCTTATATCTGGTTGGTGGACGTGGACTATTATGTTCAGTTATTAACCAAGGGCTATGACTATGTTTATTTGAATCAGCATTTAGTGAGCATTGGTTTGCATGAGGATCAAACAACTGTTTTTTGTAGAAATAATGAAGACGTAATTGTAAAGGAGAATATATGGTTTGCTAATAAGATAGGGAATTCGGCTTTTAATGATATTTTAATTTATGATTACTACTGGCGTTTATTACGCAATTATAAAATAAGTTCCTTAGCTGATTTGAATAAAATGGGGGTTTCGAATGCAGATTTATTGCCTGTTATAGCTAAGATGTTGTCTGTACAAACAAAATTTTCATTGTCTTTGTTGCGCATTGGGGTTTTCTCAAAAACAGTAATGTCAATTTGTTTTTTATTGCGTCCTAAAAGCGAATAGGTTTTTAAATCTCAACATTTTCTTTTCTACTAGTTTCCAGGAGGCTATACCTAATGTAAATGATACAATGGTGCTAGTCCAAAGTAATACAAATACAGAAGGGTGAAATAAGTAAACGATTAGTTGTTGCACAGGGAATGCATATAGATAAATACCATATGAAGGGTCTTCTATATTTTCATGGATCCAATTTGCAAATCGAGAACTTTGTTGCCCAATATGTAAAACAATAAAGGGCAGGGATAAGCATAGCCATATTGGGTTGGCTTTTGAATAAATCACCACGGCCATTTGAACAATGGCAAACCCAAATAGAACATTTTTATTGGCAATACTTTTCCAATCTAATACCCCCCAGAAGGCACCAGTTAAAAAGAACACGCCTAATTCGAAAATAAAATCAACCCTTAATTGAAAGTCGATCCCTCTAATTTCATCGATATAATATAGGTTGCCGTATAGGCCAGCCATAATTACAATAGCTAAGAGTATTAAAATTAAATTACTATACTTTCTGATTGGGAATAAGCATAACAATACTAAGTAAAAGAAAAACTCAAAACCCATAGTCCAAAGAGATCCATTAATGGCGGTATTGCTATTATTATCAAATACGCCATGTATCCTCCATTGATTATGGTATAAACTAAGATTGTTCAAAATGTATTGAATGGCTTCAGTATTAAAATTAAAATAGGTATTCCCTGGTTTATAAATCAAATAGGCCATCAATGTTGTGGTAAATAGGACCAACAATAAGCCAGGATAAATGCGTAATACTCTTTTCCATAAATAGTCTAATACATTGGGACTTCGTTGTAAACTTTTGAATATTAAAAAACCACTAATCGTAATAAAGCCCTTTACTCCAAAATAAGACATATTAATATAATGATTTGTGCTTTCACAAACCCAGTCACAATGTTTACTTCCAGATAAAATATAGGAATGGGATATGATAACTAACCAAGCGAACAGAATTCGTATGATGTCAAAATTATTTGCGTTTCTAGTTAAATTGGATGGTGCTTTCATGAATTTATGCATGCTTATACGCAAATATAAAAGGATTTAGTATCTTCAAACATGTTAGTTTCCATAATCATTGTCAATTATAAGTCAAGCCATTATATTATGGATTGTTTGGCGTCTGCAGAAGCAACGTTAATTGCTAATAATGACATTGAATGGATCGTGGTGGACAATGCTTCTGGGGATGAAAGTAAACAGCTTATTACAAGTGCTTATCCATTTGTGCAGTGGCTAGAAATGGGGTATAATGCAGGATTCGCAAGGGCAAATAATGCAGGTATTAAAATAGCAAAAGGAGAAGCTGTTTTATTGCTAAATCCTGATACATTATTATTGCCCGGTGCTATTGAGCAAACAGTAAGTCAGTTTTTAAGTTCCAATCATATTGCTTGCGGTGTTCAGTTAGTGCACGCTGACAGGTCGCCTCAGTTTTCAGGGAGTTATTTTGTAAAAGGGGGTTTGAATCATTTGTTACCCTTGCCTTATTGGGGAAGTACATTAAAAGCCATTGCTTCTTTATTTAAAACAAATAAACCTGCTATTGTGCAAGCTACAGCAGAACAATTAGTAGACTGGATAAGTGGCGCTTTTTTAATGGTTAAAAAATCCGCTATTGAAAAAGTCGGATTAATGGACGAAGACTTTTTTTTATATGGGGAAGAAGTAGAATGGTGTAGCAGATTAAATAAACTGGGGAGTCTTTGTTTATATGGAAACATACAAATTATTCATTTAATAGGAGGTACTATTCAAGAAGCCACTAATGCTGTTGATAATAGTTATACTAATTTATCTGATCTTAAAGGATTTCAATTAATAGTGTCGAACCATGTCCGCATTAGAAAGCAGTACGGGATTCTCTGGTTCCTAGTTCAGTTGTTAAATTATACATGGGCTATACCTTATGCATTTATCGCTAGCTTTTTGAATCTACTAATCCATTTTCGCAATCCATTTAATGAATTTTCTACCATAGCAGGACTGGCTAAAAATGTATTTAAACTGTGGGTATTGACTCCAATAATTATAATTGGGAAGCCTCATTTTTATAAGTGTATTTAGGAAGTCACTTATTTCCCAAGAAGTCCTTTTAAAGTGTCAATTCTAAATTGAATCACAGGCCATGTTTTAGCAGGGTTGCCTTGCAGTGCATATTTCGATCCTAAAATAATTGCAGCGCCTAATTTTAATAGGTATTCTAATATTTTGAAAATATATGCTTTACTGGAGATAGCTTTTGTTCTTGACCTTTCCCCACGCCCCATACCACTAGCTACACGATACATATATTCAGGAGTCAATTTAGCAACTTCCACCACATGATGCACCATGATACTTGGGTCGTAATATATAGTATGCCCCAAAGACATAATTTTATAAAATAATTCCTTTCCTTCCCCGCCAATTCTTAAAGTGCCTACTACACCTGGTAAGGCAGTATTAAATCCGCCTATTTGATCAAATACTTTTTTAGCAACTATCATGTTAGATTCTAAAGGATACTTTCCATTTTCAAATGGGGTAGCCATTGGTGCATAATCAAAATTGCCTACCATGGAAGAAACATAATAGCTCATCCATTTAGGTTCTGCAGGAATATATTTTGGTATAATCTTGCCGCCAAAGCCAACAACTTCTGGGTGTAATTTTGTGTGTGCTAATATATTTTCAACAAATACAGGAGAAGCAATAGCGTCGTCGTCAATAAAACAAAGCCATTCACCAGTGGCTAATTTTGCACCCGTGTTTCTTGCATAAGAAGCGCCTTGACTTGTTTCGGTAGTATAATTAAATTGACCATTAGGATGCAGTGCTCTCCATGATTTAAATACATCGGGCGTTCCGTCTGTTGAGTTATTGTCTACAACAAAAACTTCAAAAAGGGCTAAAGCAGCAGTTTGGTTGTACAAAGCGGTCAAAGCTTCTCCAATATAGGAAGCCCTATTATAACTACATATAATAATAGATAACTGCATGCTTTAAGAAAGGGTATTTGATTTATTCATAGACTGATACCATTTGAAGCCTGCAAATACAAGTAATACCCATAATAATATGGATGCAATACCTGAAGCTTTTTTAGAAAGGTCAATAGAGCTTGGTCTGAATTCAAAACGTATAGTATGCTTGCCTGCTGGAACCACCAATGATCTTAATACATAGTTCACTTTTACAATCGGCGTTTCTTTGTCGTCTATATAAGCTTTCCAGCCTAAGCGATAATAGATTTCACTAAAAACAGCTAACTGTGTTTTAGATGCATTAGAACTATATAATACGTCGTCATTATCATTCTTAATTAATTGAATAGTGGCAGCACTGTCAAAACCTAATGAAGCAATACTTTCAATTTTATCTTTAGCTTCTATAATCGCTGTGTCTTTAGGATTAAAAGTATCTAAAGCATGCATCACTGCAGCAGCATCTTTTTCAACTTGAATACCTTTTACAAACCAGGCATTACCCAAAGCCTGTTTATTTGGTATCGTATCTGTAGCGATATTTCCAGAGATAACATATTTCGTATTCAACATATTTACTGTTGGCATACAATTAGGAAATTTATACCATTGGTTTTCTATCAAGTCCTGATAAATACTCAATTTAGCTGGATTATAACCTCCCACAGTTTTATGGTGATAAGCAATTAAGGCGCCACCGTTAAATGCATTTTGTATGCCATAACGTATATCTAACACTCTATAGTTGCTAGTGTCTTTTTTCAATGTACTATCCGTTGGTGTTAAAGCAAATGCACCTTCGCTTTCTGTCTGCTCAACAAAATTTTCAGACTTTAAATATTTAGTATCTAAATGAAACAAATCAACTAAAGCTAATAATCCAATACCAATAAAGAAAATGGTTTGATTAATCCATTTTTTAATAGACAAGAATACTAATGCAGCTAATAAGGCAACAAATAAAAGGGCTTTAAAAATATCTCCCTCAATCATGGACTTTCGGTCGGTTGCAATAGCGTTTAATAAATCTCTTGCAGGAGTTTCATAAACAGCTCTTTGATTGGCATCTGGAATTTTAGCAATCTGAGTTAATAATTGACGGTCATTTTCTGTTTTAAAATCGCTCGTAAAATAAATGGCAAATACAGCTACAAAAGCTAGTCCAGTTAATAGTATACCTAATTTGTATTTGGTATAAAATCCATTGATACTAGTTTCTTCACTTAAGGAAGTTGCTCCATACATGGCCATAACACCTAATAATAAAGTTGGTACCACCATGATCATACTCGGAGCTCTAAACTTATTATACATTGGCAAATGCTCCAACATGAATACATTGAAACCTTCTAAATAGGAACCAGCTGCTAATAAACATGAAAAAATAATAGCCCCTGCAATCCACCATTTATGAGGGTTTGACTTTACAGAGAATCCTAAAAATGCCAATAAACAAATAATGATTCCAATATAAGGAGGCCCGGCAGTGAATCCAATACCACCCCAATAAAATTGTAAATAACTCTGCAACTGTTGCCCAATTTGGGGTTGCATTTGTTGTATTGTTTCAATTGCTTTTGAACTTGCAGGGTCCACCATATTTGGGTCACTTCCTCCACCATAAATATTAGGGAACATCAAAACCAAGGGTTCTGATTTATACATGCTATAACTCAATGCATAAGAACTATTAAGTCCAGTTGCAGTGGTTTTACTGTCTTTAGTAGAAAGGGCACTTCCTCCACGAATGGACTCTTTGCCATATTCATAAGTACTAACTAAAATTGGAGCATTTATTGCTAATCCTAATAAGGCTGCAATTAAACCTCCAGCCAATGTTTTATAAATGGCAGTATAGTCTTTTGCTTTAATCCATGCTATTAAATAGTACACGGACATAAATGCGGCTATAATAATTCCGTAGTAAGTAATTTGTAAGTGATTGGCTTGGACAAATAAGGCGGTTGAAATTGCAGTAAGCAAAACGCCCCATAAATATCTCTTTTTAAATAGAACAAATAAGGAACCAATAAAGAAGGGCAAATACGCAATGGCATGCATTTTAGTAATATGACCCACGATGATAATGATAGGGTTGTAAGTGGCATAACTATAAGCTAATGCACCAACAATACTTATAATACTATTGAAACCTAATACCTGTGCTAAAAAATAGAAGGCTAAGCTTGCTAAAAAGAATAAGCCAATGGGTTCTGGTAAATTCAAGGTAAAAATTCGGTCTAATACTCCAATGGAATAGGAATAACCTACCACCCCTGTAATCTGGTAAGTTGGCATACCTCCAAACATACTAGTGGTCCACAATGGGGTATGTCCATTTCTTTCTCTGTATTGTAAAGCGTCCTGCGCCATCCCTTTCCATTGTGTAATATCTGATTGCTGTAATACCTTACCTTCGATAGCAGGTTTGCAGTAAACAATAGCTACAATAGCGAAAATAGCGATGGCAATAAAATGGGGTAGTGCTAATTTGAAAAATGACTTCAACATAAGTATTAAATTGTTGAAACAAACCTACAACTAAAAAGGCTTTTTAAGTACTTTTAATGACTTGTAAATATTAACAAACTACATGAATAAAAACGCTCCAATTGGCTTTATTGCTCGCCTTGCAGTTATTTGTAATGCCTTCTATTTATTAACCACCGCATTTTTGTTCTTTTCTTGGTTAAAAATACCCCATGAAATAGCCAATTTTATGGCGGTCTTAGGACTTGAAATGGCTCCATTTGTGAATCTAATTTTTGTAATAGGGTTTGTGATTAATGTTTTTATTAAAAAGGGAGTCTCAATTCCATTATGGCAAACAATTTTCAACTTGTTGATGTTATTAGTTCAAATAACTTTATTATTTATATAAATTAGCGCATGATTCATCAAATCTTAAAAGACCGGTCAACAAAATTATTCCTAGGTATCACTGCATTTTTTGTGGCCAATGCGTTAATCGCAGAATGTATTGGAGGTAAGATATTTTCATTAGAGGGGGTATTAGGCATTAGTCCTGCTAATTTTACCATTTTCGGGGAGAAGGGACTGTCCTTTAATTTAACCTGTGGCGTTTTATTATGGCCGCTGGAATTTGTAATAACGGATATTGTAAATGAATATTACGGTCCTAAAGCCGTAAGGAGAATTAGTATTACTGCTGTTTCTTTAATTGCCTATGCTTTTGTAATGTTTTATCTAGCCATGCATATTGCGCCAGCTGGTTTCTGGGTTACTTCTAAGACGGCAAATGGAATTCCAAGTATGCAGGGTGCATTTGAAGCCATTTTTGGTCAAGGCATGTGGATCATATTGGGAAGCTTAGTTGCCTTTTTAGTAAGTCAGTTTATTGACGTGATTGTATTTCATAAGATTAAAAAAATAACAGGAGAGAAAATGCCTTGGCTTCGCGCAACAGGTTCTACTGTCGTATCTCAATTAGTTGATAGTTTTGTGGTATTGGTGATTGCATTTAAATTAGGCAATAACTGGAGCTGGTCTTTTGTATTAGCGGTTTGTGTAGTAAACTATATGTATAAGTTCACTATGGCCATTATATTGACACCGGTGATTGGTTTTGTAGAAGGGAGGATTGAAAATTACTTAGGCCATGATAAAGCGAAACAAATGAAATTGGCTGCGATGGGGATAGAGAATGAAATTTAAATTTAAATAGTTTTTTTTTCTTAACTATAATTGGGATCAGTTAAAAACGACGTTCGTCAAGTAATAGTTTAATTGCAACCTTATCAATAGGTAAGGTCATGGTGTCTACTGTTAATTCATTTAAGTGAATCCATCTTAAATGTTCTGCAGTCCCTGATAAGTCAGCAACTTGCTCTGGTAAAAAATCGAAAGCTTTTTCTTTAGCTATTACAGCGGTGGTATTGTCGGTGTGAACTCTATAGTAGATGGAGATAATCTGATCGGTATGATTAAATGCAGAGATTTGAAAAAAGTCGGTTGTGTAAAAATGATTCCCAACATTGATAACTAATGAAGCTTCTTCCATAAATTCTCTAACTAAACAGTCTCTTGTTCCTTCGCCAATTTCTAATCCGCCGCCAGGAAGTTTAGTAATGTAGTTCCCTCTTATAAATTCATCGCTTACTAATAATCTGTTTTGGTCATCTATTAAAATGCCATAAACTCTCACATTAAATAATGCCATAGGATTGATTTATAAATTGGGAGCTTACCCGTTTTACTTTAAATGAATAGTCCCTTTAAATACAAAAGTTCCAGGGCCCATTAACCAGATATTGTCAAAATGATTCCCTCCTTTGTTATTTAAACTTACGGCTAATTTTCCACCCAGTGTTTCAATTGCCACTTTATTTTCACCCAATTTATTTATACATGCAACAATTGCAGCAGCAGTAACCCCAGTGCCACAACTATACGTTTCATTTTCAACGCCTCTTTCGTATGTACGAACAAATAATTGATCTTTTTGTTGTGCAACAAAGTTTACATTGATACCTTCTTTTGCAAAACGATCATTGTATCTAATGCTTTTCCCTAGTGTAAAAACGTCTACCGCATCAATATCTTCCACCATTTGAATATAATGAGGAGAGCCGGTATTAGTAACGAAAAATTGATCAGCATGTTCTACTGCATCAACGTTGCTCATTTTTAAATGTACCCAACCAGTGTGGTCTATACTTGCTTCATGAGGTCCGTCTACTGCTATAAAATGATAATGTTCTTTATGTATTCCATTGTCGTAAGCAAATTGTACTAAACATCTGCCACCATTGCCGCACATACTTCCTTCGTTGCCGTCTGCATTATAATAAGTCATGGAAAAATCAAAACCTTTTGCAGTGCCTAATAACATGAGACCATCTGCGCCAATACCTTTTCGTCTATCACATAAAAATGCAATTTGGCTAGGGGATAGTTCAATACTTCCATCTCTATTATCTAGAATAACAAAGTCATTGCCTGTTCCTTGGTATTTTGAAAAAACTAATTCCATACTACTAATTTAATACTAATGATTCGAATTCAATTTTTAAATTCAATTAAATTCCTGCTAAAATTCCTAATGATTTTTGAATCATATGGTCTACCGCTTTAGCAGAGTCCTTGCTAAATTCTTTCTTAACTCTGTTTGCAACAATTACATTGATACTTAAACAGTGGTGTCCAAGTAAATTACATAATCCATAAATCGCACTGGTTTCCATTTCGAAATTTGCAATATGATGGTTGCCATATTTAAAACTGGTCATTTGGTCTACTAAATTTGGCATACTCAATGGCAATCTTAATATTCTTCCTTGAGGACCATAAAAACCTGGACAGGTAACTGTAATGCCATGGCTATAACCTTCCGTAAAATGCTTTAATAAATTTATACTAGCAGAAGCGATATAAGGTTTAACATGATGCGCTGTAATTTGAGTATGTTGTTCAAAAGCACCAATGATTGCTTTTTCTTCTTCATTATTTTGAAGCGCATAAAAATGCAATAAGTTGTCAATGCCTAAACCATGTGTTCCTGCAACAAGCTGGTCAACACCAACTTCACCTTGCAAAGAACCACAAGTGCCCATTCTTACAATGGAAACTGATTTCTTTTCTGCATTAATAGTTCTTGTATTAAAATCAATATTGACTAAAGCGTCCACTTCATTTAATGCAATATCAATATTGTCTGGTCCAATTCCTGTGCTCATCACAGAAAGCCTTTTATTACCTATATACCCAGTATGTGTTATAAACTCTCTATGAGCGGTGGTAAATTCAATACGATCGAAGTATTTACTTACATGCGCTACACGTTCAGGGTCTCCAACAGTTATTATAGTGTCTGCTAGCTCTTCAGGACGCAGATTTAAGTGATAAATGGCACCACGATCATTTATGATCATTTCAGAAGCTCCAATTGTGGACATAAGTACATTATTTAAGCTACAAATGTCGTTTAATTCATATTAGCAGTAAAATTCTTTTATAATTAACTTCTTTGTGTTATTTTCGCGTCCCAAAAGGGTCCTGTGGCCGAGTGGCTAGGCAGAGCTCTGCAAAAGCTTCCACAGCGGTTCGAATCCGCTCGGGACCTCGATACAAAGCCTCTCACGAAAGTGAGAGGCTTTTTTAATGCGAAGACGCGAAACAAGCTTGCTTGATTGAGCGGATGAGCGTTAAAAAAGCCAACTGAACGCGAAGCGTTTAGTTGAAAGGCTTTGGGTAAAGCGGGTATACCGAAGCGGAAGGCAGCAAACGAAGTGCGCTGCCAATCCCTAACTACTTGTAAAAACACTTATCATCATATTTATTTAATTTAAAATATGAAATCATAGTACTAATTTTAGCAAAATATCAAATATGAAGTATATTCTTTTTTTGCTTTTATTTATTCCTATAATTTCTTTTTCTCAGGTCGTTACAGATCATAATATTGAATGGACTTTAAATAACAATCCATTTTTTGCAAAGACGACTTATGAGTTAAAGGTTAGATTTGATTATGTAATGGATAAAAGTAAGTCGGATACTTTAACAAGATTAATATTTGATATTAAAGAAGTTAATGCTACTGTTGAAGGGAAAGTGAATACGGAAAGCTTTAGTGGAAGTGGTATTTTAAGTCGTAATGTTAGTTTGATAGGAGGTTTATTAGGTGGAAGTGTGTCTAATACTGAAGTAGTAAAGTACAATTCAAAATCAGGACAATTTGCGCTAGAAGGTATACAAATTGACTCATTGAGTAGATTTATTACTAGTATCGATTCATTCTCATATTACAATGAAATTTTCAATAGATCAATGGTTTATAAAGTAGGAGACTTATTGTTTGGGGTAATGGTTACTAAGGACTATGCTGGTAAAACTAAAAAAATTCAAAATTTAAATGTCGAAAAAAACTTCTTTTTGAAAATAGGTGAGACTAATTTCATTTTCAAGGAAATTGATTTCATTGAGTTTAAGAAAGAAATACTCCCTCTAATCATGAAATCAAAACGTTATTTTGAGAAGTATAAGGAGATTAAGAATATTGATGATTTTAGAGTAAAATAGATTTAATAGAATATGAAAAACATATTCGTCCGAAAACTTGTATTTTTGCCCCATGAAACATTCTCAAACTATTGGTATCCTACTTTGCTTATTCTTATTATATACAACTACACAGCCTTTAATCATTATCGATAGCCGACATTGGGTAATAACTGGATGGAAGTCCGCAGAAAGTAATTTTGGACAACCAGGAAAATTTCTGTTTTATGTAGGATTAATTAATTTATTATTTTTCGCACTCCCATATATCTGGGCAAAGCGATTCAATATGGTATTTGCGGCATTAATATTGGCATGGTCAATAAGAAACTTCTTAGTCTTATCTTCCTGTCAAATGGGAGAGTGCCCAGAAAAACAATGGGCTTTATATGCGAGCATAATTTTATCAGCAGGGATATTGCTAATGACTTTTCTACCCAAGATTGATGTAAATAAAAAATAAAAAAAATGGAGTCTAAATTAGACTCCATTTTTTTTATTAAGACAACCTACTTAATGCGGTTGCTATAATTTGAACAGCTTCTTTTATTTGCGCTTCATTAATGATTAAAGGAGGTGCAAAGCGAATTTTATCGCCATGCGTTGGCTTCGCTAATAATCCTAAATCTCTTAAATGTAAACAAAGTTCCCATGAAACTTCAGGGTCTTTATGATCAATAACTATTGCATTTAATAAACCTCTACCACGAACTAATTTAATCAATGGAGAATTTAACTTCTCTAATTCAGCTCTTAATAAAGCACCCATAGCTGCTGCATTTTCGGCCATTTTTTCAGACTTCAATACTTCTAATGATTTCATTGCTACTGCACATGCTAAAGGATTTCCACCATAGGTAGAACCATGTTCTCCTGGCTTAATTTGCATCATAACAATATCGTCAGCAAGTACTGCAGATATTGGTAAAGTGCCACCACTTAAGGCTTTCCCTAAAATTAATATATCAGGTCTTACTTCTTCATGATCACAAGCTAACATCTTGCCTGTTCTTGCTAACCCTGTTTGAATTTCGTCAGCAATAAATAATACATTGTATTGATTACATAATGCACGAACTCCTTTTAAATAGCCATCATCAGGTAATACTACACCAGCTTCGCCTTGAATTGGCTCCACCATAAATGCAGCAACCGTTTTGTCTTGGAATGCTTTTTCCAAAGCCACTAAATCGTTGTATGGTACTAAACCAAAACCAGGCATATAAGGTCCAAATCCTTTAAAGCTACTAGGGTCGGTAGAAGAGGAGATGGCCGCTAGTGTTCTTCCCCAAAAATTACCTTCAGCAAAAATAATTTTTGCTTCATTGTCGGCAATGCCTTTCACATTGTAACCCCATCTTCTTGCTAATTTAATAGCAGTTTCACCACCTTCTACACCGGTGTTCATTGGAAGTACTTTATCATATCCAAAGTACTTAGTTATGTATTGCTCATATTCACCCAAAAGGTTATTATGAAAAGCACGAGAAGTTAAAGTTAATTTAGCCGCTTGTTCTTGTAAGGTTTTAATAATAGCAGGATGGCAGTGACCTTGGTTTACTGCAGAATATCCACTCAGAAAATCGAAATATCTCTTGCCATCAACATCATACAAATAAACGCCTTCACCTCGGTCTAATACTACAGGAATAGGGTGGTAATTATGAGCACCATATTGGTCTTCTAGGGCTAAGTATTTGGCAGCATTTGCACTAACGTCATGATTCGTTGTCATATAAAAATGGGTATAAAATGAATAAAAAGGGAAGGGTTCCACAATTGCTAATTAAGCAGGCTTGGAACAAAATAAAATAAAGGGATTATCATTACCCCATGGGATGATTCAGAAAATCTAGATTCAAAAATAAAAAATAGCCCTTATTCATTGGTCTAAATTAGTTTTTTTACTTCAATTTCCAATATTTTGGGCTTACTTTCGCAAAAAGAAAACCACTTGAATCCACGTGTTTCCATAGTCATATTAAACTATAACGGTGTTAAATACCTGCAAGAGTTTTTACCGTCTGTAGTGTCAACCGTTTATGACAATTTAGAAATTGTGGTGGCAGACAATGGATCCAATGACGATTCCATTTCTTTTTTACAATCCAACTATCCAAATGTCACTTTGATTACCAATCCAACGAATGAAGGTTTTGCGGGAGGATATAATTGGGCATTAAAGAAAGTGCAAGCAGACTATTATGTGCTTTTGAATTCTGACGTTGCAGTGGATCCTAATTGGATTAGTCCCATGGTAGCGTTATTAGAAGAAAACAAATCTATCGGTGCTTGTCAGCCTAAGTTACTGTCGCAGCGCAATCCAATTTATTTTGAATATGCAGGTGCAGCTGGAGGATGGATAGATAGCTTAGGATACCCATTTTCAAGAGGACGTATATTTGATATATTAGAAACAGACCACGGACAATATGATACTTCAGAACCAATTTTTTGGGCATCTGGAGCAGCTATCATGATAAGATCACATTTGTTCCACGAATTAGGTGGGTTTGACACTGACTTTTTCGCACACCAGGAAGAAATTGATTTATGTTGGAGAATGCAAATAAGCGGTTATCAATTATATGCTTGTCCTACTGCAAAGGTGTTTCATGTTGGAGCAGGCACATTACCGAGAGGAGGGCGTAAAGTATTCCTGAATTTCAGGAATAATCTAATCATGCTTGCCAAAAACCTGCCTTTATCGGAACTATTGTGGAAGCTGCCATTTAGGTTCTTATTAGACGCGATTTCGGCATGGAAAGGCCTACTAAGCGGAGACGGGGACTTCTTTAGGGCCATAGTGAATGCCCATTTTGGGTTTATCTGGTATATTTTAAAAGGGAAGTTAAAAAGGACAAAAAGCCCGAAAGCTATGGTATCACTGGATGGGGTGTATTCTGGGTCGGTCGTTTTTCAGTACTTTATAAAAAACAAGAAACATTTTAATAAAATTGTGCACCAACACGTTCGTAATTAAGAACTTGTTACTATTTTTGCATCCGAAATTGATTTATATGTCACAAGAATTACACACTCCAGAAGCAGACAAAGATATCGCTACCAATTGGGTAACCTCTTCAAGATTTATCTTTTATGTAACTATTTTTGCTTTATTAGCTTTAGTTGTAGGCAACTGTTCTAAAGTATTCAGCAGTGGATTTAAGAAGCCTACTGTAGAGGTTAATACAAGCTCTCAGTACAAGCCAGAATATAAATAAAAAAAAATTTTGTTTAGGAGCGTTGAATCCCTATTTTTGCACTCCTAAAAATAGTTCTTATACAAGCGAAAGTAGCTCATTTGGTAGAGCACGACCTTGCCAAGGTCGGGGTGGCCGGTTCGAGCCCGGTCTTTCGCTCCAAAAATCCCGAATTTCGGTTCGGGATTTTTTTTAAGTCAGCAATGACGCCCTGGTGGTGGAACTGGTAGACACGCAGGACTTAAAATCCTGTGGGCCGCAACGCCCGTGCGGGTTCGATTCCCGCCTGGGGCACAAAGCCTCTCACGAAAGTGAGAGGCTTTTTTTATGCGATGACGCGAATCAAGCTTGCTTGAATTTGCGGAAGCGCATAAAAAAAGAGAAACAGGAAACGAAGTTTTCTGTTTGAAAGGCTTTGGGTAAGACCAATTTATAAGGAAGACGTTTTGAACGAAGTGAAAAACGGCAGTCCCGAAGTTTTCTGTTTGAAAGGCTTTGGGTAAGACCAATATATTGGGAAGACGTTTTGAACGAAGTGAAAAACGACAGTCCCGAAGTTTTCTGTTTGAAAGGCTTTGGGTAAGACCAATATATTGGGAAGACGTTTTGAACGAAGTGAAAAACGGCAGTCCCGTAGTGATTTTTTTTCTACCTATACCAAGCGTATCTTAGTGCTTGAACAATAATAGCGCATGTCTCATTTAAAAGAAAGAACCCAAAAGAACTGTTTAAACTGTGGAACACAGGTTGAAGGAAGGTTCTGTCAACAATGTGGTCAAGAAAACGTAGAAGTAAAAGAAAGCTTTTGGCAATTGCTGATGCACTTTATTGAAGACTTAACACATTTTGACGGGAAGCTTTGGAAAACATTAAAGCTATTGTTATTTAAACCTGCAAGTTTAACTAGGCTATATATGGACGGGAAGCGAGCAACTTATTTACATCCTATAAGAATGTATCTATTTGTGTCTGCTGTTTTTTTCTTGGTCATATTCACAGGTGGTCCAAAAAGTGCTGCTGAATTAAATAAGGATAACAAAACAAAAATTGCTACTAATACAGCAGTAAAGAAAGTAGATAGCATTGAAAAAGCAAATAATGGGTTTCAATTTGAAATAGGTAAAGACACTATTAATTATAAAACAGTGGAAGCTTATCAGGCGGCGCAGAATAAGTTACCTGAAAATAAAAAAGCTGGTTGGTTGGAGTCAAAACTTGCAAAAAAAGGCATCACCGTTAAACAAAAATACAAAGGGGATAATTTTGAAATTGGCAAAGCTGTATTGGAACAATTTGAACATTTTTTCTCACGAATTTTATACATCTCTTTACCCATTTTTGCTTTTTTTGTATGGTTATTATACCGACGTAATAAGGAGCATTATTTTGTAGACCATTTAATTTTCAGCATACATATTTACTGTGCTTTTTTTATTATTTTATTTGTTATTAAACTTGTCGACGATGTTTATGAGTATTTTATGCATAAGCCATTCACTGTTTTAGATATCTCTGTGGCTTTTGTATTGTTCTTCTATTTATATAAGTCCCTCCGAAATCATTTTCATCAGTCTCGATCCAAGACAATTTTTAAGTTTATTATTTTAAATATTTTAACATTTATTTTAATGGGTAGTTTGATGGTTACTTTTTTATTACTTTCCTTTTTTAATATCTAATCATGAGCCAAGACATCAGTTCCCAACGTTTTTTAGAGCTAGTTGAAATAATGGATACCCTTAGAGAAAAATGTCCATGGGATAAAAAGCAGACTATACATAGCTTGCGTAGTAATACGATTGAAGAATTATATGAATTAGTGGATACGATTATTGAAGAAGACTGGGATGGAATTAAAGAGGAATTAGGTGATATTATGTTACATGTATTGTTTTATGCAAAAATCGGAACAGAGCAAGGTAAGTTTACCTTGGCGGATGTGATGGAAGGGATTGCTAAAAAATTAATACATCGTCATCCGCATATTTATGGGGATGTAAAAGTACAAGACGAAGAAGAAGTAAAGAGAAACTGGGAGCAGTTGAAATTACAGGAAGGGAAAGGGAATAAAACAATTTTAAGTGGGGTGCCTAATAGTTTGCCTGCAATAGTTAAAGCGTTACGGATACAAGAGAAAGTAAAACAAGTTGGTTTTGAATGGGAGCATAAGGATCAGGTTTGGGATAAAGTGCAGGAAGAAATGCATGAATTAAAAGTAGAGATAGAAGCCAATGATAAAGAAAAAATGGAGGCAGAATTTGGGGACGTACTTTTTAGTATGATCAATTATGCTCGTTTTTTAAATATAGATCCCGAAACTGCTTTAGAAAAAACCAATAAGAAATTCAAGCATCGCTTTGAATTAATGGAATCCTATGCAAAAGACAATGGATTAGACTTGGCTAAGTTAACCTTGGAGGAGAAAGAGGCTATTTGGCAGGCTATGAAGTAGTTGAGATTTTCATTATATTTAAGTAATTAATATAGCTATGAAAAAAACGATTGCTTTAGCTTGCCTTGTTGCATTCAGTACAACTATGTTTGCTCAAACAAGTATTACTAAAAAAGACTTTAAGAGTCCCAATTTTTCTTTTAAGCCATCTCCATTATGGCATATGAATGGTGCTATGACCAATCAAGGTTTGGATACTCAAATGAGAGATATTAAATACAAAAGTAATTTTGGAGGAGTTACTATTTTGCCTGTTTCAGCACAAAAAGGATTTACTGGCGACTTGGTTTACCCAGGAACAGCTCCTGCTTATTTAACGGAGGGTTACTTTGACAGGTATACAAGAATACTAGACAACGCAGATAATTTAGGATTAAAAGTTATATGGTATGATGACTTAGATTTTCCTAGTGGTTCAGCTGGTGGTAGGATGAAGTTGATGTATCCAGAAGATACTCGTAAAGTATTAACTAAAACAGATAGCATCGTAAATGGCCCTTTATTAGTGGCAATGACTGTTCCGGACGGAGCGCTAATGGCTGCTGTTGCTATGAATACGGTAACAAAGAGTAGGGTTGATATTAGTAAAAACATCGTTAACAATTCTTTTAATTGGCAAGCACCAGCGGGTAAATGGAAAATTATGTTTTTTACATGCGACGTGGTTAGAAATAGTGAGATGGCAAATGATATAGCTGTTGACTATTTAGACCCGCAAGCTGTAAAAAAATATATCGATTTGAATAATGAAGCATTTGCCAAAAGGTATCAAAAGTATTTTGGTAAAACCATTACTCAAATATTTTTCGATGACGTAGGTTTTTTTACGCTGGATAAGCATGGAGAAAGAACTTGGACAAAAGGATTCAATGAAAAATTCAAGTTATTATATCATAGAGATCCTGCATTATTATATCCTGCTTTATGGGAAGACATTGGTGCCGAAACGGATGCGGCAAGAGTTGCTTTATTTAATACAAGAGCGGAATTGTTGTCAGAGGGATTCCCAAAGCTAGTTAAAGAATGGTGTCATCAATATGGATTAAAAAGTTCTGGACATCCTCCTGGAAATTACGAGATACAACCAGTTGACATGAATGGGGATATTGTAAAATATTACAGACATCAGGATATTCCATTAATGGATTTGATATTTAGCTATACGCACGGAAGAGATGGATTTAAATTAATTAGTTCGTCTGCTAATATGTATGATAAGCCGGTAGTAGCTGCGGAAATATATGGCGCCATAGGCTGGATTAATGACGAAAAATTTACACAAAAAACTTTGTACAAAGCAGGAATGGATGTTTTTGTTAGAGGGGTCAACTTTTTAATTCCTCATGGAATGTGGTATAATCCTGCAAAAGACGCGGTGCGAATTCCTCCGTTAATTTCCGAATACAATCCTGAAATCGGGCCATACTTAAAGGACTATAATGAATGGGCTGGACGTATATCTTATATGTTACAAGGGGGTAAGACTGTTTCAGATATTGCAATATTGTATCCAATTGCTTCACTACAATCTTATTTTAAATTTGATGCTAATGCAATTAAGTCTATTGGAGATTGGGGTAAATATGCTTCTCCTACTACGGATTACTTAAAATTGAGTGATATGTTCACAATGAATGTGCATCGTGATTTTACATTCTTACATCCAGAAGTATTGTCAAGTGAACAAGTTACTATCCAGGACAAAACTATGATTTTACATAATGAATTGAATGAACAAAAATATAAAGTGGTAATTATGCCAGGGGAGTCCACTATTTCATTAAAAGCATTAGAGAAAATTAAAACATTCTATGATCAAGGTGGTATTGTTATTGCGACATCGGAGCTTCCAATGCACGCCGCAGAGTTTGGTCAGGATGAAAAAGTAATGACTATTGTTCAGTCAATATTTAATGTGCCGGGAACTAATTCAAATGCTAATGGAGGTAAAGCTATATATATCAATAACCCAACTGCGGCTGTATTGTATAAAACTTTATCAGACTTGAAAATTGGAGCAGACTTGCAGTTTGACAATAATCCTCAACCCAATGCAGGGGAAGGTGCTTTGAGCTATATCCATAAAATTAAAGACGACAAAAATATTTACTTTATAGCTAATTCATCCGAAGAAGCGGTGCATACTTTTGTGGAATTAAGGGGTCAATTACATTTAGAAAAATGGAACCCTAATACAGGTATGACTGAAAAGTTGAATGATATTAAATATGTTCAAATAGACGGTGTGGTATATACTAGATTGCCTTTGAATTTAAATCCAATACAATCTACTTTCTTAATAGAAACGAAATAGCAATATTAATAGATGATTCCAGTTTCGTTAATTACAGGCTGAAAAGATTATCGAAATAGTCTTTCCAAAAAAAAAATAGGCCTCCAATTGGGGCCTATTTTTTATATACAAAGTATTTATTTGAAAGTATTTGTGGTTAATTCAAACCTTATTGATTCAAATTTAAAATGAATGCATAGTTGCCAAAATATCCAGGATACACACCTGACAATCTTACACTGTTGGAAGTATTCTTTTTCAAGGCTTCATAAAACTCGTCTACATTTTTTACTGGCTTGTCATTTAAATGGGTAATTACAAAACCTTTTTCAATTCTACTTTTTCCTAATATTCCGTTTCCTGGATCTTTTACAATAACACCGCCGTCTAAGTCATTCTTTTCAGCAGTGGCTTTGTCTAAACTTGTTAACGTGCCACCTAGTATTTCAGCAGCCTTACTGCTACTAGCTAAGTCTGTATTACCAAGTTTACCTTTTAGAACAGCGTCCACATTCATTTCTTTGCCAGCACGTTTTATGGTGATGCTAATTTTATCACTCGGCTTATATTTTGAAACCTGTTCTTGTAATTCAGGAGAAGATTTTATAGACACGCCATTCATTTTTGTAATGATATCTCCTTTCTTAATTCCCGCAGCTTTAGCAGCGCCACCCTCAATTACATCAGTAACTAAAATGCCTTCGCCTTCTTTATACTTCACATTTAATTCTTCTTCCATTTTTTTGATATCTTCTTCAGACAAACCATCCTTTGGATAGCTAATGCCTAAATAAGCTCTTTGTACGGTGCCAAATTTTACAATATCAGTTACTACTTTCTTTACAATGTTTACAGGGATTGCGTATGCATATCCTGCATAAGAGCCTGTAGGGGATGCAATGGCAGAATTAATGCCTACTAACTCACCACTTGTATTAACTAATGCGCCACCACTATTGCCTTGATTCACTGCAGCGTCAGTTTGCAAGAATGACTCAACTGGCTTATCGCTTTGTCTAGAATTAATATTAATATTTCTATTTTTTGCACTTATAATACCAGCTGTAATTGTAACGTCTAAATTTAATGGATAACCAATTGCTAAAACCCATTGGCCTAATTTAATCTCGTCACTATTCCCGTAAACTAGGTAAGGTAAACTAGACGCATCAATTTTTATAACAGCTAAATCACTGCTTGGGTCGGTGCCAATAACTTTTGCTTTATAGGTTTTCTTATTCGTTAGGGTTACACTTATTTCGTCCGCTCCATTTACAACGTGATTATTAGTAACTATAAAACCGTCAGCAGTAATTAAAACCCCACTTCCGCTAGCTCTTTGTTCTGGGATCATTCTAGGGCCACCAAAAAAGTCGCCAAACATTTCGTCGTCGCCAAAGAAATCAGAGAATGGATTTCTTTGTTTTGGTTGGTTATTGGCATCAGCTTTTTTAGCATTCGTTTTGGTTTTAATATGCACTACTGCAGGGGATGCAGCACTAGCAGCTGGTGTAAAATCTACAGTACTTCCTGGTGCATTACCCATAAAGAAGCTCGCATAATTTGCAGGTAATTTTCCGTCTGTAAAATTGTCACTTGACTTCAAGTATTTATTAAAAGCCCAAAAACTTAATAAGGTGGTAGTGGCGCTAATTCCAATTATGGCCAATACGTTTTTAAAATTTAAATGCATAGTTGAAAATTTTAGTTAGTTGAATACAATTAAACAAATTATATACCAATTGTATGTCAAAAATACAAAGCTGTAAACTTGTCACAACAGTTTGACATAGGGTTTAACAAAATATTTACGAAATTATTCGTTTTTCGTAGTTATAAGTCTACTAAAAAGGATAAAGTGTCCACTCCGTCTGCATATTGGGTGAGCTGTGGTGCTTGTAAACTTCCAAATGCCAAGCCCGATTTGCCTACTACACATTGTACTTCACTAGTATCTAAATTAGGCAAGGTTCCTGGAGTATAATACTGATAATGGATTTGAGAAATGGCAGCAAAAGGGGAAGGGTTTTCGCTCATTAAAATGGCACCTGTATCCATGTAAAATTGTCTAGTCATCATAAGCAGTGCTAATTGATAATCGTAATTATGTTTGTACTTATGTTGGTCAATTATGTAATTGTATTGCTTTAAGGCATTCAATAATGGTATAAAATCATAGCCAGTAGGCACCCATACCTGTGTAACATTTCTGCATCCCATTCCAAAATACAACATCATGTCCTTTGCAAGCAATGTCAATTCTGCTGTTGATTCATTGCCATCAAGAATAGCAATGGAAGTTTTATTCTTTCTAATAATATGGGGGAACTTGCCAAAATAATGCTCAAAGTATTGACTGGTATTATTACTACCAGTAGCTATATAGGCATCACAAGCTTTTAACTGCTCTTGTATTAGAATCTGATCCTGCCATAATGGGTTAATAGTCTTTAAACTGTCTATAATGTATTCCATTAAAATAGTGTCCTTGCTTGACAGTTTTACTACTGCAATATGCCCAGCTATTAATGTGCTCAACAAGTCATGAAATCCCACCATTGGGATATTCCCAGCCATTACAATACCCACTTTTTTACCAGTGAATGTATCAGAAATAGAAGGGTATAAAGCAGTCCATTGTTCCAAAGCGGGTTGCTGTAAAAACTGATGAGAGATTTGATTAACCGCCTGGTCAATGAATTCAGGTAAAAACCATGAATTTTGGATACTAGCCTTCATTTTTGCTTCTTGGAAAGCCATATTTTCCCCATCTAATAAGTTTTCACCTAGGGCTACAAAACCAGCTATTCTTGCTTGTAATTTCATGTTTTCGTTATATCTTTATTAGACAAAAGTACGTCACTAATTTTTAAATTATTTTTATGGCACTAAAAATCACAGACGAATGTATTAACTGTGGAGCTTGCGAACCAGAATGTCCAAATAACGCTATCTATGAAGGTGGTGTAGAATGGGCTATGGCAGACGGCACAACAGTTAAAGGAAGCTACAGTTTATTAGATGGAACCTCGGTAGACGCTGGTCAAAGATTAGCTCCTGTCGCTGCTGACACCTACTATATTACTCCAAACAAGTGTACAGAATGTCAAGGTTTTCATGAAGAACCTCAATGTGCTGCAGTATGTCCAGTGGACTGTTGCGTACATGACGAGTTATACCAAGAAACGGTTGACGCGTTGCTAGCGAAAAAAGAGAAACTACACTCGTAAGAAACTAAAATAAAAAAAGGGAAATAATTTCCCTTTTTTTATTTCAACACAATACAGAACAGATGAAAAAGAAAGTGGCATTAGTAACAGGCGGATTAAGTTCGGAAGCACAGATAAGTTATAAAAGTGCGAAGACTGTAATGAACGCATTGGATAAGAATAAGTATGATGTTTATTTAATAGACATTCATCCAACAGGTTGGTGGTATGAAAATATTATTGGGGAAGAAGTAGCTGTTAACAAAGCAGATTTTAGTATTGAAGAGGGTGGCGTTAAAGTAAACTTTGATGTTGCTTTAATGTGCATTCATGGAACTCCAGGTGAGGATGGTAAAATGCAAGGTTATTTTGATTTAATAGGTTTGCCTTATACCAGTTGTGATACTGCCACTTCCGCACTCACATTTAATAAAAGATTTACAGTTGCTGTTGCAGGTTTTGGTGGAGTAGGTGTAGCAAAATCGCTTCATTTATTTGCTGAATCTCCATTAAGCCCTGACGAAATATTAAAACAATTAAGTTTGCCAGTATTTGTGAAACCTAATAATGGTGGAAGTAGTTTAGGCATTAGTAAAGTGAATACTTTGCAAGAATTAGCTCCAGCATTAGTCAAAGCATTCAACGAAGACAGTCAAGTTTTAGTAGAAGAATTTATTAGTGGAAGAGAATTTACTATTGGGGTTTTTAAATCAAAAGGAATTACAACAGTATTACCTATCACTGAAATAAAAACAGAAAACGAATTTTTTGACTTTGAGGCAAAGTATCAAGGGAAAAGCGAAGAGATTACTCCAGCTGTTATTTCAGATACCATGTTCAAGGATTTAACGGAAGCTGCAAAAAAAGTGTATGCTACATTAAATTGTAGAGGGGTGGTGCGTGTTGATTTTATCTATGACGAAAAAGCTGCTAAAGCATACATGTTAGAAGTGAATACTGTTCCAGGACAAAGCGAAGCAAGCGTAATCCCTCAGCAGGTAAAAGCAATGGGTTGGACTTTAACAGACTTTTACGCAACTATTATAGAAGATACATTGAGTAAAAACTAATAATAGTAACTTTACATCAATCAATTAAAAAACGACATTTGGAAGCGATAGATAAATTATTAAAGAAGCCATTATGGATCAATATCTTAGTAGGTATTGGTGCAGTGTTGGTGATATTGGTTTTATTTTTCTTTTCTCTTGGTTGGATTACTGGAAACGGTAAGACAGAGAAAGTACCAGCCGTAATTGGTTTGGATGTATCAGCTGCTCAAAAAAACTTAACTGCGCTAGGCTTTGATGTGGTTTTGCAGGATTCTATATACGTGGACACTTTAGCTCGCAATTCAATTTTAAGACAAACACCTGATGCAGACGAAATTGTAAAAAAAGGACGTACTGTTTATTTAACGGTAAATAGAACTTTGGCACCTCAGGTGGACATGCCTAATTTAATTGGATTCTCCTTAAAGAGTGCAGAGACTTATTTAAAAGTATTAGGATTGAGACTGGGTACCATTACTTTAGTACCAGACAGAAATAAGAATGTGATTTTAGATCAAATAGTGGGTGGTAAGCCTATTGCTCCTGGGTCTAAGATTTCTTCAGGTACAGTAGTTAATTTCTTAGTTGGTGACGGTGGTGCTGCTATGGGTTTTGAAATTCCAGACTTAGTGGGTATGACAGTAGATATGGCTAGAGTGAAGATGGCTTCCATGGGACTCTCCATTGGACTAATTAGTTCTAATATTGCTATTCAAGACACAGCGAATGCATTTATCATTCAACAAAATCCAGGACCATTTACTGGTCAGATTGATTCCTTAGGAATGCCAATGAAAAACTTAACCATTCAAGGCGGATCTATTGACATTGTGATTGACAGAATTGCACCAGTAATTTCAAAAGATTCTATTAAGTAAAACTTTCACATTAAATTTAAATAAGAGTTACATTTTAAATGCAAATCAGAACTCCAATTTGACCAAATCGAATTTTCTAAATTATTAATATTTATTTACAATCCATTTTTATGAAAACAATATCAGTAGAAGACTTAAAAGCAAAAATAGACGCAGGAGAGAAAATCAATTTATTAGATGTACGTGAGCCACATGAGCATGCAGCATTTAATATTGGTGGTCAATTATTGCCATTAGGTTTAGTACAAGCTTTACAATTAGATGAAGTAGAGCATTTAAAAGAAGAAACAGTTTATGTATACTGCAGAAGTGGAAATAGAAGTGGTCAAGCTTGTTTAATGTTAGAACCTTATGGATTTAAAGACGTTATAAACGTAACAGGTGGAATGTTAGCTTGGCAAGAAAAATTCCCTGCATAATTTAGTAGGTAATTTGCTGAGCAGATCGAATATTCAAGTTATTACTATTTAATAGTTTTTAAAATATCTAATGGACTTGCTAGCCTTGTTTGGTCTAGCAAGTCTATTATTGCAATTGTTTTTTGTGTTTTCAAGTCCTGCATTCCCTTTAATACCGTCCAAGAGTCTTTGATTAAGTAAAACACATTGGTTGTTAAATTAAGTGTTCTGTATTCAGTTCCGTCTTTAATAATATACTTTTCATAGTCTTTATTAATTGAAATTAAATTTTCAACGTATTGCTTAACTCTCTTATTAGCAGTAATAGGAAACAAATCTTCTTTTGTAACAAGCTCCATTCATTTAAAAGTTTATAACGCCGAGTACTATTGTTT
>CANCAY010000018.1 GCA_947374225.1 Chitinophagaceae bacterium | reverse complement strand
TAAATCAAGTCCATCAGTTAGTTCTTTCTTTGATGCCTTGTCGCTTAAACTATTTGTTACATCTAAAGTATTTGCTTTTGTATCTAATTCTAATTTTGTAGCTTTTAAATCCAATGCGGTTTGAGTTTCACTAGCGTTTGCTTTTAATGACAAACCATTTGACAATTCTGTTTTTGAAGCTTTGTCGCTTAAACTGGTTGTTACATCTGAAGTATTCGCTTTTGTATCTAATCCGTCAGTTAATTCTTTCTTTGTTGCTTTTAGGTCAAGTGCTGTTTGTGTTTCAGTTGCGTTTGCTTTTAATGCTAAGCCATTTGATAGGTCAGTTTTCGAAGCTTTCAAATCTAATGCGGCTTGAGTTTCACTTGCGTTTGCTTTTGCAGCTAAACTATTTGTTACATCTAAGGCATTTGCTTTTGTATCTAATCCATCAGTCAATTCTTTCTTCGTTGCCTTTTCAGCAAGTCCAGCTGTTAAATCATCTGCGTTTGCTTTTAATGCTAAACTGGTTGTTACATCTGAAGTATTTGCCTTTAAAGCTAAGGCAGCAGTCGTTTCATTAGCGTCTGATTTCGTTAACAGTCCGCTTGTAAGTTCTGTTTTTGAAGCTTTTTCATTTAAGCTATTAGTTACATCTAAAGAATTTGCTTTTAATCCAAGTGAAGTTGCAACATCTGTTGAGTTTGCTTTTGTATCTAATCCATCGGTTAATTCTTTCTTTGATGCTTTGTCAGCAAGTCCAGCTGTTAACTCGTCCATGCTAGCTTTTGCAGCTAATTCAATTTTCGTTGCTTTTAAATCTAATGCAGTCTGAGTTTCGCTAGCGTTTGCTTTTAATGCTAATCCATTTGACAATTCAGTTTTTGAAGCTTTGTCATTTAAACTGGTTGTTACATCTGAAGTATTCGCTTTTGTATCTAATCCATCAGTCAATTCTTTCTTTGTTGCCTTATCAGAAAGTCCTATTGTCAAATCATCCGTGCTAGCTTTTGCAGCTAATTCAATTTTGTTAGCTTTTAAATCTAATGCAGTCTGAGTTTCAGTTGCGTTTGCTTTTAATGCTAAGCCATTTGATAGGTCAGTTTTCGAAGCTTTCAAATCTAATGCGGCTTGAGTTTCACTTGCGTTTGCTTTTGCAGCTAAACTATTTGTTACATCTAAAGTATTTGCTTTTGTATCTAATTCTAATCTTGTAGCTTTTAAATCCAATGCGGTTTGAGTTTCACTAGCGTTTGCTTTTAATGATAATCCATTTGACAATTCTGTTTTTGAAGCTTTGTCGCTTAAACTGGTTGTTACATCTGAAGTATTCGCTTTTGTATCTAATCCGTCAGTTAATTCTTTTTTTGTTGCTTTGTCTGCAAGTCCAGCTGTTAAATCATCTGCGTTTGCTTTTGTTGCTAATTCAATTTTTGTAGCTTTTAAATCTAATGCAGTTTGAGTTTCTAACGCATTTGCTTTAGTTGTTAATCCATTTGACAATTCGATTTTCGAAGCTTTATCATTTAAACTGGTTGTTACATCTGAAGTATTCGCTTTTGTATCTAATCCGTCAGTTAATTCTTTCTTTGTTGCTTTTAGGTCAAGTGCTGTTTGTGTTTCAGTTGCGTTTGCTTTTAATGCTAAGCCATTTGATAGGTCAGTTTTTGAAGCTTTCAAATCTAATGCGGCTTGAGTTTCACTTGCGTTTGCTTTTGCAGCTAAACTATTTGTTACATCTAAAGCGTTTGCTTTTGTATCTAATCCTTCAGTCAATTCTTTCTTCGTTGCCTTTTCAGCAAGTCCAGCTGTTAAATCATCTGCGTTTGCTTTAGACGCTAATCCATTTGACAATTCTGTTTTCGAAGCCTTATCATTTAAACTGTTTGTTACATCTGAAGTATTTGCTTTTGTATCTAATTCTAATTTTGTAGCTTTTAAATCTAATGCGGTTTGAGTTTCTAAAGCATTTGCTTTGGTTGTTAATCCATTTGAAAGTTCAGTTTTTGAAGCTTTGTCATTTAAGCTTGTTGTTACATCTAAAGCGTTTGCCTTTGCAGCTAAACTAGTTGTTACATCAGAATTATTTGCTTTTGTATCTAATCCGTCAGTTAATTCTTTCTTTGTTGCTTTGTCTGCAAGTCCAGCTGTTAAATCATCTGCGTTTGCTTTAGTTGCTAATCCATTTGATAGATCAGATTTTGTTGCTTTTAAATCAAGTCCATCAGTTAGTTCTTTCTTTGATGCCTTGTCGCTTAAACTATTTGTTACATCTAAAGTATTTGCTTTTGTATCTAATCCGTCAGTTAATTCTTTTTTTGTTGCTTTGTCTGCAAGTCCAGCTGTTAAATCATCTGCGTTTGCTTTTGTAGCTAATTCTAATTTTGTACCTTTTAAATCCAATGCTGCCTGAGTTTCACTAGCGTTTGCTTTTAATGATAAGCCATTTGATAGGTCAGTTTTCGAAGCCTTGTTATTTAAACTATTTGTTACATCTAAGGCATTTGCTTTTATATCTAATCCATCAGTCAATTCTTTCTTTGTTACCTTATCAGAAAGTCCTATTGTCAAATCATCCGTACTAGCTTTTGCAGCTAATTCAATTTTGGTAGCTTTTAAATCCAATGCGGTTTGAGTTTCGCTAGCATTTGCTTTTAATGCTAATCCATTTGATAGTTCAGTTTTTGAAGCTTTGTCATTTAAACTGGTTGTTACATCAGAAGTATTTGCTTTTGCATCTAGATCTGATTTGTTTGCTTTAAGTTCTAATGCTGTAGTTAATTCGGTTTTATCTGCTTTAGGAGCAAGTCCATCAGTCAACTCTTTCTTTGTAGCCTTTTCAGCAAGTCCAGCTGTTAAATCAGCTGAGTTTGCTTTTGCAGCTAATTCAATTTTGGTAGCTTTTAAATCCAATGCGGTTTGAGTTTCAGATGCATTTGCTTTTAATGCTAATCCATTAGTCAATTCTATTTTATCTGCTTTTGAAGCTAGGCCATCTGTTAATTCTTTTTTTGTAGCCTTGTCTGCAAGTCCAATTGTTAAATCATCCGTGCTTGCTTTTGAAGCTAATTCTAATTTTGTTGCTTTTAAATCTAAGGCAGCTTGAGTTTCAGTTGCATTTGCTTTTAATACTAAGCCATTTGAAAGGTCTGTTTTTGAAGCCTTTTCATTTAAACTTGTTGTTACATCTGAAGCATTTGCTTTTTCAGCTAATTCGATTTTTGTAGCTTTTAAATCTAATCCTGCTGCAAGTTCAATGCTTGAAGCCTTTGCTGCAAGTCCAGTAGTTAATTCAGTTTTTGTTGCCTTATCATTTAAGCTATTTGTTACATCTGTAGTATTAGCTTTTGTATCTAATTCTGTTTTATCTGCTTTTAGTCCTAAAGCTGTAGATAATTCAGAAGTACTTGCTTTTGAAGCTAGTCCAGAAATTAATTCAGTTTTTGTTGCTTTGTCATTTAAGTCTGCGGCATTTGCTTTTAATGTTAAGCTAGTTGTTACGTCAGCAGTATTAGCTTTGGCGTCTAAGTCTGACTTGTTTGCTTTAAGCTCTAAGCCTGTAGTTAAGTCAGAAGTGCTCGCCTTTGTTGCTAATCCAGAAATTAATTCAGTTTTAGTTGCTTTTTCATTTAAGTCTGCAGCATTTGCTTTTGAATCTAAGGCGTTTTGAGTTGCTATTGAGATAGGCTTTGCTATATCTGAAGTATTATTAACTTTTTCTAATCCCACTTTTGAGGCACTAATGCCGTTTGCTACTTTTATGTCAGTAACGGATCCGTCGGCAAGTTTGAGTGTTGAAATGCCGCCATCAATGATACCACCTGAAATTACACTTGCATCAACATATGACTTTACTGCTTTTGTACTTGGATATTTCTCATTTGAACCACCGTCAGTATTTATATTAGTTGACTTATTGGATAAAAGCTCTTTCAAGTCTAGATCTAATTTATTCGCCTTTAAGTTCAATAAATTCTGGGTCGCTGTTGAAATTGGTTTTGATAAGTCAGAAGTGTTATTGACATTTCCTAATCCAACCATTGCCGAAGTTATACCTGTCACAATCCCTGTAAAAGAAGGAGAAGCTAATGATGCTTTTGTATTAATTCTTGAGGACAACATTATAGTATCTCTAGCAATTCTTTTATTCAACATGGTTGTTGTATCAGAAATATTTAATTTCGTGTCCTGTCCAGCAACTTTCTGTGCATACATAGCGAAAGGGACTGTCCAAAACTGTGAAGTACCCATGTCTACATACTTGGAATTTGGATCCCAACTAGCAGAAGGTTTTATTGGTGCAATAGCAACTTTTAAATTTAAATAAAAAGCACTATTGGTCCAATCTATCGTTGATAAACTATTTGCTCCACTAATTCTCTGTCCTTTACCAATTATTATAGTAAAAATACCATCAGATGAAGTAGTCAATTTGAAAGACTCCATATACTGTACTTCTCCAGTTGGCGATGATTTAATTACGGCATCTTTAACATAAATAGTTCTATTTTTTGCAGGGTTTCCATCAACATCTGTTGCTACTGCTTGGAATAAAATTCCGTCTGAAAATCCACTTTGTGCTTTAGTTTGTGTCAACATAAAAAAGCTTAAAACGGGCAAGATTATTTTCTTTATCATTTTATCGTTGTTTAAAAAGTGTTAAGGGCTTAAATGTCATGGCTGGTGATGATGCCTTTAAAAAATAAACGCCATTATTTGGCTGATCATTTAACTGAACTAAATAGCCTGTTTTTAATGTATTTAAGGAAGTGCTAGATTCGCTTATTATAGAACCGTTTGAATTGAAAATTTGTATTAATACTTTTTCATCTGTTTCAATATAAAGAGGCTCCGTCATTTTTATAATGGTAAATGTTGAAATAGGATTGGGGCTTGCTAAAAGTGTGGTCATGTAATTTTTGTCATATTCTACTTCGCAATAGTTCTTGAAAACTCCTGTATTTGAAATTTTCATAGCCTTAACCCCATTTTCTATTGATAAACAATCTGTCGCTTTTAATTGAATAGATCCGCTATATAGTAGGGTATTGTCTCCCATATTTCCAATGCATCCTAAGGTATATGCGGTTATGTTTTGTGCATTAGTAACCAATACAAAGCATATACAAGCCGTCGTGCTAATTAGTATTTTAAGTTTATTGCTCATTCGATTTATATTTTTTATATGTTATAGTTGCTATTTGAAGCCTTCTACACATTAACTATTTCAAGTATTGATAATGGACAGTGAAATTATAGCCACACATTGATTTTGGTTAATACTAAAATGAGTAAGTCATGTATTAATGACAGTATTATTGAATTTTATACAGCAGTTGTGTATATTGCATCACCTTGATAAGTAAAAAATTCAAATTAATTAATATGCAGTCCGAGTCTATAATGTTTAAACAAATTGAGCCATCAGATGCGTTATTTCTTAGTGACTTGGCGAAGAAAATCTATATTCCACATTATCCATATTTATGGATCGAGGGTGGTGTTGAATGGTATATTAATGAATATGCGTATCCTGTTAAGAAAATAGAGCAAGAAATCTTAGACCCCAATAACATACACTTTATAGTATATCAAGAATCGGATGCAGTTGGTTATTTAAAGATCAATATCAATGCGAAATCAAATGGTGAAATACAAGAAGAAGTGATGGAGCTAGAGCGTATTTATATTGACATTAAAATGATTCAAAATAATATTGGTACCGCTATGATGAAACATGTGTTTGATGTCGCCAAACAGTATAACAAAAAATCAATACAATTAAAGGCGATGGATAGTGCAGACAAGGCTTTGTCATTCTATAAAAAACTTGGTTTTGAAATTATTGGAGAGTATCGCCTTCCAGGTGAAATTTTCACACTAATGAAGCCTGAATATAGAGGGATGTATATTTTAAAGTGTACCTTGTAATATTAAATCGATTATATCTTGAAAGAGAGTAACATAATTTTATTTGACGGGGTTTGTAATTTCTGTAATTCAGCTGTTAATATAGTTATCAAACATGACGAGAAGGCTATGTTTAAATTTGCTGCACAACAATCAGAAATTGGTATAGCATTATTGGAGAAGTGTAATATTGGAGAAGGCGATATGAATTCAATTGTACTTATTCAAGGAGATCAGGCTTACTTTAAGATGGATGCTGTTATACATATTTGTCAATTACTTACTGGGTGGCCTCGTATTTTTATACTTTTCAAGTATTTACCTAGATTTTTAAGAAACTCCTTATATGATATGGTTGCAAATAACAGGTATAAGATATTTGGAAAGAGAAAGGAATGCAGGATACCAGATAACAATATTAAGGCTAGATTTTTATAACTAATTATAGTTAAAATCTTAAATTTGAATTCAATAATTGAAACTACTTTATGAATGATCAAAAAAGCAATAATGTAACTGACGTCTCCATAGTTGATTATGAAGAAAAGTATCAGCATGCTTTTCGCTCACTTAACGTTGAGTGGATTTCAAAGTATTTTAAAATGGAAGAGGCTGATTTTAAAGCTTTAGATAATCCAGATACCTATATCTTAGAAAAAGGTGGACATATTTTAGTGGCTCTTTTAGATGAGGAGCCAGTTGGTGTTTGTGCTTTAATCAAGATGAATGATGAGCAATATGAGTATGAATTAGCCAAAATGGCCGTAGCTCCTAAAGCGCAGGGCAAAAAAATTGGATGGTTACTTGGCAATGCTATATTAGATAAAGCAAGATCACTTGGGGCTAAATGTATTTTTTTAGAGAGTAATACTATATTAGCCCCTGCTATTAATATGTATTATAAACTCGGCTTTACAAAAGTAGAAGGCCGTTCATCGCCTTACGAAAGAGCAGATATTCAAATGCAGTGTATGCTATAATTTAAGGTGTATTTTTTAATTTAGATAATTTGATTATTGAAAACTCCTCTAAAAGTTGATTACTTTATTTTTCGACATATTATTTATAATTAGATCACTATACTCATGTGCTAATTGCTCGGATGAATTAGGATTGAAGGATTCTGTTTGTACTGAATAGATTAACTCTTTTGTATTCATGTCGTATAAGTTACTTTCCCAGAAATATTTTTTGTCATATGTGTAGTATCCTGGAGAATATATACGAGTAGTCATTGTATTATAATAACCCCAGAAATGATGATGATACATTATATAGGGGGAATAATAAACACGAGCAGGAACATAATATTTTTCTTTTGTTTTATTAAGAAGTACAATTGTCAATACAGCGTCTACTCCAGTGCCCTCTAGTTTTTTAATAACAGTATCCTCGCTTAAGTTTCTAAATGCTTTAGGGCCATACGAATCAGCTGCAGATGCTGCATTTTGCCCCTTCTCTCTTAGTCTGTCTACCAATTCTCTTTCCATTTTCTCTTTTGACCCCCAAGTTTCAGTCCCATTAATTCCGACTACTAATATTTTTTTATATTGCTGAATAGGTGCTTTTTGAGAAAGCCAGGTATTGGTAATTTTAGAGCTAGTACAGGCAGACAACACTAATAGAAGCAATAATATTGGTAAAATCTTAGTTGTATTCATAACAATGGTTTTGTAAGATAAAAACAGGGCAAGCTCTTGCAAACTTGCCCCGAATAGATATATACAGTTTATTGCTGTTTAAAACAATAATGTCCGAATAATCTGAAGTAAAAGTACAATCCCATTTTACAGTCTCCAATGACGACAGTGCAAATTGTATTTGATTCTTGTCAATTATATTATTCTACTTTTTATAGGTCATCGCTTCTGGCAAATAGGTTTTAATTTTTTCAATTCTCGTTTCATCTGAAGGGTGTGTGCTTAAAAATTCTGGTGGTTTTTGTCCAGATGAAGCTTTTTGCATTCTCCCCCAAAATGCAATTGCTTCATTGGGGTCATACCCTGCAATGGCTGCCCATATTAATCCAAATCTGTCTGCTTCCAATTCTTGTTTTCTTGAGAACGGAAGCATTACACCTAATTCAGTTCCGACTCCATATGCTTTCATAAATAGGTCTTGAGTTTCGGCTGGTTTTTTAGCTATTGCAGTTGACAATGCAACGCCACCTAATTGTTGAATCATAGATTCGCTCATTCTTTGATTACCATGTTGTAATAGTGCGTGAGAAACTTCATGACCTATTACTACGGCTAACGCGTTTTCGTTTATTGTATAAGGTAGAATGCCTGTATATACTACAATTTTACCCCCTGGCATACACCATGCATTTATAGCACTGTCTAACACTAAATTATATTCCCATGCGAATCCACTAAGTGCTGCTTTATTGTTTTTCTCTGCATAGTATGTTTCAACTGCTGCTGCAATTTTAGTGCCTACTCTTTGAACCATTAAGGCTCTTGAGTCCTTTGCGGGAGCAATAACAGTATGAGCTTTAATAAAGTCAGTATACTGTCCTGCAGACAATGATTGTAATTCGTTTTCTGAAACTAATGAAAGCTGACTTTTCCCTGTTAAAGTGTTTGTGGAGCAAGAGATAAATAATACAGCCAGTGATAAAAAAAATGCAGCCTGTAATTTATTTTTTTTACTTATTTTTTTCATTTTATTTTATTGTTTTGCGTTAATTAATATAGAATCTGCTTTCGCCTTAGCGTCTGCTATTATTTGAGCGGATTTCTTATCGGCTTCTTTTTTTATTTTGTCTGCTATTAATTTTGCACCAATTTGTGCAAATGGATTTTTAGCTTCTTCCACAATCTTGTCTGCTTTGGCGTAGGCTTCTTGTCGAATTCTTTCAGAAAACGCTTGTGCTTCATTTATAATTACATCCGCTTGTCTTTGAGCGTCTTCTATTTTAGTGTTCACCTGCTTTTTAATTTCAACAGTAACAGCCTCTTTTGCTTGATTAATTGCAGTTTCTGCAATTCCTTCTGAACCACCAATATTGGTTTTAATACGTAGATTAATTTGTGGACTCGTTATGTTTCCATTTATTAAAATTAATACCCTTAAAGCTTTTGTGAATTTATCAATATTGAAGTTGGGATTTACTTTAGCCAACTCTTTATTTACTGCCTCACTTAACCCATTACTTGTTGCTTGTTTTGGAAGATCCATTTCAACTTGATAGTCCAAACTTTTATCAATCCCGTTAGAACCTTTTATATTTAACTTTGTAAAGTTTGTTGTGATGTCGAAGGGCTTTACAATAAATCTGCCCTTTGATATAGTATAGCTTAAGTGTGCAGGTTTTATTTCAAGATTTTTTAATTGCTCAAATTTTACAAGGGATGCTATTTTATTAAGTGTTTCCGATCCCGATATATTTACATTATTTAGATAAATATCTCCTTCGCTATTAACAGTATTCATTTGTGGCGCAAAACCATTTGATAAGTCAGAACTAAATTTCACATTAGTATTTATTTCCCCTTTTGCGGATTCTATAATTGGCAAGTATTTTTGTATAATTGTAAAATTACGATAAGCGGTATTGATATTTAAATGCTGGATATCAAAATTGATGTCCATTTTAGGAGTTTCTTTATCTTTTTTACTATAAAATCCAGTAGCGTTGAATGCTGCATCTAGCAAGTTGAATTTTAATTTATTTACTATTACTTTTTGGTCTAAAAATGACAATCCGCCAGCAGCGTTGGTCAGTGTCCAGTCTTTGTACTTTATTTTTTCAATGGCTGCATTAAAATCAAATTTGATATTATTTGGCAAGCTAAAATCTGAGATGCTTGTATCTTTACTTGTAGTTGTTAGGTGCATTAATTCATTTAAATCAATCATTTTAGATTGCAGGTCAAGATTCCCCACGAGTGGTTCATTTTTAAGAAAATAAAGAAGGTAATTTTCTAATCCCCCTGTTATATTAAAATCACTACTATTAACATTTGCAATAAAGGAGCTAACAAGTAATTTTTTTGAAGTAACTAAAAATGTAGCGCTTGGTATCTTTATATCATTTCCATCCTTTTCATTTTTATATACCATATTGGTAAGGGTAAAATCACCCTTTGCTTGGCCTTTTCCTTTCTTAAATTCGTTCACAGTTCCGTCTAATTGAATATTAGCTTTAATTATACCATTTATTTGCATTTTAAGTTCCGGTATCAACTTCTTAATGTCCGACAGGTCAACTATTCCGTTCATATATCCTTTGACATATGGGTTTGATTCAGGATTTTTAATTATCAAATTGGCATTGAATGGTTTATTATTTAAAGACATTTTTAAGTCATTTAATCCTATAACAGTATGGTCTAAAATACCGTCAGAATTATCCAATTTAAAATTCATGGAAATTCCTTTTACGCCTACAGGTAGGTTTGCATATTTAAAAGCGCCTTGTTCCACTAAAATGGCAAGACCGAATGCAGGATTGGCTGCATCTGTCATAATACCTTTCATATACCCGTTGAGTGTCAATTTTCCGGAAGCTGTCAAGTCCTTAAATGAGTTTTTATATAGGACTGGTATTAAAGATAAAAAATCTTTCAATGGAGACTTTTCTGCGTTGAACTTGATATCCATGTCAATATTGCTATCTGGCATTGCAATCCAGGCATCAAAGTGAATTGGTAATTCATTAAGAAGTAAGTCATTGTTTTTAAACGAAAACTGCATTTTTGAAAAATCCATCTGTATTGGCGCTTCCAATTTTGCGGCTACTTCAGACAAATAAGTATTCCCTAAATATTTTAAACTTAATTGTTCTACGCTGGTAGCTGTTTTTAATGAAAAAACCTCTTTGGAAAAATCTCCTGACCCCTCATGGTTTATATTTGTCATTATGGTTAAAAATGAACGCATATGGTCATTATAGGAGATGTCTGACTCTATAATTTTATAATGCTTCAATACTAATTCGAATACTTTTTTTGGCTTTTCTTTCTTTGCTGTAGTATCTGTAATTAAAATATTCCAGTTTTCTTTACCATTCTGCAGGACAATTAAATTACATTTTGCTTTTTTTAGAATGATTTTTTCAATTTCAATTTTGTCATTAAACAAATAGGAATATAAGTTTATTTCTAATTTCAGGTTTTCAATATTCGCTAAAGTGTCTTTCTCAAATTCATTTTTCCCTACAATTTTAATTCCTTCAACATTTACGGTCATTCTGGGAAAGCCAGTTATAAAATTTAAACTAGCGTCTTCAAAATTGAATTTTGCCGATAAATTATCATTCGCTATTTTAATAACCGCCTGCTTTATTTCTTTTTTATATAATCTGGCTATTAGCAATGAAGCCATAATAGATAATAATATTACCCCAAATGCGTATAAAATAATTTTCTTTATCATGGTATTTTTATATTTTTCAATGTATTTATTCCTCTTTTTTATTTGCCTACTACTTTCAGCAAAAAGGGTACTATTTCAAGTCTTTATTTTAATTTTCTTTTATTTAAACAATTTATCCCTTTAGGTTGTTATTGTATAAAATTGTAAATATGTCAAATTACTTCGTAATAGGAGGTTCTTCTGGAATTGGGCAACAACTTGTAGCTCAGTTAGTTCAATCAGGGCATAAGGTTTATGCAACCTATAATTCTCATGAAGTAATTTCTGAAAATCCGAATCTTAGCTACCATCCGTTAAATGTGCTAGATGAGTCCATTTCATTAGATTTTCTTCCTGAAAGCATTGATGGTTTAGTTTATTGTCCTGGTGCCATTAGCCTTCGTCCCTTTGCAAGAATCAAGCCGGAAGAATATATTTCCGACTTTAATTTACAAGTAATTGGTGCGATTAAAGTGATTCAAAGTTCCTTAACTAAGTTGAAATTAGGAAAAAATCCTGCCATAATTTTATATTCAACCATAGCTGTACAAATGGGTTTAAATTTTCATACTCAAGTTGCAATTTCAAAAGGAGCTATTGAGGGATTGACAAGGTCTTTAGCTGCCGAATTAGCACCTACTATTAGAGTTAACTCTATAGCGCCCTCTTTAACTGATACGCCTTTGGCGGCTAGCTTATTAAATAGTGAGCAGAAACTAGAAGCCAATGCATTAAGACATCCTTTAAAACGTGTTGGCATGGCGAGTGATATTGCAAATATGACCGAATTTTTATTGTCTGATAAATCTACCTGGATTACTGGGCAAATTTTCCATGTTGATGGTGGTATGAGTAGTGTTAAGTTGTAGATTTGTTTAATAAGAAGCAAACAAAATGGACGTTAAAAAAGCATATAATAGTTGGGCAGAACAATATGATACCAATGAAAATAAAACGCGAGATGTTGAAGCCCTAGCTTTAAAAACAACGCTTTCAAATTTCGTATTTTCCAATTGTTTAGAAATTGGATGTGGAACAGGGAAAAATACAGCTTGGCTTCATACTATTGCTAATAAAATTACTGCGATTGATTTGTCTGAAGAGATGCTTGCCAAAGCCAAGGTCAAAATTCAGTCCGACCATGTTCATTTTGCGATTGCAGACATTACCAAGGACTGGGATTTTGTGAACCATCAATATGATTTAGTTACTTTCAGCTTGATGCTGGAGCATATTGAAGACCTTGATGCTATATTTAAAAAGCTAGCTAACACGGTACAAGTTGATGGCTATGTTTATATTGGAGAACTACATCCTTTCAAACAATATACGGGTTCAAAAGCTAGATTCGAGACTGAAAATGGATTGGAGATTGTTACTTGTTTCAATCATCATATTTCTGACTTTACAAATGCTGCTACAGACAATGGATTTGCAATAGTAAACATTAACGAGTTTTTTGATAACGACGACCGCAATCAAATCCCTAGAATTCTTACTTTGCTACTTCAGAAAATTTAAGAGTACTTCTATTTTATATAGTTTTTGTAATATGGTCTAAAACTTGAAATGCTGTCTCGGCCATTTTATTCCCCTTATTATCAAGTAGTGGGTTGATCTCTGTAAATTCTATGCAGCACACTTTTTTGGTTGCAACAAATTGATCAATTATTTTCATTATTTCTTCGGCTTGGAAGCCAATAGGAACAGGAGTTCCAGTACCATAGGAAACGCTATCACAATCCATTGAATCCACATCAAAGGAAATGTATATAATATCACAATCTTTAAGTTGATCAATAGCTTCTTGCACACAGATTGCTAAGGTTCTAAATCTTACTTCTTCAACTTTATAATGCTTAATACCAGCTGCCTCAATTAATTGAGCTTCTGCAGTTTCATAATCCCGTAGTCCAAAAAATATCAAATGTTTGGCTTGCATCTTAGGTCCATTGATTCCAATGTTTTTTAGATTATTCCAATGTGAAATGGTAGTAGGAGAGGGATGGTTTATTTGACAAGCTAAATTATCATTACCCAATGCTGCCGCCAATGGCATACCATGAATATTGCCTGAAGGTGAAGTATATGGGGAATGTAAGTCAGCATGTGCGTCTAGCCATATTACTCCCATTGTTTTATTCGGATTGGCAGCTTTAATACCACTCAATGTACCTAGTGCTGATGAATGATCCCCTGATAAAACAATGGGAAAGTAACCGGCTGTTAAGTTTGCTTGAACAGCATTGGAAACTCTTTGGCATTGCTCCACAACGTTTTCAATGCGTTTTGCAAAGTCGTTATTGTTTTTATTATAAATAGTTTCATTATGCGTTTCAACATCCTCATATAGGTGTTTATTAAAGAAATCATTTCCTGCATTTATCGCAGCAATTTCTATAGCATCCACACCCATATCAGATCCTCTTGTCCCAGCGCCAATATCTGATCTGTTTTTAATAATTTTTATTTCCATATATCATGGCTTATTCAGCCTGTTTTATCTACTATTCAATCCCTGGTTGTTTTAATACAAAATGTTCATCAGCTTTTGCCTTATCCACCATTGTTTTAACGTCCTTTAAAAGTTGTTTGGCATCATATACAACACCGTCTTTGATAGTATATTTTACACCACCTACTCTTTTAGTATCCCCATTTTCGTTTAAATGTATCGCACCTGTGCCATATAAAACTTGTAAATTCTTCAATGGATTTTGGTCTACTAAAATAATGTCAGCTAATTTTCCTTGTTCAACTGTACCCAAGTCTTTTTCCATACCCAAAGTTTGTGCAGCGTTTAAGGTTGCAGAACGAATAACTTCTAATGGATGGAACCCAGCTTCTCTTAATAATTCAAGTTCTCTAATAAAGCCAAATCCATAAGTTTGATATATAAATCCATTATCAGAACCAGCAATTACACGTCCGCCTCTGTTCTTATATTCATTAATAAAGGACATCCATAATTTGTAATTATTTTTCCACTCTACTTCTTGCTCTGTTCCCCAGTCAAACCAATAAGAACCATGTGAGTTTCTGCTTGGTGAATAAAAGCGCCATAAAGAAGGCAAGGTATAGTCTTCATGCCATTCAGCTCTTCTAGCTCTCATTAAATCTCTATTGGCTTCATAAATATTAAAAGTAGGGTCTAAAGTAAAATCTAAGGCAATTAACTCGTTCATTACTTTATTCCATTTTTCAGAATAAGGAGCAGCAGCTTGTTTCCATAATTTGCCAGCATTCTCAAATCTACTTTGCTCATTAGTATAGTTGTAGTCTAATGGAAAGTCTTGTACAGTTTTATTCTCAAACAAAGCTTCAGGTAAACCATACCAATGTTCCATACTAGTCATGCCGGCTCTTGCAGAGTTTAATACATTCCATCTAGCAACATCAGTTTGTGCATGGTGTGCGCAACTTCTTAATCCCAATCTTTTATTTTCTTTAATAGCAGCTTCCATCACTTCTGGAGATGCACCAAAAAACTTAATACCATCGGCGCCATTTTTTGCATTCTCGTCAACCCAGTCTATAGCGTCTTGCTTGGTAATAATTGGTTTTTTAGCACCCTGTCCAAAACCAGTGTAGGCGAATATTCTTGGTGCAATTATTTTATTTTCTGCACTTCTTTTCTTTTCACTTAACACCCATGACAAACCATTTCCTGCTGACACATCACGTACAGTAGTTATTCCATGAGCCATCCATAATTTATAAACGTATTCTGCAGGGGTTCCTTGTTCAACACCACCAATATGTGTGTGCATGTCAATTAATCCAGGTAATGCAAATAAGCCGTTTGCATCTAACTCTTTACCATTTGACGCTAATGCTGGCCTTCTTTTAGGGTCAATCTTTGTCCCTTCGGCTCCCACCACTACTATCTTAGTAATTCTATTATTTTCAATAACAATATCTACAGGTCCAATTGCAGGGGCTCCAGTACCATTAATTAAGGTAACTCCTCTAATAATAAGCTGAGTATAAGGGCCTTCTCCTTCATTTCTATCTGGTGCTGGTTTGATTTGAGCACTTACTGTTAAAGTAATTAGGCAAATAGCAGCTAAGCATCCAAGACGAATTTTAGTATACATATGCAGTGGTTTTATACCTAAACTTACGAATTCTTGTCTATCCATTCATCCATTATTTGTACAATTTTAACCACAACCTTATAACTTTAAGTCAATAACACCTCTTTTATGCAATTAAGGAAATCCGCGCTTCTATTTATATTATCTCTAACACTAATTAATGTAACAATTGCGCAAGCTAATATTGAACATATTGATAGTTTGGCGGGAAGGTTTATTAAGAATTTAAGAAAGGATTATAGTGAGAAGATTTTGGTGCAAACGAATAAGTCTGTTTTTGTTGCAGGGGAAGAACTTTGGATGAAAGCATGGGTGATAAATAATTTATCTCATAAGTTTTATAAACATAGCCAAACTTTGTATGCAGATATTGTAAACGAAAAAGAGGTTGTTATTTCACAAGTGTTATTGAATTTGCCGTCTGAAAAAACAGAGGCAAGCTTGAAAATTGCTGCAGCAACGCATGAAGGTTACTATTGGTTAAGGTTGTATACGGCCAATATGATTAAAAATGACACTGGGTCCATATTAGTAGTGCCTTTATATGTTATCAATCCAAGATATCCAATTGCCAACTCTGAAAATACGGGTAGAAACACCAATGATATAAATGCATTAGACACAAAAACAGTAAGTATTCAAAACGGCAATAATACTTACTCGACTCCTGTGTTAAAATTATTTCCAGAAGGAGGTTCAATTATTGCAGGAACCAATACTGTTATAGGTATTAAAGCTACGGATACAGCGGGCAACCCAATTGGAGTGGAGGGATATATTTCTGACAGCAAAGACAATACCATTGAGACTTGGTTTACAACGGATGCAAAAAACGGATTAGCAAAAAGTAGCTTTTTCGTTTCTAAAAGTCATAAGTATTTAGCGAATGTCAAGTATAATAATAAAGTATTAAGCTGGCCACTACCAGAAGTGAATCATTATACAAGTCAAATTTCCATTAAAGACGAAAGCCCTAATTATATTAAAGCAATTATCTCGCAAGGCGATTCTATTTACAAGAAAGGTGGAATTACCTATTTATTAGGGATAAGTAGAGATAGTCTTTGCTTCGCTAGCGAGGGGAAAGACATGTATGAAATAAATATTCCTAAAGCAAGTTTTCCAACAGGCATGTCAAAATTGATATTATTTAATGAGAAGAAAGAAGTAGTAAGCGAAAGGTCGGTTTATATCAATAAAGAAAAAGAAGAATTATTTATAAGTACGAATAAACCATTTTATAGTAATAGGGATCATGTCATTGCTAATATAATGAGCGGGGACACTTTAGTTCACCCAACCTTAGCAGCTTTGTCAGTAACGGTTACCGACGATTCTTTAGTGGGTGATGAACAGGGATATTATACTAATACTACTATTGATAATTTAGATAGCAACAATATGGTGAGACAATTGCAGTTATTGACTCAGCCTTTTAAATTTATTGGGCAAGTATTTGCCAAGTCTAATGAAATGGATGAAAAAGAGTATCATAAATTAGTATTGCCAACCGACACGACTATTACAGATATCAGGGGTAAAATTTTTAATAAAAAGGGGATATTAATGCCCAATAGACTAGTTACAATTTATGCCAAGGGTAAAATTAATTTATTTGATGCGGACACTACCAATAATTTAGGTGAGTTTAAATTTAGGCTTCCAACTATTGTTGATAGTATCCCTTTTACATTACAAGTATCAACTTTAAAAGGGACTAAATTGGATGAAAAAATTGTGATGGAAGTTAGTAATCCATTTCCAATAGTTTCTACTCCAATTTCATTAAAACAAAAACACAGTTTAGAAAAAGTAGCGACGCTAAAACAATATTCCAATTTAGAGAATGTTGTTTTTGGTACTGGAAAAGAATGGTTGCAATCGGTGACTGTAAAAACCTCTATAAAAGCAAATAGTTATAACACTAGTAAAAGAGTAAGTAATTTCTCACAAATTCTTACAGGAGAAGCTATGCAAAAATTAGGCAGCACAGATGCTAGTAATGCATTGTTAACTATCCCAGGCTTGCACTTAAGGGCGGGCTTTTTAACCCTAGGTGGAGTAGCTTCTTTCACTGTGAGTGCTAAAGACGAGCCGCTTTTAATTATTGACGGTGTTATGGTAGCTGGCGGGGATGGCCCTGTAATTGAGGACGCTACTACAGCAGATTCAGGTCCGGCTTTTAATAGTAGCCCATTATTGGCTGAAATTTCTAGAATACCTGTGGACATGATTGATTTTGTAGAAGTGCTTAAAGGTCCAGAAGCTGCCTATTATGGAAGCCGATCAACCAATGGAGTTATCATTATTAATACGCACCGTTTTTCTAATTTTAGAAGTAAAATGGAGAGTTATGGCACACTAGTATATTATCCAAAATCTTATCATATTGCTCCTTTGTTCACTGTGCCGGAATATGAAAACCTATTAATTAAGAACGGTAATTTTAAAGATATAAGAGCTACTATTTATTGGAATGGACATCTATATACAAGTCCCACAGGTAAGGCCGATATCTCATTTTATACTGGCGATTCCATTACAACCTATACAATAGCAGTTTTGGGACTTACATCAAGCGGAGACATAATTTATAAGAAGCAGAAAATCAAAGTACAGCAATAAAGATGAACTTATTTCAGGGTCACTTCAAATGGGACTAAACGACTTCCAGTCTTTCCTTCCTTGTTGATGCCTTGTAAACTGATTATATATTTTCCAGGAAGGTCGGAACTAAATATAGTGAGCGTTTTAATGCCACTTGCAGGTATGTCAATATTTGGGACCCATTGAAGCGTTGTTCTAAAGTCAGGCATACTGGTTTCTTTTTGCGCTGATGATTCATAAATAGGAGCGTAGAAATCTCTTTCTTTTTGTATTCCATCATAATCGAAAATGGATCCATCTGGGATCAAGGTTTCGTCTTCAATTTTTCCGTCATAAGTAATAAAATTAATGACACCATTAAAACTCGTATTTCCATAATAATAGGTTCTCATTATAACGTCTAATTTTTTAATTTTCAATGGGTCGTAATCCATCAGTTTATTTACATTTAAAATAGGAACGCCATTCAGCATAACCAAGGGGTTGGTTTCAAAAAATTGCTTTTGTTCTTCATCATAAACATTCATCACAAACAATCCTTTCTTTTTTGTCAATGAAATTGGTGTCACGTATTCTCGAATTACTTCTTCCAATGTAGAGAATCTAACAAAATTATCTAGGAGGTAAGTTCTATCTGCTTTATAATAAAAGGAACTGGTATCAAAACTGAATGCTCTAATACTATGCTGCTTAGCTTTTGTATAGTAGTCTTGCACTTCAACATCAATATGACGGTCTAATAACAATGCCTTACCTATGCTGTCTCCAATTAGTAAGTTGTTCTTTGTAGTCCTTGGAACGAAAGGGTTGTTAATTATAATTTTATTAATTTGACTAAACCCATTTCCCGGTTGAACTATTATTTGCCCTTCATTATATAGATTCGGCATTTCGAATTTAAAATTGCCATTTCGGTCACTTAAACTTGTTTTAAACTGTGTATTAATGCCAGGTACGGAACAGTATACCAAAGCTTCACTTAAAGGCTGCTGCGTTTTAGTATTTAGAATAGTACCTGTAATTATATGTCCAGCATATTCTGGTAAAAATTTTATTGATTCAACTGTCAAATTTGAAGTATGACTCAAGGAGTTGGTAATGTTCATTGAATCCACTACCTGTAAATCGTCTATTTTATATATTGACATTGACAGGTTTGCATCAGTGGGATTACCAGATTGGTCCTGGACATTCATTGCAATTTCAATCTTATCTCTGGTAGTGTAGGTTTTATTTAGCTTAACCCCTATTTGCAAAGCATCAATTTCGGTATCATTATTTCCTTGACTTTTTAATTGCCATTTACTTTTAGGCTCATTGCCCATTTTGGTATTATATATTGAAATAGATTTTTCAAAAAACACATCTGAGCCTTCATTTTTCATCCAGTTACTATAAGCTCTTAAAATATAAATTCCCGAAGGCAAGCTCTTTGGAAAAATCAAGGAGCCATTACCTTTACCGGTACTTAATGCTATTTTTTCTTGTATTACTGCAGCATTATTATTATCAAGTAGTTCTATGTAAGCAATTTTACTAATGTCCGAAGGCAATTTAGTAGCAGCATCTGTATTATATAGTTTAAACCAACCAATTTCCCCTGCCAGATAAGTGTTTTTGTCTGTATGCAAAAACATTCTTTCCTTACTATAATTTTCATTGCGTAATTGACCAATTGCGTTATTGTAAAAACAAATTACAATAATCAATCCTAGACTCTTTATTAAATATTTCATAATGTTTTATTTTTCTGGCCAAAAAGAAGGTTTGGCACTAGTTCCTCTGAACCTGCAATCTACGCAAGTGGGTGGTGCTGCATAATATGATACAATTGATATTACACTTTTTGCAACATCAGTAGGTGTAAGTCCGCTACCATTATAGTAAATGCTATCGCTATTGTTTTGAATTTCTTTTAAATTGCAAGGCATTGAAGTAATCCAGTCTTTCAGCTCATCATTTTTTAGAAAAATTCGTTTGCTTTGTACATTGCAAATGTTTATATATCCAATGACTGTTTCTTTTGCATCATTAACATTATGAATATTGCCATTTAGTTCAGATGGCTGAGCGTCAAATACGGAGCCAGTGCCTTCTGTATTTTTCTTCATACGTTCTAAAAATTCGTAAGCTTCTTTACTTAAACTATACTGCTTAACCTTAATGCTATAATAGACACTTAATTTCCATGAAGTAGGATAAATATAGGTTAATGGCAATTCAATCACATCCTGACTTAAGCTGGCACTATTCCCAAGTATTATATTACTTGAGGGCTCCGTCTTCCAGCATCTATACATACTTGTGTCATATGAAAAATGAACTGAATCTCGAAAAGCTAGGCTAAAATTTCGTTTGCCGTTTAGTAAGGTCTCATTTATTTTCAAGTATGATTTATAGGGGGAATGAAATTCAAAAGTTTCACTAAAATCCCATTGGAAATATTTCGACTTGCCAGTTGGGTCATGTGTGTTAATATAAAACTGAACGCCTTGATTTTCCATTTTCCAATTTACGGCGTCAATGGCAGGGTTGGAATGCACTTCTACAAAATCGGATACATATTGTTTTCCGTCTTTTGTAACAATATTAATTCTATACTTCTTACTTGTATTTAATGACAAGGACTCCTTTGTATAATGACCAATTGTGCTCTCGTTTAAAGCAAAGAAAGTTTTATCCTCACTTTCTACTTTTACGATAGCCCCCTGCTCTAAATGTATAGTATTGTCATTTAAGGTTCCACTTCTACTTAGTGTTATTATGGTTGAATCCTGCCCATTATTAATATTCCCTTCTACTACTAAATAGCCAGTGGCAGGTGAAGTGTATGGTGAAATATATTTCTCCTTACATCCTAAAAGCAGACTTATTAAAATGATGTATTGTATATTTTTCATGACTTTATTTAAATCTGATATTAAAATTGATATAAGGAATAGCATTCCCAAATATGGAAAGTTTATATCCGTTAATGTTCCCTTCTTCTGCTACATAATATACAGAATAAGGGTTCTTCCTGCCTGTAAGATTATAAATTCCAATAGTCCAAGAATTATGTGTCAGCTGATTCACTTTATGATTGCCTTCTATATTCATGGAAAAGTCGGTTCTGAAATAATCTGGAATTCGGTAGGCATTTCTGTCTGCATATAGGGTTCTTGACGACCCAGCATAATTAAATACACCTATCGGCAATGTGATTGGTCTTCCAGTGCTATAAGTTCCATTTAAAGAAATACTAAATCGGTGACTAAATTTATAGTTTCCAATTATGGTAACATCATGAGGTTTGTCGTAATTAGCGGGGTAAGCGGCTCCTTTATTTATTAGTGCTCCCACATTAGGGTCGTTCATTTGTAAAAGAATCCTTGACCAAGTATAGCTAATCCAGCCATTTAATTTTCCAGTTGTTTTCTTTAATAAGAATTCAACTCCATAAGCCTTGCCCTTTGTTCCTATTACATCGGTTTCAATATGTTGATTCATAACTAAAACTGCACCACTTTTATAATCTAAGTAGTTGGCAATATTTTTATAGTACAATTCAATGGAGGTTTCAATTGTATTTGACTTTAAATTTTTATAGGCACCAATAGAAAGTTGACTTCCAATTTGTGGTTTAATATTTGGATCACTCAGTTTCCAAATATCTGTAGGCGCCATAGCGGTAGTATTAGACAAAGAATGGATATACTGCCTTTGCGTGTTAAAGCCAGCTTTTAGTGATAGGGTTTCGTCCACTACATATCTCAACGCGAGTCGGTATTCAGGGCCGCCATAAGTTTTTATGAGTTCACTATTGCCGTAGTTAGTTACACCCGTACTATTAAACTCGGTTTTAGGTAAGTCAGGCGCATAGTTACTTATTTGCTGAGGTCCTAAATAGTTAAACATAGAGAACCTTAATCCTGCATCTAGTTTTAGTGCGCTTGTAATAGTATAATGATCACTTAAAAATAATGCCGACTCAATTGCTTTTTCTGCATCCACCACTTTTTTTACAACTAGAGAAGCTGCAGAAAGTGGGGAATAGGTTCCTGGTTCTAAATCGTATAATATCGTGTTCACCCCAAAATCAAAACTATGCTTATTGTTTAGTACATAATTAAACTGCGCTTTTGCAAATTTTTGATTGATGTTGAACTTTAATTGATAAGTATTTATAGGTATTTTACTACTTGAAATATTATATTCATATCTATCTAGTCCAACTGTGAATATCCCATAAAATTTATTGGTATAGAAATGCTTTAGTTTAATGGAGAAATTTTTATTCGCATACCCATATACTGTGTCTGAGTTTAAATTGAACCTATCAGCACTTAAATAGCCATTTATATATAAAGTATTCTTTTTATTAATTTCATTATTAACACTTAGGTTAAGATCGTAAAAAGAAGCACTGCTATGTTGATATTGATCTGGTAAAACATTGAATAACCAGTTTGAATAAGTACTTCTACCTCCAAGGATAAAGGAGGATTTATTCTTTTCGATTGGTCCCTCAATGTTTACTCTGCTTGTTAGCAATCCAATTCCGGCAGATCCTGTGAAGTTCTTTTTATTACCTTCTCTACTGTTTATGTCTAATACTGAAGCTAGTCTTCCTCCAAATTCTGCAGGAATAGCGCCTTTGTATAATTCAACATTTTTTATGACTTCAGGATTAAAGGCCGAAAACATGCCAAAGAAGTGAGTGGGATTATAAATGGTTCCATCGTTAAATAGTATTAAGTTTTGATCTGCAGCACCACCTCTTACATTCAAACCGGTGCTCGCTTCTCCAACTGTTTTTACGCCAGGCAGGGTAGTGACCACTCTTAATATATCAGACTCTCCAAAAACTACAGGAACTTGCTTTATAGACTTAATGTCAATTTTTTGCACACCCATTTGCATGCCTCTTATATTGCTAATTTTTTGAGTTGAAATAACCACTTTTTTTAATGACATAACCGCAATAGTCATATCAATATTCATTTTGCCATCCCCATGTATGAGTAACTGCCTTTTAATATCACGCATGCCAATACTTTGAATATTAAGCAACTGCTTTCCTTTGGGCAAATTAATGGTATAATATCCGTACTGGTCTGTAACAGTTCCAATTTTCGGTTTTTCAATGTAAATAGAAGCGCCAACAATTGGTTCGCCAGTTTTTAGGTCTTTAATATTTCCAACAATGGTTGCTGTAGTGGAACTATTATTATTTTTTTCTCCTACCTCATATACTTTTTTGTCAATAGTATTCTCATTAAAAGTATTATTTACAATTGGTTCGTCTTGGATCAGGTTACTTGAATTAACTGTTTTGTTTTTTTGATTAGTTAAGCTATCATTTAGACTTAACCTTAACGCTTTGCCCTTTGTTAAAAAAATATCATTATGAGCACCCATGGCGTAATAAAAGTCGGTACTTAGAAAAAACAGGTCTAATACATAGTTGACTGTTTGTTGCTTTATTAAAATACTAATTGATAAGTCTTTGAACTCTTCCGGGTTATAATAAAAATGAATACCAGACTGAGTTTCTATTTCCGAAATTAAAGTTTTAAAATTTGCTTGCTTTAAATTGAGAGAAACTAATTTTGTCGTGTTATTTTGCGCATTAGTTTGTGAAAATATCAAACAGCTAAATGCCAATAAAATAACATTTAGGCAGCTGCAGGTTTTTCTTTTATAATTGATCATAATAGCTGGCTACTTTTAATATATAGTTTTCGGGATCCTTTCTGTACTTGAATCCTAGGCTTTTTACATAACTTGTAATTTTGCCTTTCTTGTCTCTAAATAAGTTTAACAAATCTTTCTTTCCAGTAATGGAATAATACTGATTATCCTTTTTAATATAATAAAAACTACTTGGCTCAAAATGGCCTAGTAGTTCATTCGTATTTACTATTGCTTCCTTTTTTGTTTTTATATATTTTGCTATGAATTTAACTTTCCCATCATGTAATAGATTATAAAATCCACTATTTTGTAAAACAGTATTTTGACTGTCCTTTTCTAGTCTAACAAAAGTTTGGTCAAGGATTGTGAATCTTTCTACTTTCTCATTAATGAGTTGAATACGGTGAGTACTATCTTGAAATATAATAGCATCTTGAACTAAGTCGTATTGGAATTGAACTTGGTCGAACTTTACATTATCATAAACAAGCTGTCCTTTTTGTAAAGCGTCTGAAATGAAAAAAGGATGCCCTTCTTTAAAGTAGTTTGGGTATCCTAAATACTTTGTTCCATTCAGCAACTTGGACTGGTCACCAATATTGTTAAAATAGTATTGTTTAGTGTTATCTTGCTTATTGTCTTGAGCAATAGTATTACTGTGTATCAATGTGATACTACAAAGTAACAAGCAGCAGGCTTTGAATCGCATATCGTATAACAAAAGCTTTATTACTTTTGTGCGTATTCAATTTAGGCTTTTTTCTTTCTAAAATCTAAGTTATTGAAGAAACTTATTTTAATGGCATCAATTGCTTTGAACTTATTACCTGCGCTTAATTGTTGGTATGATTTTGTATAACCAAATTGTAAAAAGTCACGCTTGCTTGTATAAAAGAAAAATCCTGCAAAAGCTCTATTTTGATCAAATACATTGTAGACTATGGTTTTACCAAAATTCAGGTATAGTTCATTTGAAGCAACTAATGAAATGGCACCTCTTTGATACTTTCGTTTGGTAATTGGCAACTGACTAAATACATTATATCTTAATCGGTAACTAAAATCATAATCAGTTCCTAATGTAGTATTGTTTAATACTTTGGTCTTAAATCTTTCCTCTAATCTTATCCAACTTGACCATTTGATACTGCCTGTTTTAGCTTGCCATTGTATCATTTGCCAAGGCCTATATTCTGGTACAATCATTGTTTTTCCATCAGTAGGATGTAGATCAACTTTAGTAAATGCTGCTGTAAATTTTACTGTTTCATTAGGATAGTAAATAACTCCTAATGTTTTTTCAATGATATCGGTGTTATTGAAAAAAGCATCTTTGGTTTTGACTTGATAGTCGGCCCAAATACCCCATTTGTCAGTAAGTTTAGTTGTATTATTATAGGAGATCCATATTTGGTTAGAGCTTTGTACCTGCTTGGTTTGAGCATTAAGTAAAAATGGGAATAAGAAAATACAGCTAAATAATAATTTTTTAAAAAACATTAATTGGGTATAAGAGATGAAAAAATGAGCGTATCCAAAGAAAACTATAAAGTTTTCTTTGGAGGTAATGCGAATGCAATAGCTTCATGCTCGAAATTTCCATTATGTGCACCATCGCAAAATGGTTTGTTTTTACTTAAACCACATCTGCAAAGACCTACTACTTCTCTCCCAGCTAAATCATAGCTATTACCTGCACGATCTACAATTGTAAATTCGCCTTCCACTTTTAAAGAACCATTGTTGTTAATTGTAATTTTCGTTGACATGTATTTTATTTTGCTTGTTTAATTTGTATTTTATTTCGAATGTAATTTTGAATATACTTTAAGGGCTTCTTCTAAACAATCCATAGCAGCATTAATATCATCTTCATTAATGACATAAGCCAATCTCACTTCGTCTTTTCCTAAGCCTGGTGTGGTATAAAAGCCACTTGCTGGAGCCAACATAATGGTGGCATTGTCCTTTCTAAAATCAGTTAATAACCATTTGCAAAATTCGTCTGTGTCTGCTACAGGTAATTTAGCCATAGCATAAAAAGCGCCACTAGGAGCAGGGCAGTAAACCCCTTCCATTTTAGATAATCTATTAATAAGCACAGTGCGTCTGCGTTCGTATTCAGCTCTTGTTGCGTCAAAATAGTCAGTTGGCAAACTTAAAGCAGCTTCTGCAGCAATTTGTTCTAATGTTGGCGGGCTTAATCTTGCTTGTGAAAATTTCATAACAGCTTCAATCACCTCTTTGTTTTTTGTCACTAAAGCGCCAATTCTTGCTCCACATGCAGAATATTTTTTACTAAAAGTGTCAATCATGATCACTCTATCTTCTACACCTTCTAATGTCAATGTGCTTTTAACTTTCCCTTCATAACTAAACTCTGTGTAAGCTTCGTCAGAGAATAAGTATAAATCCTTTTCTTTTATTAAATCTCTTATTTGTAACAATTCATTTTCACTATACACATATCCAGTAGGGTTATTAGGATTACATATAAATATCCCCTTTGTTTTGGATGTAATTTTTGCTCTAAAGGATTCAATTGGAGGTAATGCAAAACCCGTTTCAATAGAGGATGTGATTGGAATAATTTTGATACCCGCAGCCATGGCAAATCCAATATAATTTGCGTAGAATGGTTCTGGTACAATGATTTCATCGCCAGCATCTAAGCATGCCATGAAGGCAAATAATATCCCCTCGCTTCCACCAATAGTTATTAAAATATTTGAATAGTCAATGTCGATTCCTTTTGAAATATAATAGGCTGCTAGTTTTTTTCTAAAACTTAATATACCTGCACTATCAGTGTATTCTAAGACTTTTAGATTTGCATTTCTAACTGCTTCCATCATAATGGATGGTGTTTCAATGTCAGGTTGTCCAATGTTTAAATGATAAACTTTAACACCTTCTTTTTTTGCAGCATCAGCATAACCAGCCAATCTCCTAATTGGAGAGGAAGGCATGTTCATTCCACGTTGACTTATTTGAATCATGCTTACTTTAAAATTACTTCTCCATCAATTTCAAGTTCAATTGGTGTTTTAACGCCAGCGAACTTAACAGTTACTTTCTTTTTAAATACACCAGAAAAAGGGGCAGTATAAGTCACTTTGATATTTCCTTTTTGGCCTTTTAAAATGGGATCTTGCTTATATTCTGGTGTTGTGCAACCACATTCTGCCTGAGCAAATTCTATTACAGCAGGCTTAGCACCCAAATTTGTATAGGTAAATACAACAGCTCTATTAATTCCCTTTTTGATCTTTCCAAAATCATGAGTCGTCTTATCAAATTTGATTTCTGATTGTGCAAATAAGCTTGCAGTAAACAAGCTAAAAGCTAATAAAAAGGCTGTTTTTTTCATATATGTAGATATTATAATAAGTTAATCTCTAAAAAGCTAAATTATTGAAAAATCGTTAATTAACTGTTTTTATCTAATTATAGTCTTTTTATGCTTTTTGAACCTTATTTTTGCCATATGGAATCCAATTTAGAAGCCGTTTCTTCTGCTGACATGCTTTCTTTCGAAGCATTTCGAACTTCTGTACTGGAGGACTATCGAATAGCCTTATTGAGTAGAGAAGTGAGCTTATTGGGTAGACGTGAAGTACTAACTGGCAAAGCCAAATTTGGCATTTTTGGGGATGGCAAGGAAATTGCGCAAGTGGCATTGGCCAAATTTTTTCAAAAAGGTGATTTTAGAAGTGGTTATTATAGAGATCAAACTTTCATGTTTGCTATTGGTGTTGCCAATGTAGAAGACTATTTTTCTCAATTATATTCTGACATTGAAAACGACCCTTATAGTGGTGGCAAAAATATGAACGCACATTTTGCTACTCCATTCGTAAATAAAAATGGAGAATGGAACGACTTAGTTAATCGACATAATGTTACAGCCGATATTGCTCCAACTGCTGGTCAAATGGCGAGAGGTCTAGGTTTGGCTTTTGCGTCCAAATGTTTTAGAAGTTCAAAATTTCCTGAACTTTTTTCACACTTAAGTAATGAGGGTAATGAGGTTTGTTTTTGTACTATTGGGGATGCAAGTACTTCGGAAGGACATTTCTGGGAAGTAGTAAATGCGGCGGGTGTATTACAAGTTCCATTAGCCATATTTGTTTATGATGATGGTTATGGAATATCAGTTCCTACAAAATTACAAACAACCAAAGGTTCTATATCAGAAGCTTTAAGAGGATTAGAAAAACAGCCAGACACCAATGGCCTAAAAATATTTACAGTTAAAGGATGGGACTACGCAGCTTTGTGCGAAACATTTGAAGCGGGCATTGCGCATACACGTGCAACGCATACTCCTGTTGTGTTTCATGTACAAGAGCTTACACAGCCACAAGGCCATTCTACCAGCGGAAGTCATGAAAGATATAAGTCATCTGATAGACTAGAATGGGAGCGTGAATGGGACTGTAACAAGAAAATGAGAGACTGGTTGTTATTGAATGAGTTAACAAATGAAGACGATTTACAACAATTGGAATCGCAAATTAAACAAGAAGCAAGATTTGCCAAACAAGCCGCTTGGGATAAATATATTGCACCAATAAAAGCCAAAGTAATTGAACTTACAGAATTACTACTTACTGGTTTGGATGAAATATCATTGTCTAGTATTGAAGCATTGACTCAGGAAATGTTATCAAATAAGGAACCTTTAAAAAGGGATATTTTCAGAAATGCTAATTTAGTACTTGAGAAAATTCCTCAACATCCTAACGCTAAAGCAATACAATCTTTTTTAACTGCTTACTATGAACAACAAGCGCCTTATTATAGTAAGGACTTATATAATGAAGGACCAAAGAGTACATTGAATGTTTCAGTAGTGCCAGCGGAATATGCTGCAGACGCTACCATTGTAAATGGCTATGAAATATTAAATCATTATTTTGACGAATTGTTTAAGATAAACCCTGCTGTATATGCATTTGGAGAAGATCTAGGCAATATAGGAGATGTGAATCAAGGTTTCGCAGGATTACAATTAAAGCATGGGGAAGACCGAATTTTTGATACAGGAATAAGAGAACAATCTATCATGGGACAGGCACATGGTATGGCCATAAGAGGACTTAGGCCTATTGCTGAAATTCAATATTTGGATTACTTATTATATGGCTTACAAACATTAAGCGATGACGTTGCTACATTACATTATCGTAGTAATGGTATGCAAAGTAGTCCAGTAATTATTAGAACCAGAGGCCACCGTTTGGAAGGTATTTTTCATAGTGGTTCTCCAATGGGAATGATTGTAAATTCATTAAGAGGCATGTTTGTTTGTGTGCCAAGAAATATGGTGCAAGCAGTAGGGATGTATAATACTTTATTGAAAGGGAATGATCCAGCTATATTAATTGAATGTTTGAATGGATATCGTTTGAAAGAAAAAATGCCATTAAATATTACGGACTATACGGTGTCTCTTGGTAAACCAGAAATTATTAAAGAAGGGGCAGACATAACTATAGTTTCCTATGGTTCTACTTTAAGAATCATTGAAGACGCTGCAATACGCTTACAGGAAATGGGTATTGATTGTGAAATCATTGACGTTCAAACCTTATTGCCATTCGATATTAATCATATGATTGTTGCTTCTCTAAAAAAGACTAATCGTATTATATTTATTGACGAAGATGTGCCAGGTGGTGCTAGTGCTTATATGTACCAACATGTTATTGAAACCCAAGGCGGATACCGTTGGCTGGATGTAGCTGCAAGAACATTGAGCTCTAAAGCACATCGTCCAGCTTATGCAAGTGATGGTGATTACTTCTCCAAGCCTAATACAGAAGAAGTGATACAAGTAATTAAGGAAATGATGGCAGAGTAGATAGGTTATATCCTTCTAACTTTTGTGTTTGTTCTACCGATCCTAATCTAAATTTTATTGGAATTTTTGTTTGCTTTTGTAAAGCCCTTTCTATATTACAAATGAAACCAGTTTTTGTCGTATAATAACTAGGCGCCACTTTCAAGTCTGCACTAAGTGAGTAAAAGTTAAACTTTGGGCTTACTGTATCTTGTAGCTTAATGAATCTTGTTGGATTCATTAAGCTTGAAATTATTAATATTGTTACTAGGTGTTTCATTAAAACCTATCCCATATTATGGAAAACTTTATTTACGTCCTCGTCTTCTTCTAATCTTTCAATTAATTTACTAACGTCTTCCGCTTGTTCATCCGTAACAGGCACGGTAGTAGAAGGGATCCATTCGAATTCAGCGCTAATTACGTTTAAGTTCTTAGCCTCCAATTCTTTTTGTAAATTACCGAAGTCGGTGAAGGCACATCTTAAAACTAAAATAGGATTGCCATTGTCGTCATTGCTTTCTCCTAATTCATCTAAGCCGTGGTCAATTAATTCTAATTCTAAATCATCCATTACCAATCCTTCTGGGTTTAATTTAAATACCCCCATTTTTTTGAACTGAAAACTAACACTACCGCTATTGCCCATAGCGCCATGTCCTTTGTTGAAATGACTTTTCACATTGGCAACTGTTCTTACATGGTTATCGGTTGCAGTTTCCACTAATAATGCCACACCATGAGGTGCGTATCCTTCGTATAAAATTTCTTCATAGTTTGATGTGTCTTTGCCCATTGCTCTTTTAATAGCTGCTTCAACACGATCCTTAGGCATACCTACACTTCTTGCATTCTGGTAGCATCTTCTTAAAGCAGGGTTGTCGTCCGGATTAGGTCCAGAGGCTTTAACAGCGATTACAATCTCTTTACCTATACGAGTAAATTGTTTTGCCATGCGATCAAATCGCTTGAACATAGTTGCTTTTCTTACTTCAAAAATCCTTCCCATAGTTTCATTATTTAAGGTCTGCAAAAATAGGACAAAAAAAATAGCCAGACAATATCGTCTGGCTATTCTAGCTATATTTTTAAAAACTTGAACTACTTGTTCAAATTGCTATGTTTTCTGCCATAAAGGAAGTAAACTACCAAACCTAAAGCCATCCAAGCAAATGCCACTTTCAATGTTTGAGCATCTAGCGCAAATATCATTGCAAGGCAAATTACAGCCCCTAAGATAGGAACCAATGGAACTAAAGGTGTTTTAAATGGTCGCTCCATGTCTGGTGACTTTCTACGTAAAATCCAGATACCAGCACTTACTAATACGAAGGCAAATAAAGTACCGAATGAGGTTAAATCACCTGCTACGCTTCCTGGCACAAATGCCGCAAAAGCACCTACAAATAAAAATAAGATCCAGTTTGATTTGTATGGAGTTCTGTATTTAGGATGTAAGTCAGAGAATACTTTAGGTAATAATCCGTCGTTCGCCATAGAGAAGAACACACGAGATTGTCCCATTAACATAACTAATATTACAGAAGAGAAACCAGCTAAGATAGCCACAGTAACTGCAGTTGCTAACCAGCCATAACCTGTCATATAAGTAGAAATTGCATAAGCTACAGAAGCTTCACGACCTTTTAATGGATCAACAAAGTCCTTCCAGTTTGCAACGCCTGTCAAAACGTGGCCAAATAAAATGTATAAAATAGTACAAACCACTAGAGATCCTAAAATTCCAATAGGCATATCTCTTTTTGGATTTTTTGCTTCTTGAGCAGCTGTTGAAACGGCATCAAAACCAATAAAGGCAAAGAATACAATTGCAGCACCACCTAATACACCACCCCAGCCATGCTTAAAGGTACCTGAGTAGTCCGCAATAACTTTTCCAGCCGCATCCACTACTGGTGGTTGATTTGCTGGAATCAAGTAAGGAGTATGGTTTTCAGGACGAATAAACTGCCATCCAAGAATAATAAATATTATTACAATAGCCACTTTGATAAATACGATTATCGCATTTACAACAGCAGACTCTTGCGTTCCTTTAATTAATAATAAAGTCAATAATAATAAAATGATCAATGCAGGTGCGTTCATGATTCCATGGTGTAATACACCTAAAGTATCAGTAAAGCTTTCAAAAGGGGAATGACTCCATTCATATGGAATCCGCCCACCGAGCAGTTTATTTAAGTATTCACTCCAAGCAATAGACACAGTAGCAGCACCTAAAGCATATTCCATAATTAAAGCCCATCCGATAATCCAAGCAACTGTTTCTCCCATAGTTACATAAGAATAAGCGTATGCACTACCTGAAATAGGTATCATTGCAGCGAATTCAGCATAACATAGTCCTGCAAATGCACAACCTACTGCAGCAACAATAAATGATAATGTAACAGCTGGTCCAGCAGCTTGTCCAGCAGCAGCAGCAGTTCTTACAAATAGTCCAGCACCAATAATAGCTCCAACTCCCAAAGCAATAAGATTACCAGCGCCTAATGTGCGCTTTAAACCTTTACCGCCATCCTCTGCTTGAGCTAACATAGCAGACAAATCTTTTTTTCTAAATAAACTCATATAAATGGTTTTCAGTTAATAGGCAGTAAACACAAAAATTTACCACCTAGGGTGAATTAACAATTTCAATACAAGTTGAAAAATAGCACTTTTTTTGCAAAAACGCATGCATTTTTTAAGAAAACACTAGCGTTCTCAGGTGTCCTATTTTAGCAGTTAAGTCTTATATTGCATATCTAATTGACCTATGAAAAAATCAAACAAACTCACAGTATACATTGTCATTGCAATGGTGGCAGGTGCCGTTTTAGGCTACTTCATTCACGAAGGGAAGGACCAGGCAACTATTGACAGCTTCTCGAAAAATATAAAGCTTTTAACTACTATCTTTTTAAGACTAGTGCAAATGATCATTGCGCCGTTGGTATTTTCCACTTTGGTAGTGGGCATTGCGAAGCTAGGAGATTTAAAAACTGTAGGCCGAGTAGGCGGAAAAGCATTGTTATGGTTTGTAACAGCTTCTTTAATGAGTTTATTAATAGGATTGGTTTTAGTAAATATTTTTAAGCCTGGAGAGGGAATGGATTTGACGGTTGCAGACAAAGCTGGGGTTCAGGATTTAATGGGGAAGACACAGTCGTTTAGTGTAATAAATTTTGTGGAACATGTTTTCCCAAAAAGTATGTTCGAGGCAATGGCTAATAACGAAATTTTACAAATTGTAATTTTCAGTATTTTCTTTGGTGTAGCAGCTGCTGCAATTGGAGAACCTGCGAAAGGATTTATAAAAGCTTTAGACACAGTTGCTCATATTATATTGAAAATGGTTGGCTATGTAATGAACTTTGCACCATTGGGTGTATTTGGCGCAATTGCAGCAGTCATTGCTACTAAGGGCTTAGCTATTTTTATTTTTTACGGAAAATATCTTCTTTACTTTTTAATAGGTATTGGAACGCTTTGGGCTGTTTTATTAGGAGTTGGATTTCTTATTTTAAGAAACAGAGTTCCAGTTTTATTAAAACATATTACTACTCCATTGGTAATTGCATTTAGCACAACTAGTAGTGAAGCGGTATTTCCAAAATTAACGGAAGAACTAGAGCGATTTGGTTGTAAGGATAAGATTGTCTCTTTCATTTTACCATTAGGCTATTCATTTAATTTGGATGGAAGTATGATGTATATGACTTTTGCAAGTATGGCCATTGCGCAAGCTTATGGCATTCATTTAGATATTGGAACGCAATTAACTATGTTGATTGTATTAATGTTAACGAGTAAAGGCATTGCAGGTGTGCCACGTGCTTCTTTAGTAGTGGTAACGGCTACTTGCGCTATGTTTCATATTCCTCCAGAAGGGATTGCTTTAATTTTGCCTATTGACCACTTTTGCGACATGTTCCGTTCTGCAACTAATGTTTTAGGAAATAGTTTGGCAACAACGGTAGTAAGTAAATGGGAAGGTGCATTAGAAGAACCAGCCCAGTCTTAAAAAATAATTTATGATGATTACATTATTGGAAGCTTTTCATTGGAGCCAATTATTACAACCTCAATTTTACATTGAACATGGAGGTTTGTGGTTGATATTATTGGTAGTATTTGCAGAAACAGGATTGTTTGCGGGCTTCTTTTTACCAGGAGATAGTTTGTTATTTGTAGCAGGTATTTATGCAGGTCCATTAGCTGCGGAAATTTTTGCCTCTAATAATGAGTGGATGAATTTATTTATTATAATGATATTTATTTCGGCTGCAGGTATTGCCGGAAATTATGTAGGATATTTATTTGGGAAGAATGTGGGGCCCACCATGTACGATTGGAAAGAAAATATATTCTTTAAGAAGAAGTATTTAATGCAAGCTCAAGAGTTTTATGACAAACATGGAGGACGTGCAATTGTCATTGCTCGTTTTATTCCTATTGTTCGCACATTTGCACCTATTATAGCAGGAATTGTAAAAATGGACAAGAAAAAATTCTTGTATTTTAATGTAGTGGGTTGCATTTTATGGGTATCTACTATGTTGTGTGCCGGGCACTTTTTACAAAGATGGATTTTAGAACATTTCCAATTTGATTTGAAGAAGCATTTAGAAGTTATAGTTATCGGAATTGTATTTATAACCACTGCTCCTGTAATTATTAAAGTAATGACCCATCGTTCAAAAAAAGCATAATTAATTATGACTACCAATAAGCAAATAGGACTTTTGTCGCTGCCTGTTTTTGTTGCAGCATTAGGATATTTTGTAGACGTTTATGACTTACTGTTATTTACCATTGTTAGACAACCAAGTGTTATGAGTTTAGGTGCCACAGCCGAGACTATTATTGTGGACAGCGCTCATATTATTAACTGGCAAATGTCAGGGTTGCTAATTGGCGGAATTCTATGGGGCGTTATTGGCGACAAGAAAGGAAGACTAAAAGTACTGTTCGGTTCAATTTTACTTTACTCAATTGCAAATATTTTAACTTCTTTTGTTCAAACAGTTGACCAATATGCCTATTGCCGTTTTATTGGTGGTATCGGATTAGCAGGGGAATTGGGAGCGGGTATTACTTTGGTATCTGAAATGTTACCAAAAAACAAAAGAGGTATTGGCACTTCCATGGTAGCAGGTATTGGATTATTCGGTGCTGTGTTTGCTTACTTTACTTTTCAATATACACAGGACTGGAGGTTATGTTATCAAATAGGTGGAGTGTTAGGTGTCTTTTTATTAATACTTCGTATCCGAGTGGCAGAGTCCTTTATGTTTGAGTCATCTAAGTTGGCAAATATTGCAAAAGGAAACTTCTTAATGTTCTTTAATAACAAACAGAGATTTTCTAAATACATAAAAGCCATTTTAATAGGATTGCCAACCTGGTTTGTAATTGGAGTCATGGTGAACTATAGTAATAAGTTTGCAACTGGCTTGTATGGCCCTAATTTAATTGACTCTGGACGATCTGTAATGTTCGCCTATATTGGTATTGCAGTAGGGGATTTATTAATTGGATATGTGAGTCAATATTTCAAGAGTCGTAAAAAAGCATTGTTGGTATTTTATTCCATAAGTGTACTGGGCATGATTTTATTTTTCAGTAACTATAATAATAGTGATGAAAGAATGTATGCGATTTGTGCTTTCTTAGGATTTAGTACTGGCTACTGGGCTATCTTTAATCAAATGGCAGCAGAGCAGTTTGGAACCAACCTAAGAGCAACAGCAGCAACCACTATTCCTAATATGGTCCGCGGCGCATTACCATTAATTAATTTTTTATTCTTAGATATTTTACAAAAAAGCTTAGGTTGGACAATTGTTCAAAGTGGTATATTGACTGCCGTTATCGTAATGTCAATTACTATAATTGCTTTTATCTTTACCGAAGAGACTTATCATAAAGACTTAGATTATTTAGAATACGACAATCCACTTCCATAGACATATCATACTATGCGATTATTATTTATTCGTTTTTCGTCTATCGGAGACATTGTATTTACCACGCCGGCTATTCGCTGTGCTAAGCAACAAATACCTGGAGCAGAGATCCATTTTTTAACCAAGACTTCCATGAAGTCGGTTACAGAAGCTAATCCATATATTGACCAATTTCATTATTTTGATAAAGACATTAATGCTACTATTGAGACTTTGAAACAATGCAATTTTGATTATATCATTGACCTGCATAATAATTTCAGAACTTATCGAATTAAAAAAGCTTTAGGAGTTCCAGCCCTTAGTTATCAAAAACTGTCTATTCAAAAAATACTATTAACCAAATTGCATTTGAATTTTATGCCTCAAAGGCATATAGCGGATAGGTGCGTGGATACTTTAAAAACATTGGGAGTAGTAAATGACGGAAAGGGGATGGACTATTTTGTTCCAAGCCAAGTGCAACTAAAATCAAGTGATATTCCTACTTCGCATCAGGCAGGATATATTGCTATTGTAATTGGAGCCTCTTTTGCATCCAAAAAATTACCAGTAAACCAGTTGCAGGATTTATGTACTTTAATTCCATACCCCATTATATTAATAGGAGGGAAGGACGACGCGGAAGAAGGATTAGCAATAGCCGCTATTGATTCAACCAAAATTTATAATGCTTGCGGTAAGTTCAATTTGCACGAGTCTGCGCTATTGGTACAACAATCTAAAACAGTAATATCTCATGACACTGGCTTCTTATATATAGCATGTGCTTTTCATAAAAAAACAGTGGCCATTTGGGGCGCCACTTCTCCAGCATTACAAGTAGCTCCATATTACGCTACTGCAGACACTGCTAACTCAGTTGAAATGTATCATAATGCCATAGTTTCAGGCATGAATTGCCAGCCTTGTTCTAATTATGGAACTAAACAATGTCCACAAGGTCATTTTGGTTGCATGCGCCAACAGAATATTCGTGCTATTGCAGATAAGGCAATACAGTATTATCTTTCTTAGTTGACTTGGGCATACTGGAACTATTTAAGTGCGCTAAAAAATATAGCGCAGTCAATTTTAAGATATTCCAAAATCAAATAGATATTAATAAAACTAGCTTGATGCTTATTGTGTTCAATACTCACAATAGTTGATGGGCTTAACTGTAAGTCGGTTGCTATTTTTAAAATAGAAATGCCTTGACTCATTCTTTCATATTTAAGAAAAAGTCCCATTTTTTCAGAGATATTATTTTGACTAATTAAGTTCAATAAATAAGTTTTAATAAAAGTAGCGTTATAAATTTATTATTGCAGTTTTAATGCTGGCATATTCAAAAATCACGCTCGTTATTTTTGAATATCATACAGGTTTTTACTGTTTTTAGAAAATAGTCTAATGCCCTCAGTTATGAATGTATTCTAATTTTTAGGTTAAGGCATGTGGAAATATCAGTAAACATTTTTTCTAATGATTTTTGTATTGAAATAGAAGTGTACTTTAATATCACAGAAGCAAAAAAATAAAGGGTAATTGAAAACAATAAATAAATATCAAACAACAATTAAAATCCAAACTAAAGCAGCTTTGTATTTTGCAATTATTTTGTTTATTGGATGCATGAAAAACGACACCATCGAATTAAATAACTCAAACGACATTTTTGATAATAGGAATAGTGAAGCGATGTCGTCCAATGTTGGCATAATGAATAATTCGACTAAGCAAGCAGTTACAAATTTAGACAGTTTAAATGAAAGGGAGTTGAGTGGAGATATTAGATATGATAATCTATTGAGATAAGAGTTTGATATATCAAAAGGGTTAATCCATAATATCCCTGCTTGCTGCAGCGAGTGAATAAAATGGACATTGAGTTAATAATGTAAAAATAACCGCTGAACATTCACCCCATGGCGTTGACAGGGGAGAGAAGACTATAAATAAAATTTTATGAATGCAATAAGTTTAAATAACATGGAAACAATAAGAGGAACAGGTAGTTTCTGGAAATGTACAATTGCCGTTGGAGGAGGAATGATTTCCGGTGGTGGAGCCGGATTCATGATTGGTACTGGTTTTTTACCTGGTTTTGGAACAGCATTTGGAACTGCGGTTGGGCTCTACTTAGGTGGAGTCGGAGCTGGTTTATCATCCTCTGCTTGTATGAATTAACATCATTAAATTATATCAAATGCGTAAAATTACAATTGATCAACAAGAATTAATAGTTGGTGGCGCTGCCACATCTGGATGTTTAGGTGGAGTTCTGGGGGGACTAGTTACTGGTGCTGGACTCGGCTTTCAGGCTGGTAAATATTTCTCATTTGTTGGTATTGGCTGGGGTACCTCTATTGGCGCAATTGGAGGAGCACTATTGGGTGCTTACAGCGGAGGATGCTTCGATTAAATATTTAATTTTAATAGAGACTGTCTATTACACAGGGCAGTCTCTATTTTTTAAAACATATTTTATGAAAAAAATTATTTTATTAGTTACGGTAGGCCTGGGTCCTGTTATTTTGTTTTTCAACACTATAAATCGTTTCGTTGAAGTGTCAGAAGCAGATCATATAAAAAAAATCATTTTATTTATTATAGCCTGTATTTGGCTATTAGCTATTCTATTTTATACAGCGATGATTTACCGGGAATTTAAGTCAAAATAGTTTTAAATTATTAGATTATCAATAAGTCATTAAATAGCATAATAACAATCATTAATTAGTTAAAAAATAATTTTATTACCTAATGTATAAATTCAATATCTTGACAATGTTCTTAGTGATATCTTTTACTTATATTCTTTCTTTAGTTTTTGTTAATTCATTTAT
>CANCAY010000017.1 GCA_947374225.1 Chitinophagaceae bacterium | reverse complement strand
AATAAAATTAAAATTATCTTTTTTATGATCTCTATAATCGAAAAGCAAACAGATTAAATAAATAAATAGAAATTGACAAGCAATATAAAAAACCACAAGCATATTAATTTCAATAGCTGAAACCTGAATAGGTAGAATACAGGTGACATAAACCCAAATCGAAGTCAAATAAAAAGTTTTTGCTAATGCCCTGCCCTCCAATTTTTTAAAAATCTTAATGGGTAGTTTAGGTGCAGTGTATATGAGTGTTGCAATGGCCGTTGGAATAAAAAACAAAATCCATCTGGGCCTAACTAAAAAAACGAATCCAATTACTACAAGGCTCAGGACAAACAAAATAAGTAATAAATTTTTATACTTGCTATTCCATCTTGACCTTAATCCCTCTAAATCAATATCGCTAGTGTAATACCAATGCAAACAATAACTTGCTAAAGTTGAAAAAAATACCAGTATAAAAAAATCAAGATCTAATTGTAGGGAGAATAAATGAATGGTACCATAGGTCATAATAGTAGCCACTGCACTAATAAATAAATTAGTGAACAGGAATAATTGAAAGAGGGAATTAGCCGTATCGATAATTCTTTTTTTCATTAAAAATTTAATAAAAAATTAATAAAATCTAATTTAAAGTATTTTAAAAATTCAACTTCTTTATTGCAGCACCAATTCTTTTAAATAATTGTTTTATGCGCATTGGCTTTTTTATTTCAAATGCTGCCAATGGTCCCTCAAAATTTTCACCTCTCTTTAGCATTCCTTTTGTTACCAAGCTAGAAGTAAAGCCCCATTTATTTATAAACTGAAAGTAGCCTTTATTTAATTTGGCTCTTCTCACCGAACTGGAACCAAAATGGTAAACCCTACTTGCCCCTAGCCCTTTAAAATAACGTACTCCTGCTTTCCATAATTTAAAAGAGAAATCAGGATCAGAATACATGCCAGGAGAAAATTCAATACTATACCCACCTACTAAATCCCAAAGCTTGGTTGGCAAAACATTTGGTGGCCAAGTAGACCCTGCCCAATCTGCTTTTTCAAAATTGTTATATTCAGCTAATAATTGCGCCTCTTTAAAAGTACTAACAGAAGTTCCATAATTTTTTTCAATCACACAATTACTTGTAGCGCTTGCTTCAATTACTGTAGCCGAAAGAAAAAATAAATCATGTCCAATTTTTTTAATTTCATCGTACAAGATAATATCCCAATTAGGACATACATACATGTCGTCATTGATATATAAAAAGTAATCTGTTTTCACAATGGTTCTTGCTGCATTCAACGCAAAACACACACCAATATTTTCTTTGCTATAAGTGTAATCTAAATTTGTTTGTTCCTTTACCCATTCTAATGTTCCGTCTTGTCCTGCATTTACATGCACAATAATCTGATGAGGCAAACTTGAATTTTCCTGAATACTTCTAACACATAATTTTAGTAAATCAATATTATTCCAGGAAGGAATCACGATGGAGAAAATTGCATGCTCGGTATTGCTTCTTTGACAATAAGTATGAATCATAAAATACACTTGAATAATTTAAATAAAATTTAGCCCTATTTTATTTTAGTTCTGGTTGAGTCTTCCCTTGAACTTATGTTTTCTTGGATGAGACACTTTAGACCTTTTAGCAAAGTCGTCGCTTACTACACTAATATTACCATCTACTTCTAGCATAGCCAAATCAACATGTTGAATATCCCTTGAACCATGTTCTCTTACTGCAGCCTCTAGTTCCTCAATGGTAATTTCGGACCTTTTACAATTTTCCATATCAGGGACACCTTTATATATAAGTATCATTGCTTCTCCCTGAATGATCCTACTTAGGTTCTTATTCCTGAAAAGCAACTGCTTTAAAGTAAAATTGGCTGCAAAAAGGGCTCCGGCAGCTATAAGACCACCTTGAAGGGAAGTATCGGGTCCAATCATCGCATTTTGTACCGCATTACTAATTAATAGAATGAAAACCAGGTCAATTACCGACAACTGAGCCAATTCCTTTTTCCCAAACACCCGAATGGCAATAATCATAAATACGTAAACTGCAACCGCCCTCAATATAATATTAGGGTATCCAGACTCAAAAAAGCTCATATTTAAACCTAGCAAATGCAATTGATTAATTACCATATTCATTTAATTAAATTAAAGGTACAACTTAGAACTGCAGATAAAATACATAAAGCTTTCATAAATTTCATATATTATTGAAATTCAGACACTTGCATTACAAAAAAGCCTAATACTTACATTTGTATGCTTTTTGTGAATAGATAATAGTCTTCAAATGTTAAAGAAATCTAAAAAAAACTAGTCCCAACTCGCTTTAAGTAGCCGTATTTCTAATATATTTGACCTAGCGAAGCTTGTAATAGATGATATTTTCTAGTATCGTCAAATTACAAGTTTTTTCATTTAAGCTAAAAATTAATTACAAAACAACAAAACATGAGTAAAAAAATCCTTGTGAGTGTTTGTGCTTTCCTAATGACAATTATGGTCGGCTTTTCACAAACAGTTACAGTAACCGGAAAGGTTATTGACGAGAAAAATGTTCCTGTTGCCGGAGCAAGTGTTCTTGACAAAGGCTCTAAGAAGGGCGTGAGCGCAGGTAACGACGGTACATTCACTATTGCAGTGAAAAAAGGTGCAACATTAGTAGTATCAGCTTTAGGATATGATTCTAAAGACGTAACTGCTGCTGCTAACGTAACAGTTATTTTAACAACTGACGTGAAAGCGTTGGCTGAAGTAGTTGTAACGGGTGTAGGTGCTGCAACTTCAAAAAAGAAATTAGGTGTTGCTGTTGAATCAGTTTCATTGGCAAACCAAACAAAAGTAGCAACTGGTGACGTTGGACAACAATTAGTTGGACAAGTAGCCGGAGCTCAAATTTCAAGTACGAACGGAACTCCTGGTCGTCCTTTGCAAATTTTGTTACGTGGTATTAACACTGTGCAAGGTGGTACTTCTCCAATGATCTTGATCGATGGAATTGAAGCACGTGCAACAAGTTTAAACTCAATTGACGTAAATATTATAGAAAGAGTAGAGGTAGTACAAGGTGCTGCTGCAGCTTCTTTATATGGTGCTCAAGGTGCGAATGGTGTTATCCAATTATTTACTAAGAAAGGTAAAATGGGTAAAATGAGTGTTGAAGTTAGTACAAGTACTACTTCTAATGACTTATTGAATATTGGTGGTTTAGCAAAAGCTAGATACCATGCTTTCACTACTGACGCTGCTAACAATGTAACAATTGTAGGTGGTAAGCCAATGGCGTTAGATCCAGCTACTTTAGTATACAATGGTGACGTTCAATACAACTCTTTAGGAGTAACTAGTATTCAGAACAAGCCTTATGATGCTAACTTAAAGTATTATGATCATTACAAAATGTTCTTACAACCAGGTTATGCTACAAACACATCTGTAACAATTTCTGGCGGTGCTAACAAAATTGATTATTTATTTTCTGCTTCAACTAATAAGCAAAATTCAAATTTCGTAAACAACGGAGACTACCAACGTTCTAACTTAACATCTAAAATTGGTGTTGAATTAGCTAAAGGTTTGAAATTTACAACAACTACTCAATTAGTTTATACTAAGAATACAATGTTGGATCAAACAGGTCGTGGTATTTTCTTTAACATCAATAACGCTCGTCCTTTTGCCAATTTTGCGCAAAAAGATTTAGACGGAAACTACGGCCCTTATTTTGGTGCTGCAGTAGGTGTGAACCATACGAATCCTTTCTACCAAACTCAGTACTCAAATTCTTTGATTGCTAAGGTTGACGTAATCCAAAACTTTAATTTAAACTACAAGCTTCCTAAGTTCTTAGAATTAGATGCAAAATATGCATTGAACTATTCTAATAATAATACAACTTATGGATATGCTGATCAGTCTTTAAATGCTGGTGCGGTTTTACAAAATAGATTCCAAAGTAACTACAACCCTAATGCTTCTCCTACCACAACTGGTGAAATTGATAATAGTGTTGAGCGTACTACATTCCAAAACTTTATTGGAACAGCTACATTCCGTACTGATTTCCAAAAAGATTTCAACATCAATATTCCATTAAAAACTTCTACTACAGCTGCTTTCGATTATCGTAAGCAACAGTACAAGCAGTTTTATGCATACGGATATGATGCTCCAGGTTACACACCATGGAACGCTTCTCAAGCAGGTACTTACAAAGTAGTTGCTGATTATATTGAGCCATTTGTAACTTATGGTTTATTAGCTAACCAACGCTTTGAGTGGTCTGATTGGGCTGGTTTCTCAGTAGGTGTAAGAAGTGATTTCTCTTCTGCATTCGGATCTGGTGCAACTGCACAAACTTTCCCAAGAGGTGATGCTTTCTTAGCTGTTCACAAATTGAAGCAATTCCAAGAATTGCACATTGACAATATTGTTAATGAATTCAAATTAAGAGCTGGTTATGGTGAAGCAGGTATTCAACCAGGTGCGTTCCAACGTTTCCCTGTATTGAACACTGCTAACTTAGGTAGCAATAGCGTATTCGTTTCTCCTATCACAACTCCTAACACAAACTTATCAGTGGAATTATCTAAAGAAACTGAATATGGTACTGACTTAGGATTGAATTTATTAGGTGGAAAATGGTTGAGAACTGCAAACGTTTCTGCAACTTATTGGAAGAGAGAAACTGTAAATGCTATTTATAGTGTTGCAGCTGCGCCTTCAACAGGTGTGGGTGGAACATTGGATAATGCATTTGGATTAGCTTCTCATGGTTTACAAGCTTCTTTAAACTTGAATGTATATACAGGTAAAGATTTGACTTGGGATTTCATTACGAACTACTCAAATCAAACTTCTGAAATCTCTTACGTAAAAGGACCTCCAGTAGTTATTACTTCAGGTGCAGGTAGCGTAGGTATTACATTGAAGCAAGGTTACAAAATTGGTCAAATTTTTGGATACAGAATGATGAAGGCTTTGGACGAATTGAATCCAGCAACTGGCCAAGCATTTATTCCAATTGCTAACCGTGGTGACTATGAAGTGGTTCATACTAAAGTTGGTGGAGACTGGGTTGTTAACAAAGCGACTAAACAAGCTGTTGCATTACCAGGTCAATATAGCTTAGGTGATCCTAATCCTAAGTTCAACATGAGCTTTATCAATAACTTGAACTACAAAGGAATTGTAACATTTAACATGCAATGGGATTGGGTAAGTGGTGCACACTTATACAACCAAACTAAGCAATGGATGTATCGTGATGGTATCCACCATGACTACGATAATCCAGTTACTATTGCTGGTCAAACATTTGCTTACACTGCGTTTTATCGTAGTATGTATGCTGGTGGTGCTGCAAACGGAACTAAAAACTACTTCTACGAAGATGCAAGTTTTGTACGTTTAAGAAACATCTCAGTAGGTGTTGATTTAGCTAAGATTGTAAAAATGAAAGCGTTCAGTCGTTTACAATTAGTATTGTCTGGTCGTAACTTAGTAACATTCACTCCATATACTGGAATGGATCCTGAGGCGAACTACTCTACTAACTCAGCGTTTGATCGTGGTATTGATCACAATACTATTCCTAATACAAAACAATATACAATTGGTTTGAATATTGGATTCTAAACCTTAACTAAAAAAATTATAGATATGAAGAATAATAAAATTTTGGTTGGTATATTAGGGATGGCTTTGAGCTTAACAGCTTGTAAGAAAGACCTTGATATTTCAAATACCAATTTACCTACGCCACAAAGTGCGCAAAATGAGCCTGGTGTTATTTCACTTGCTCAGGGTACCATTTATAGAAACGGCTTTTACGACTTAAAATACTCTGACGGAGTTTACGGTCGTTACTGGGCTGGTACTATGGGTTTCCAAGAATTAATGGGAGACGTTATTGGTGCAGAAGCAGCGAATGCTTACATGAACCAAATTGGATGTCCTAACAAAGTAACATTTGACGATGGTACTGTAGCTTTAAACCCTGCAAGTATCAAAACTCAATATGAGTTATGCCGTTATGCAAACCAAAATGCACAAGGTGTAAGTAATACTACTAACTACCAATGGTCTTACATGTACAATATGATCACTGCTGCTAATACAGTATTAGATATTGCATCTAATGTTACTTTTAGCGGTGCTGGTGCATCTACTAAATTAGCTACTATTCAAGCTTGGGCTTATTGGTGGAAAGGATATGCATACGGTCAAATTGGATCAATGTATTATGCAGGTATCATTCAAAATGAAACAAATACAGCTGCTAAAACAAATGGCAACTATGTTTCTAAAGAAGCAATCATTGCAGAATCAAATGCTAACTACGACAAATGTTTAACAGCATTAGCTGCAGCAACATCTGCTGCTGACTATACTGCTACATTGGGTAAATTGATTCCAGCTTTCTTACAAAAAGGTAAAGGTGGTGCATTGTCTGTTGCAGAATGGACTCGTACTATTAATACAATGAAGGCAAGAAATATTTTAGTGAACACTCCTGTGTCTGCTATGACAGCTGGACAATGGGCTTCTGTATTAAGTTATGCAAACAATGGTGTTAAGTCTACTGACTTAATCTTTACTGCACGTACAGATGCAAACGGTTCTTTCATTGAAAGTACAGTTGCTGACAAGACAGCTCAAACAGCTGCAACAGGTTCTACTAACACTTACAAATTAAGTGAGCGTTGGGTTCAAGAATTTAGAGCAGGTGATAAGCGTTTTGATAATAACGTATTGACTTTGACTTCAGTTGGTTTATTTAATACTGACCGTGGTAATTCATTTAACACACGTTATACATTAAAGAACTTAGGTAATAGCTTACCAGGTGTAATCACTTATGCTAATGCAACTGCAGGTGCAAACGAAATTACAATTGCTGCTTCTTACGAAGAAAACGAATTAATGAAAGCGGAAGCTTTGATTAAGACTGGTCAAATTGACTTAGGTGTTAAGTCTGTTGATGCTGTTAGAACTTACCAAGGTGCTGGCTTAGCGGCTACTGCTACTGGTTTGACTGCAGCTGATGCATACGAAGAGTTAAGAAGAGAAAGAAGAATTGCTTTAGGATTTAAAGGATTGTCTTTCTATGATGCTCGTCGTTGGGAGATCATTGCTCCTGACAAGTCTCGTACAAAAGTTAACGTGGTTAATGGTGCTGGTAAATTAAATACCAATGCTACAATCGTTTACGGTTTCTTAGACTATTGGGATGTTCCAGATAATGAGTTAGCATATAACCCAGCTTCTGCAACTTCAGCTCCAGTTAAGAATCCTAAGTAATAGTTAAAACACTTAGATTTTATAAAAACAAGACCCTTCGGGGTCTTGTTTTGTTTTAGGGAACTTCTATCTTTAGCATGTAAATACCTCTTATCTTTAGGATCAAATGTTTCCATCATGAAAAAATATATAGCCACCCTATTGAGTTCTGTTTGTTTTGCAACTATTTGTATCGCGCAATCAAATTCTCTAAACACTACTGGTAAATGGGGTAGTCAAATATTTTTGAGTGATGTGAATGGACGAGCTTTTGAGAATAAATATGCTGACATAAATGGGAGTGCTTATTTGTTTCCAAATTTCAAATTCGCTGTCATTACACTAAATGATGGAAGAAAATATAATAATGTAAAAGCGAGGCTGAATTTATTGGAGCATGAAGTAAACTTTATAGCGTCTAATGGTGAAGAAGGTTATATAGGAAAGGGAATGGTGTCAGCCATCACTATAATTGATACAACTAAGCAAGGTGCTATTAACTACACATTTCAGACAGGTTACCCCAAAACAGACAATCAAACAAGCATAAATTTCTATCAGGTCCTAGCTGCTGGAAAATGCAGCTTGCTGAAATCTATTAATAAGAATATAGAAGATCGCTCTAATGAAATGTCTGGAGAGAAGTCTAAAGAGTTTATAGTAAGAGAAAATCTATATGTGTTTATAAAAGGGGAAATGAAAAGGGTCAAAAAGGACAAGGATTTCTTTACTGCTTTGTTTGCAGACCAGTCCGCTCCAATAAGTCAATTTATTAATGCCAATAAGGCTAGTTTTAAGAGTGAAGAAGGGCTTATTAAACTTATTGAATTTTATAATTCACTGTAATTCAATTATTTACATTGTTTAAGTTTCTTAACAATTTGGTAATATTGGGATGCTAATTATTGGAACAATTTGGAGAAATTTGTTCTGCATTTATAATACCAATTAAACCTATTTTATGGACTTGAATTCAATTTTTAAAGTTTTCCTACCTAAGGACCGTGTTTTCTTTCAATTATTCGAAGAAGTGGCTGAACATGTTTATGAAATGGGTATCAAGTTAAAAGAAATGGTAAACGAGCCAGATGCAGACAGAAGAGCTGGGATTTTGGCACAGATTGAAAATTTAGAACATACCAATGACGATTTAACGCATAATATTTTTACAGAGTTGGGACGTAATTTTATTACTCCGTTCGACAGAGAGGACATTCACTATTTAGCAACTTCATTAGATGATATTGCAGACTATATTTATGCGTCAGCTAAGAAGATAAACTTCTATAAAATCAATCCTAACGATACGGGTATTCATAAATTAACTGAATTAATTTTACAAGGTACTATCGAAACTAAAACTGCAGTATTGGGATTGCGTAATATGAAAAATATTAAAGCAATGACGGACGCTATGATTAAAGTTAACAGTATTGAGAATCAAGCTGACGATGTATTTGATATGAGTATCGAAAAATTATTTGAACAAGAGAATGATTTTAAAATAATAATTAAGAAAAGAGAAATCTATCAAGTTCTTGAAATAGCTACAGATAAAATTGAGGACGTTTCAAATGTAATCGAATCTATTATTATCAAGTACGCTTAATTTAATTCAAGATGACTCTATTAATTGTAATCATAGCGCTTGCGCTTATATTTGACTATATCAATGGTTTTCATGACGCTGCAAACTCTATAGCAACTGTTGTGTCAACTAAAGTCTTAACTCCTTTTCAAGCAGTTTTATGGGCAGCATTATTTAACTGCGTAGCATTTTTCATATTTAAAGACCATGCAGTAGCTAATTCTATTAGTAAGACAGTTTACAAAGACTTTATTACCTTGCCCGTAATTTTCTCTGGTTTATTAGCAGCCATTTTTTGGAATCTATTAACTTGGTGGTATGGTATACCTTCTTCTTCTTCTCACACATTGATTGGAGGCTTTGCTGGTGCTGCTATTGCGCATGCATTAATGATTAAGGGTATTGACTATTCATGGGCTAAAATTGTAGACGCAGATACGATTTTGAAAACTATTTTGTTTATTTTCTTAGCACCAATTATTGGATTCGTGATTTCTGTATTTATCACCGTTGTCACAATCATGCGTAATATTTGGTGGCGACTCGCAATTATATCATTAACTACTTTGTTAACTGTATTAATGTTTGATAAGTTTGAAGACAGTAAGATTCATGAAAATGTACAAAAGTTTTATGGTGTCGATAAATATAAAAAAGAAATCAAGTCATTACAGTCAGACCTAAAAGAAACTCCTGCTGACACTGTGATTATTGCTAAGATTGCGTTGAACGAAGAAAAATTAGCTAAAGCCAATGAAAATTACGAAAAGCTAAATCCATATTTATCAGATTATGACAATTTAGGAGCTGCTAAGATTGCTAAAATTGCGAAAGATAGCGGCTGGTTAAATTCAGTTGCTGCAAGTAAATTAAAAGACGTTGTGAGAAATGCGAACGACTTTTTAGTTTTTGAAGCAAAATCGACCGAAGACAAAAATGCAAAGGCTATTTATGATATTGCAAAAGTTAAAACAGAAGGATATAAAGAACCAATTAAGCATTATTTAGCTGGAGAAATTACAATGGATTCTACCATTACTGCGCTAAATATTATTTATCCAATTCAGGATAAAAACACAGAAAAGGTAAAAGCTAAAATATTAAAGTTCAATATTGAACATAGCTTTTTTGATGAAGTAGACAAGGCAGACAATTCAATGATTGTGAATGGAATTATTGGGTCTTCTATATTATTTATGTTGATATACTTTTATGTTGAAAAAATAAAAACTCCTACTGCTTATACCATGGCTTATATGTTCAAGAAATTACAATTATTCAGTTCTGCTGCTTTTAGTATTGGACATGGTGGTAATGATGCGCAAAAAGTAATGGGTATTATAGGGGCTGCCTTAATTGCGAATGGAAGTATACAAGATTTTGGATCCTTGCCAAGCTGGGTGCCAGTTGCTTGTTATTTAGCTATAGGTTTAGGTACTATGAGCGGTGGTTGGAAAATTATTAAAACTATGGGTTCTAAAATCACCAAGGTTACTCCATTAGAAGGAGTAGCTGCAGAAACTGCAGGTGCATTTACTTTGTTCTTCACAGGTCAAATGGGCATTCCGGTTTCCACTACGCATACTATTACAGGTTCTATTATTGGAGTGGGTGCTACAAAACGTTTAAGTGCGGTAAGATGGGGCGTAACTACTAATTTGCTATGGGCATGGGTATTGACCATTCCAGTAAGTGGAGTATTAGCTGCTATCACTTATTATATTGTACATTATTTTACGAAATAGTAGTTCAGATTTAAATATTTTCAAAAGCCCCACCCGACGCAATTCGAGTGGGGCTTTTGAAATTTTAGCCTTAAATTACAGTTAGAAATTTTAATGCTTAGCATATGCAACAACTATCAAAAAGAATATTACTAGGCTTGACTGTTTTAATTGCCGTAAACACAGTTAATGCTCAGTTAATTAAAAATGTAGTAATTGTAGATGGCACGGGGGCAAAATCTTATAAAGGAGCTGTAAGAATTTCCGGTAACAAAATAGCAGCTATTGGGAATTTGATTGAAATAAACGGAGAGCAAGTTATTGATGGAAAAGGAAACGTATTAGCACCAGGTTTTATAGATTCCCATAGCCACCATTTTTCAAGCTTAATGGAACACCCAGAAGGGATTCCTAATGCAAGTCAAGGTGTAACTTCTATCATTATAGGACAGGACGGAGAAAGCTATTTGATGGATACGCTCAAGGCAATGATGCAATCAAAACCAATTGCCATTAATGTTGGCACTTATACAGGCCATTCTACTTTAAGAGCAATGGCTATGGGTGAAAACGATGTATTAAGAAAAGCAAGGCAGTCGGAAATTGAGCACATGAAATTATTGCTAGCTACCGATTTAGATAACGGATCATTAGGATTGTCTAGTGGCTTGGAATATGAGCAAGCTTTTTATTCTTCCAAGGAAGAAGTAATAGACCTTGCAAAAATTGCAGCAGCGCATCATACTAGGTATATGAGTCATATAAGAAGCGAGGATATTACTATCGACGACGCAATGGATGAGATTATTGAAATAGGAAGGGTAACAAAAATGCCAGTACAAGTTTCACATATTAAAATTGGTATTAAAGACAAATGGAATACGGCCAATAATTATTTACTCAAATTGCAAAAAGCAAGAGCAGAAGGAATTAATATTACTGCAGACGTGTATCCTTATAATTTCTGGAATTCTACTTTAAGAGTTTTATTCGCGAAAAGAGATTATGAAAATTTAGCAAGTGCACAGTTTGCAGTAGACCAAGTTTTTGACGCCAACGCTTCTGTGTTAGTTCAGTTTGCTCCGTTTCCTTCTTATAAGGGGAAAACGATTGCAGCCATTGCAATAGAAAGAAATGAAACTCCTGCAAAAGCATTAATAGAACTTATTAAATTGGCATCAAAGTTTAAAGCAGCGAATCCTAATTATAAAGGCACTGTGGAAGCGATCGCTGCAAAGGGTATGAGCGACAATGATGTTTCCGCTTTTATAAGCTGGCCTTATTCCAATATTTGTTCTGACGGCAATACAGGCGGACACCCTAGAGGCTATGGTTCATTCCCAAGAGTTTTAAGTAAATATACAAGAGACGAAAAATTGATTCCATTAGAGACAGCTATATTTAAAATGACGGGATTGACTGCTGAGCATTTGGGTATAACAGATAGAGGTTTGATTGCTATTGGAAATTATGCCGACTTGGTATTATTAGATCCAGCTACTATAAATGACAATGCCACTATACAAAATAGTAAAGCATTGTCAACAGGTATTGAAATGGTATGGGTGAATGGTGAATTAATTTTTCAAGGACAAAAAGCAACAGGTAGTTTGCCAGGTGTTTTAATTAAAAGATAAATAAGCAAAATGAACAATGCAATTATTTTAACAAACGGACTTTTAACAACTTCAGACGCTAAAACAGCACACGGTTTAATTAGAGGCACGGAAAGATTTAATATCCTAGGAATTGTAGATTGTGCAGCTACCGCAGGTAAGGATGCGGGGGAATTATTAGATGGGAAAAACAGAAACATTCCAGTTTTTGAAAATTTGCAAAAGGCAATACATAGTTTTAAAAACACATTACCACAACCTGCTATTCAATACTTAATTATTGGGGTAGCAACAGTAGGTGGTCGTTTACCTGGAGACATGTTAGAGGTAGTTAAGGAAGCATTGCACAATGGAATTTCAATAGTGAACGGATTACATGAATACTTAAATGATAAGCCAGAAATAGTAGCATTGGCTAAAGCTAATGGCGCCACATTGGTAGATGTAAGAAAGCCAAAAAATAGAGAAGACCTTAGTTTTTGGACAGGTGAAATATATAAAGTGAAAGCACCAATTGTAGCAGTGATAGGAATGGATTGTGCTATGGGCAAAAGAACTACTGCAAGAATGCTGAGACAGGCATGTGAGGCACAAAACATAAAAGCCCAAATGATCTACACGGGTCAAACAGGCTGGCTACAAGGCGGCAAATATGGCTTTATTTTTGATTCTACTTTAAACGATTTTGTATCAGGTGAATTAGAAAATGCAATTGTAAGTTGTTGGAAGGAAACAGCTGCCGATATAATTTTTTTAGAGGGACAGTCTTCTTTAAGAAATCCAAGTGGTCCTTGTGGAATTGAATTATTAATATCTGGGAATGCAAAGCAGGTGGTTTTATTATTTGCGCCTAAACGAAAATATTTTGACAATGATGAACACTGGGGTGCAATACCTTCTGTGGAGTCTGAGATTGAAATCATTGAAAAACTAGGATCTAAAGTGATTGCAGTGGCAGTAAATACAGAGGACTGCAGTACAGAAGAAGCTTTTGCTTATCAAAAAGAGTACGAACAAAAATTAAATATTCCTGTTTTACTTCCAATCCAAGAAGGAGTAGACAAGTTGATACCGGTATTGAATAGTTTGATTTATAAAGAAAACAGATAATAATTGAGTCCATGAAAATAGTAGCAGTAAGATCTTATTTAAAAAACATGGCGTTGACAAAGCCATACACCATTGCCTATAGTACGTTTACGGATGTTCGACTAGCTTTTTTAGAAATAGAATTAGAAAACGGAATGATAGGTTATGGTTCAGGTAGTCCAGCAGAGGAAGTGGTAGGTGAAACAACCGAAACCACTTTATTGAATTTACAAAGCGAGTTTGTTGCCAAATTAGTTGGAAGAGACATTCGACAATTTCAACAAATTATTTTTGAAGCCAATAGTCATTTCAATCATTTGCCAGGAACACAAGCAACTATTGATATTGCATTACATGATGCATTTGGAAAATACCTAGGAATTGCTGTTGTAGACTTTTATGGTCAAAAAGTGAATGCTTTAGCAACTTCAGTTACTATTGGAATAAAAAATGTTCAAGAAACATTAGAAGAAGCTGCTGGATATAAAAAGTTGGGCTTTAAAATTTTAAAAGTAAAGACAGGCTTGAATGTAGAAGAGGATATTGAAAGGGTATTGCAATTAAGATCAACCTATGGAACCGATTTTAAAATAAGAGTTGACGCAAACCAAGGGTATAATTTAAAAGAGCTAAAAACATTTATAAAAGCAACTCAAGGTCAGGGGCTAGAATTAATCGAACAACCCTTGCCAGTTGGTGTAGAGGAGGAACTATTATTACTAGAAGAAAACGAAAGGGCTATATTAACTGGAGACGAATCTTTAAAAGACGCTACAGCTGCGTTACAATTGGCAATAAATAAACCATTCGGTATTTACAATATTAAACTCATGAAATGCGGGGGTCTTGTTGGTGCCAAAGAGATTGCAACTATTGCACAGCATGGGAATATTGATTTATTCTGGGGCTGCAATGATGAAAGTATAATAAGTATTACCGCGGCATTACATGTGGCTTATAGTTGTCCCAATACAAAATACATTGACTTAGACGGCAGCTTGGATTTAGCAGAAGACTTGGTTCGTGGCGGCTTTGCAATAAAAGACGGCTATATGAATATTAACAATGGTCCTGGTTTCGGATTCGATATCATTTAATCGTTTAAATAGCTCATACAATTTAATTTAAAAAACACTTACAAATTAATAATGGAAACACTCAAGCCTAAAATTGGATTAAGGTCTGCCACATTTTTGGTAGTCAGTGTTATCATAGGATCTGGTGTTTTTAAAAAAATGGCACCGATGGCACAGGAGTTGGGTTCGCCATGGCTTGTCATTTTGTGTTGGGTATTAGCTGGTTTAATTAGTTTGGCAGGTGCATTGTCTACTGCCGAAATGGTTAGTATGTTTCCAAATTCTGGCGGTGAATATTTTTACTTTCAAAAAGTATATGGAAAGTTTTTTGCTTTTATTTATGGCTGGTCCAGCTTTGCAGTCATAAAGACAGCTGCAATTTCTGCACTGGCATATATATTCGCACAGTCTTTTAATAGTTTATTCCCCTTGCCAAATTGGGGTAGTAGTCATTCTTTTTTAGGGATTGCCTTGTTTGAAAATTTATCCATTAAACTGTTAGCTTCGTTTTTAATATTATTGTTAACACTTTTAAATTACAGAGGAGTTCAGTTTGCAGAAAAATTAAGTAGCATACTAACCTATGCTATGTTAGCCGGCATTTTTATTTTTATTTTTTTTGGTTTGAGTTCTAGCAAGGGAAGCATTGAAAATTTAACAGAAGCAAGCACAACCATTGCAACACCAACCGGCTTTGAATTAATGAAAGCTTTATTTATTGCTAGTCTTGGTGCATTTTGGGGCTATGAGGGCTGGAACAACATAGCCTATATTGGAGAAGAAGTAAAAAACCCCAAAAAGAATTTACCATTAGCATTAGGTATAGGCACTTTAATTGTGATTGTGTCTTATGTTTTTTTAAATATGGTCTTTGTTTATATTTTACCCATTGACTATTTCATTGGTTTAAATGGAACTCCAAATAAAATTGCAGCGGTAGAAGTGGCGGGTCAAATGAGTGGTCATTTAGGTATGGTATTAGTTGCTTCCTTAATATTGGTCACTACTTTAAATTCTACCAATAGTTCTATATTAATGTCTGCGCGTATTTTGTATGCCATGGCGAGAGATAAAATGTTTTTTCACAAAGCAGCTTCCGTACATCCCAAATATAATACTCCAGATATCGCTTTATTTATTCAAGCTTTTTGGGCAATAGCATTGGTTTTTTCAGGCAGCTTTGATCAGTTAACGGATATGCTCATATTTGCGGCATTCTTATTTTATGGAAGCACCGCTTTGGGCGTAATTCTAATGCGCATAAAACATCCCGAAATCGAAAGGTCTTATAAAGTAATTGGATATCCATTTGTGCCGGCTATATTTTTTCTATTCTGTATAGCGCTTTTTATAAGTACGGTGGTGAATCAGCCAGGTGAAGCCATATGGGGGCTGTCACTAATGGCCACTGGCGTTCCTGTTTACTTATGGTTACAAAAAAGAGCCAAGTAAAATACTTGACTCTTAGATTTTAAAATCACCCAGTAACGAATTTTTTAAAAATATATAATAATAGTACTATATGAATATTTATTTAGTTAATAAAGTCTTTGCGTAATCAACGCATTTTTTAGTTTCTTTAACTGCATCAGAATCTGTAGGAATATCATATTCTAATTCAATGGTTGCAGGAATTTTATATTGCTTATCCCTTAACAAAGTCAACACTTCTTTTAAAGGAGTATCTCCCTGGCCCCAAGGCATATTCTTGCCACCATGAGCGCCACTTAATCTATCCTTTATATGCATGCTAGTAATACGACCATGGTTTTTATTAATAAAAGCTAAAAGGGTTTCTTTAGTATTGGCACCTCCAGCAGCTATATAGTGACCACAATCCAAATTGATTGCATTATACGGAGACTGACTCAATGCCGTATCCCAAATAGTGTCTGTAGCCTGAGTGTGTGCATGGTAACCAACATATACTTTATGTTTTAATCCAAATTCACCTAATCTTTTAGAATGCTCGGCATTGGTTGGAAGCTCAATATTTACTGAAGTTGCACCCAATGCTTTTGCGGCGCGCATTGCATAATCTATTTCCGCGTCTGTGCTTTTCATGCCCATTGCTGCGTCTGGTTTAAAAGCATAGATAGTGATACCAGCGTCGTTAAACATCTTTCTTAATTCAATAAACTTATCCATTGAAGCAGTTTCTCTCCAAGCTCTAGCTTTTGAATTTCTTTCTTCCATCATTTTCATAAAATCAGGTGGTGGCGGAAATTTCATTGGTGCCATTAATCCAACAGGGCTTCCTGCATAAGCTTCAGCAGGGTCTCCCATTAATTCTATAGCACTTATACCAGCACTTACACAATACTTTAAAAGCTCCTCAGCAGAACCCGGCATGCTTCTAAACGAATAGGTAATTACACCAATTTGAACGCCATTTACTTTTGAATTAGGTAACTGAGAACCAAATAAACCAGAAGAGGCTATTGCAGATTTACCAGTTAATAATACACCAAGGCTCGCTAAAGAACTTTGGTATAAAAAGGCACGACGAGATGTACCTTGATTTGTTTTTTTTGAATTTGACATCGCAAGCAGTTTTATTGATTAAATCGTTAGTTCAATTTAAACAATAAAGGGCTAGTTTTTCCAAAAAAATGGAAGAGTGGTATTTAAAATGACATAGCAATCCCTTGCTTTGGATAAACTATTGTAAGGCCTAATTTGTTTGCAGCTTTAATTTGATCCATAATTACTGGTTCACAGGTTTCACAAGGTTTCATATGGGTAATTACAATGTTTACAGACTTTAATTTTCCCGCACTTAATGTATTTAATTTCTCTAGTTCTTGCATTAACAGTTTAGGATTTAGGTGTCCAAACAGGGACTTGTCGGGCATACTATTATCAAAAGAGACTTCAATAAAAATGGCTTTAAGTTGCTCGTTTATAATTTTGTCTGCAACAGCTGTCCAAAGCAAGTTTAATTTATTTGACTTTTCAACAGTGTCTGCCCCCGTATCACCTAGGTATAATAAATAACTGTTGTCATTGCCCACCAAGAAAGCGGTGCTTTCATATGGGTTCACATGACTTAATACAAAAGGGGTCACTTTTAAGTTTGATGCAGGAATAGAAACCTCAACGCCTGGCACTAAATAATTATAGCTGTATTTTTTTAAAATTGGATTATCGCCTTCATTGGCAAAATTTGCCCAACTCTTCCAGGTAAAATAACTAGATTTTAAAACGTCAATAACAGAAGGTAATGCATAGATATTTTTTGATGCATCATTTGGAGAATTTAAAATCAAGCCTGCGGTGTGATCTAAATGTCCATGAGAGATAAAATAAGAATTAATGTATTTTTTTTGAGCAGTCTCGGCACTGGACGCTATTAATAATTTTTTTTGTACCGCTTTTTGTAAACCCGTATTAATAGTGCCAGCGTCCAAGCAGATATATTGTTCTGAACCTTTCGCGGCAACAAGGTATGAAGACAAATTCGACTCATCTAGTCCGCCCTTCACTCCTAAGGGAATTACTGTAAAGCTATTTGTGTTCTTGATAGACTGGGCCTTAATACTGTTAAAGCTTAAAGCGAGAAATGCGAGTAAAATTTGAGTCAGTTTCATATGTTTAATTATGCATCGTAAAATTAAACGAATTATCTTTACTATATGATTATGAATAGACTAAATCAAAATGTTATTAAATTAATAATTGCAATTTTGCTTTTTAGCCAAACAAATGGCTATGCGCAAACTACAATTACTAACAAAAATCTAGTCTGGTTATCAAATCCTCAAAAAATTAAAGAATTAGATAGTTTAATTCAACTGTCTTCAAAATGGGCTTTAAATAAAAGCGACTACAAGCTGGACTATTTAGAAGGGGTATTAAGTAAAAATGTACCACAGATTAATAAGTCTGATTCTGTCAAAGTAGATTCTATCATAAATACCATCGGAATTCATTTCTTTAAAGAATTAGCATATGGCAATCAAGGGCCAGAACTCCAATACAAAGGGGCCAATTTAAAATTAACAGCTTTTAATATTCCCGCCCTTTTAAATGAGTACATGCAGCATAAGTCACTTACGCAATTAGTAAGTGATTTAAATAAGCAGTCATTAGAAGTAGGAACAATTTTAAAAACCTTAGAGGCTTACCAGGACTCCCTTCCGCTAAAGCAGGAGAAGGTAAAATTATTAATCAAAGCTGCCAACGAATATAGGTGGCTGCATGCAATAAAGCAAAGTCAAAATATTGTATTAGTTAATATTCCTTCAGCGCAGTTAAGAGCCTACCAAGGGAATAAGGTTGCATTATTCATGAAAGTAATTGTTGGAAAGAAAAGTACACCAACCAATACCTTATTGAGTCCAATTTTCCAGGTTACGGTAAACCCATACTGGGTGGTTCCTAAAAGTATAGCTACCAAGGAAATGCTACCTAAATTAAAAAAAGACCATGACTATATTGATAGAAACCATTTACAAGTGTTAAATCAAAATTACAAAGTAGTCAATCCTAATAATATTAATTGGCAAAATTACGATCTTGATAATTTTCCGTTTACAATAAGACAAAGTACTGGTTGCGATAATTCATTGGGTGTAATTAAAGTAGAATTTGATAGTCCATTTGGGATATACTTACATGACACACCAGAGAAAGGTTTGTTTGGAATGCCGAACCGATTTTATAGTCATGGTTGTATGAGAATGGAAAAGCCAATTGAAATGGGAAAATGGTTGTTTAAAAACAATCCCATTGCTTTAGATAGTATTGATTTACAAAAATGCTATAATAGCCCAAAACCTATACCTATCCCAGTTACCAACAATGCAATAATGATTGTTTGGTATAGCCTTATAGATTTTGATGAAAAAGGTTATATACAATTTTATAAAAATATATATAACAGGTAAAAGCGTTTAATTTTTCAATTAGTTATATATTTTTTTTAAAATTATTTTAACTGATGCTCAGCTATTTAGATAGCTATTCATAGTGTAATTACTATTATTGCTTGGCATACTGCCCATTGTAGCTTAACTTTGCAGCTTGCTTAAACAATAATGAAACAACTACTTTTAATTTTATTCTTGACAATCGGTACGGTACAGTCGTACAGTAAAAATGCAATTGCTCCCCCAATAGTCGGAGTGGATGCGAAGATCGCGTACTTGTCAGATAAAATGGATATCAATAATCAAGCTATTCGTTTGGCAATTATTGGCTATGAAAAATTAAAGATGCTTGGTAAGTTGACTAATTTGAAATACTTAACTATTGCAGATTTTAGTAAACCAAGCAATATGGAGCGTTTATATGTTATTGACATGGAATTGCAGAAAGTGGTTTTAAAAACTTTGGTAGCACATGGACGTAATTCAGGAACCTTATTTGCAAAGCAATTCTCCAACAAGTCGTCCTCTTATCAAAGTAGCTTAGGTTTTTATGTTACAGGGCAACCTTATAATGGGAAGCACGGCACTTCTCTTTCTTTAAATGGTGTTGAACAAGGGATAAATGATAAAGCAAATCAGAGAGCCATTGTAATGCATGGTGCAGACTATGTAAGCCAGGATTTTATACAAAGACAGGGATATATTGGCCGAAGCCAAGGCTGTCCTGCGGTACCTAATAATCAGATAAAAGCCATTATAAAAGCGATTGAAGGTGCTTCTTGTTTATTCGTTTATGCTCCCAATAGTAATTACCTTTCACATTCTGAATTGGTGAATTAATCTAGCTTAATAAAGCAAGTTTATTTCTAGAAATACGCTATTTTTAAGAATAGCTATGAATTTTAAGACCCCCCTAATTTCAATATTTATACTATTGTTTTTTTTATGTAATGCTAATTCGCAAAACGTAAATATACAATCGCAGTTAAAAGCATTTCATTTAGAAGGCATTGATTCAGATCTCTCCGAAAAGAGTACCAATTTTTTAATAGGTCAGTGGAATGATTTGAATATCAATCATCATGGAATCATGTATGATTATTTGCCAGCTCACAAGTGGCAAACTTTGTTTCAACAACGATATGTAAAAGCGATTAATGACAAGGACACTGCATTGCAGTTTAAAATTGCCTACCCTTTATCCTCAGTGTTACATACACAATCCAAATTTATTGAGGGAATTCCAGTGTTAGAATACCTATATGCGAATAAGTACAAATTCGATAAAAAAGCATTAGGCAACATTCTTATAAAGTTGGAGGAGGAGTATAGGTCAGTTAATAATATTAAAAAAGTCATTGAAATTCGAAATGAAAGAATTGAAAGAGGGTATATAAAAACATATTGGGAGATATATTATTCTTGTGGATTATACCTAGAAGCTATTGAAGATTTTAAATTATTTGAGCCTCAAGCACCTATTGCGACAAAAGAAAGGATGTTATATTTTGTAAGATTAGGAGATTTGTTTTTTGATGCTCAAATGATAGACAGTGCCGAAAAATATTATAAGATCGGAAGAAAAGAAGCGGACATTTATTTGCAAAAAACTAAATTAGACAAAGGAAAAGTAGAAGCACATATAATATATTGGAGAGGCTTATTTTCCGGCCTTTTGGGTAATTGTTTCATAGAGAAAGGGCTGTATAAAGATGCCATTCCTTATATAAAATTCAATTTAATAAACAGCAACGATGGTTATAGGATTGGTGCACTACTGTCATTGAGTAATTGTCAAATTCATTTGGGAGAAGTGAGTCAATCGAAAATATTACTTGACAGTGTTGCTTATTATTTAACGAATGCTACAATTCATAAAGCAGAGTTGTCTTACTATAAAATAAAATCGGATTACTTTCAAACAACACATCAATATGATTCCTCATTAAAGTATTTGCGTTCTTATAATGTACTTAAAGAAAAAATGCTGAATGAAATTTTAAAAAATCAATCTGTGCTTCTTTTAGGAAAAATGGAAATTGCAAACAGGAGAAAGGAATTAGTAGTTACAAAAAACGAGCTTAATCAAACAATTGGCTTTGTTGACATTCAAAAAAACAGGCTTAATATTTCATTTATAGTTTTATTAGTTTTACTCGCTTTCATATTTTTTGTTTTAATTATTTATAAGCAAAAGGCTAAAAGTAAAAAGGAAATTGAAGCTAAAAATATTTTACTAGAAAAATATGCAAAATTAAATTTTGAGAAAAGCAAACACAATGAGCAATTAGTAAAAGAGCTACACCATAGAGTTAAAAATAATTTACAGAATATTTATAGTTTATTAAATATTCAAAGAAGAAGAATTAATGATCCTCTGAGCGCTGAGTTTTTTGTTTCTATGCAAAACAGAATTAATGCAATGGCTATAGTACATGAAAGCTTATATGCAGACGATAATATTGAGTCTATTAATTTTGAACAATATACCAAAACATTAATTGAACATATTCAATTGAGCTATGAAAGAGAACATCATAAGCTTTCAATTAAATATGACATTATACCTGCCGAAATTTCTTTAGAAAAAGTAATATTATTAGGACTTATTATTAATGAAACTGTTTCTAATGTATATAAATATGCAATTGCTGACAGTGACAATGTTCAGTTACACATTAGTTTAGACAAAACTGAAACACAGTATAGATTAATTATTAGTGACAACGGGCCAGGATTCGATATTAATAATGTAAACGAAAAAAGCCTAGGATTAAAATTGATTCAAACTATGTGCTTACAGTTAGAGGCAGACTATACCATTTTAAACAAAGTAGGCGTAACACATACACTACTTTTTAGTATATAATTTTATGCAAGAAAAAAGAGTTCTTATATTAGAAGATGAAATGCTACAAGCATTAGACCTTAGTGAGTTTTTAACAGCTGAAGGATACCTCACAAAAATTTCAGATAGTTATGCAAAAGGATTAAAAGCAATAATGGAATTTAACCCACAATTGGTTCTATGTGATATTAATTTGAAACAAGAAAATACAGGTATAGATTTTGCAAAAGAAATTAGTAAAACGTATCCTAAAATTGAGTTTATATTTATTACTGCCATTACTAAATCGTCAATCATAGCAGAGGCACAAGAGACGGATCCCTTAAATTATATAGTGAAACCTTGGAAAGAAGAGCAAGTAAAGGTTACTATACAAATGGCTTTTAATTATATTCAAAGCAAGCTAAAAAGTAATGAATACATTGACAAGTTGACAATGGCCGAGTATAAGGTTATTAAGTTAATCACGAAACAAAAGTCAACTAAAGAAATTGCGGCAATATTATTTGTATCTGAAAGCACAGTAAAGAACCATAGACATAATATTATAGAAAAATTAAATTTGACAAACGAAAAAAATAGCCTTTTAAAATGGGCTTCCAATAATACAGATATCTAGCGCTAGGTTAGTTACAACTTTGCTAGATTAGCCATATCTTGAAAAATTTGACCTTAAGGTCTATTCTCTCTAATATTTCAAATGCTAATTTTGTAGCATTCTGTATTTGTACAGTTTTAAGCAAGCTTTGAACTGATGCTCGGGGGAGCATTGGTTCAAAAGCTACTTTAACCACCAGTTTTTTACTAATTAAAGTCATTTTTCTCTAATCCACTTATTTATAGCTTTGTATTAGTCAAACTAGTATAAAATGAAATTGGTATATAAATTTTTGGTGGTTGCTATTTTAGCTTCATTGACAGTGTATGCAATGACAAATTTCACCTATCACCAAAACACACAAAGGGATAAGAGATTAATCGAGGACAGCAAAGAGGCTCAATCTGAATTTATAAGAACAGATGCTTTAATGAGAAATTTATTCGGTTCCGCATATGCGTATGTTATTTTCCCTAATATAGGTAAAGGTGGTTTTGGGATTGGTGGCGCAATGGGCAATGGGATAGTTTACCAGCGAGGTGCAATAATTGGTAGTGCAAGAATGACACAGGTTACAATAGGGTTTCAAGCCGGCGGTCAAGCATATAGGGAAGTTATATTTTTTGAAAACGAATCGGTTCTGAATAATTTCAAAGAAAACAAAATTGAATTTTCAGCTCAAGCTTCCGCTGTAGTGGTGGCAGAAGGTGCTTCTGCAAGTGTAAAATATAGCAATGGTGTAATGATTTTCACACAACCTAAAGGAGGCCTTATGTATGAAGCGTCTGTTGGTGGACAAAAATTCACATATCGTCATTTTTAGTTTTTTGATGTAAATCAATAAAACTAGCGCCCACAATCATTTAGATTTCTTATGGCCGTCATTGGAACAGGTGTATTGCTGTTGTACTTTTACTTCAGATTAATCGGACAACAATTTGCAGAAAGATACCAAGACATAATTGTTTTAAAAGGCAAGAAACTTGGCAATCGTGAGGCAGTCTTACCGCTACCAAATTTGCAAAATTTAGGACGATTTAAATAAAATTACTACAGATTAAAAACTGCAAAAGGTAAATAGCTGTAGAAATTGGTTCGGGGCGGTTTCGTAAGAGGCTGCCCTGTTTTTTTAATTATTGTGAGCATTATAATATTCACTTATTATATTCTACAACTTTATTATTTTTTATATAGTGTATCTACCTTTAACAAGAAGGTTCTAATTGTTTGATTGGTTTCATTCTTATTGTCTATAATGGTAGCATGACCCGCATTTGGAATCATTTTAAATTCCGAATTAGGTATTAAGCTTTGAAAATACTTAACAGTGCTAGGCCTTGCTTCGTCATATTCGCCAGCCATTAACAATGTAGGTACTTTAATGCTAGACAATTCTTTTAGTCTATCATATTTAAGCAAATTGCCTGTTGCGGTAAATTCACTAGGTCCCCACATGAACTCGTACACATTGGCTCCAAAAAATTTGCTAGCCGAGTCTGATCTTGATTTAGCAACCTCAGATCTTTTCACGAAATTTTTATAATATAATGTAACTGCTTTTTGGTACGATTCGTTGCTGTATGTTTTATTTTTCTCATTCACTCTAATTGCTATTTGAATATCCGCTGGCAAAGTTGCAATTAAAGTATCAGCGTCATTGGTCCAGGCTTTGGTGCTAAAACAAGGGCTGCTAAATATAATAGCTTTTATTGCTTTAGGGTATTTAAGGTAATAGTCAATACCCAGCATGGTTCCCCATGAATGACCATATAAATAGAACTGGTTTAAATGTAAAGCCTTTCTAATTTGTTCCAATTGTTCCACATATTGCTGAATGGTCATTAATGAAGTGTCGGTAATTCTAGTTGACCTTCCACAACCTAATTGGTCAATAAATATAATAGGGCGGTCATTGCCTAAGTCAGCCAGTCCGTCTAAGTTAAAACTGGAAGAGCCAGGCCCGCCATGCAAAAGCAATAAAGGCGTTTTGTTGCCAGTGCCATTAATTCTATACCAAACTTTTCCTCCTTTTACATTGATAAAGCCTTCTTTAATTATTGGAACTGAAGCGTAACAATTTTGAAATGTAAAACAAAGGGAAATTAGTATTAAAAGAAAATTAGACTTAATAAAAGTACACTTATCCATAGACTAAATATTATAATTGAAATTAAGAAAATGCATCTAATCAACCAGCGTATATATAACCACAGCCATGCTCTTGTGCTCTACCTAGTGCCCAAACACCAGAAGGAACCAATTGAATTCCTGGAAGTAGGTGATGAATCCATTCGGTATATACTTCAGCAGGTTCAAGATTATTTTTTTTAGCTATATCACCTGTCATTTTTTTAGTTGCAAGGTCGCAAACACAAAAAAGGGCACCTCTCTGTTGTAATTTTTTTATACCATCAATATTAGGTAGTGGAAAATCTCCAGTTGCTGGTTCATAATAAAGGTTTCTTAAACTTGGTTTTTGAGTCATTGTATCATTAATACCAAATAAGTTACCAAGTTGATATTTGTCCCAGATAAAATTATCATAAGCCAAACCTATAGCACCATGTCTTAATACAGTCATTGCTGTTATTTCATTGTCTTTGCTACCCGTTTGATTATTGCTGGCATAATAGGCCCAATTCCAAATTATTGGCAAACCCTTGTTTGGAGCAGCTCCATCATATACAATACGATGCTTTCCTTTTATTTTTTTAAACCAAGCATCCGCTTCGTCTAACGGAACCGGAATAAATCTTGAGTCGTTAGCATAGGCTGGATTAGTCAAAATAGACAAACTACTTGCTGTAATACCCATTGCCATAGCATTGATAAAATTTCTTCGAGTATTTGAAATTTCTTGGTTCATAAAAATTAATTTTGCTTTTTATTCAAAATGCTAATTGCTTTCTTAGCGTAAAATTCAAGAGAGTCGATATTCGAATTACAAATGTCCAACAATGTAAGTTTATTAGCTAATAGCACTTGTAAATCCTTAACATCTCTATCTGCTATTTTTGCTATACCTATTTTATAGGGTAAATTAACCATCGGCCTTCTTGCTGTAATTTTATATAAAATAGGGTTTACATAATTTATTTCCTTATTATCAATAAAACTAGATAATGTAGTAACATCCGTATGAAACAACTCATTTAAATCATTTAGCCAAAATTCATATTCTATAATACTAGTTGCCAGTTCTTCATCGCCAACATTAGTAAAGTATCCTTTTGTTTCTGCTTCATGCCTGCTTTTACTATTTGAAGAGAATGGGAAGGTATTTGGCATAACGCCAATCAGCCTATAATATAAACTTTGCTCAATTTTTTTAGAAGGTAATTTTACCAAGTCAAAGAGACTATCGCAAATTTTTATTCTATCCAAATTAAAGCTTTTATGAAAAGCTAATCCTTTTAGGTCTTTTTCAAAATCAACAGCCACTGCATCAAGTGTTTCTTGCTTTTTATGTTTCTCAGCTATTCCTTCTCTAATGTTTTCAGCAAAGAATCCTAGTGTTACAGCGGCAAATAACATGACAAATTCAATAATATATTCCGACCACTTTTTTTTATGGGTAGGGTGGTGTGGGTGATGTACTTCCATTTACTATTAAGAATTTAAGTATTAATTTTTCCTATTTTGAAATGTGAAACTTGAAGTTAAACCCTACTATTAATGAAATCACCTTTTTTCTATATATTTTTTGTTCCTTATTCGTTTTTTGGAACAAATTGTTCGCTTCTTATAGTTTCATTTTCTGTAGATATAATATATTGCATAATTATACTAAAATAGTTATATATGAAGTTTTTAATGTCCATTTTATTCATCTTATGTGTTCAAATTGCTTCTGCACAAACAGCTAAGCCGGCTACCTTATTTGGTGCTGAAACCTATGACATTCATTCAAATTTTATAAATAGCGATATCCGATTTTCGGTGTCTGTTCCACAAGGATACGACCCCAAATCTGATAAAAAATACCCTGTTTTGTATGTTTTAGACGCATTTTACTCCTTTCCAATAATGCATGAACTACATAAGATGATGGCAGGTGAAACAGAACCAGTTATTATAGTAGGCATTGGGGACGACAGAATGAGCTTGCCAGAATGGGTTATTTCAAGATACCCAATATTAAATTTTGACAATGTTCCTTATGAAGACTCATTTCAAGTAGCCAATTTATTACGTGGTGCGCCAGTTAAATTACATTCGGGTGACGGAACTTTATACTATAATGCAATTAAGAAAGAAGTGATTCCCTTTATAGAATCCCATTATAATACCAATGAGGACAGAGGTCTTACTGGACACTCATTAAGCGGTTTGTTTACAAGCCATGTGATGTTTAAAGACAACGGCTATTTCACACGTTTTGGAATAAATAGTGCACCACTATTTGTTAATGATGACGAAACTTTGAAACTAGAGCGTCAGTTTTTTGAATCTAAAAAGGTATTGAAAGGAAAAGTATTTATATCTGCAGCTGGATTGGAAGGGAAAAACTTATTTGAGAAAAGAGCTAATAATTTAGCGAATGCTTTAAAAAGTAGAAAATACAAAGGTTTAAAAATTGAATCAATTATATTTCCGGACGAAAGTCATGTTTCTGTGATGGCAATTATGTCTAGCAGAACATTGTACTCACTATATGGATTACCTGTAGACCGTTCAATAGGTAAAGGACATAAGGCTGACAAGTAATAGAACTTAGTCTTAAAATGATATTGAAAACTTGCTCCTTCTCTAGAAAAAAGATTGATTCAGAAGTTTATTTATATTCTCTATTAATATACTCGATGGCTTTTTTTGCATAAAATTGAAGGGAGTCAATATTATACAAGGCAATATCATTGTAGGCCCTAGTTCCATTAAGATAAAACTTTAAATCCACTTTTGCTTCCTTACCCATTTCCTTGATGCCAATTTTACTCGGTATGTTGACTCTAGGATATCTGTCAGCATATCTTTCTAAACTATCTGTTACAAAACGTTTCATATCAGTATAGAAATTTGCATTAGTAGCTTGCTCGCCAACAGTATTGTCTATAAAGTCCGTAAGATGGAAAGTGTATTTTGAAATGTAAGTGGCTAATTCTGCATTTTCTTTGTCAGAGAAATAACCTTTAGATTCTGATTCAATTCTGCTTCTATTGTTAGAATTAAACTTCCAAGTCGTATAGAAGTTATTGATTAAGCGGTAATATAATTGCTGATCAACTTTATTTGGGTCTAAATCAATAATGTCATCAATACTGTCACAAATTTTAATTTTATCTAAATCGAAATTTTTATGAAAGTCTAATTGATTAATATCTTTTTTGAAATCCTCTGCAACAGCAACTAGTAATTCTTGCTTTTTATGTTTCTCTGCAATACCTTCTCTAATATTTTCTGCAAAGAATCCTAGCGTAACAGCTGTAAATAGCATTACAAATTCAATTATGTATTCAGACCATTTCTTTTTATGTGTTGGGTGGTGGGGGTGGTGTACTTCCATTATTTATTTTGCTTTTAAAATTTAATAGTTATTTATCAAAGACAGCTATCACTCCTGCGTTATCATTAAGGTTGTATTCTTTTTTTAATTCTACCAATAACTCTGTAGCTTTTTTATTCAATTTAATTATTAAAGGTAAACGCACATTTTTCATTGAGTTTCTAATATGATTCAATCTGTTTGAATACTCTGTTAATACTAGTGCATCTTTAGTCATTAATTTTACATCATCACTCACCAAAGCGCTGCTTACATCTAAATAATATTTTTGATCAAAAATAGAATATGATCTTTCTCTTGCTCTTAATTTAAGTTCTTCTAAATTAAGTCCTAAGTTTTTGATAACATCAGACAACTCCCAGTACTCAGAAATTTTATTACTAATTTCTTGATTTTCAATTAAGCGCATACTTCCTGAATTTTTTAATTGAGACGAAGTGCGTTCATTTAAATTGAGCCTTATATTACCTAAGGTTTTTAAATTAACACGATAAATTAACTTTATAGCGCTGTCACTCCAATTGGAGTTTTTTAAAATACTATTAGCCGTATCAATTTTGCTTATTTGAATTGAGTCAAATTCTTCTAAAGAATTAAACATGGAAGTGTCTTTCTTTATATCCTCATACAAGCTTTGCATAAATTGCTGCTCCCTGTGCCCTTCTACTAAATGTTCTCTTTGATTTTCAGCAAAAAAACCTAGTGTTACTGCAAAAAATAACATAAAAAATTCTAAAAAATATTCTGTGATTTTCTTTTTATGTGTTGGGTGGTGTGGGTGATGTACTTCCATATTTTATAATTTTTCTATTTTGATAAATGGGCTTTTTAATAGGAAATCAAATTTTTGTTTTTGAGGATCATCAAATTCTGCTAAGCCGTATTGAAGTTCTTTAACTGGCTTATACTTAAATGTACCAAACAACCTGTCCCATAAAATAAATATATCAGCATAGTTGGAGTCTGTAAATTCCTGTTCTTTATGGTGATGTATTTTATGCATATTGGGTGTGGTGAATATAAGACCAATAGTTAAATCAAGCCATCTTGGTGTTTCTATATTTGCATGCTCAATTACTATAAAAATGACTACCACTAAAAAGTAAGTAATTAAAATAGTGATATCTAAGCCAAATATGGCTACTCCAATAACATTGCCAATAGCAAAAGAAAGTTCTAGTGGGTGGAATCTGAAAAAACTAGAAGAATCCATATGTGAATCACTATGATGTACTCTGTGCAAAGACCACAATATTGTTGAATTATGGGATAAGCGATGAATCCAATAAGTGACCATGTCCAATAAAGCAACACCAGCTATCAATTTTACTAAGTAAGGAACCTGAATTAGATAAAACAAGCCTATTCTATGATCGTTTAATTGTTTCACTGACCATACTTGTCCTTTTGCAACAATATAAGATACAATCGCAGTTAAGATATAAAATATCATATTATTTAAAAGATGCTTTCCTCGTCCAACGAATTTGTGTGGAGAAGAAAACACCTGCTCCAGTATAAAACACCCGGCAATTATTAAAATAGCATAAAGGTTGCTATCAATATTTGACAAATAGGAATATAGTTCTTTCATAAATATTGGATTTTATTCAAGGATTTTGAAGATACAATATATATCCCATGCTACTCAAATGCTACGTTAAGGAATCATTTTTTGTTCCGTTATGCTATTTTGGAACAAATTAAAGGCTAAACCTGTCAAAATCAATACGATTTAGTATAATTTAAGGATTCTTAAAATCTAATTAATGAAAGCATTGTTTTTTATCCTCCTCGGTTTTATAACATTAAACGTGAACGCTCAAACTGCTAAACTAGTCAAGCCAAAGTTTGGGAATGATCCAGCACATGGTAAATACATTCAAAATAGAGGGTTTAAAATGTATTATGAAATATATGGCAAGGGGGAGCCTTTGTTAATTATACATGGAAATGGCGGCGAGATAAACAATTTTGAAAATCAAATTCCCTATTTTGCCAAACACTATCAAGTAATACTAGCGGATAATCGTTCCCATGGAAAGTCTGTTGATTTGAGTGATTCTTTGAGTTATGATTTAATGACAGATGATTTAAATGCCTTGTTAGATTCTATACATAAGGACTCCTGTTATGTAATAGGTTGGAGTGATGGGGGTATTGAAGGATTACTACTTGCAATAAAGTATCCGAAAAAAGTAAAAAAACTAGCAATTACTGGAACTAATTTAACACCTGACTCAATTTCGAGTTTAGACCCTTGGGTGGTACAAGACTTTGTTAACAATATTGAGCGTCTAGAAAAATTGCCCGAGACGGCAAATAATAAAAAGGAATTAAAACTTTTTCGTTTAATGATAAGAGAGCCACATATTAGTCATGAAGCACTTCAAAAAATTAACTGCCCAACTTTGGTAATTGGCGGGGATCAAGATGTAATTGTGCCTAGGCATACATTAGAGATTGCAGAAAATATAAAAAAATCAAATTTATGGATTCTGCCAAATTCAGGACATTCCACACCAATTTATTATAAAGACCTATTTAATAAAACAATTAGCACTTTCTTTACTACACCATTTGTGAAAAAAGAAAAAAGTGCTAAGTATAATTAATGCTAAACAAGACCTTAGCTTATTTAAAACCTCCTATTAAATATTACCTAATTCAACTATGTCGGCAAATCTTAATTTCGTTTGCTATTCAGTTTTTGAATTTGTCTTAATACAGATTTTTTAATCATTGCTACCACTTCTACTTTAGGATCTACAATTTCTGCTATTTTGTATTCAATAGAAGAACCCATTACTTGTGTTGCTTCTTCCATGGTTAAATTATAATCTTCCTGTAACCAAGTAAGCATCCCTTTTGTTGCAATTTTTAATGAGTTGTCAAGCGTGGCATCCATTCCAACTGTCATGATATAAGTAGCATCTTCAATTCTTGGATAATCAATTACTGCTTTTTTAATAAGTTTAACGGTGAATGCGTAGTCTAGTGAAGTTTCTAATGCCATCCAATTTAATTCCCCGTCTCCTTGTGCGGCATGACCGTCACCCAAATACAAAAGGCCTCCTTTATTATATACTGGTAAATACACTGATGTATTTTTTGTAACTCTATTAAAGTCCATATTGCCGCCAAAAGGTCCTGAATCGCCTGTCCCTACTATTTGTCCTTTAGGCGCTGCCAAACCTACACAACCAAGAAAAGGATTTATAGTCACTTCGAAGTTTTTTAAATGTGCCGAAGCAGCTTGTAGTTTTGCTTTATTTTTCTTTAAGTCTAGATCCCAAACTATAGGAATTAGATTGTTTTTAACCATGTCGGTAATGGCTGATGGCATACTGCGTTCATGAAAGTAGGGTAAACACAATGCTGTATTTCTGCTAAATTTCATATCTGTAAACGTGATCTTTAAAATATCCCCTTCTTCAGCACCCTCTACATAAAACGGCCCTGTTAATGGATTTTCTGCAGCTCCAATTGAACGCTTAGTGCCGTATTTATCAAAGCCATCACAATCCGTAGAGCTAGTATAAATAGTATCACCAGGTAATATGATTAGCGATGGTTTAGTGTCGGCAGAGAAAAAAGAGAAATACGTACTAGGGGTAAAATTGACTCTTTTATTACTTTGTGCATTAGCGGCAAAGGAAACAACCGAGGACAGTATTAAGAAAAAATATTTCATTTTATGTTTATTGTATTTATTATGAATTGTGGTTCATTTTTTAGTCTGAATAATTTAAGCGACATTTTTTACATATTTCGCTGGCACACCCGCAACAATGGTGTTGCTTGGCACGTCTTTGGTAACCACTGAACCTGCTGCTACTACTGCATTTTCTCCTATAGTTACTCCAGGTAAAATAGTAGCTGCTGCACCAATCCATGCATTTCGTTTAATTACAATTGGCTTGCACAATAATGTTTTTCTATTATTTGGATCAATTGGATGGTTCTCAGTGATTAAATTCACTTTTGGCCCAATTAGTACGTCGTCTTCAATAGTAATCCCTCCCATGTCTAAAAAGGAACATGCATGATTAATAAATACATTTTTACCAATGGTAGTGTGTTTGCCAAAATTGATGTAAAATGGAGCAAAAATAGCTGTACTCTGGTCAATTACACTTCCAATAATTTCACTTAGCCTTTCCCTAAATAAGCTAACATTTTCAGATGTGTTTAAGGTAGCGCTAAGTTTTAAAGTGCTAGTAACTACTTTCATAAATGCTGCATATTGAGGATGATCCTGACGAACTTCCTCTCCTGACTTCATGATTTCAAAAATATCTTTATAGTGTGACATGGTTCAAATTTATTATATATTTTCAATAAATGAACTTAATAACAATACAAACAACTATCAATGATCCAATAAGTAAAGTTTGGGAGTGTTGGACCAAGGAAAAACATGTAGGAAACTGGAATTAGACCAAGCTGTTATTCCTTAAAAAAAGGGTCTATGAATATTACTTCATAAACCCTTGTAGTAATTTAAAATATTTTATTATTTTGTTGCTAATGGAAGATCTGAGTTAGACATATCTCTGTGTAGTTTCCATTTCCCATCTTCTTTTTTCCAAAGAACAATATATTTACCCTTATCTAATTGAGCACCTTCCTTTGATTTGATTGTAAATAAACCTTCTTCTGTAATAAAGTTTTCGTCACCCCAAACTTCTAATGTATTCAGTTCTATACTGCCTATACCTGTATTTATAAAACCACCCCAAATTTTAGTTAAGTTTTCTTTTCCTTTTATAGAAGGCATATTGTTCAACATTACTGATCCGTCGGTACTATAGGCAGACGCCATTCCTACAGAGTCCCCTTTTGCCATAAATTGAGAGATTTCATGGTTCGCTGCTTCAATCTCTTTTTTAGCATTAGCTAAATCGAATGAAGATTTTGTTTCTGGCTTACATGCAAATAAGCTTGATGCAATTAAGGCTGAGAATAGTAATTTTTTCATTGATTGTGTTTTATTGTTGATTACACAATTAACGAAATTATGGGCCTTGGATTTTGAGGATAGATAGAATTTATGTTCCAAAATGCGAATTAGGAACATATTTAGTCTTAAAATGGCGTAAAAGCCTTATTTTAAGTAACTTTATATCCAATTCTAGTTATGAATATTGTTGCAGTTTTACATAAAGCACCACTTAAATCATTTGATGAAAAAATGAATGATTTGAATTATTGGCTAGCTCAACCTTTGGTAAAAAGACTTGAAGCGGTGACATTTTTAATATCTCAAACTGTAGATTTGAAAACAACTAGAATGGATAAATCTCATGTAGTAAGAAGAAAACTTAAAGCATGACATTAGCCCAAGATTTTGAAGACTTCGTTAAACTCCTCAATAAACACCAAGTTGATTATATGGTTGTTGGAGGTTATGCATTGGCATTTCATGGCAAACCAAGACATACGGGAGACCTAGATATCTGGATTAATAGTTCAGAATCAAATGCTGAAAAATTAATAATAGTAATTAAGGAATTTGGTTTGTCAAGTCTTGGCTTAACTAAGTCTGATTTTATGCAGGATGGTTATGTTACACAAATAGGGTATCCTCCATTGAGAATTGATATTTTAAATAATATTGATGGTGTACAATTCGAAGATGCTTTTCCAAATAAACTGCTTGTAGAAGTCAATGGGATCGAAGTTAAATATATTGGCCTAAAAGAGTTTATTGAAAATAAAACTGCTTCAGGTAGAACTCAGGATATAGCCGACTTGAAAGAGATTAAAAAATTAAATTCTAACACAAACTAGGCTCGAGTATTATAAAGTCAATTTCAAAGCATCATTTAGACGCTGTGCCACATTGTCCCAATTGATAATATTAAAAATAGCGTCAACAAAGTCAGCTCTCTTGTTTTTATATTTCAAATAGTAAGAATGTTCCCAAACGTCTATCACTAATAAAGGAATACATCCCCATTGAGTTAGTTTTTCGTGATTCTCACATTGCAAAACAATCAAAGAATCTGTATAAGGTTGATAAGCTAATATGCCCCAACCATTTCCGTCTACGTTTTTTGAAGTTTCTGCTATCAAAGCTTTTAAACGATCGTATGAGCCAAAGCTTTTGTTTATTCTTTTCAATAGTTCACCAGTAGGCTCTGTTTTTTTATTGGTCAAATTAGTCCAAAAAATAGAATGTAAAATATGAGAAGAAGAATGAAAGGCGAGCTTTTTGGTCCAATAGTCAACAGTCTCCAAATTATTATCATCTAATGCCTTTTTAATCATAGCAGCGTCTTTGTTAGCCGCTTTGGTAGCACCACCATGATGAAATGTATAATGCAGGTGCAAAGTTTCTGCATCCATATAAGGCTCTAGAAAATTCTCGGAATATGGAAGTGGTTGTTGAATGAAAGTTCCATTTGCATCAGCAAGTTTATCAATATCATTAACAACTAAATTTTGGGAAAATGCTTTTGGAGAACCAATTATTGAACCAGTTCCTATAATCAAGCTTGACTTAAGAAAATCTTTCCTTTCCATAAAATTGATTTAGAATATAAATGTAAGAAAATTATATTGTCTTTAATATTTTCTTCTTTTTGCAAGCCTCACTACAATACTTAACTTCCTCCCAACATTTCTCCCATTTCTTTCTCCACGTAAAAGGGCGTTTGCAGTGTAGGCATTCTTTATATGGCAAATTTTCTTTCTTTATATTTTTCATGAATTCATTCGTTTAAATACACACTCCTTTTTAAATAACAAGTAAAATGCATATTTGTTCTTGTTTAATGCTGCTAATTATTTATAAGTCAAGTAATATGCCACATTTAAGTGATTTTACAATATAAGTGCTGAACCATTTTCAATTAAATATGTTTATAAAATATAATAATTACTACCAGCCTTATGTCCAATGCAGTTAGCATAATCCTGCCCAATCAGCTATATAAAAATCACCCGGCAATAGCTAGGGACAGAAAAGTCTACTTAGTTGAGGAATGGCATTATTTTAAGCAGTATTCGTTTCATAAAGAAAAGCTAGTATTACATAGGGCTAGCATGAAATTTTATCAAAACTGGTTGGAGGAGCTTGGTCATGAAGTTGTGTATATAGAAAGTCATGAAGCAATCTCGAATTGCACCGAATTAATAGAATTATTTGCCAGTCAACAAATTGCCGATATACATTTAGTGGATGCAGTGGATAATTGGGTTATGAAGAAGGGTAGGAAAGCAAGTGAACAGTATAAAATAAACTTGCATATTTATGACAACCCCAATTTCATAAATACGACAGTGGAAGTTGCTGATTTTTTTAGTAAACGGAAAACCTATTTCCAAACTGATTTTTATACTTGGCAAAGAAAGCAGCGAAATATTTTATTGGAAAGTGATGGGAAACCAGTTGGGGGCAAATGGACTTTTGACGCAGAAAACAGAGCCAAGTTCCCAAAGAAAGAAAAAGTTCCAGCACTAGAACTTTTCAATGACAATAATTATTTAGTGGAAGCAAAGCAATATGTTCAAAAGAATTTTGCTAATAATTATGGTAATATAAACGAGCAACATTTATTTGTAATCACATTTGAGGATGCTGAAAATTGGTTAAATGATTTCTTGTTAACTAGGTTTAAAAAGTTTGGTATTTATGAAGACGCTATTGTTGCCAAGGAGGCCGTATTGCATCACTCGGTATTAAGTCCCATGCTTAATATAGGTTTGCTAGCGCCAATGCAAATTATAGAAAGCGCAATCACTACCGCTCAAGATTTAAATATTCCTCTGAATTCACTAGAGGGATTTATAAGACAAATAATGGGTTGGCGTGAATTTATCCGAATCGTTTACGAACGCGAAGGAACCAAACAACGTACCACCAATTATTGGAAGTTTACCCGAAAAATCCCTCAAAGCTTTTGGACTGGCACAACAGGCATTCTGCCAATCGACATCACTATAAAAAAAATATTAGAAACAGGATATTGCCATCATATAGAGCGTTTAATGGTCCTAGGGAATTTTATGCAATTATGTGAATTCGATCCAGACGAAGTTTACAGATGGTTTATGGAAATGTTTATTGATGCGTATGACTGGGTAATGGTCCCCAATGTGTATGGTATGACTCAGTTTGCGGACGGCGGATTAATGACAACTAAACCCTATATAAGCGGAAGCAATTATTTAATGAAGATGAGTGATTATGAAAAAGGAGATTGGCAAATGTTATGGGATGGGCTCTTCTGGCGATTTATGCACGAGCACCGCAACTTCTTTTTATCTAATCCAAGACTAGGAATGTTAATACATACTTATGATAAGATGTTGCCAGAAAAACAACAAACACATTTAAACAATGCGAACGTGTTTTTAAATAGTTTGGACATTCAATCTTAATTATACCCTCTATTCTGAATTTTATGCAAGACTTATTTGGCAATACAACAGACGCTAAGCAAATTAGATTTCCTACTGACTATAATTCAATACTTGAAAGGATAAATAATATAAATCCAATTAAGTATGCTAAGTCAAGGAATTTTATTAATGGGAGTGTTACTTATTTAGCCCCTTATATATCTAGAGGTGTAATTTCATTAAAGCAAGTAAAAGATATTATTTTAAGTAAGGGTTTTAAACCTAATGAGGTAGAAAAATTATTACAGGAATTAGCTTGGAGGGAATACTACCAAAGAGTTTGGCAGGGAAAAGGAGACGCTATTTGGCAGGATCTAAAACAGCCACAACCTGATACATTGCATCATGAGATGCTTGCTGCTATACAAGAAGCTAGTACAGGAATCAAAGTTATCGACTCCCAAATTAACCAATTATATAGTTCTGGTTATTTGCATAATCATATTAGGATGTATTTGGCCGCCTTAGCTTGTAATAATGCCAAAGCGCATTGGGCGCAACCTGCAAAATGGTTATACTATCATTTACTAGACGGGGACATTGCAAGTAATAATTGCAGCTGGCAATGGGTTGCGGGTGCTTTCTCCTCTAAAAAATATTATTGTAATCAAGAAAATATAAATAAATATACATTCACGAATCAACTTAATACATTCTTAGATAAGTCATATGAGGAAGTGGCTAGGATGCCTGTTCCGGAATCATTAACTGGAAGTGTGACTTTGCAATTGCAAACAAAATTGCCAATAACCGAATTGCCAATTTTAGATACAACAATACCAACCCTAATATATAATTCATATAATTTGGATCCTACATGGAGGGAGCATGAAGATGTAAACCGAGTATTATTATTAGCGCCTTCTCATTTTAATAATAACCCAGTTAGCGATAAAGTAATTAATTTCATATTTAGCTTATCACATAATATAAAAGGGTTACAGGTTTATTGTGGCGAATTAAGTGATTTGGAACAATTATATAAAGGAACTAAGCTGGTAATTCAGGAAGCTTTTATCTCCAAAGAACATCCTGCATTTAAGCACTATCCAGGCAGTAAAGACCAGCGTGTATGGATGTTCCCAGAAGTGACTGGCTATTATCCTTCCTTTTTTAGTTATTGGAAGCAGTGTCAAAAGTATTTATGAACAATTATTTCCTGAATCTGTTATAGATAGTATGAGGAAGATATTTTTGAGAGCGAATTGGGAGAATTTAGTGATGGCTAATTACGAAGTAGACCCGAGTGTATTAAAACCATACTTGCCTAAAGGTGTTGAATTAGATTATTACAAATACAAAACATATGTAAGTTTAGTAGGTTTCATGTTTAAAAAGACAAGCCTATTCGGAGTGCCCATTCCTTTCTTCGGTTCCTTTGAGGAAATTAATCTTCGTTTTTATGTAAGAAGAGTGGAAGGAAATAAAATAAAGAAAGGTGTTGTATTTATTAATGAGACAGTGCCATTCAAGATTGTTGCCCTATTAGCCAAGAAGCTTTATAGAGAGCACTATATTTCCATTCCAACAAAAAACTCCCTAGTCACAAACAATGATTATTACGATATCGTTTACGAGTGGAAGAAAAACAAGGAATGGAATACTATTTCAGTTAGTGCGGATAAATCCAAATATAAAATCGAATCAGATAGTATGGAGGAATTTATATTTGAACGTTATTTCGGCTTTACTAAATTAGACAAAGAGAATAGTCAAGAATATAGGATAGCACATCCAAAGTGGATGACAAATAATATTTTGAATCATGAAATTAATTGTGACTTTGGCGCAATGTATGGTTCTTCATTCGCACATCTAAATAACCAAAAACCCGAAACTATATTTTTAGCATCGGGTTCAAAGGTTACCATTAACTGGAAAAGAGATAT
>CANCAY010000016.1 GCA_947374225.1 Chitinophagaceae bacterium | reverse complement strand
ATGGGTGGTAGGGTAGATGAAACTATATCAAATGAACTAGTGAATAAAAAGTTGTTTTTACAACATAATGATTACTCCTATTTTATTGCGAATATGACTGCTATTCTAAATAATCCTTTTAAAAGAATATTTGCAGCAGCTAAAATTGGAAAGTTTTATTATTATAGTGAAGCATTTAATTTGTCCTTAGTGTTTGAACAGGAAATATTAAGACAAAAATTAGTTGCCAGCAATTAGGTAGCTATATTTTAAAAGTTTAAAAATATTTCTAGGCTTCTCCATATCTATAATCAACTCTTTCCTATCTAATAAATGTAAGTCTGGTAAATCAGTATTGCCATTTTGGATTTGTTTAAGATTGTCTAAGGCGACATATCCAAATGCAGGTATAATAGAAAGTTGAATTAAAAGTTTATCCTTTTTGGCTTTTACGTAATCTAAATTTTGAATACTTTGTTTGAATAGATTAACCTGATTTTCAAATAGTGTAAATACAGATTCATAATTTATTGCTGTATTCGCGAATGTATATATGCCGTCTTGCATGTCTTTATAAATGTCAAATAAGTCATTGGTCATTTGAATTACGACACCTAAATTATACCAGCAATCATCCATGCGTTTTGAGCTATTTAAGTTTAAGTAATGTCTACACATTAGTAAACTATAGCCACCTTTTCTTTTGGTTATTGATAAAATTTCCTCAAGAGATATGTTTTTGTCAAATTGTTTAATAGAATCTTTCTGTGCTTGATGAATGTTATTCAATACCTCTTTGTATTTTTCAATATCATTCACTCTGGAAAGTAATTTTAGATGTAGCGTAGCTAATAAACGTTCTTGTACATTTTGCTGATTCGCTTTCTCTGGATATTCAAATAAACTGTCAAGTGCCGCTGCGGTTAATAATTTCTGATCTACTATGTCATCATATAATCCAGACATGATAAAATACATTCTATTGCTTGCCTGTTCATATTCATTGGTTGTTCTGCCATATAATCCAGCAAAATTGTCATTTATCAAATGTTGTTGAATGCTTTGAAATTTTGCAGCTTTTTTAATAGCTTCTCTATCTAGTTTACCATTATATTTAGCTTCTACTAAGTGAATAAATTGTACACCAATAGATTCTGTCTTTTTTAAACAGAAAATAGCTTTTAATACTATTTGAGTATTATAATATAGATACTTTAAAAAATACATTATAGATAAAAGTATTTAATTTATTTCATATTAGCATTAATGTCTATATATTTATTTCAAAGTGAAATGGAAACTGATAACGTTAGAATTTAAATCGGTTGTTTGCGTATAATGTCCAAATCGTATTTCCATAGCAGATAAGAATGTATCATTAAATCCATTAGGTGGCGCAATTCTTATATTAGCGCCCATAAAATGGCTGTTAAAAGCAGAGGAAGCATAATTGCTAGTATAGAATTGATCAGTTGCTTTATGCGTTGCATAAGGTGAAAAGTACTTTGTTGCTGTTTGTGTATAATACCTAAAGAATGGGGCAACAGAAAAGAATGGGGTGAATTTATATGGAATTTCAACACTAGCCGTATGCGAATTAAGTCCCCAATTGTCTGTATAATATCTGTAATAGGTTTTAACAATAATATTATCACTCACAAAATAGTTAAATCTAAGACCAATAGGGACTTTTGTCCTTGTTGAAGGTAAATGCTCAATATGTACTGACATATCATTAAAGTAAACTCTATGAAATGGTAATCCTAAATATCCATCTTGCTTTACTAAATCTAATAAAACAGCAAACTGTGCTTCCTTATTTATGATTTGTGAAAAAGTAAAAGAACCAGTAAAAGTGTTTCTTGGACTACTAGGAATATTGACTTCACCATTTGATTCACCTCCTCCAGAATAATATCCACCGCTACTACTTGCATTAGTTTTAATTATGTTTTGATCATAAGGTGTAATTCCAGAAGCAGTAGTAAATGGTATTAATTCAGAAGGGTAGATCAATTTAACTTGGTCAAAATACGCTGACCCTTTGAAACTAAACTCGCCACCATATTTATTTTTAAATCCAACATGTGCATCAAGTGCGTAAGACTTGTAATTATATTCATTAGAAAGATAAGTACCTACTCCAAATTCAGTTCCCTTTGCTTCATTTTCTACCGTCCAATTTAAAGAAGGATACACTCTATTTCCATCTGGAGAGGATGCACCAGTAGCGGAAACGTATTTTTGAGAAGCGGCAGTATGATGATCCACGCCTAAGCCTGCTAAAATTGTATGCTTAAGTCCTGTTTCACCATATCCAACTAATTTCAATTCTAACATATTTGCAAAATCAGTTACTTTCTCAGTACCAATCCCGCCAGTAACGGCTGAATGATTGCCGTCTTGACTATAATAGCTTGTAACCAAGTTGATCTCTTCTAATTTTAATTTCTTTAATTTAAAACTTGTATTGAATTGCTCAGATATTTGACCAAAAGAGTGTAAAAAGAATAAATAAAGTCCAATAACAGTTAGTGATATTTTTTTCATCTAGTAATAATATGAGGTTGATTTTTAAATAAAGTTGTATTTGATGTTGAAATTAATTACAACCACAACCACCACCTGTTTTTCCACCATTAGCTCCAGAAGCGCCTTCTTTATAAGACATGAAATTTAGTTCATTTTTTTCAACACGTCTTGTTGATAACGCCATTTCAGAATCATTCAATTTGTTCTTTTGATATTCTTTTACAGTTTCGCAAGAACTTGCAAATAAAAGGGCAGTAAAAGAAGAAAGAAATAAGTACATTTTTTTCATAAAAATTATTTTATAAGTTTAATATTATCACTTGTATACAATCTGTTGTCATCATCTATTAAGATGGCTTCTATGTCTTTAATTTGGTTAATCATATCCAAACCAGTTTCAATACCCATTATCATTACCGGAGTAGCCATTGCATCTGCTAATTCTGCATTATTAGTAATTATGGTAACGCTTTTAATACCTCTAATTGGAAGCCCTGTCTTTGGGTTTATAGTATGAGCATATTTAATACCATCTATCACAATAAATTTTTCATAATTACCCGATGTGGCAATAGATAATTCACTCACATTCATGTAGGAGAAAATAGATTTTGCATATTCCGGGTGTACTATCCCAATTGTCCATTTGTCTCCATTAGGTTGGGTGCCCCAGGTTGTTAAATCCCCAGATGCATTAACTACACCACTTATAACACCGCCATTTTTTAAAATAAGTTTAGCACGTTCTGCTGCATATCCTTTTCCAATACCACCAAAACCAATCCTCATGCCTTTTTCTTTTAAAAAAACGGTTTGATTTGTTTTGTCAATTATGATATTTTTAAAATTAATTAGTTTGACTTTTTCTTTTGCCAATTCTTTTGAAGGCAAACTAGTCATAGTAGTATCAAAGTTCCATAATGAATTGTCTATAGAGCCATAACTTAAATCAAATGCGCCTTGAGTTATATTTGAAATTCGATGCGCTCTTTCTATTAAATCAATTATCTCTTTACTCACTTTTACAGGTTCTAATCCAGCATTTTGATTTATTAAGTTGGTTTCGCTGTTATCTGAAAAGGTAGTAAGTAATTTTTCAATTCTTTTAATTTCAGTAATCGCTTCCTGAATTTTTTCATTAGCCCATTGTTCATTAGTACCCACTACTGAAATTTCAAAGTGGTTACCCATGAGTTTCATGGATTGTTTAAATAGGGAAGGAGTAGATAAATTCAATTTTACTGAATATTATTTTTAATATCTTCAATGAAATCTTCTTTAGATGCGGGAAATCCTGTCCAAGCTTTAATTACTTTTCCATCTGTGTTTATTAAAACTGTAAGTGGGAAATCACCTTGTACATTATATTTTTCAGCGAGTTCCTCATTTAGTTGTTGCTGTACTTTAGACAGTTGATTTTTTTTAGCTCTTGGAAAGTCTGCATTGACTAATACTAAATGATCCTCCGCCAAAGTATTAAATTCGTCCATTGTAAAAACGTCCTTATGTAATTTAATACATGGGCCACACCAATCTGACCCCGAAAAATTTAATAAAATTAATTTGTGTTCTTTTTTTGCTATTTCAAATGCATCCTTATAATTATTATTCCAATTTGGTGTATTAAAATTCAATAATAAAAAAAGTGAAATAAGTAATTTCATAAATTGATGTTATTTATGCTAAGTTAAAACTTATATATTATTGAATTTTACATTTAACAGTTTAATAGTAATCTTAAGGTGTTTTTAAGCTTCTTGGCCTTAAAATTAGAATATATACTTATTATTGTACTCAATTTTACAAAATCTATATGGAAACAATTGAAATTTCAGGAGTATTAGGAATGACAGCAGCAGTTTTGTTGACTTTGAATATTGGTATGGGTATATTAATGAGCACAGCATATAAAAAGTTATCCGTTTGGAAAAAAGCCCCTGAAAAATTTAAACGTTTTAAGATGGTTGATTTGCATAATTACACTAGCTATGGTGTAGTGCTAATTGTTTTATTGCATATTTTGATTTTACCATTGGATCCTAATTCTGGTTTTAGTTATGCAAGTCTTTTATGGCCGTCGGGTAATTTACATCAGCCCATTTTCGTTTGGTTAGGTTATATTTCACTTATTGCATTATTAATAGTGATACTAACATCACAAAAGCCAATTAAAAAAGCATTAGGATTTAGACTTTGGAAAAATATTCATGTCATTTCTTATATGACAGGTGTGTTATTTATTATTCATGCCATTGTAATGGATCCATTATTAAAAGATCGCGCAGTTGACTTTATTGATGCGGAGAAAGTATTTATGGAATTATGTGGAATGATATTATTAGTAGCTTTTTATTGGAGATATCAGTATAATAAAAAACAAGCTAGTACTAATTAAACTATAATTTTCCTTTATTGTAATAATTTAGAAAATCAATAAAATCTTTCTCTGATTTTATTTTCTTTTTGTTTTTAGCGTAGTTTAAGATTAATTCTTTATTGGGTAAAATACTGTACAGCTCTTCCTGATCTAGTTTTCTTAAACTAATGACATTGTTTCCAGTTTTTAAATAGAAACTTGCATTTGGGGAGAATTTATAAATCTTCATAGTTCCAAATAAAGAATCTTTTTGTAAAATTTGATTGCTGAATTGCTTCAATATTTGAATAGATCCATCATTTAATACTTGTACAAATTGATACGACTTTAATCCTCCTTTTGTATCGGTTAATCCTTTTTCAAAACGGATAGCTGGTTCATTGTTATCTTCATTACTTATGATCTCTACTTTTTGAATCACAATTTTGTCAGCAACTAATTCTTTCTCTTTGTCGTCTAAAAAGTGGATTTGATCTGTATTAGTATTGTATTTTACTTTTACTTGCGCAATTTTTTTATTACTTATGTCATAAATATTAGCCATTCGCCAATCTTCAAATAAAAATGGAGTTCCACTTATATCGGAATAACGTATTCCTAACATAGTACCGTCTCTGTCTATGACACCAAATGGATCAATATTTAAAGTCATATTAGCTGACTTGAAACTAGATATTTCAGAAGCGCCACCTCCAGTGCCTAATCCGGTTTGCGCATTTGAGCTTTTAATTATTGAAACTAATAAAAGGAGAAGGGCTATCTTTTTCATTATTGGGTATTTGTACTTATATAAATATATGAAAACTACCTTGTAAAGGGTTTAGCATCCTTTTACAAAAAGGGATTAGCATCCCTAGGTTATAAGGGATTAGCTCACTTCGTTCGCTGATCCCTTGGGGGATCTTACCCAAAGCCTTTCAACTAAACGCGTCGCGTTTAGTTGGCTTTTTTAATACTCACAAGCTCACAAGAGCAAGCTCTTGACGCTGCTCGTATTAAAAAAGCCTGTCACTTTCGTGACAGGCTTTGTGATTCGGATTGGATTCGAACCAATGGCCCTCATCTTAGAAGGATGACGCTCTATCCAGCTGAGCTACCGAACCATCACATAAATATATTATGTCGGGGTGCAAATTTAAGCAATTTTTACGCTTAAATCAAAGAAAATAATGCTCAAAATCAATCCTTTGCCATTAAATCTCTAATTACTACACTTGCTACAGTACATCCAAACATTGCTGGCATGTAGCTAATAGTGCCTATCAATGACTTTTTAGGGTAGGCTTTCTCTGTTACTATAACCTTGGTTTGATCTACTTTTTCTGCACTAAACACCACTTTAAAGCCAGTTTTTATACCTAAACTATGTAATCTCTTTCTAACATACCTAGCTAAATTGCATTCATGGGTTTGGGCTATATCAGCTACTTCTATTTGGGAGGGGTCAACTTTTCCACCTGCCCCCATAGAACTTACAATTGGTAAGTTTCTATCCATAGCAGACTTAATTAAAAATACTTTTGCAGACAAAGTATCAATACAATCTATAACATAATCCCAAGGTTCCTTGTCCAATAACTGAGTTGTTAATTCTTCTTGAATAAATATTTCTAATACAGTTAAGTTTAAATCTGGATTAATATCTTTTAATCTATCTGCTAAAACCTTCGCTTTAGGTTGCTTAGCAGTAGAGTGCAATGCAGGTATTTGTCTATTAATATTACTTAAATCAACAACATCATTGTCAACAATGGTCAATTTGCCAATACCTGCACGAACAAGCATTTCAGCACATATGCCACCAACACCACCCAAACCTATGACTAGTACATTTTGGTCCATTAATTTTTTTAACATTTCGTCACCTAACATTAATTGTGTTCTACTCATCCAATATGGGATCATGCTGTATCTTTAGACTGCAAAAATGAGTAAACCAATGTCTATTACAAAAATTATTTTCGGCATAAGCATATTGATATCCATAAATGCTTTGTCTCAATATCCTATTCATACTATTACTGAAAGAAAAGGAGTTAGTTTAAGAGGCTTGTCCATTCCTAATGAAAAAACTATTTGGGCTAGTGGGAGTAATGGATCTATAGCTAAGTCTGTAGACGGGGGACAGCATTTTGAATGGATGTCGGTAGCAGGCTATACTAATCGAGATTTCAGGGCTATTCATGCTTGGAATGAGCAAGAAGCAATTATTGTTGCAATAGCATCTCCTGGAATTATTTTAAAGACGTTTGATGGGGGACTTAGTTGGAAAAAAGTTTTTGAAAATACGGATTCGGCCTTGTTTTTAGATGCGATATATTTTAAAGAAGGTCACGGTTTAGTCATAGGAGACCCAGTAAATCATATTCCATTTATGATAAGTTCAAATGATTATGGCGAAAATTGGATACAAATGGAATCAAGTTATTTTAAGGATAGTATATTAAATGGTGAGTCATTTTTTGCTTCAAGTAATTCTAATTTAACACAGGTGGGTAATGATGTATTTTTTGTATCAGGTGGATTAAAAAGTAGATTATGGATTAATGGTTCGCCAAATATTTTACCAATTATTCAAGGGGCTAATTCAACTGGAGCCAATAGTATTGACATTTCACCAGATTTAAAAAACATCATTATTGTTGGGGGTGATTATAAAAATGACACCGTTAGTGACAAAAATATTGTTGTTTATGACATAAATACTAAAACGAAATCAAGTGGGAGCAATTATAAAATGATCCCAATACTTAGTCAATATAATATTATAAAAAAACCATTTGGATATAAATCTTCGGTTAAGTTTGTTGATAATATTATAGCAATTGCCTGTGGAACTTCAGGGGTAGATATTTCTAAAGACAAAGGTAAATCATGGACTATAATTTCAAAAGAGAGTTTCCATGTTGTTCAAAAACAACCCAATACAAAGAAGGTATTTTTAGCAGGTAAAGGGGGGAGAATAGCCTATTTAGAGGTGAAATAAAATCTCCAATTTTAATGTTTATTATATCCGAAATATTATCCTTTAGTCCTTTTCTTTTTAAAATACAAAGCTTACCTTAGTATAGTAATGAATAAATATCAAGCAATTATATCTTTTGATATGGACGAGGATTTTATGTCACTTGTTCCACCTCATCGTACTTATATCAACTATTTATTAAATAAAGGTATTATTGATAGTTATGCTGTGAGTATGGAAACCCAGCAAACCTGGATCACTATCAATGCAAAAAATAAGAAAGAAGCTAAGGAATTCTTGGAAAAGTCCCCTTTGAGTAAGTATTGGAACTATGAAATAGTAGAACTTTTCGTTTATGACAGCCAATCTACCCGTCTTCCAGCTGTACAATTAAATTAATTATACTTTTTTTGGGAATTTCAAATATGCACCTTATATTTGCACTCCTTAAAAGGGAGCATAGCTCAGTTGGTTTAGAGCACCTCGTTTACACCGAGGGGGTCCGCGGTTCGAACCCGTGTGCTCCCACCCTTTAAAGTAAAAGTCCTCAACATTTGTTGAGGACTTTTTTTATGCATAAACTTACCTGTTTCTTAATTCGACATTTTCATTTCACATTTTCTTTATAATTATAATTTTATTAATCGGACTGCTTGATAGGTTCCATCCACTTGAGCAACTAATGTATAAGTACCTGGTAAGAAATTGGCACCAAAAGTATAAGTAACATTTGACATTCCTTGAGCAGCATAAACTAAGAAACCTGAAGAATTATACACTTGTAATTTCATGGTTACAAAACTCCCTCTATATCTTATTGTGCTTACTGTAAAACTAGTATTACTTGGATTAGGATAAACACTCAAAACTAGTCGTCTGTCGGGATTTTCCGTAATAGGTGTAATATTAATTGTGATTGTTTTCATAATTGTACAGACTTTAGCATCCTTAACAGTTACATCATAAGTGCCCGCATAATTATTGTAAAATATATTAGAAGATTGAAATGCATTATTATTTAATTGATAAGTATAAGGTGAAGTTCCTCCTGATGCAGTAGCAGTAATAGATGTTGTACTATTAAATGAGGTAATAATACCTGCAGTTAATGTTAAATTAAGAATTGCTGGCTGTGAAATAGTAGTGCTTACTGTATCTTTTTTACCTAAAGCATCTGAAACTATATAACTATAAGTACCTGCTTTAACATTGAAAGTACCTGTGCCTGTGTAAGGAGATGTACCTCCACTCGCACTAACAATAATATTTGTTGTTCCTCCAAAGCAGTTAATAGTTCCGCTACTAATTGATGCATTTAGTGGGGTAACCACTACTATATTCTGATCTTCATAAATACCTGCATCTGGTTTACCCACAATCGAATTCCCAATAAAATCTCTTGTTAAACTAACATCATAACCAAAGTTGATAGCAACAGACCCATTAGCTAATATTAAATTCCAATTTTCAGCCTTCCCAGTTGTATCTAAAAATAATTTTTGAGTGTCAATAACTAACTCATCGTAATTTGGATTAATGCCTAAAATACCCCCACGCAATTTATAAATATTATTTTTATGTATTAAGTCTAATGTATCTAGATTATTAGACATGACATTAATTCCAGAAGTTACCCAAATGATATTGTTTCTCAATATAACGATATCGAAGAGCGTAGGATCTGCAAACCAAAATAAAGTAGTAGCGCTATTAAAACCTTTCACGGTTTCAATGATAGTATTATTAAAGAATCTAGTATTATTTGTATTTATAAAGGAACTACCTACTTTATTGTGAATAGTAGCAGTTTGACCACAATTGATAATTTTATTGTATGCAATTAAGTTATTGAATGCATTTCCATTACTTTCACCACCAATTTCCATAAAACCTTTACAATAGGTAACAGTATTATATAATATTCTATTGCTATTTATATTAGAGTTAAATAACTGAATGGCACCTCCAATATAACTATAATCATAACTACTAGCCCAAGCACCATCTATTATATTATTTTGAATTTGGTTAAAAGAACTTCCAACTACAATAGCATTGGCACCATAATCATCAGTTCCGCCCACAGTATTTCTTACTGCTCGAAGGTTATGAATGAAATTATTTGAAATGGTTGTAAAATCAGAACCGGTTTCAAATGTGATTCCAATACCTACTAAACTAATATCATTATTCCTAATGGTACAATAAGGTGAATTTTGGATCACAATACCATATTGAACTTTAGCTGTTGTAGTGTGAGCTATTGTGTCTATGGTTTTATCTAGTATTTTAAAGCCATCAACTATTACATATTGTCCATTAACTATGTTTATAACGTCACCAGATGTTGCAGTAAATTCTGGTTTATTGCCAATTCCATAAGTACTATAAACAATTGGACTTACAGTAGTGCCAATTCCGGTAATTTGTAGTAAGCCTGTAAAAGTTTGACCTTTTTTGAAGAAAACAGAATCTCCAGGTACTAAATTCTGAGTACCGGCATTCACTTGTGCAATTGTTTTCCAAGGATTTGTAAAGCTGCCGTCTGTGACAATTGAAGTGGAAGAAGGGTCTGCGAAATATTTTTTTGGAACAATGACTGGGGTAATTATATTCTCATAAATACCAGCGTCTGGATTGCCAACAATTGGGTTGTTAATAAAGTCCGCAGTAATACCAACATTGGTGCCAAAGTTGATCCCCGGCGAATTGGCTATAAGTCTATAATCCCAGTTCTCAGGATCTCCTAAAGTGTCAACAAAAATTTGTGAATTATTAATAATAAGCTCTGTAGGATTTAAATTTACTCCTAAAATACTATTTCTTAACTTGTAAATATTATTGGTATGCACCATTTTATTTGTATCCAAGTTATTACTCACTACATTTTCTCCAGTAGCCAACCAAATTATATTATTCTTCATAATTACAACATCATTTTTGGTTGGATCTGCAAACCAAAACATAGTGCTAACATTTTTAAATTGAATTTTTGTTTCAATGATTACATTATTGTAAAATTGAGTATTATTTGTATTAATATAATTACCATTCACTAGATTATGAAAAATGGCAGTTTGTCCACAGTTGATGATTTTATTATAAGCAATTATATTATTTAAGGCATTACCATTACTTTCCCCTCCAATCTCAATAAAAGAAGCGCAATTAATCGCAGAATTATATTCAATAATATTATCGTTAATAGAACTATTGTAAAGTTGTACTGTTCCTCCTACAAATCCATAGTCATAACTATTTGCCCAACACCCCTCGAATCTATTATGATTCACTAAATTATTAGAACTTCCTATAACCATGGCATTAGCTCCAAAATCTGCTGTACCACCAACCGTATTTACAACAGCTCGTAAATTGTATATATTATTTCCAGTTACGACTGTATTATTTGAACCATTTTCTAAAGCAATTCCAATACCAACTAATGTGATTTCTAAATTACGTAAAGTGCAGTTTGGTGAATTTGATAGTGTAATTCCATATCCAATTTTAGCTTGAACAGAATGGTCGGTTGAGCTAATGGTATTGTCAGTAATTTTAATTCCATCAATAATAACATATTGACGATTGGTAATACTTATTACATTCGATGTGGTATTAGTAAATACTGGTATCGCTCCAGTACCATAACTTGTGTATACTAAAGGTTTTAATAATGTTCCAGATCCACCAACTACTAAGGAACCAGTAAATGTTTGACCACGTTTAAAGAATACAGAATCTCCAGGTAAAAGGCCGGCAGTTCCAGCATTTACCTGTGCTATTGTTTTCCAGGGACTTGAAAATGATCCATCAGCTAAATTTGAAGTAGAAGAGGGGTCGACATAGTATTTTGTTTGATGGACTGCTACAGTTTGATATTCATAAATTCCAGCATCTGGTCTATCTATTATAGGATTTCCCACAAAGTCACTAGTCAACCCTAAGTTCGCACCAAAATTGATTGCTGGAGAACCTGTTGGAATTCTAAAATCCCAATTTTCAGGATCTCCTAATGTATCAAGAAACATTTTTGAATTATTAATAATTTGCTCGGTCGGATCTAAAGTAACACCTAAAGTGCCTAGCCTTAGTTTATAGATATTATTTGTATGCACCATTTTGGCTGTATTCAAATTATTGCTAACCACATTCTCACCAGTAGTCTACCAAATAATATTATTTTTCATTATTACCACATCCACTTTTGTTGGATCGGCATACCAAAACATGGATGTAATTGGGTTAAACTGTTTCTTAGTATCTACAATCACATTATTATATATTTTTAAGTTGTCTGTTCTAATAGAAAATCCATCAATTTTATTATGAAAGGCTCCAATGGTGCCACAATTCAATATTTTATTATATGCAATTAGGTTATTTGTTGCAATTCCGTAGTTCCCACTTCCAATTTCAATAAAACCATTGCAATTTATTGCCGAATTATTAGTAATCATATTTTCACTAATTGTGGAGCCATAAAATTCAACCGCACCTCCGTCAAATCCATAGTCATAGCTTGGAGCCCAACAATCTTTAAAAATATTATTTTTTATGATATTAGATGAAGTGCCAATTACCATTGCATTTGCGCCATAATCGTCGTCTCCTCCAACCGTATTACGAACTGCACGAAGATTATAAATATTGTTATTCTCAATGGTAGTAAAATCAGATCCTTCTTCGGTAGTAATTGCGATACCCACCAAACTTATATCACAATTTCTAATGGTATTGTGTGGTGAATTATTTAATATTACAGCGTAACTAATTTTTGCTGTTATACTATGATCAGTTGTACTCATGGTTCTATCAATCATTTTAAAACCATCAATTATTACATATTGTCTATTTGTTAATGTGATAAGATCTGTTGCTGTGTAAGTGAATTCTGGCATATTCCCTGTACCATAACTTGAATACACGATTGGTTTAGTTGCACTTCCTGAGGAACTAATAATTAGTCTTCCACTAAAAATTTGTCCTTTCTTAAATAAAACGGAATCTCCCGGTAATAAAGTAGTAGTACCCGAATTAACTTGTGCAATAGTTTTCCAAGGATTGGTGATTGTTCCATTGACTATAGTCACTGTTGAGGAGGGGTCGACATAGTAATTTTTTGCTAATAGTGCATTTACAAAAAGCAAATTTAAAATGAGCATAAATATGCTAATAGATAGTTTAGGATATTTCATAAAAACATAGATTATTAATTGTAAAATCTCAATTGAACCAAAATTATCTTTGAATTTCACTATTAACAATGACAGTAAATTGGGTTTAGCTTGATTCTAGTCAAATAACAATTTCAAATGAGTGTATAATATTTTTCAAATAGCAGTAAGATTGACCTAAATTTGTATTTATGCAAGTATTCAAAACCCAAAGCAAGATTATTATTACCTGTCACAAATGGTTAGCCCCAGCTTTAAGGTCCGAGGTGATTGGGTTAGGTTTTGATGTTGACCGTGTATTTCAAACTGGGGTAGAACTTACGGGTACAGTAGAAGATTGTATACGATTAAACTTAAACCTGCGATGTGCTAGTCAGGTTATGTATTCTATCAAAGCCTTTATTTGTAATGATCCGAACGAACTATATAAAAATTTGGTTACAATACCTTGGGAAAAGATGATTGCGCCTGATGGATATTTCTCTGTAACAAGTAATGTTTTCCATCCTTCTATCACCACTAATTTATTTTCCAATTTACGAGTTAAAGACGCCATAGTAGACAGAATGAGAGAAGTGACCAATAAGAGACCTTCTACTGGCTCTGAGTTGTCTGGTGCTGTAGTTTACTTGTTCTGGAAAAATGACGAAGCAGAGGTATTCTTAGATACCACAGGAGATTCTATAGCTAGACATGGATATCGCAAATTACCAGGCAAAGCTCCTATGTTGGAAGCCTTGGCTGCGGCAACAATAATGTCTACTAAATGGAATAAGTTTTCTGCATTCGTTAATCCAATGTGTGGTTCTGGTACTTTAGCAATAGAAGCTGCATTGATTGCTACAAAGAGAGTCCCTGGATTAATGAGAGCTAATTATGCTTTTATGCATCTATTGGGATATAATCCGGACGTATACTATAATGAGCGAATAGTTATAGAAGAACAAGTTAGAAGTTTACCAGCGCTTAAAATTATTGCTTCTGATATAAGTAAGCAAGCAATTGATATTGCAAAAATTAATGCAGGAGTTGCTGGTGTATCCGATTTGATAGAATTTCAAGTCTGCGATTTTGAAGCCACTAAAATGCCTGAACCTGAAGAAGGTGCAGTGGTGATGTTTAATCCAGAATATGGAGAAAGACTAGGGGAGGAAGTTGAATTAGAAGCTACCTATGCTAGAATTGGTGATTTTATGAAAAATCAATGCAAGGGTATGACTGGATATATTTTCACTGGTAATCTTGAATTAGCTAAAAAAATTCGCTTAAAACCTAGTAGAAGAATAGAATTTTTCAATGCCACCATTGACTGTCGATTATTAGAGTATGAATTATATGCAGGAACTAAGAGAGTAGAAAAAATCACTAATACTGTTATTTAATTTGCTCATTAAATACTGAATTTAAACCATGACTATTGTCATAAAGAGAGTAATTAATAAATAATACCTTGAGTGTATCTAAATACAGATGCATTGTCAGTCAAATATTTATTTTATATTTTTATATTTTTACAGCTTGTTTTTATTTCAAATAAAATCATTGCTCAATCTGGTAATAATATACATACAGACCCGCTTAGTACAAATTCATTAAGTGGGAGTTACTCAAATTTTAATTATATGTTTGACTGGAATATTGGCGAAGTATTTTCAACGCCATATTCAAATTTCAATACTATTTTGATTACGCCAGGTTTCTTACAGTCCTTTGACTTGGAGACTATTATTTACTCAAGCGGAGTCGCCCCTTTGAAAATTGACACGATCCAAAAATATATTAAAGTATACCCCAATCCTGTAAAAACAGACTTACATATACAATTATTACAATTAAATCTAAAAATTTTATCAATAAGTTTGTTGAATCAAAATGGTAATTCATTAGAGTTGTACGATGAGCAGTTTAATACACAAGTACATTATTCTAAATCGATTGCTATGGGAAAATACGCTCCAAATTTATATCTTCTTTCAATAAGATATGTATTAAAAGGTAATTTATATCGAACTAAAATTATTAAAATAATTAAACTTTAATTATGAAATTATTTTATTCTCTTTTTATAATTTTATTACTATTTTCTTTGTCTGCTAATTCGCAAACAAATACTGGTATTAACTTTCAGGCAATAGCAAGAAATGCAGATGGTTCAATTTTGCCAAATAAAAATATAACAGTAAGATTAACTTTGAGAGAGGGTGATATTGATGGGAAAATAGAGTATCAAGAAATAAAATCTGTCAGTACAAATATTGTTGGACTGTTTAATATACTTATTGGTATTAATGAATATAATAGAATCATTGTAGTTGGAAATTATGATTTAATTGATTGGTCAACAGGAAATAAGTATTTACAAGTAGAAATAGACCCTTCAAATTCAATTAATTTTCTAACTTTAGGCATACAGAAAATAAATTTTGTACCCTATTCAATCTATGCTTCGTCTGTTCATGCAAACAATATTATTGGTACAATACCTGTTGAAAAAGGGGGGACTGGATCAAAAACATTAAGTACTTTGAAAATTATAATGAGTTTAGATAGCGTAAACAATACTTCTGATTTATCTAAACCTATTAGTACTGCTTCCCTCCATGCCTTATCAGAGAAAGAAAATGTACAAAACAAATCAACAAATATCCAAATAGACGGAGGTTCTATTACCAAATATCCAACAGTGAAAGCTGTAAAAGATTATGTAGATGGATCAATTAGTCCTAGCGTTACTGCTTTAGACACCGCTACATTAACAACCATTTCCAAATTAGCAACAATTGGAACAATAACACAAGGTACCTGGAGTGCAACAACTATTGATATTACACATGGAGGTACTGGTTCGACAACTCAAAACTTTGTTGACCTAACTACAACTCAAACAATAGTGGGTTCTAAAACATTTTCGTCAACATTAACAGCTAATACATTTATTAAACAAGGTGGAACAGCTAATCAATTTTTGAAAGCTGATGGATCTATTGACAATAATACTTATGGTTTTGGATTTGATTCAACTTACATGAATAAGAATTTACTTCAAAATGCTTCAACTGGTATCATATCTTTTGGCGGTATTAGTTTGCCTTCACTTACAGGTGCTACAACTTTTAATGTGGGCCCTGTTAGTGCTGTTATTGTTGACAATACCAATAATCCAAATACGCCTATAATTACTTATGTAAAATATCCTGGAGGAAATGGATTGACGGTTGACATGCTTAGTGGAACCGAAACTTATGTTTTATTAAATGCCAGTGGGGTATTAGAATACCAATACACAGTTCCAACTGTAAAACAAAGAAGGCAAAAAATATATTTAGGAAAGTTGACACATACGGAGCATACTGAATTTGTGAATGCCTATTCACAGCCGGATATCGTCATGTCGGGCACTTCTCAATTAAGAGATATTTGGGATCCCATACACTTAATTAATGGTGGAGTATATCCATCTCCCAACGGAGCAAATTTACAATTCAATACTTCTGCAGGTAATGTTTATGGATTAGGTATTGGTTGGAGTACTGACCCATTAAGTCCATCTACTTTGCCGGTAAATTCACAAACTGCGGCATCGTTTAAATATAGAACACAATCAGACGGTATTAGTTCTTATGTGACAAGTATAGATCCTACTCATTACGATGTAAATGGCACCGTAACGCTTGTGGGTGGAACTACTAGAGCAACGAATCAAAGAATTTTTCTACTACAAAACGGCGAGATAAGAGTTCAATATGGTCAGGTATATTATTCTTCTCTAGCAAACGCTATTTCTGGAGTACAAACTGAATCATTTATTACGTTTCCTAACTTTAGAGACAATGGTGTGTTAATAGGAATTTTATCTGTTAGGGCCAATGCTACCGATTTGAGTAATTTATTACAAGCACAATTTTTAATGGTTTCTAAGTTTGGTGAAGCAGTTGGTGCTGCTGGGGGTATTTCAACTGGAAGTTTACAACAAGCTTATAATAATTCAACGGTTCCTCAAATTACAACTAGTACTACCGGAGCAGTTACATTACAAAGAGGTTCCAGCTTGGACACAGATAAAGTTTTAGATATACATAATGGTGCTGCAATTTCTAAATTTTATTTAACTGGAGAAGGGAGTATGTCATTTGGTGACAAAGCAATGAAAATCGATTTCTTATCTTGTACTGCACTGGGAACTTTTACTTCAAATACAAAATCCGGAACCAATGTTTCCGTAAGTCATACAAATGGAACAGGAGTATATACAGTTAGTTTTGGTGAATCCTCCTATACATTAGCACCTTCAGCGACTGCAAGTTTAAATGGTATTGGAATGATTTCTGTAAATGTTCAACCAACAAATATTATAATTACAACTTATGATATTGCAGGAACGCCAACCGATAAAGATTTTAATTTAATAGCCATATACTATAAATAGTTTTATAACTTATTTAATTTAGGAGTAAAGTAAATAAGGTTCAATTTTGTGCTTCCAATCTTCTACTCTCAAGATTTTACCTATTTGTTGCAGCCAATTTTGTAATGGCAAGTCAAATATTTTTTCTGCATCTGGAATACCTAATAATAACGACAAATGATTTACTCCTGTTGGATTAGCCTCAGTTGGATAATTTGCCCATTTAAAATCCTGTGGGTGAATGTCTTTAATTATTTTTAATAATAAAAGTCCATTTAAAACGGCGTCATAATTATAGGGGTCAATTACTTTTATTCTAATTCCCTTAGTTTCAATTGTATTATTGTTCAAAATAATTGGCAATTTCATGGTTTCAATTTTCATATCTTCTCTCAACATATTCTGCCAAACCATTGCCAAAGCAGGTAAATTAAACCATTCAGCACCAATCCATTCAAAAGAATAGGGCGTGCCGCGACCTACAGATACATTAGTTGCTTCAAAAAAACACAATCCAGGATATTGTAAACAAGCTTCAAAACTTTGTATGGCTGGTGATGTTTTAGTCCAAGTCATATTCCAGTCAAAAAACAGATCCTTTCTATTCCAATGTTCACATTTAATAACCTCTAAATTAGCATTCCAATTTTGAGTAGCATTAAAATACTTGGCTAATTCTCCATAGGTAGCTTGATGTTTCACAGGTATATTAAATCGTCCTATAAAACTAGCTTCAGAAGCATCAAGATAAGGGCCTTCTGCTAAAGCAAAATCACCACCTAAGGGATTAGGTCTGTCAAGAACAACAATTTTCTTATTATATTTTGCGGCAGCTTCTATAAAATAGGTGAGTGACCACAAGTAGGTATAAAAACGTGTGCCTGCATCGGGAACGTCGAATAGCAATATGTCAATGTTAAGTAAATCATCTGCTGATGGCATAAACTTAGCTCCATATAAACTTATTATGGGCAAACTTGTAATGGGGTCTTTACAATTATCCATTTTTACACCGTCTGCACCATTGGTATCAATACCATGTTCAGGTGAAAATAAAATAGTGATATTAAAACCAGCTTCTATTAAAGCTTGTCGACTTGAGATTCCTAAATGGGTTTTAGCAGCGTCATTGGTTAAGAATCCAATTCGTTCTTTTTTCCAAGTTGGATTTTGAGTTAAAATTTGATCTACTCCGAATCTGATTGCCATGCTAAGTCTGTTTTTAAAGTCTCTAAAACATTAAATATTATAGGACATCTATCATAATGCATGTAGGTAGTAAATAGTCTTTTATTAAAGTCTGGAACGTGGAAAGCAGGAAATTCTTTACAACCTGCAAATCGATGTTCATACACTGAACAGCTGTTTCCAACCAGAAAGTGACAGGGGATAGCATTCACCACCATTCTGCCAGATTCTCCCTTATCTAAGTATTTTTCATCAAATTCGGTTCTAGTTTGACCTAAATGTGCAGATAAATTGTTTGCTTCCTCCTCGTCAATGTTTACCATTAAACTCTTGCAACAATTACCACATGTTGTACATTCAATTTTAGGGGAAATGGCCTCAAATAAGTCAAAAACTGCCTTATCTAGGCTTAAACTATCCAAATTTCGTAAGAAATCTTGAAATTTGAGGTTTTCTGATTCTAGTTCGATAGCCCTATTTTTTATAAAAATTAGGTCAACTATGGGATATATTGCTTCGTTTTTGATGGTATAAAGATAAGACTTTAATCCTTTTATCCACATTTGCCCTTTTTTGTATCATTTTAGATTGCTTAAGTAGGTTTGAGAATTAGATTTGCAGCTAGACTAGGGCATTTTATGCCCCTAAAGCATTGATAATTATGGCAGAAGCAAAAATACCATCTGAATATAACGAAGACTCTATTCGGTCGTTAGACTGGAAAGAACATATTCGACTTAGACCAGGTATGTACATTGGTAAACTAGGAGACGGTTCCGCTCCAGACGATGGCATATATGTTTTAATAAAAGAAGTGATTGATAACTGTATTGATGAACATACCATGGGATATGGTAAATCAGTTGAAATTTCTATTGAAGACAAAACCGTAACCATTCGAGATTATGGTCGTGGTATTCCATTAGGTAAAATTGTGGACGTAGTTAGTAAGATTAATACTGGAGCTAAATACGACAGTAAAGCCTTTCAAAAATCGGTAGGTCTGAATGGAGTAGGTACTAAAGCAGTTAACGCATTAAGTGATGATTTTTTAGTTACTGCTTTCAGAGAAGGTAAACAGAAATCAGCTAGTTTCAAAAGAGGTTTATTAATTGAAGAAACTAAAGAATCTAAAACGACAGAAGGTAACGGAACATTGGTGGTCTTTACTCCGGACGCTAGTATTTTTAAGAACTATCATTTTATATACGAGTATATTGAAAGTCAATTATGGAATTATTGTTATTTAAATGCTGGTTTAACCATTCATTTTAATAATAAAAAGTTCATAAGTAAAAATGGCTTATTGGATTTGTTGGAACGTAAAACAAATCCAGACGAATTAAGATACCCAATTATACATTTAACAGGAGAAGATATTGAAATAGCCGTTTCTCATAACAATGATTATGGAGAAGACATTTTTTCTTTTGTTAATGGACAGTATACTACTCAAGGTGGTACACATCAGCAAGCATTTAGAGAAGCGTATGTTAAAGTAATACGTGATTTTTATAAGAAAGATTATGAAGCTTCTGATATTAGAACCAGTATTGTTGCTGCAGTATCTGTAAGAGTTCAAGAGCCAGTTTTTGAAAGTCAGACTAAAACAAAATTAGGTTCTCAGAATGTGGCAGACGGTGGGCCTAGTATGAAGAATTTTGTAACAGAATTCCTATCAAAAGAATTAGATAATTTTTTACATAGAAATCCGACTGTGTCAGATGCTTTAAAAAAGCGTATAGAGCAAAATGAACGTGAACGTAAAGAATTGGCAGGTATTAAAAAATTAGCAAATGAACGCGCTAAGAAAGCCAATTTACATAATAAGAAATTAAGAGATTGTCGTGTACATTTTAACGACGACTTGCCTACAAAAAATAAAGAAATTTTTATCTCATTACAAAAGGGATCTACCTTATTTATTACCGAAGGAGATTCAGCTAGTGGTAGTATTACTAAGTCACGTAATGTGGATACACAAGCCGTATTTAGTTTGAGAGGTAAACCATTGAATTCATTTGGATTGACTAAGAAGGTAGTTTATGAAAATGAAGAATTCAACTTATTACAACATGCTTTAAATATTGAAGACGGCTTAGATGGATTACGTTATAACAATATTGTAATCGCAACCGATGCCGATGTAGATGGAATGCACATTCGTTTATTAATGCTTACATTCTTTTTACAGTTCTTCCCTGATTTAGTTAAAAGAGGTCATGTATTTGTTTTAGAAACTCCTTTATTCCGTGTACGTAATAAGCAAAAGACCATTTATTGCTATGATGAAAATGAAAAACAAAAAGCAATAAAAGAATTAGGTGCAAAACCAGAAATTACTCGATTCAAAGGATTAGGTGAGATTAGTCCAGATGAGTTTGGGAAATTTATTAATGCAGACATTAAGTTGGCACCAGTAATTTTAGAACAAGGAGACCATATTCAACATTTGTTAGAATATTATATGGGTAAAAATACTCCGGAAAGACAGGACTTTATTATCAATAACTTAAAAGTCGAATTAGACAAAGCGAATGATACACTTAGTATTTAATACAGCAGACATTGCTGCTTTAGAAGCTGCAATAGAATTAGATGAAAACTTAGTAGGCAAAGTTGTCGAGATTAAAGACGATTATGCTGTAGGCCCTTTAAAAGATATATACGACACAGAAGGATATCAAATTCGTCGTGATTGGTGGACGTCTATTTTAGAATATTCACCTTATGTTGACCAATTAGATATTGTGGATGATAAATTAACTGTTCATCATTTACAAAATGCATTAGCGCATGACGAGAATGAGGAAATATGGATTTGGATGGGACAAAATGTTCATGATGTTTGTGGCTATTATTGGTTTATGAGTCAGTTTAAAGAATTGCAAGGTCGAATTCAAGTTCTATATCTTAATAATCTTCCATTTCTAAATGAGAAAGGACAATTATTTTATCCAACACATTTAAGTCAAATTCAACCCAAAGAGTTTTTAAAAGCTAAAAAATTAGCACGCCCAATAACATTGAGTGAATTCGAATTAGATCCTGACGAGTGGAAAAAAATATGTGAAGAGAACGAAGGTGTTCGTTTTTTAGAAGGAGGAAAGAAGATTGTTAGTATGGGTATTGAGTTTTATGATAAAGAGATTTTATCATTACTTACAAAAAATGCGCAGAAACTTCCAAGTGCTATTTCAACTATCATTGGCAAAATGAAAGTTAAAACTGGTGATGGATTTATTGTGTCTCGTTTAAAAGCAATGGAACAAGATGGTAAAATCGTTTTTGTAGGTGACTGGAATAAAGGCTGGAAAGACATGGTGGTTCAAATGCCTGGAGGTTCAAGTAATGTTGTGGAAGCGGAAACAGTGTAATGGATCTAAAAGTTTTTAAAAATTGAATTTTGTAAAATGAGTGTTACTATTAGTCCAATAGAAATTAAAGCTGTAGATGAGCGAGGAGCACTCCATTTTTTTAAAACGGATAGAACAGGTGAATTTTTGTTGGTATATAGAAATGCTGGTTCAGTTAGTGGTCAACATTATCATAAAGGTATTTCAGCAGGCAAAAATCCTGAAGACATGCTTCTAGTACAAGGTTCTGCAAACTTGCATTGGAAGAATTTAGAAACAAACCAAGAAGAGACAATTGTGTTGACCGCACCCACAAGGGTTATAATTCAAGCCAATATTTGGCATGAATTAACTGCAATCACTGATATTGTTTTTGTTGAATTAAATAGTTTGAAAGACGGTAGCGAAGACACTTATCGTCTTTAATATATACTAAAGGGTTCTAATTAAGAATATTTATGGCAAAAGAGAAAAATTTAAGTAGAGTAACAGAAAATGAATCAGGTGTTCAAGGTCAATATAAAAATTGGTTCTTGGATTATGCTTCTTATGTTATTTTGGAAAGAGCGGTACCAGCTATGGAAGATGGTATGAAACCGGTACAACGTAGAATCTTACATGCCATGAAGGAAATGGATGATGGAAGATTCAATAAAGTTGCTAATATTATTGGTCAAAGTATGCAATACCATCCTCACGGAGACGCAAGTATTGGAGATGCTTTGGTAAATATTGGACAGAAGGATTTATTAGTAGAGACACAAGGAAACTGGGGTGATGTTAGAACAGGTGACTACGCTGCTGCACCAAGATATATTGAAGCAAGATTGAGCAAGTTTGCTTTAGATGTTGCATTTAATGCAAAGACTACAGAATGGTCATTAAGTTATGACGGTCGTAAACAAGAACCCGTAACACTTCCTATGAAATTTCCTTTATTGTTAGCGCAAGGAGCTGACGGTATCGCGGTAGGTTTATCAACTAAAATTTTACCTCATAATTTCAATGAACTTATTGAGGCATGTATAAAGCATTTAAGAGGTCGTAAGTTTGAATTGTTACCTGATTTTCAAACTGGTGGTATGATAGATGCGTCTAATTATAATGACGGAAAAAGAGGTGGTAAAGTAAGAGTGAGAGCTCATATTGAAGAATTTGATAAGAAGACATTATTAATTAAAGACGTCCCCTATAGTGTTACTACTACTCAGTTAATGGAGAGTATCACTAAGGCAAATGATCAAGGTAAAATCAAAATCAAAAAAGTAACAGACGTAACTGCTGCAGAAGTTGAAATACAAATTGATTTAGCAACTGGAATTTCTCCAGATATTACTATTGACGCTTTATATGCATTCACTGATTGTGAAATAAGTTTATCTCCCAACGTTTGTGTAATTGTCAGTCAACGTCCTCAATTTATTACTGCAAGTGACTTATTACGTTATTCAGTTGAACATACTAAAGACTTATTAAAAGCGGAATTAGAAATTCATTTGAAGGAATTAGAAGACAAATGGCATTTCACTAGTTTAGAAAAAATATTTTTCGAAGAAAAAATTTACCAAGAATTAGAGAAGAAGCATTTGAATTGGGATAAAGTGATTGACGCAATTGATACTGCTTTTGAGCCATTTAAAAAGAAATTCAAAAAACAAATCGAACGTTCCGACTTATTAAAATTGACAGATAAGCCCGTTAGAAGAATCTACAAATTGGATATTGAAGACTTAATAGCTCAAATCAAATCTATAGAAGCGGAGATTAAGCAAGTGAAACATGATTTAGAAAATTTGGTGGATTATGCGGTTGCTTATTATGAGAATTTGCAAAAGAAATATGGCAAGGGTAGAGAACGTAAAACTGAATTGAAAGAATTTGATACAATTCAAGTTAAACAAGTTGCGATAGCAAATACTAAATTGTATATTAATAGAGCGGAAGGATTTATTGGAACTAGTTTAAAGAAAGACGAATTCCTTTGTGACTGTACCGACTATGATGATATTATTGCTTTTACTAAAGCGGGTAATATGAAAGTAGTAAAAGTGTCTGATAAAGTATTTATAGGTAAGGATATTATCCATGCAGCAGTATTCCAGAAAAACGACGAGCGTACTACCTATAATATGGTTTATGTTGACGGTGGTGCGGGAATAAGTTATGCAAAACGTTTTAATGTAACTGGAGTTACGCGTGACAAAGAATATCCTTTAGCGAAAAGTTCTGAAAAATCTAAAGTTCATTACTTATCTATTAACGCAAACGGAGAAGCAGAGTCTGTTAAAATTATTTTGAGCCCTAACTGTACTGCACGTATAAAAGAATTTGATTTCTATTTTGAAACTTTAGAAGTAAAGGGCAGAAGTAGTGTAGGTAATCAGGTTACTAAATATCCAATAAAAGCGGTTAAATTAAAAGAAGCAGGTAAAAGCACTTTAGTAGGTCGTAAGCTTTGGTTTGATGATAAATTTGGTCGCTTAAATAGTGAAGAAAAGGGTATTTACCTTGGTACTTTTGAAGACGAGAAGTTATTGGTTTTCACTAAGGACGGATATTATGAAGTAATTGATACTGATCAATCACAACGATTTGATCCAGAGAAAGTATTATCTATTGAGAAATTCAATCCTGAAAAAGTAATCACTGCGGTATACTTAGATAAAGACAAATTGCAGTTTAATATTAAACGTTTTAAGATAGAAACCACTACGCTTAGATCTCCATTCTGTTGTATTAAGGAAGGTGACGGCAACTATTTGGCAGCTGTTTCAACTGCAGTGGAACCTATTTTAGTAGTAAATACAGGAAGAGGCACTCAGGTTAGAAAATCAAAGTTCAAAGTGAGTAAAATGGTAGATATTATGGGTTGGAAAGCAGTAGGAACCAAGCTGGCAGACTATAATAAAACCACCGAAATGGAATGGGAGACCAAAATAGTCATAAAAGATCCTAACGACGAACAACCAGAATTGTTCTAATTTTACATAAATAAAGAAAAAGATGTCAACAGCTAAAGTAGGTGAATTTAATTTGATGAGAGTGGATCGAAAGGTTGACTTTGGATTTTATATGGACGATGAAGCGGAAGGAGTGTTATTGCCTAAACGTTTTGTGCCAGATGGATTAATGGTAGGTGATACAATTAGTGTATTTGTATATCATGATTCTGATAATAGATTAATTGCCACTACACAGGAGCCATTTGCAGTAGTAGGTGATATTGCAGCTTTAAAAGTAGTGGACGTTACTAGACAGGGTGCATTTATGGATTGGGGATTAATGAAGGATTTATTTGTTCCAGTTTCTCAACAATTGTCTACCATGCGTTTAGGTGGTAAATATTTAGTTAAATTATATATAGACAAACAAACAGGAAGAGTTGCTGCAACTGAAAAAATTGACAATACTGTTAGTAATGATATTTTAACAGTAAAGGAAGGCGAGAAAGTTAAAGTGCAAGTTTACCGTGAATCTGAAATTGGATATGTTGTAATTGTAAATCAAGTACACCAAGGTCTAGTATACAAGAATGAAGTATTTACACATTTACATATTGGACAATTTATAGAAGAAGCTTATATAAAGAAAATAAGAGAAGACAATAAATTAGATATTGGTATAGGTAAGCAAGGTTTAGAAAAATTAGACGACGACAAATCTAATATTATACGTTTATTGAAACTACATCATGGATTCTTGCCTTATCATGATAAGTCAAGTCCTGACGATATTTATGCATTCTTTGGAATGAGTAAAAAAGCATTCAAAATGAATGTGGGTATTTTATATAAGTCTAAATTGATCTCTTTAGAAGACGGTGGAATAAGATTAGCTCCTGAAGACCAAAATAAAACTGAAGCGACCGAAAAACCTGATATTATTGAGCAACCTAAACAAGTTATAAAACCTGGTTCACTTAACACTTCTTCAATTAATGAAGATGATGATGTTCAAGATTAAATAAATTTTTAAAGTATAATAATATGTCTAAAGAAGTATATATCGTAGCAGCAGTAAGAACTCCGATAGGTTCTTTTGGTGGTGTATTAAGTCCTTTGTCTGCAACTCAATTAGGTGCAGTTGCTATTAAAGGCGCTTTAGAAAGAATTAAACTTAATCCGGAACTAGTAGACGAAGTAATTTTTGGCGCTGTAATACAAGCAGGTTTAGGACAAGCCCCTGCAAGACAAGCTGCTAAATTAGGCGGACTTCCGGATAATGTTATTTGTACAACAGTAAATAAAGTTTGTGCTAGTGGTACGAAATCAATTGCATTAGCTACACAAAATATATTGCTTGGTGATGCAGACATAATAATAGCTGGTGGAATGGAGAGCATGAGTAATGTACCATTCTATAATACTACACAACGCTGGGGCAATAAATATGGTGATATTACTATGCAAGACGGACTTGCAAAAGATGGCTTGGTAGATGCGTATGATAAAGTTGCGATGGGAAATTTTGCAGACTTATGTGCACATGAATATAAAATAACAAGAGCAGAACAAGATGCTTTTGCTATAAGCAGTTATAAAAAGTCTCAAGCAGCTATTGAAAATGGACTTTTTGATTCAGAAATTATTCCAGTAAGTATACCACAAAGAAAAGGAGATCCAATTATTGTTACTAAAGACGAAGAACCTTTCAATGTTAAATTTGATAAAATTGAACAATTGAATCCTGCTTTTAGTAAAGAAGGGACAGTAACAGCTGCTAATGCAAGTACGATGAATGACGGTGCCGCTGCTTTAGTATTAATGAGTGGAGAAAAAATGAAAGAATTGGGATTAACTCCATTGGCGAAAATTATTAGTTATGCAGACGCAGAACAAGATCCAAAATGGTTTACTACAACACCTTCTTTAGCAATTCCTAAGGCACTAAAAAAAGCGAATTTAAAAACGTCAGAAATTGATTGCTTTGAATTCAATGAAGCTTTCTCTGTTGTTGGCATAGTCAATACTAATATACTTCATTTAGACCCTAATAAGGTTAATATAAATGGTGGTGCCGTTTCATTAGGTCATCCATTAGGTTGTAGCGGTGCAAGAATTGTTGTTACATTAATTCATGTACTAGACCAACAAAAAGGTAAATATGGAGCAGCCGCAATTTGCAATGGCGGAGGAGGTGCAAGTGCAATGGTTATAGAAAAATGTTAAACTAGTTTAATTTTATTTAAATCTTTTAAATAAAATAATTAGACTCCCGCTTGCTCTATTACTTCGTCCAACATAATTCCATAATGGCTCTCATCATAAATACAGGCTTCATTTTTTATCAATATAACCTGAGGTGATTCATGATGTACTTGAAATTTTTCAGCTATAGCACTAGAAATATTTCTAAAATTTAATAGATCTAAATAATAAAAATCAATACCGTCAGGAGCTTCCCCTCTTTCAAATCGAGAGAATGCCATTTTACTAATACTGCAAGTAGTACTATGTTTGAATATTAATTGTGGCTTTGTATTAGAAGCTTTTGCTATTTGGTCTAATTGTTCAATGCTATTTAATGTTATCCAATTCATATTTGCTAATTTATTGCAAATTAATGAATTCTATCGAGCATTTTAGTGCCAATACAATGAATTAAAGCCCAATATTGTCTAACTTAGCGTCATAATTTTTACTATGCTTTTACAATTATCCAGACCAATTTGTTTTATCGATTTAGAAACGACCGGTATTAATGTTAGTATTGACAAAATCGTAGAAATTGCGATTATTAAAATTATGCCAGACGGGACTAGACAAGTAAAAAGGAAATTAGTAAATCCAGAAATGCCAATTCCCCCATCTTCTTCAGAAATTCATGGTATCACCGACGAAATGGTTAAAGAGGCCCCAACATTCAAAGCGATCGCTAATGAAGTAAAGCAATTTATGGAAGGCTCAGACATTGGCGGATATAATAGCAACCGTTTTGATATTCCAATGTTAAATGAAGAATTTTTGAGAGCAGGTATTGCAATTGATATGGAAACTAGAAAATTACTTGATGTTCAGAAAGTGTTTCATATGATGGAACAAAGAACTTTATCAGCAGCATATAAATTCTATTGTAATAAGACTTTAGAAGACGCGCATACCGCAGAAGCAGACGCCATGGCTACCTATGAAGTATTGGAAGCACAGGTTGCTAGATACCCTAATTTGGGTAATACTGTAGAAGCTATTGTTAAATTTACAGGTGAAGATCAAATTGTAGATTTTGCTCGACGTTTTATTATGGAGCAAGGTGTGGAAGTTTTTAATTTCGGTAAGCATAAGGGAAAGCCTGTTACTCAAGTACTTAAGGAAGAGCCACAGTATTATGATTGGATGATGAAAGGTGATTTTGCCCTACATACCAAGCAAAAATTAACTGAAATTTTAAACAGAACTATATTAAAGAAATAGTTTATATTTACATAGTTAAAATATTAATTTAAATCACGATACCCCCCATATTAAGTGAAAAACATTGTCCTAATACCAACCTATAATGAAAAGGAAAATATAAATTCCATCATTAGTACTGTCATGGCGCTAAAGACAGGATATCATGTTTTGGTTATTGATGACGGTTCTCCTGACGGCACTGCAGACATTGTTTTTGAATTAATGAAAACATTCCCAGATAGATTATTTATAGAACAAAGACAAGGAAAATTAGGCCTAGGTACAGCTTATATTCATGGATTTAAATGGGCATTGAAAAATGACTATGATTATATTATAGAAATGGATGCCGATTTTTCACATAATCCAAATGACTTAGACAGATTATTAGCAGCATGTGAGCAAGGTGGAGCGGATGTAGCTGTTGGAAGTAGATATGTTAAAGGAGGGAAAACTGAAAACTGGCCATTAGATAGATTAATCTATTCAAAAGGGGGGTCTGCTTATACTAGAATCATTACAGGTATGCCTGTTAAAGATCCTACTGCTGGATTTGTTTGTTATAAAAACAAAGTATTAGCTGCAATTAATTTAGATACGATTAAGTTTATAGGATATGCATTTCAAATTGAAATGAAATTTGCTTCTTGGAAATTAGGATTTAAAATAAAAGAAGTTCCTATTACTTTTATAGATAGAAAAGTAGGAACTAGTAAAATGTCAAAGGGTATAATTAAAGAAGCCATATTAGGAGTATTAAATATGCAATGGCAACATATAACAGGTCGTTTCTTAAAACATATTAAGCGTGTCTACTTTTAAAAAAGCGCTTCTACAATTACACATTTTTGTTTTTCTGGCTGGACTGACTGCGCCAATAGGTAATTATATTCAATTGAATGGCTTAATACTGGTGCTATACAGAATGGGCATTACAACCGTTGCTGCTATATTACTTTATCTACTTACTAAAAATAAGACCAAAACAGATTTACGGGTAAAAATTAAACTCATGGGAGTAGGAGTGTTAATTGCACTACATTGGGTTTGCTTTTATAGTAGTATTAAATTAGCCAATGTGTCCATTGCATTAGTTTGCTTTTCGAGTGTTGGTTTATTTACTGTAATACTAGAGCCCTTATTTACAAAATCAAAATTGGTCTTAAATGAGCTGTTAATAGGATTATTAAGTCTGGTTGGTATATTATGTATATTTCAATTTGACATTCATTATAGAGAAGGAATTATTGTTGGACTTTTATCTTCATTTTTAGCAGCTTTATTTACCATTTTTAATAAAAAACTAACAAATAATATCGCGCCACAAACTATTCAAACATTTGAAATGTTGGGTGGGTTTTTATTTTTAGCTATGATTGTTTTATTATATAATAGCTATCAGCAAACATCATTTATTTTACCAACAGCTTCAGACTGGGTTTGGCTTGTTATACTTGCACTAGTTTGTACTGTATGGGCCAACTATTTAATGCTCTCTTCTTTAAAACATATTAGTGCATTCACTTTAAATGTCACGTTGAATTTAGAGCCAGTATATGGAATTATATTAGCCTTTATTTTATTTAAAGAGCAAAAGTATTTAGGGACTAGTTTTTATGTTGGCATTTCATTAATAGCAATATCTGTATTATTTCAAATGCTTCGAGTAATTAGACAACAAAAGATTAAAAATCTGCAATTGAAGTCCAATTAGTTTCCCAAAATAAATCTAATTAGAATTCTAAAATAAATCCAATAGTTGGTGTAATAAATACTTGGTTGCCATTAGCTAAAGAAGGTATTCCATTTGAACCATCCTTATTTATTGGTTTCCCGTCTGTTGTTTTAAAACTGCCATCAGCATTAGTCGATAAGATATAAGTTCTTGGAGCTACCGAACTTGAACCATACCAATTGGTCACGTCTAAGAAAAAATCAAGAGTTGCTTTTTTATAATTATACTTTTTATCCAATCTAAAATCACTTGAATGAAATGGATTTACTCTTAAAGTATTCAATTTACTATAGTCTAAAACACCTGCACCTAGCGTTAAAAAGTTAAGTCTACTACTAACACTATCATATGGAGTATAAGGTGTACCTCCCTGGAATCTAAATTTAATTCCTAATTCCCAATTCTTATTAAATTTATAACCAGCTGTTAGACTCACTAAATTAATATTCTCCCATGAACTATTAATAAAATTTCCTTGTTTGTCAGTATAAGCACTTCTAAAAAAACTATAACTAGCCACACCAAAGAAACGTTTGGTCAATTTCTGTTGTGCAAATAACTCAAAACCATAACTTCTACCTTTCCCTGAAGTAGTGATAGGTTCATTACCCAGTATATTAAAGTCAGCTCCTAAATTTGATAAACTAATTCCTTTTTGTATACTAATTGGCACATTGAAATATTTTTTATAAAATACTTCCGCAGTGAATCTAGTAGCTTCAGAAGGTATATATTCAATTCCAGTTACATAATGATTGCTCCCAATATAGTCCACATTTTTATTTACATAAATTCCATTTAAGTCTTTAAAGCCTAATGAAGTTAATGGTGCTACTTTAAAGTATCTTCCTATAGATGCATTTAAAGTTATTTTATCAGATACTACATAGCTTAATCCAAAACGAGGAGATAGTCTACTCATGAATTGCTTACCAGAATTATTAAATCCATTTCCGTCAGTTCTAACACCTGCACTAATGCCCAGTCTATTATTAAAGGCTCTTTTTCCTAATTGAAAAAATGCACCATATTTTTTAAATGCTAAATCAGACTTGTATTCATATTTAGAGGCTACGGAAATACTAGTACTTCCTGGAGCTGTTGCTGGTAGAAATCCTTTTAAAATTTGATAGGTGTAATTGTCATATTCAATTGATTGTACATTGGCCCCCGTTGTCCATTTCAAACCTAATAGACTTTTGGTAATTTCAAACCTCAATTTATTCTCTATCTCGTTAGATTTATAATTAAGTGTTAGTTCCCCTTTATCTGGCGATAAATTATTTTCATATTTCTCGTTTATATTATTTAGATGATTCCTACTCAAACTAATATTCCAAAATCCCTTATTAATTAATCGTTTTAAAGAAACTCCCATGGTATAACTCCACTGATTAATAGAAGGACTTGAATTAAGCGCATATAATTTTTCTGGGGTAGCATTTCTAGGAGCAACAAAATAGAACTTGTCAATGGCACCCACACCTAAGAAAGTTAAAGTTGTTTTAGGATTAATTTGATGGGTTATTTTGTATTGAAAATCCCAGAAATTAGGCCTTATTGGTAAATCTAATACATGGAATAAATATTGTAAATAGCTTCTTCTTGCAGAAACTAAAAAAGTAGTTTTTCCAGATTTTGATAATGGGCCATTGAATGTACTCGAGAATTCTGTTGCACCCATTCTTATATTTGACTCTAATTTATTAGGGTTACCTCTTTTTTGCTTAAACTCAAATACAGAAGAAAGGGCATTGTCAAATTTAGCATCAAATGCGGAGGTCGATAATTTAACTTCATCTATAAAAGAGACGTTTAGAATGCCTTGTGGGCCACCAGCACTTCCTTGTGTAGAAAAGTGATTAATAACGGGTATTTCAATTCCATCTAAATAAAATACATTTTCATTAGGTGCACCACCTCTTACAATGATATCATTTCTAAAGCCTGCAGACGTACTAGCAGATCCTGTTACACCAGGCAGTGATTGTACTACTTTTGATATATCAAAATTACTCCCAGGGCTTGATTTGATTTCTTCTGCCGTTAGTCTTTGAACACTTAATGGCGTTTCTAAAGAAGCTGCTCTAACTGTTTTTTTCGAATTCCCAACTATCACATCCTTTAGAATAACATCTTGAGGTATTAATTCAATGGTATTACTAGTTTCGTTACCAGAACTCACAATAACATTGTATTGTTTATAGGGTATGCTGCCAATGGAATTATAGGTAATTTGATATTGTCCTGTTGGGATTCCTTTTAAAATATACCTACCCAAACTATCGGAAATAGCTGAAAATTTGGTGTTTACTAATTTAATGGAAACCCCGGAAATTGGGTTTTGCGTATTTTTATTAACTACCCAGCCAGAAATAGTACCACTAGCCTGACTTGCAACAGGGTTTATGGAGCATATTGACAAAAACAGGGACGTGAATGCTATAATTAATGACTTCATATTAAAAAATATATTACTGCAATTTATAACAATAAATTATCTAAATAGTTGATGTATCTTAGAATTTCAAATCTTAATTATGAATAAAGGTATTAAGTTGGTTTTGGCACTAGTTTTTATTTTAGGTATTTATACTGAGGGTATGGCTCAAAAACCTGCACTCGATCATTCAGTATATGACAACTGGCAGTCCATAAACGAAACTGTGATACAAGCGCAGGGTAAGTATGTTGTTTATAGTATTAACCCACAGGAAGGGGATGGTTTGCTAAAAGTAAAAGAATTGCATGGCGAATGGGAAATGACAATACCGAGAGGCTCACAACCTGTATTTACAGAAAATGGGGACTATTTGATTACTAAGATTAAACCTTTTTTTGCCGATACTAGAAAAGCGAAGATTGACAAAAAGAAGTCTGATGAGTTACCTAAAGACAGTCTATTCATTTTGAATTTAGCGTCTAAAAAAATACAAAAGATTGCATCTGTAAAATCATTTCAAATACCGGAAACCGGTAATGGTTATATTGCTTATTTACAAGATAGAAAAGGAGATATAAATAAGGAAGGAACCATGCTTTTTATACAAGCATTAAATGATACAGTAAAGCAGGCGTATAAAAGTATTGCCCAGTTCAGTATGAATCCAAATGGTTCGCAGGTTTTAATGTACCAAGTAAATACAAAGTTAATTCCTGCACAGGTTATACTAGCTAATACAAAAGATACTATTAGTAAAACACTAAGTAGTCATTTATTTACTGCTACAAATTTAACATGGGACGAAGCTGGAACCCAAGCTGCTTACTTAATAGAACCGGATAGCACTAGTAAGTCATTGCAGAAGCATTATAAATTAGCTTATTTCAAACAAGGTATGGACTCCGCGAATAGCGTATTGGAAACTAATAATGCTAGCATGCCTAATAATTATGTATTTGGTGCAGATAGAAAATTGCATTTTAGTAAATCAGGACAAATTTTAGAATTAGGGATACAACCATTACTTCCTATAAAAGATACGAGTTTACCTGAATTTGAAAGAGTAAGTGTAGATATTTGGAACTATAATGATAACAACATTCAGCCAATACAATTAAAGAATTTAGAGGCAAGTTTAAAAAGTACGGAAACGATTTTATATCGTCCAGAAAATAATTCAACTGTTTATTTAGGGAAATTAAATGAGCAAAATATTAAACTTACCAATCAGGGAGACGGACAATGGGCAATAGCTACCAATGATTCTTCCAATACGGCCAATTTTCAATGGCAAGGTTTTGTGAAGAAAGATATTATTGCTATAAATACATTGACTGCTTCAAAAAAAATAATTCATAAAGACTGGAAGGGTAGCTTGTTAAGTGTTTCTTCCAATGGTTCTAAATTGATTTACTATGTAGAGCCTGAGAAAAAGTATTATTCATATGATTTAAAATCAGATAAAAAGCAAATCATTGCTAAAGACATTCAATACCCTCTATATGACGAAGATAATGATATGCCGGACGATCCTAATGCCTATGGTATCACTAAATGGGTGGGAGATAACTCCATCATAATATACGATAGATATGATTTATGGTTAGTGGATGTTAATGGTAACAAAGCTTCTAAAAGATTAACAAATGGTAGGCCATTAAGTAAAGTATATAGATATGTAGATTTAGACACGGACAAGAAATTTATAAACGCTGTTGCTGATTCTTTATTACTTCAAACTATGAATGAAAAAGATAAGTCTGAATCGTTAGAAATTTTATTCACAAATAAAAATAACATTTCTGTATTAAATACTTTCCCTATGCATTTGACTACCATGTTTAAGTCAAAGAAGTCAAATGATTTATTAGTGATGCAAGAAGACGAAAAAAGTACTGCTAATTTATACTATTATTCATTTGAAGATAAGTTGCAAAATCCAAAACCTATTACACAGCTTAATCCTCAACAAGCAAATTATAATTGGATGACTAGTGAATTGGTTAAATGGAAATCCTATACAGGTAAAATTTCTGAAGGGGTTTTATATAAACCAGAAAACTTTAATCCTAAATTTAAATATCCAATGATTGTTTATTTTTATGAAAGGAACAATCAAACTTTACACAATTATCTTCCGCCTTCACCAACACGTTCAAGAATAAACATTCCTTATTTTGTTAGTAGAGGATATTTAGTTTTTGTTCCAGACATTTGGTACAAAAAAGGATATCCTGGTCAAGGTGCTTATGATTATATTGTAAGTGGAACTAGAGCAATGATTCAAAAAGGTTTTGTGGATAGCACTAAATTGGGACTACAAGGTCAAAGTTGGGGCGGTTATCAAATAGCCTACTTAATTACTAAAACCAATATGTTTGCTGCTGCTTGGGCTGGAGCACCCGTGGTTAATATGACAAGTGCTTATGGTGGTATTCGTTGGGGAACCGGAATGAATAGACAGTTTCAATATGAAAAAACTCAAAGTAGAATAGGTGCAACTTTATGGGAGCGTCCAGATTTGTACATCAAAAATTCTCCTTTATTCTCATTGCCAAAAGTGTCAACCCCAATTGTTATTATGAATAATGATGCTGACGATGCTGTGCCATGGTATCAAGGAATTGAAATGTTTACAGCAATGAAAAGACTAAATAAGAAAATATGGTTATTGGTTTACAATAATGAACTTCATAATTTATCAGAAAGACGAAACAAAAAAGACATTCAAATTAGACAACAACAGTTCTTTGATTATTATTTAAAAAACGAACCTATGCCTAAATGGATGAGTGAGGGTGTTCCGGCTATTATGAAAGGTAGAACAATGGGTTTAGGATACTAGTAATTAAACGTATTGAAACCATTGTCTATTTGGATCCCAAGCTTCAAATGCTTTTGCTACTGCAGCCATAAATTGAGTTCCCATTGCACCATCAACAATTCTGTGATCGTAACTCATTGAGATAAACATCATATGTCTAATAACTATGGCATCTCCAGCAGGTGTCTCTATAACTACTGGTCTTTTCTTAATGGCTCCTAGTGCTAATATGGCAACCTGAGGTTGGCTAATAATTGGCGTACCCATGATACTTCCAAAAGTACCTACATTAGTTACAGTGAAAGTAGCTGCTTGAGTATCCTGTGGTTTTAATTGATTATTTCTTGCTGCATTTGCTAAGCCATTAACAGCTTTGCTTAATCCAACAATACTTAACTGATTAGCTCCTTTAATAACTGGAACTATTAAATTACCATTTGGCAATGCGGTAGCCATACCAATATTGATATCTTTTTTAAGAATAATAGTATCACCTTGTAAACTACTATTAACTATTGGGAACTTTTCTAATGAAGCTGCAATACCTTCTATAAACATTGGAGTAAAAGTCAATTTTGTGCCTTCTCTTTTTTCAAAAATAGCTTTTACCTTTTCTCTCCAAACAACCATATTGGTAACATCAACTTCAACAAAAGAAGTTACATGTGGACTTGTTTGAACACTGTCCAACATATGTTTAGCAATCAATTTTCGCATTCTGTCCATTTCAACTATTTCAGTATTACCTGTAATAATTACTTCCTCTGGACTTGCAAATTTGGTAGTACCATTTGATTGCATAAAATCTGGTATCATTTCGTCATACACCTGACTAGGCTTACTCGTAATAGGACTTGTAATAGGAGTAGGTTGTTGTATAGGAGTGTTGTGAATAGGCACAGTTGTAATAACCTTGTTTGACTTTTTTGCTTCTATATACGCTAAAATATCTTTCTTGGAAACTCGACCTTGATTTCCAGTTCCATTTAGGTCTTGTAATTCTTGCATACTAACTCCTTCACTTTGAGCTATACTTATAACTAATGGTGAATAAAATTTAGTATCCGAATTTTGATTTGAAATTATTTCTGTAGATACAGTTGGAGTAAAAGGAACAACTTCAACTGGAATACTTTGAATATTATTAGTTGGCTGCGCTAAATTTGGAGAAGATTGCTCTGTAATTGGAGTTACTTTTTCTACAATTGAATTGGTCGTTTTTGTTGGAACAGTCGCAGCTTTATTTGATTCAATTTTTGCAATTACGGTACCTATTGGAACGACACTATTAACCTCATATAAAATTTCTACAATAACACCTTCGGCAGTAGAGGGAATCTCACTGTCAACCTTATCTGTTGCAATGTCTAGCAAAGTTTCATCTAGCTTAATAGTATCACCAACTTTCTTATGCCATTTTAAAATGGTCGCTTCCATGATACTTTCCCCCAGCTTTGGTAGCACTAATTCAACAATTGCCATACGGGTTAATTTTAAGCAAAAATAAGACTAAATCTTGTTGATTATTAACAACCTAAGTAAATTTATCGCTTGATTAGCAGTGACTTCTATATTCTTATGGCGATCGAATCTAAGATATAAGACCTTAGATACCACTTTTTCTCTATTGGCAACCCCAATCCAGACCATTCCAAGCGGTTTTTCGTCAGTTTGACCCGATGGGCCCATAATTCCACTCACCGATACTGCAAAATCTGTATTCATTTTAGACCTTACTGCTAATGCCATTTGTTCTACTGCTTCTTTACTGACAGCGCCAACAGTTTGTAAAATATGGGCAGGGACGTCTAAAAACTCAGTTTTAATGCGGTTGTCATAACTTATAATGCCTCCTGTGTAAAACTGGGAGGAACCAGCATGTTTTGATAATAAATGACCAATAAACCCTCCAGTACAACTTTCTGCAGTCGAAACGGTTTGATTTGTAGACTTTAACAATTTACCCACAACTACTTCAAGGGAATCATCTACATCCGTGACTAGGTATTCAGTTACATAGGTTTTAAGACTATTGAAGAAGGTATCCAATTCAGTGTTCAATGCTTTCTCATCATTACTTGTTCCTGTTAATCTTAATCTAACCATACCGTAATTCGGTAAGTAGGCTAGTTTGATAGTATCGGGCAAACTAGCTTCAAAATCTTGAATTAGTTCTGCTAAAAATGATTCTCCAATACCTGCAGTTAATAAAGTTCTATGAGATACAAAACTTGGTGTAAACTTCTGTTTAATTTTATCAATTACTTGATTTGTCATTAACCATTTCATTTCATGCGGTACACCAGGTAAAGAAAAAATCAGTGTATCGTTTTTTGTAAAAACCATACCAGGAGCGGTTCCAGACTCATTAAATAAAACTTCACAAACATCTGGCACTTCAGCTTGTTTGCGGTTTCTTTCAATCATTGGTCTTTTATGAATTTGTTCAAAGAGATGTGTGATATGAGCTAATGTTGGCTCATGTACAATTAATTTACCACCAAAATAGTCATTCAATAATGGTTTTGTAATATCGTCTGCAGTAGGGCCTAAACCTCCAGTTAATATAACAATCTTATTTTGAGCAATAGCCAAATCCATAGCTTCCGTTATGTCTTTTTTATTGTCCCCGACAGCGGTTCTACTTTTAACTAAAATACCAATAGCATTCAATTGTTGTGCAATAAAAGCACTATTAGTATCAATAACTTGACCAATTAAAAGCTCATCACCAATAGTAATTATAGTAGCTTGAATAGACTGCATGCTTGATTGAATTAGGTTGCAAAGTAAACCAAAAAAATGCGGTTTAACTAAAATAGGGACTTAGTTTTTCACGCATTAAAGCTGGCATTTCAACCTTGTTTTGGAATTGATCATCCATGAAATATAGTTTAACGGTTCCTACGGTAAGTAGTTTCCCTTGTTCATTATAAACTTCCTGATTAAACTCAATTTTATGATCTACAGGCAATACCTTAATTATTGATTTTACAGTCAATAAATCATCATATTTGGCTGGTCTTAGGTACTTAATTTGAAGTTCCACTACTGGTAAAATTACTCCCATTGCCTCAATGTCTTTGTAGCTAATCCCGAGCGCTCTAAGGCTTTCAACTCTTCCAACTTCAAAATATTGAGCATAATTGCCATAATAGACTACATCCATTCTATCTGTTTCAGCATATCTAACTCTAATTGTGGTGCTATGTTCGTACATATTATTGTGATTGTTGACAAATTTACGAATCAAATCTGTTTTTCCACAATAAGTTGTTTTAGCAAAACGTTTTAGTTTCAGGGCTTAATTTTACGATATTATAAAACATAGGTATTTATGTTACAAACTAGAAATTCGATTTTATTGGCTTTTTTAATGACTTTCTCAGTTTTTGCTGTGAATGCACAAAATGCCCAATACAATAATCCCTTACAGGATGTTTTCCAAAAAGGTATACAAGCCCTTAAACAAGGAGATACGTTAACTGCCTATCAGTATATTCAATCTGCTTATACATTTTCTGATAAACAAGATGAGATTAATTATTATTACTTGTCTTTATCTATAGCATTAGAAAAAACATATGCGGAAGCACTTACCAATAAATGGATAGCTGCCACAAATAATAAAATTTATAAATCAAGATTAAGTTTCTTATTAGGTAAATATTATTTTAAGAAACAAAAAGATAA
>CANCAY010000015.1 GCA_947374225.1 Chitinophagaceae bacterium | reverse complement strand
GAATATAATGGTAAAGTGGAAATAAACTTACAAGCAGGAACAACATATAATGTAATTGTATTGTCCACAGGTGTAAGAAATAGTGCCGACTATGATAGAGTCTATTACAAAATGGTGGCAGGAAATTTACCGGTAACAGGACAAACTGTCGAGTATGGTATAGCTAGATATTCAGGTGCTGATGGTGGTTCTATAGGTGATAATACAATAGTAGCATTTGATGCAACATCAGCTGGTAATTTAACTTGGAGTGGAAATAAATTTACGCTTAAAGCTAATAAGACTTATGAATTAGAATCGAGTCTATCTATTTATTTATCAAATGCTCCAGCTGGCGTAGCTGGTCGTTTTCAAATTTACGACTATACTAATAATGTGGCATTGGCTAATGGATTATTCATGTCCCAAAATGGTTCAGGATCTAGTAGTCAAAATGCTAATACTCCTATGAAATGTATTGTAACGCCTGCAACAGATATTCAAGTAGGAATTCGACTATTAGATCATTATGGCGTTAATGGCCCCGGCTTAATTGGAAGTACATCAGTTACTGGAACAAATTCTGCTGCGAATGCTTCCTACTTTATAGTAAAACAAATTGGATCCTCGGCTATTGTGAATCCCTGGACACTTTCAGGTACTAACACTTATAATACTACAGGAAATGTTGGTATTGGAAACAATGCGCCCACACAGGCTTTAGATATTACAGGGAATGTAAATGTAACTGGTAAAATTAATTTAGCCGATCCTACAGGAAATGTTGCGACAAAAGCTGCAGGATTTGTTAACGAAAGCGTACCAATAACGCTTGGTGATATTCAAGTTCAAATGGCTCCTAATGGGTTGGCTAGAAGTTTGCAAATTAAAACGACAGCTACTAGTTTTACAGGAATGGTTTCTGGCTATACAACCTACAATGGAGCCTCAGGCACAAATGCTTTTACCTATTTTTCGGATATTACACAAACTATAAATTCAACTTTTGCTCACTTAGGGACAACTTGGGGTTTTGCTCAAAGTGGGGATGTTGCAAATTACTTTTTAAGAGATACAACCAATTTGCGATTTTATAGAATCACACTAATGGTTGGACCAAGTTATATCAACAATTTTATTTCCATTGAAAGGTTGTTGTAATTAATACCTCAAAGTCTCAATCCTGCTTGACTATATCTTAGTTACTTTTTCGTACCTTAGTTTAGTGAAGAGATTTATTGCCATATTTTGTTTAACTGCTTTACTACTTTCAACAAGTAGCCTTACCTATTTTTATTGGGTGCAGGAAAAAGTGCATGAGCAGGAAAGATTCGCAAGCATTGATGCAGGAAGATTTACAAGTAATGAAGAAGGCTTGCGTGTAAGTTCAGAACGCCATCAGATTAAACTGGTTTTAAAAGACAAATCCATATTGCCAGAGGGTTATACCTGGGAAGAAAAAGGCAGAGAGTTGAGTCACAATGGAATGTTTTATGATATTATAGCATTGAAACACACACAAAATGGCTGGGAATTAACTGCAGCTTCGGATGAAGTGGAAGCCGCAATAGTTAACAATCAACATAAGGCAAATAACTTAGAGAAAGAGACTACAAGTACAAAGTCGTCCAATTCAATTAAGATCAAAATTTCAAAATTAGTATATGATTATGTTACTTATGATGCGCAAGCATTTAATGCAAGCAATTTAATTGGCTACCCCGAATTTATAAATAGTCGTATTGCTAATCCTTTTTTAGCACTATTCGCTCCGCCGCCAGAACTCGTCTAATATCTTTTTAGACAGATCTATTAACTTAGATCATTTCAATTTCATTTTAAAAATAAAAATTATGCGCAATTTATTGCTAGCAGTTTTGTTTTTTGGAATGAGTGCAAATTTATTGGCGCAACAAGATACTACAGCTACAAAATTACAGGACGTAGTTGTACTTGCTAATAAATTTCCAACTCTTTCAAAAAATATAGTTCAACGTGTAGAATTAATCACAGATAAAAATTTAATTAACCAACAGGCTAATACTGCAGACATATTAACTCAATCTGGTCAGGTATTTGTTCAAAAAAGCCAGTTAGGCGGCGGAAGTCCAGTTATTAGAGGGTTTGAAGCGAGTCGTGTTTTATTAATGGTGGACGGCGTTCGTTTAAACAATGCCATTTTTAGAGCAGGCCATTTGCAAAATATTATCACCGTAGATAATATGATTTTGGATAGAGTAGAGATTAACTATGGTCCAAGTTCTACACTTTATGGTAGTGATGCTTTGGGTGGAGTGGTGAATTTATATACTAAAAATCCAAAATTAAATGAGAGCTCCGCTTTTAAATTAAATGGCAATTTCATTCAACGTTATGCATCTGGTCAAAATGAAAATAGAACCCATGTTGATATTAATATAGCCAATAACAAATGGGCTTATTTGACATCTTTCACAAATAGTAGTTTCGGAGATATGCGTCAAGGGAATAATCGATCTGCCGACTATCCGGATTTTGGTAAAAGATTATTTTATGTAACAAGAGAAAATGGCGTTGATATTGCGAAAGTTAATGACAATGTAAATTATCAAAGAGTTACTGGCTATACACAAACCGACTTATTACAAAAGATTTTATATAAGCCGAATGATAACACGGAACATTTGTTAAATATTCAGTTGTCTAATTCTTCAAATATTAATAGATACGACCGTTTGACAGAGACTAGTAATGGATTGCCTGTATATGCAGAATGGTATTACGGTCCTCAAAAACGAAATATGGTTTCTTATAAATTTGCTGCTAAAAAGTTGAAAGGTTATTTCCAGGATGCTTTTGTGATGGCTAATTATCAAAATATTGAAGAAAGCAGAATTTCTAGAAAATTCAAGAGCAATAATAAAGACTTTAGAACTGAAAAAGTAAATGTAGTAGGGGTCAATGCAGATTTATTACATACCGACAGCAATGGAGATGTTCATTTAGGTGTGGAGTCTTATTTTGATTTTGTTAATTCTACAGCCTTCAGAAATAATATCGCTACCAACGCGAATAGTGCTATTACAACAAGGTATAGTGACGGGCCAACAAGTATGGCCTATCATGCTATCTATTTACAACAAACAAAGTTCTTAGGTGCTGGATGGGTTTTGAATGATGGTATTCGATTGAATGTAGTTCAAATGAATGCACAATTTAAAGACACTAGTTTAATGCATTTCCCTTTTACAGAAGCTAAACAAACCAATGCTGCTGTAACTGGTAACTTAGGGTTGGCCTATAATGCAGACAATGGGTATAGGGTTGCTTTTGGATTAAGTAGTGGTTTTAGAAATCCAAATATTGACGACTTAACAAAAGTTTTTGATACACATACTGGTTATGTAGTAGTTCCAAATAGAGACCTTAAACCAGAGTATACGTATAACTCAGAAATAAACGTTTCTAAAAACACAAATGCATACGCTTGGGGTGCTTCTGTTTTCTACACTATGTTTAAAAATGCAGCGGTAGTAGATAAGTTTACTTTTAATGGCCAATCTAAAATCATGTACCAAGGAGTGTTGAGTGATGTGTATGCACCACAAAACAAAGCCACTGCTAATGTATATGGATTTAATGTAAACGGACGTTTGGAAATTTTACATAATACCAATCTTACTGCAACCTATACTTATACAAAAGGAACTTATAAGGACGGTGTGTCAGAAATGCCATTAGATCATATTCCCCCAACTTATGGAAGAATTGGCTTAAAGCATGGTAATTCAAAATTGAATGCTGAGTTATTTAGCATATTCAATGGATGGAAGCATATGAGTGATTATAATTTAAATGGAGAGGATAATGAAGGTTATGCTACTAAAGACGGTATGCCTTCTTGGATGACTTTAAATTTAAGCACTGCTTATGTTCCTACTAAAAATCTAAGCTTAGGTTTTCAAATTGAAAATATAACAGACAAAAACTATAGATACTTCGCTAGTGGAATTTCTGCTATTGGACGTAATTATATTTTGAGTTGTAAGATCTCTTTCTAAAATAAAATGCCCCAAAAGTTAAAAACTTGAGGGGCATTTTTATGTTCAATCGAAATCTTATTTCCTTAGTGCGCCAATATTAGTTGAAAATATTTTAACCGCAATCGCTAAAAGAATTACGCCAAAAAATTTACGAACTGCTAATAAGCCACCTGGTCCAAGTAAGCGTTCAATCCAATTCAATGATTTAAGTACAATATAAATGATAGCTAAGTTTACTACAATACCCAATAAGATGTAAGCTTCTTCAAAGTTGGCTTTTAATGACATGATAGTAGTAAGTGTTCCACTTCCCGCAATAATAGGGAAGGCGATGGGCACTACGGTACCTGAATGGGCATCTTTGTCCCCTTTAAAAATTTCATGTCCTAAAACCATTTCCAAGCCTAATAAAAAGATCACAATAGAACCACCTACTGCAAAAGATTTTACGTCTAATCCTAAAATTTTCAAAAAGGGCTTGCCTAAAAACATAAAGGCAATCATGAATGCCCCAGATATTAAGGTTACTTTAAATGACTTAATGCCACCCATTTTTTCTTTCATTGCAATTAATAGTGGGATAGAACCTACAATATCAATTACAGCGAATAAGGTAAAGATGACAGTTAATAGTTGATCAAAATGGAATTCCATAAAAAAAGCTTTGTATGAAGATACAAAGCTTTTTTAGATTCAAATTAATTTAGCCAATGGGTTTATTTTAGACGCAATCCAATAACATATCGTTGCCCAATACCATTATATCCATTAATCTCCTGAAAATGGTCATTCCCCAGGTTCTGGCCATCAGCAAATACGGTAAAATGCTTGCTTATTTTATATTGAATATGTGCATTAACCTGTGTGTAATAATTCAATAAAACATCTGGTGCCGCATAGCCACCTACATCATATCGCTTACTTGTAAATCTTGCTGACAAATTAAAATCAAGCTTTGGAGTAATTGCATATTGCCATTGTAAACCACCGCTATGCTTAGGTCTTTTTAACAAGTAGTTGTAAGTAATGGTATCGGTGGTAGTAACACGATTTTGATTGGTTTCCTGACCGTTCATTAAAGTGTAATTTACAGAGAATCGGTGACCTGGAATAGGGGACCAATTGGCTTCTATTTCTAAACCATTTACTTTCTGCTTAATAAAATTAAAAAAATTGTAGTCAATATAATTGTAATCAATTCCATTTTCTATAACTCTGTTATAATAAACAGCACGAACAAATAATTGATTGGTTTTATATTCTACACCAATTTCTGTATTAAAGGATTTCTCAGGAGCTAAGTCATTATTATAACTTAATTGGTATAATGAGGGTGCTTTAAAGCCAGTTGAAATACTACCTAATAAACGTAGCTGATCATTTAATTTATAAGACGGACTCACTGTGAATGTTTGGTTACCACCATATCTAGAATGATGATTATATCGCCCACCTAATTCTAAAAACCATTTATTGCTATTGTCATTTAATAACAAAGAAGTATACAATGAATTTTGAAATTGGAATGTGTCTTTAAAATTGTCTATCCAAGGTCCATACTCGCTAATGGAAACATAAGTTTGATGATAAGAACCATATCTAAAATCACTACCAACTATCCATTGAGCATTTTTTGAAATAGGTGTTGAAATAAATAAGTCTGCAAAATGTGACTTGCCAGCATATTGGTTGTCTTCAAAAATGGTATAGGTTCTGTCCACGCTATCATTTCTATAAGTCCTGTCTTGAGTTGTATATTGATACTGAAATTGCGCTATTGTTTTAGCTTTTTTATATTTTAATGTCAATCCGCTCATTGTGGTAGCATTTTTAAAGCGTTCGTCTTTATCATCTTTAAAGGCACCATAATCAATAGCAGACTCGTAGGCAGTTTTTTTAGTATAACCATTAATAGACCAATTTTCATTAATGTCTTTTTGCAGCCTTAAGAACCAGCTTTTATTATCATATCCGTCCTTGTCGAATTTCCCAGTATTATTTTTGTCAATGGCAGAAGAGAATCCGTCTGCTTTTTGATTTTCAAAACCAAGACTATAATTTATCTTTTGTATAGTACTATTCAATTGTAAACTTGCATTTTTAGCACCATAACTGCCAGCGCTTAATTCGCCTGTTATAAATTTTTGTCCTTTGTTTTTTGTAATGATATTAATAACTCCTCCAATGGCATCAGAACCATACATGGTACTTTGTGCGCCTTTTAAAATTTCAATTCTTTCCACTTGACTCAATGGTACTAAGTTTAAATCAAATTCATTGCTAATCATAGAAGGGTCACCTACAGGAGCACCGTCAATTAGGATAAGGGTTCTGCCACTAGAAGCACCTCTCATGTAAATACTGGGCACTGTCCCTGCATTGCTTAAGGACCCAGGCAAATACAAGCCTGCCTGTTCGTTTAAAATTTGTGCCACATTACGTCCTGCATTTTGTGCAATCTGTTCTGCAGTAATAATAGTTACTACTTTTCCTGTGGTGTTTTGTTTCTGCGGAATTTTGTTAGAAGTTACAATTACTTCATCCAAAGTATTGGACTGGCTGGTTTTTGAAAACTCATTGAGTTTGTTAAGACTGTCTTTTTGTTGCCCAAAGACTAGGGTAGTGGCAGCGATTAAGCCTACCGAGAGCGTGATTAATTTTTTGCTCATTGTTTTGTTTTTTGTGTGAACAATGAGCTTCCTGGAAGAAGAGAACCATAATTTGTTGAGCGCATAGGGGGCGCATCAAATTTTACAATCCTTGCTTTTTACCCGAAAGCTGTTGGTTTTTGTTTAATCAGGCAGGTCTTCTGGCTCGTTCTTTAAAATGCATCCTTCCCAAATTTCTTCAGTGGATATATTGCATTCCTTGCTTTTGGCTTAGAACATACAGCTACGGGAATAGCGTTGGTTTTGCACCAACTTCCCTTTTAATCATTTTCATGAACCTCATTCTTCAACAAACATAATTATTAAATCAGGGGGTTCGGACTTTAATTATTAACGCTTTGTTGAAAACTAAAGGAGTTTTGATATATTTATACTTAACAAACTAACTACGGTACGCTAAATAATTCTGAATGAAACAAAAACAAGGGATCAATTTTTTCAGTCTTACCATGATTGTGGTGAGTTTAGTTATAGGAATGGGGATTTTTAAAACTCCCGCAACTATTGCAGCAAAATCTGGTACACCAATTATATTTTTCAGTGCTTGGATTATTGGAGGCATCATTGCATTATTTGGTGCATTAACTTACGCGGAGATAGGACAAAGACTTCCAGTGATGGGTGGCTATTATAAAGTATTTGCACATTGTTATCATCCTGGTGTAGGATTTACAATTAATGTATTAATATTAATAAGTAACGCAGCATCTTTAGCGGTGGTCGCTTTAATTGGCGCTGACTATGTAAGTGATTTATTATTTGGACAACCTTCAGGTACTTTCTTTAATATTTGTATTGCCTCCTTGTCGGTTGGCCTTTTTTATATAGTTAATTTATTAGGATTAAAAACAAGCAGTCGGACTCAGAATGTTTTAATGGTGGTGAAAATCAGTTTAATTGTATTGCTTATATCGTCCTTATTTAAAGGCGAAATGGTTCCTCCACATGGTTTTAATGAAGGAAAGGTTTATGTGTATGATGGCCATAATAGCGCCTTGTTATTATTAGTAAGTTTAGTGGCTGTATTCTTTACTTACGGGGGCTATCAGCAAACTATTAATTTTGGATCAGAAATTCAGTCTGCTAAAACCATGCAAAGAGGTATCGTATTTGGTATAGGCATTGTATTATTTTTATACTTAGCTGTTAACTATACCTATGTTAAAGTAATAGGTTTTGAAAACATGAAAAATGCCAATGCCATTGGCTCTCTTTTATTTGAAGCTTGGTTTGGAAAATTTGGTGCAAAGGTTTTTGACTTTGCAATGGTATTAAGTGTGCTTGCTTATGTGAATGTAATATTAATGAGTAATCCAAGAGTCATGTTTGCCATGAGTGAGGACAAAGTGCTCCCTGCTATTTTTCAAAAAAAGCATTCCAAGACAGAGGCGCTGGTTCCAGGGTTAACGGTTTTTGCAATCGTGACAGTGCTGATTACTTTTTTTGGGAAGGGGGTGGACGACGTACTAAGTTTTAGCATTTTCCTGGATTGCTTGGGAATGAGTACCTCGGCTGCAACTTTATTAATATTGAGGAAGAAGAAACAAGGAGATGAATCAGTGACGGGAGCCCTTAAAAGGTGGACCCCTATATTTTGTGTCATTTTTGTACTTTCCTATGCATTAGTCGCTACGGCGGTAGTTATTGACAAGCCTTATTCAGCCTTAACGGCGGTTTGTTTGGTAATTATAGTCTTAGTTCTATATAGGGTTTTCTACTATAAAAAAGCCGTTCACCATACAAGTAGTCCGTCTGTCTAATAATTAGCCAATAATGTACTATTAGATTACTTTTGTTATGTAAAAGTGGACTTTTACTATTTTAATATCATACGAATAAAAATGAAATATATACTTTCTTTAGTCCTTGTTGCTTTATCATTTGTGTCTAATGCACAATTGCCTAGTAAATGGGACTTAAAAACCTGCGTTGAATATGCGGTTCAACATAATATCTCAGTACAACAAGCAGACGTTCAATCTAGACTTGCTAAATTACAAGCAGACTTAGCCAAGAACAGTCAGTTGCCAACCATGAGTGGATCTTCTGGTATGGGATTAAGATTAGGTCGTTCAATTGACCCAACAACTAACGGGTTTACCAATACACAGTTTTTATATAACAACTTTGGTATAAACGGGGGGGTGCAAATTTTTAATGCTGGCAAGTTGAGAAATAATGCAGCTGCAACAAATTATAGTTGGCAAGCGAGTGTTGCAGATATGCAAAATGCTTCAAACGATATTTCTTTGAATGTGGCTACCTACTATTTACAAGTACTTTCTGCGATAGAACAAACTGAAATTGCAAAAATTCAAATTCAACAAACAATAGAGCAATTAAATGCAACTAAGAAAAGAGTGGAAGTGGGTTTATTGCCTGAGATTAACTTATTGGAATTAGAAACACAATTAGCCAACGATAGTAGTAGTTTTATTTCTGCTTATTCTTCTGTAGAACAAAGCAAATTAGGTTTGAAAGCCTTGTTAAATTTAGACGCTTCAAGTCCTTTTGATGTATTGGTTCAACCCGTTGATCAAATTAAACTTCAGCCATTTGCGGACCTACAACCAGATTATGTTTTCAATATTGCTTCTCAAAATTTGCCTAATGTAAAAGCGGCTAATTTAAGAGTGAAGGCTGCTGATAAAAATATACTTTCAGCGAAGGCTGGCTTTTATCCTACTTTAAGTTTTGGATATAATTTAACTTCTAACTTCTCTAATTCTTTTAAATACATAAGCGGATACGAGATGGATGGTTTTAGTAGTATCAATGCAGCTTCTCCTTTTGTAACAATGAACAACACTAAGTATTATGTTCAAAGCCCAGTATTTACGCCAGTAAGTGCTACTAGGAATTGGAGTAATGTTTGGAATGGCTGGGGTAATCAAGTGAATAATAATTTCGGACAGAGCTTAGGGTTGCAATTAAGTATTCCAATATTTAATGCAGGTCAATCCAAAATTGCGTACCAACAAGCTAAGTTGAATTATCGCAATGTGGCTTTACAAGAAGAGAACACACAGAGAAAATTAAAGCAGGATATCTTCTCTGCATATACCAATGCAATAGTGGCTTTGAATAAATTAAATGCGACTCAAAAAGCAGTTAGCTCTTCTGAGAAGGCTTATACATTTGCTTCTAAACGTTATGAATTAGGTTTATTAGGCACTATTGAATTATTAAACAATCAAAATAATTATCTTAAAGCAAAAGTGAATTTTAAAGCTGCTCAATATGAGTATGTATTTAGAATTAAATTACTTGAGTTTTATAAAGGAGAAAGTTTGTCTTTATAAGCCTTGGCTTATAGGTTGACCTATATATAAATTGAAAATAAAATACAATGAATAAAAAACTCATTTGGATTTCGGTAAGTATCATAGCAGTTATTGTACTGTTAGTGGGGCTTAAAAAAGCAGGCGTAATTGGAAAAGAAGTAGGCACGGAAGTAACTACTGAAAAAGTTCAATTAAGAACCATTACAGAGTCTGTAAATGCGAGTGGTAAAGTATATCCTGAAATTGAAGTAAAAGTTAGTCCAGATATTTCTGGTGAGATTGTTAACCTTTTTGTAGAGGAAGGTGACAGCGTAACCAAGGGTCAAGTATTAGCTAAAATATATGCCGATATTTATTCTTCTCAAAGAGACCAAGTAACAGCATCAGTTAATCAGGTTAAAGCGCAATACGAAAATGTAAAAGCAAATTTAAGTGGATTAAAAACGGTTTATGACAATGCGAAAGCAGCGAATGAACGTTATAAGAAATTGTTTGCTGATAAAATAGTTTCAAGATCTGAGTATGAGCAAACGGAGCAAGCGTTCCGTTCTGCAGAATCTAATTATAATGGTGCTAAAGAAACTATTAAAAGCGGAGAAGCACAAATACAAGGTGTAAAAGCACAATTAGCTAGAGCTGAAAAGGATTTGGCTAGAACTACTATTTTAGCACCAATGGACGGTATTGTTAGTTCAATGAGTGTTAAGAAAGGAGAGCGTGTGGTTGGTACTGCTCAAATGGCGGGTACGGAAATGTTACGTGTTGCAGACATGAAGAGTATTGAAGTAAGAGTAGATGTTGGAGAAAATGATATTACTAAAGTTAAAATTGGAGATACTGCCTTAGTGGAAGTAGATGCTTATAACAATAGAAAGTTTAAAGGAATTGTTTACAAAATAGCTAATCCAGTTTCAACTGCAGTATCTAGCGCTGCAAGTTCTGCAGAAGTTGCGAATTATAAAGTACATATTCGTTTATTAACATCAAGCTATGAAGACTTGATTAAAGAGAATACTAAATTTCCATTCAGACCAGGAATGACTGCTAGCGCGGACATTCAAACAAAGTCTAAATTAAATGTAATCTCCGTTCCATTGAACGCAGTGACTACAAGAGACAAAGAAGGCCAAGGTAAAGACACTAAAGTTTCTACTAAAACCGACGATAAAGCGGCTGCACCAGCAGCGGCTGACGAGGAAATGAATGAAGTAGTTTTTGTTTTACAAAAGGACAATAAGGTGAAAATGATAAAAGTGAAAACCGATATCCAAGACCTTAATTATATAGAAATTATTGGCTTAAAAGTGGGTGAGGAAGTTATAACAGGTCCTTATAGTATCGTAAGCAAGTCATTAAAAGACGGGGCTTTAGTGAAAGTGGTTACAAAAGAGAAGTTATTTGAAGAAAAGAAATAACGAATTTTTATAATATCTAAAAAAGGGGTGCATTTATAAATGCACCCCTTTTTTTATGAGTTTCGTATATTTGCAGCATGGATCAATTACGTATAGGAATTATAGGAAGTGGGAGTTGGGCTACAGCGATTGCTAAAATTGCGACTGACAACGGTAATACGATTGCTTGGTGGGTTCGCCAGTCAGCAAATATTGACTATTTCAAGAAGCGTCACCATAATCCTCATTACCTTAGAAACGCTTATTTTGACGTATCTAAAATCAATTTCTCGGATGATGTCAAGCAAGTAATTGAGCAGTCTGATGTTTTGGTTATAGCAGTGCCGTCTATTCATATTGTATCTAGTTTAGCTGGAGTGGACGCAAGTCTATTAAAGGACAAAAAAATAGTGTCTGCCATTAAGGGTGTAATCCCTGGTCGCAACATTCTATTAAACGAATATTTAAAACAGGATTTCAATTTTCCAATTGAACAATACTTTACTTTATTAGGTCCAAGTCATGCCGAAGAAGTGGCGTCAGAGCAATTGTCTTATCTCACTTTTTCGGGCATAGATGAAGCATGCACAAAAGCAATAGCAGACTGTTTTAAGTCGGAGTATATTTATACAATGACCAATAATGATGTATTGGGTGTTCAGTATGCAGGGGTTGTAAAAAATATATATGCTTTAGGCGCTGGTATTGCACATGGACTGGAGTATGGAGATAATTTCTTGAGTGTTTATATTGCTAATTGTGCTAATGAAATGAAAGTCCTTTTGCAAAATATAATGGAGAAAGAAGGTAGACAATGCGGATCTGTAAATTATAATACCTCTGTGTATTTAGGCGACTTGCTTGTTACATGTTATTCTTTACATAGTAGAAACAGAACTTTTGGGAATATGATTGGTAAAGGATATTCTGTTAGATCTGCAGAATTAGAATTGAATATGGTTGCAGAGGGCTACAATGCTAGTAAATGTATAATGGCAATCAACGAAGACTTAAAACTGAACCTGCCTATAATTTCAGCAGTGTATAATATTCTTTGGCATGGCGCTGCTCCAGCAGAAAGCTTTAAAGCACTAGAGCAAATTTTAATTTAATAAGGCTATCAATCTAGTCCATCCAAAAAAAGTCTGAGGCAATTCCGTCTGCAAAAAACTTAGCTTCTTTAGTCAAAGTAAATCCAGTAGCTGTTTTTATAAGTTGGCCCTTTATTTCAAAATCTTGTGCAATCCTTAAAGAGTGATTTAAAAAATCAGTTCCAAACCTTTCCAGTATGGTTTGTGTAGAGAAGCCTTCCATGCATCTTAAGGAAATCATCATGTATTCATTGAACTGTGTTGCAATGGGTAGTGTTTCAATTTCAAAAGGAACTAAATCTTTATTAAGGGATTGGATATAAAGTTGATTATTAGCAATATTCCATTGCCTAGTAAGGGTATTAAAGGAATGTGCAGAAGGCCCTACTCCTAAATAAGGGACACCTTTCCAATAATTGCTATTGTGCTTACTTCTGTGGCCCGGCATGGCAAAATTAGAAATCTCATAATGTTCCATTCCCTGTTCTTGTAAGTAATCAACAATAATATTAAAATGGTTGGACTGGCGTTCGGTGTCTATGTTTTCAATCTTCTTTTGTTGAATCATTTTATGTAATGCCGTTTTTTCCTCCACTGTTAATGCATAACAAGATACATGAGGGATACCATATTTTTTTATGGTATTTAAGTCGGTAATTAATTCCTCGTCTGTTAAATGAGGAGTGCCATAAATTAAATCCACACTCAAATTCATAATGCCTGCTTGATGCGCTAATTGAATTGCTTGGTGAGATTGGTCAACACTATGCGCACGGTTCATCCATGCTAATGCATTGGGCTGAAAACTTTGAATTCCAATACTGAGCCTATTAATGCCCAAGCTTTTCCATGCGTTTACTTTTTCTAAATTGATATCGTCCGGGTTAGCCTCTAATGTACATTCAATAGTGTCTGCTAAATGATAGTGTTTTGAAATTTGCCCCATTATGCTTTCAAGATGCACTTGGCTTAAAAGGGAGGGGGTGCCACCTCCAAAGTAAATTGTTTCGATAGGGGCATTGAGGTAGTCTTTTTGAATGGCTAATTCTTGCAATAAGGCTGTTGTAAAGGGCTCTATATATTGGGTTTGCGTACTAAAGTGAAAATTACAATAGTGACAAGCTTTGCGACAAAACGGAATATGAATGTAAATACCTGCCATAGTTCAAATTAATGCACAAAGCTAGTTATAAGTTACTAATTCTGAATTAGTATACTTATTTTTGCCAAGATGTTTTTTAAGATCAAAAATTTCAGCTTTCTCATAGGATGTTTCGTCCTTATTTGTTCCTTTATACAAGTGGACACAGTCTCTCGTAAAGTAGACAGTGCACTTTTGCAAAATGACAGTACGCAGGTAAAGGATACCCTAATGATTCAATATGTACAGGTCATACCCAAGTCCTTCCAAATATCGGATGCTGCCTATATACAATCCCTTCATTTAAGTATTGCAGATTCTAATTATAATATTTTAAAGGACTACAAAACCTATTTTGCAAATAAAAAAAATGCGTTTAAATTATATAATGAGTTAGTGGTAAAAACAGAAGCCGCTGCTATAATTTTTAGAATTGAACAAAGGTTCTCCTTGCCCGACAAGGACTTTTTATTTTATAGTATTCTTATCCTTCTTTTACTATATGCTTTTGTGATAAATATATATCCACAATACTTCCCAAAATTATTTAGTCAATTTAGTCAGTCTTCGCTTAGGATGATGCAAAATAGAGAGCAGCTTTTGCAAAATAGTCTAGCTTCATTAATCATGAATATTTGCTTCATTTTAAGCTTTGCACTCATGGCTACTTTGCTAATTTTCAAGAAGCATTTATTGCCACTTTCTTTTTGGCAGGGATATATTTACATATGTTTGTTTTTTACTTTTTTATATTTAGGAAAGTATCTTTGTTTAGTGATTGCCGGTTATACATTCAACACAAGAGATTTAGTCAACACCTATATTTTTGTGGTATTCATGATTAATAAGGTATTGGGTATATTGTTAATCCCCTTTATTCTATTACTAGCTTTTGCTAAACCCGTTTATTACCCAATTGCTATTATTGGGGCAGGGGCGCTGTCTGTGCTGTTGATATTGTATAGATATTTGTTTTCTTTAACCTCTGTTAGGAATAAATTACATATATCTTCCTTCCATTTTTTTCTTTACCTTTGTGCTTTCGAAATCCTACCTCTTCTACTCCTGTATAAATTCATAGTACAGTATTTTGGAGGTACTTACTAAACATCGGAATGTGAACATGGCAAGTAAAAAAATTCTAGTTTCTCAAGCGCGTCCTGAAAGCGAAAAATCTCCTTATTTTGACCTGGAGCGTAAATACAATGTTAGTTTGTTTTTTCAACCATTAATTCAATTGGTTCCAATTGGTGCCAAGGATTTCCGAAAAACCAAAATTGACATTAGCGAATACACTGCTGTTGTTTTTACAAGTAAAAATGCGATTGATCATTTTTTCAGAACCTGTGATGAATTAAAAGTAAGTATCAATCAAGACACAAAATATTTCTGTATTACCGAGTCGGTAGCTTTATATCTACAAAAGTTTATCATGTACCGCAAGCGCAAAGTTTTCTTTGGGTCAGACGGTACCAATAAAAAATTATTCGATGTTTTAAATAAGCATAAGGCTAATGAACGTTTCTTATATGTGTGCAGTGAGAACCAGCAGGATAATGAAATTGTGAATTGGTTAAAAGACCATGCTTGCAAATTTGATTTAGCGTACATGTATCGTTCAGAAAGTACAGACATAAAAGTTTTATTAAAGGAAAATAAATTCGATGTTATTTGTTTATTTACACCTAGTGGTTTAAAAAGTGTATTTGACAATCAACCTGATTTTAAACAAAATGGAACTGCCATTGCAGCTTTTGGATCCAATACCTGCAAAGCAGTTCAAGAAGCTGGATTGACCTTGCAAATTCAAGTGCCAAGTCCGCAAACACCTAGTATGGTGTCAGGATTAGATCAATTCTTAGCGCAGCAGAGCAAAAAAAAGTAAATTGCATTCAATGAATGCATCTCCCAAATTCACGAATGAATTAATTAATGAGCATAGTCCTTATTTATTACAACATGCCCATAATCCAGTTAATTGGTCTGCTTGGTCTGACGACCTTTTTAAAAAGGCAATACAATTAGATAAGCCCATTTTATTGAGTATTGGTTATGCAGCTTGTCATTGGTGTCATGTAATGGAGCGAGAAAGTTTCGAAGACGAAACGGTTGCTGCTTACATGAACGAACATTTCATTAATATTAAATTAGACAGAGAAGAACGTCCCGATATTGACCAGATTTATATGGATGCATTGCAAGCCATGACAGGGTCTGGTGGTTGGCCATTAAATATTTTTCTACTACCTAATGGCAAACCTTTTTATGGGGGTACTTATTTTCCGCCCATACCCATGCATCAAAGAGCTTCTTGGATCGACGTTTTAAAAGGAGTGAAGGAAGCATTTGAAAATAATAGAGAAAAATTAATTGAGCAGGCGGAACAATTAACTAGTCATATTATTCAAACTAATATTACAAAATCGATTGAGCTTAATTCAGATTTTGTAGATGAATTGGCAACAGAGGAAGACTTGGAATTAATTACACAAAGAATTTTACAGCAGGCGGATGTGCAATGGGGCGGATTTGGGAATGCTCCAAAATTTCCACAAACTTTTGTATTACAAACATTATTGAGAAGCTATCACGCCAATAAGAAAGCTTCCTCCTTAGTACATGCAATAAGATCAATAGATAAAATGGTACAAGGTGGTATTTATGATCATCTAGGAGGCGGTTTCGCGCGGTATAGTACAGACGTGCAGTGGCAGGCTCCGCATTTTGAAAAAATGTTATATGACAATGCTTTGATAGTGACTTTAATGGCAGAAGCGTATCAGATAACACAAAAAAAAGAATACCAATTTGTAATAGAAGAAACCATCGATTTTTTAGAAAGAGAACTAAGCAATAAGGAGGGCGCTTTTTATGCTGCGTTAGATGCAGATAGTGAGGGGGTAGAAGGTAAATTTTATAACTGGTCTTACGACGAAATCAAAGCGTTAATTGATCCTGAAATTTTTGAATCTTTTTGCGAGCACTATCAAATTAAGGAAGCGGGTAATTGGGAACATACCAATATTATTTGGACAACCAATGGAATTGAAAAAGGGTATGATCCATTATTTATAAAAGCCAAGCAACTATTATTTGAACATAGATCACATAGAATAAGACCGGCATTGGACTATAAGATTATTTTATCTTGGAATAATTTAATGATCATAGGTCTTTGCAAAGCCTTTGCTGCATTGGGTAAAAGCGTATATAAACAAAAGGCAATAGACGCAATGCACTGGTTAGAACAGCACATGCTAAATGATGTAGACAACTTTTTTTATCATAGCAATACAAACGGCAAGAACAATTCTTTTGCTTTTTTAGAAGACTACGCAAGTCTCATTCAAGCATATATTCAGCTAAATAGAATTACAGGGGATAGTACTTATTTGTTTAAAGCAAAACAGTGGACTGAGTATGTTCAATTACATTTTATTGACGAAGAGGGACTCTTTTTTTACTTCACATGTGATTATCAAAAAGACATTATTCTTAGGAAAAAAGACAATTACGACGGAGCACAAGCAAGTGGAAATGCAATGATGTGTGCTAATTTATATTATTTAGGAACGGTATTTGACAATGCGAATTGGAAGACTCAGGCATCACAAATGATCAGGTCTATGCGTAAATTAATACTGCAATACCCGAGCTCTTTTAGTTATTGGACACAAACCTTTTTATCGATGAAAGTCGGGTTAACTGAATTACTGGCAATTGGTCCCAATGTGCTAGAAAACCTGGATATAGTAAATAGTCGCTTTTTACCTGATTATTTGATACTTTTTTTAAATAAAATTGATCCTAATTTACCCCTTAGTATAGGCAAGCAAAGTATTGATAATCAATACTTTATATGTAAAAATGAGACTTGCTCCGCTCCACTTAATTCTATTGAGCATATTTTAGCAATAATCTAACAAAAAGATGCCTTAAATTGAGCAACTTATTGGGGGATAATTCGTTATTGTCCTGTAAAGTGATGTAAGGTTAAAAAACATATATGAGCAAAAGTATACAAAATAGAAAAATCGGTTTCCCGGTTCTTGTGGGGACATTGGTTCTTGGGTCGTTATTATTTATGGCGCTACGTCCGGCTGGAAGTAGAAAACCTAAATTCAGTTCAGATCGAAATACTACCGAAATACCGGGAGGTTCTTTTTACATGGGACCTAGTGACGAGCAAATTGACTTAGCCATGGTTAATCGTAAAAAGCTGGTTTCTATAAATGGTTTCTGGATGGATAAGTATGAAATTACAAATGAGCAATACAGAAGATTTGTAAATTATGTTTCCGACTCTTTGAAATATTTAGCAATATATGGTGGTGGTATTAATCAAAATGAAGACACATTAAGAGTTGATTGGGGTAAGACTGCTAGAATTAATATGAAGAGCAGAGCGGTATTGGAAAAATTAAATGAATTATTATTAAGTCCTGACAATCGAATTCAAGGTCGCATTGACATTGATCCAAATAAATTAATTTATAAATATTCGTATGTTGATTTAAAAGCTGCAGCAAGAGCATCGAAAGGTTTAGAAAAATCTTTAAGTGATTTTATCGTAACGCAAAGCCAGGCAGTTTATCCAGACACTTTAGTTTGGATGCGTGATTTCTCTTATTCTTACAATGAACCTCAGACTCGCTTATATTTTTCTCATCCAGCGTATAATGAATATCCGGTGGTGGGAGTTACTTGGAAGCAAGCAGTTGCATTTTGTAACTGGAGAACCAATAATAGCGAATACTATTTAGGAAGAAAAGGAAAATCTGAATACAAAATTGATGGTATTTACCGTTTGCCTACAGAAGCTGAATGGGAATATGCAGCAAGAGGAAATTCAAAAACGAATGCCATGTATCCATGGGGATCGCCTTATACTAGAACAAGTCAAGGAAGACTATTGGCTAATTTCAAGCCAGGTAGAGGAGATTATTTCGGTGGAGGAACTACTAAAGAAGATAATATCTATACTACCAAAGTGGGGACATTTAATCAAAACTTAAGTGGCTTTGATTTATATGATCTTGCAGGTAATGTGGCAGAGTGGACTAGCTCTGCTTATTATGAAGGCGGATATAATTTCGTAGGAGATTATAGCCCAGACGTTCAATTTAATGCCAAAGAATCTGACCCTGTTTTAATGAAACGTAAAGTTATCAGAGGTGGATCATGGAAGGACATCGCTTACAATTGTCAAGTAAGTACTAGGAACTATGAATATCAAGACACCGCTAAATCTTATATCGGATTTAGATGTGTATTGTCAATGGGACCAAGAAGCAAATAATCAATTTTTAATTTTAATTTTTATAAATTTTACTAATGGCAAATACCATTTCTCCAAAAACAAACAAAATAATTAATGTTGTCATCTCTTTAGGTGCGGCAGTCGTGATATTAGGTGCTTTATCTAAGCTGATAAATCTACCAGGATCTGATTGGATTCTAGTAGTGGGTTTGGTTACAGAAGCTGCAATTTTCGTGATTTATGCCTTTTTACCTCCTCCAGATTTGGGTAGCCCAAGTGCAGGTGGTGTAGGTGCTGGAGCAACTGATAATGTAGTAGCAAGCATGGAAGCGGCTAAATTAGATCAAGCAGCTTTTGAAAAATTAAGCGGAAGTTTCCAAAGATTAAATGATACAGCAATGTATTTAGGAGACTTGGCAGATATGGCTAAGTCAAGTAAAGATTTTACTAACAATACAAGAGATGCGGCAATTGCATTAGGAACTGTGAAAGAATCAGTAAGTAGTGTTGCAAGTAATTTAGGAAATTTTGCTTCAGCTACAGACGGTGTTAAAAATTTAAATGAGCAATTTGTTACCATGACTAAAACCATGGAAGCAATGAATAATTATTATGGTAAATTATCAGAAGCGTCTAATGCAATGTCAAGTTCTGCTGCAGATGCAATGAGAGCTAAGGAGCAAATAGGTTTACTTGCGGACAACCTTACAAAATTGAATCAGATTTACGGAAACATGTTAACTGCAATGCAAGGACGTTAATCTTATTTCTTTTATCAATTTAATTCAATTATTTACCTTTTTAAAAACTAGTATACATGTCATTACCTAAAGAGCCTAGACAGAAGATGATTAACATCATGTATTTGGTGTTGACTTGTCTTTTGGCTTTAAATGTATCTAGCGAGATTTTGAATGCATTTAAAACTATTGAACAAAGTTTATCAAATGCGAATGTGATTATTCAGAAGAAGAATACAGACATCATCAAATCGCTACAATTAAAATTAGAAGATCCTAAGACAGCAGAAAAAGCAGCAATATGGGCGCCAAAAGCTAAAGAGGCGCAAAAATTATCTGACGAGGTTTACAACTATGTTGAGTCGTTAAAAGCTGGATTAAAAAAAGAAGCAGGCTTGAAAATTAAAGATGGCAAAGAAGAATTCAATGACCATGATTTAAGTTCAACAACACGTTTTTTCCTTAAAGGAGAAAATAGAGGACAGGATTTATTGAATAGATTGACGCAGTATAAAGCCAACCTTGCAGCAATCGATCCAAGTATTGCAAAGGACGTTATTCCAAATTTGCCATTAGACTTAAGTATTCCTACCACTACAAGTATTGCAGGCAAAGGGAATTGGGCATATGCTTATTTCAATATGACACCGCCAATAGCAGCGATAACTATTTTGACTAAATTCCAAAATGACATTCGTAATAGTGAGTCTCAAGTAATGGAGTATTGCCATAAAGAAATTGGAGAAGTAGAATTAGTATATGATCAGTTTAATGCATTTGCAGCTTCTAATTCACAGTACCTGATGGCAGGAGAGGAATTGGTAATTACTGCAGGTGTGGGTGCTTTTAGTAGTGCAGCAAAGCCAACTATTACTATTGACGGCGTAGTGTTGCCAATTGGTCCTGACGGTTCAGCTTCTTATAAAACAACTGCAGGGACTCCAGGAGAGAATAGTAAAAGAGTACGTATCTCCTTCTTAAAGCCTAATGGCGAAACAGCAGTAGTTGAAAAGGATGTTAAGTTTACAGTGGGTACCCCTTCTGGCTTAGTAGTTTCAACAGACAAAACAAGAGTATTCTATAAAGGTTTACCTAACCCATTAAGTATCACGGGTGGCGGAGGAGCAGAGTCTATTAATGTGAGTGTAGAAGGCGCAGGTGCAACAATTAGCAAATCTGGTGCTGGTCAATATGTTGTTAACTGTACGCAATTAGGAAATGTAATTGTGAATGTAAAAGACGGAAAGACTGCACAAAAAATAAGTATCCCTGTTAAACGTGTTCCAGATCCTATAGCAATTGTAGGAGGAAGTGCAGGTGGTAATATGGCTGCGAATGTATTTAGAGTTCAAAAAGGAGTTATTGCAGATTTAAGAGATTTCGTATTTGACGGAATTAAATTTAATGTACTTTCTTATTTTGTTATTTGTACAGGAAAAGGATTTGACGAACCTGAATTTGAAGAAGTTCAAGGGGCTGCATTCTCAGGAGGAGCTAGTGCTTTAATAAAAAGATGCCAAGCAGGAACTTCGGTTACTATTGGAGAAATTAAAGTATCAGAGCCAGGTGGAGGAACAAGAAAATTGGACCAAACAATTACTTTTATTCTTCAATAAAAGAATAAGGTGTAATTAAAAAATAGATTTATGAAAAAGATTCAACCATACTTATTTTTATTGCTAACAGGATTATTAGTTGCTAATATTTCATTTGCGCAATTTAAATATACCCCTAAGCAAAAAGCAATTAAAACAGGCGCTTCAAAAGATACGGTGGTGCTTCCACTAAATCAAGCTCCAGCAAATCAAGTGCCAGTTAATACGGCACCTAAGCCAACTGCTGTAATTGACCCTAACGCTAAGCCGGCCAAAACTATTGATACTACAGTAGTGGGTGGGTTTAATGCAAATGCAAAGAAAAGCTTGAGAAACAATTATGCTTTCTTTTCAGAAGACAAGAAGCGTAAAGGGGTACAGGAGCGTATTCCATTAGCGTATGAAAATTTGAGAGAGGAAGACGCTTTGTTTAGTGAATTTGTTTGGGAAGAAGTTGATGGACGTGAAAAAATTAACAGACCCTTTATTTATCAAGCATATGACGACAATGGAGATCAACGTTTTTTCGCTATCTTATTAAGAGCTATTGAAAAAGACGGAGTGGTGCCATTTTCTGCTGAAGGCGGAGACGATCGTTTTACTAAGCCATTAAGTGTGGACGAAGTGAATGCTGGTTTAAAAGGAAGTTTAGACACGCAACTAGTTCAGAATATTGACAATCCTAATATTTACGATACTACTATTATTTATAATACTAAGTTAGCTCCTAATCCAGATTCTATTTATACTTATCGTTTAAAGGAGCAATACATATTTGACAATAAAACAAGTAGAATGTATTGCAGAATCATTGGAATTGCGCCTGTGGCAAGTATTCAAATAGGGAACAAAGTGGTAAAGAGAACTTTATTCTGGTTATACTATCCTGATTTAAGAGCAAGTTTAGCTAAGTCGGAAGTATATAATCCTAAGAACTATTCAAGTAGAATTACTTGGGAGGAATTATTCGAAAGCCGTTTCTTTAATGGCTACATTGTAAAATCTACTTTAGATAATTACAATGATAAGATGTTGAATGCTATTTATAAAGACCCAATTAAACGACTACAAGAGGGTGAAAAAATTAGACAAAAAATATTTGATTACGAGCAAGAACGTTGGGTATATTAAGCTTCAGATAAAAGCTTAATAGTGTTTCTTATTTGTTTTCATTAAAATATTGAATAAGAATATCGGATTTGTTTTTCCCAACAAGCTGAGTTAATAACTCAGGACTCGCCGATTTTACTTTATTCGCCGACTTAAAGAACTGCATTAGCAGTTCTTTTGTTTTTGGTCCAATATTGGGAATATTGTCCAGCCCATTTTCTAAAGCGCCTTTTGATCTCTTGCTACGGTGAAATTGTATACCAAAACGGTGTACTTCATCCCTTATATTTCTTATTAGTTTATGTGCTTCACTATGCCAGTTTAATAATATTGAATCCTGGTCATTTACAAAGAAAAGTTCTTCCACGTTTTTTGCTAAGCCCACCATGGTAACTTGGTCTTGAATTCCGAGTGCTGTTAATGCCTCCAACGCTGAACTTAGTTGCCCCTTACCACCATCAATAATGACCAGCTGAGGTAGTGGTAGTTTCTTATCTATAACAGAACTATACCTTCTGTAAACTGCCTCTTTCATGCTTGCAAAGTCATTAATACCTACCACAGTTTTAATATTAAATTTTCGATAGTCTGATTTGCTAGGTACGCCATTTTTAAAACACACCATGGCGGACACTGGGTAAGCTCCTTGAAAATTAGAGTTATCAAAACATTCAATATGCGTAGGTGTGTACTTTAGGTGTAACATTTTTTGTAATTCAGATAGTACTTTATTAGGTTCTACTTCCTGAACTTTTACCAATGCTTGTTTATGTTTCCATTCCTTAACTGCATAGTCTGCATTTTTTTGAGACAAGGCAAGTAATTGCTCTTTTTCTCCCAATTTTGGAATCGTATATTTTACATTGGGTATTTTGTCCTCTAACTCAAAAGGCACAATAATCTCACTCGCTTTCGAGTCTAATGTATTTCTAAAATAATGTATAGCAAAAGCTAGTATAGTCTCTTTGGTTTCGTCTAATGGAACACTTAATGGTAACATATGTGTTTGAATGATTCTTCCTTGGTGTATCATTAAATAATTCACATATGCTTGGTCTTCAAAATGAGCAATACTAAACACATCCATTGCATGCTGTTGCTTAATATAAATGACCGACTTAGTTTGGTATTCTTCTAATTCTTCAATCTTCTTTTTTGTAATATTTGCCTTCTCAAAGTTAAGTGTAGCAGCTTCTTGCTGCATTTGTTGCTTTAAATGTTGAACAACTGGTTTTACATTCCCTTTTAATAAATGAGTTACTTGTTGAATGGAAGCGTCATAGTCTGACTCAGTTTGAAAATTCTGACATGGCCCTAAGCAATTCCCCAAATGATATTCTAAGCAAACTTTAAATTTTCCTTGCGCAATATTTTTTTGTGTAAGGGGCAAAGTGCAATTCCTTAATGGGATACTTTGTCTAATATGGTTTATTAATTCTCTAACTGCAAAGACATGGGTATAAGGCCCAAAATAAGTAGATCCGTCTTTAATTTTTCGTCGGGTTAAAAATACTCTAGGGAAGGCCTCGTTTTTAATTACGATATATGGATAGGTCTTGTCATCCTTTAAATTAATATTATACTTAGGTTGATAGTTCTTGATTAATTCATTTTCTAAAATGAACGCATCATGTTCTGAGTCGACAATAGTAAATTGGATGTCTTTAATCTTCTGAACAAGTTCAATCGTTTTAAGGGTATGTTGCTTAGAACTGAAATAAGAGCTAACTCTATTTCTTAAATTCTTAGCCTTTCCTACATATAAAAGCTTCCCGGTTTCATCAAAATATTGATAAATACCTGGTTCTAATGGGATGCTTGCTTGTATTTTCTTAAAAATTTCCTTTTCCATAGGGTTACTGGGCAAAAATATGAAGTATTTTTGGGGTATGGAATTATCAGTCAATATACCTGCCCTTTTATTTCCAGCAATCAGTTTGATTATGCTGGCGTATACCAACCGTTTTCTTGCTTTATCTAGTAGGGTGAGAGTATTGCATGACAAATACCAGAACCAAGAGCAAAGACATATCGTATTTGGTCAAATTAAAAACATCAAATACAGGATAAAGTTGATTCAGAATATGCAAACTTTTGGAGTGGCTTCTTTATTACTTTCCATTGTCTCTATGTTTTTTATCTATATCAACTATCAGTTAGTTGCTCAATTTATTTTTGGCGTTAGCTTAATCACATTCTGCGTCTCTATCTTTCTTTCTTTAATTGAAATAAGATTAAGCACGCGTGCCATTGAGTTGGAACTAAGCGATATGGAAGGCTTAGAAGATCCAACAGTTATGGAATACTTAAGAAAGAAATTTGATCGCGACTAAAAAGGGTAGTAACAAATAATGAACAAATATTATAAGACTATATTAGTTCATAGATTTACGCTCTCCAATTTGTTGTCTCCACATTGCATAGTACAACCCTTTTTCTTCTAGTAAAGATTGATGTGTTCCTTCTTCAATCACCTGACCTTTTTCAAGCACATAAATTTTTGTAGCATGAATAATGGTACTCAATCTGTGCGCTATCATAATAGTGATCTGCTCGCGTTCCGCTGAAAGTTGTCGGATAGTGTCCGTAATAGACTCTTCTGTTAAACTGTCAAGGCTTGAGGTAGCTTCGTCAAATATTAATAAATGAGGATGTCTTAATAAAGCGCGTGCAATGGAAAGTCTTTGTTTTTCACCTCCACTTAATTTTAAGCCGCCTTCTCCAATTAAAGTAGCTAATCCATTACCACCTTTATCTAATATATTGCTACAACTTGCCTTGGTTAAAGCAGTCAGCATATCGGCTTCCGTTGCATTAGGTGCAACAAATGCTAAGTTTTCTCTAATAGTTCCTGCAAATAATTGTGTGTCCTGTGTAACAAAACTAATTTGATTACGAAGGTCAGTCATGTCAATCTGATTGGTATCCACGCCATTCACCAATATCTGTCCTTCCTGCGCCTGGTATAAACCAACCAGTAACTTTACCAATGTACTTTTTCCTGCTCCCGACGGGCCTACAAATGCCACTGTTTCACCTCTTTGAGCGTCAAAGCTAATATTATCAATGGCTTTAAAATTGGCAGTTTGGTGTTGAAACCCAACATGATTAAATGACAAGCGTTCTATAACTCCCACCGCAGTTGGATTTGATGGTGTTTGCTCTAAAGGCTTTTTCATCAAGTTGTCAAAGTTGATCAAAGAAGCTTCGGTTTCACGGTAGCTTAAAATGATACTTCCAATTTCTTGCAATGGTCCAAAAATAAAGAAACTATAAAATTGCAATGAAATTAACTGCCCAACAGAAAGGATCTCTTTAAATATTAACCACATTAGTGTGAATGTGATTACTTGTCTTAAAAAGTTCACCATGGTTCCTTGAATAAAACTTAAAGAACGAATATTTTTTACTTTCTTTAATTCGAGTGCTAGAATTTTATAAGTATTGTTATTCAATCTATCAATTTCTTGATTGGTTAAACCTAAGCTCTTCACTAATTCTATATTGCGTAAGCTTTCGGTAGTTGTACCTGCAAGTGAGGTAGTTTCCTTTACAATATTTTTTTGAATGGACTTGATACGCTTGCTTAATAAATTAGTCACGTACGCAATGGTACTAGCACCAATAATATAAATAGGCATAATAGACCAATGCAGTTTTGTAGCGTATATAGATATGAATACGATACTTACCACAATTCCAAAAACCACATTGATTACATAACTAATAAATTTTTCGCAATCAGCTCTCGCCTTAGTTAGAATTGATAAGGTCTCACCACTACGTTGGTCTTCGAATGCTTGAAACGGCAATTGCATGGAATGTCTTAACCCGTCCGTGAATAAGGCAGCGCCGAATTTTTGAATAATTACATTTACAGTATAATCTTGAAATGCTTTGGCAATTCTACTTACCATTGCAGTTCCAACTAATAATAAAAGAATATTCCCAATACCTTTTAAGAACTCGGGCTCTGTTCTAACATGGCCTAATGCGTCTAAGAATGGTGTTTTTGCAAATTCATCAATCAGTCTTCCAAATAACATGGGATCGAACATGGAAAATGTTTGATTGATTGCTGCTAAAATAAAAGCAATAATTACAAGGTTTCTAAAGGGTTGGATATATTTAAATAGGATCTTCATAAATTCAGTTAGGTTTTCAGTGTCTTTTGGTATTTGATAGTCTTATGTTTTCAGTATTGTGTAGAAGTTATTTCCTTGCGGCTTCTATGTTGTCATTAAAAAGTTGATTGTATCTATCAATACATTCAACTACTTCTTCCACTCCAGTTTTCTTCTCAGCGCTGGTTACAAAACCTTCAGGTAAAAAAGGCAGCATTTCTTTAAGGGTGTCAAACATAGCTTGCACATTCCTTTTAACTACTGCGGGTTTTTCCTTATCAGATTTTGTAAATATTAAGGTATAAGGAATTTCCCATTTATACATTTGCTCAATAAATTCAAGGTCAATTTTTTGTGGCGCATGACGTGCATCTATTAAAACGAAGACACGATTTAGGTTTGGTCGTTTTCTTAAATAGTTTTCAATCATTTGTTCCCAGCGACGTCTGCTACTTTGCGAAACTTTGGCAAAGCCATAGCCTGGCAAATCCACAATATACCATTTGTCCCAAGGGCCCTTTTTATTGGCGCTCATTATTTCAAAGTGGTTAATTAATTGTGTTTTACCTGGAGTTCCGGAGGTTTTTGCCAAGCCCTTTTGATTACATAGGGCGTTAATGATAGATGATTTACCTACATTACTTCGCCCAATAAAGGCATATTCTGGTTGAACTAATTTTGGGCACTGTTCAAAGCCAGGGCTCGAAATTAGATAAGTTGCTTTGTTAATTTTCATAGTTAATAATCCTTCCTATTTAGCTTCGCTAGGTTTGGGATTGGGTCCTTTTAGTTTAAGACTATCTGCAGGATAATTAGCATGAATGGTATCAACTATTTTTTGACACCAGTTCATAAGTATATTCTTTTCCGCTTCAGTCAATATTGCTTCTTTATGAATTAAAGTATAAGAGCTTAATGGCATTTCACCTTCTTTAATTTGCTCTATACATTCTTCCAATTTTTTATTTTGTTTTCCAATTCTATAGCTTGCGAACTCATTGTAATTAAAATGTCTTTTACCGTCTTTTACATGGTTTTCTAACCAAAAGTCAATTGGTTGAATTTTAGCATACCAAGGGTAGTTTGTTTTATTACTATGACAATCGGCACAGGCTTTGTCTACTATTACTTTTACACTATCTGGCATAGGATATAAAGTACTAATATCCTTTTGGGTGTTTCCAGAAAGATTTTTTGTAGGATGTATAAATTGTATTGCTACCAAAACAATTAATAGGCCAATGAAGATCTTTTTCATAGTGTTATAATTTTCAATTTGACTTAATGTAATTAGTTATTGGTTTAAATATAGCTTAATTAAATTAATACATCACCTGTCATCTCTTTAGGTATTTCAATATCCATCATTTTTAAAATACTTGGGGCAATATCACCTAATTTACCAGCTTTTAATTGACCATTCCACTCTTTGTCAATAACGAATAATGGAACTAGGTTCAATGTATGTGCAGTATTAGGGCTGCCGTCCTCATTCATCATGAAATCGGCATTACCGTGGTCCGCAGTTAAGAAAATAGTATAACCATTTTCTAATCCAGCAGTTACTACCTGAGATACACACTTATCCACTGTTTCAACCGCTTTTATTACTGCACTAAATATGCCTGTATGGCCAACCATGTCTGCGTTAGCATAGTTTAAACATATAAAGTCAGGATTGCCAGCTTTGATTTCAGGTAATAGCTTATTGGTAAGTTCTTCGGCACTCATTTCTGGTTGCAAGTCGTAGGTAGCTACTTTTGGAGATGCTGCCATGATACGTGTTTCTCCTTCAAATGGTACTTCACGACCACCACTAAAGAAAAATGTTACGTGTGGATATTTCTCTGTTTCTGCAATACGAATTTGTTTTTTATGATTGGCTGCTAATACTTCACCTAATGTATTGACTAAATTATCATTTTCGAAAATGACATTTACATTTTTAAAAGTTTCGTCATACTTAGTAATAGTAGTATAGTGTAATGACAACTTGCTCATGTTAAATTCATGAAAGTCTTGTTGTGTTAATACTTCTGTTATTTCTCTACAACGGTCTGTTCTAAAATTAAAACATAATACCGCGTCACCTTCTTCAATAGTCGCAATTGCTTCTCCATTTTCAACTATAATAGTTGGCTTAATGAATTCGTCAGTAATATCATTTGCGTAGTTTTCTTTAATAGCGTCTAATGCAGAATTAGCAGTAGGACCTGTAGCATGAACTAATGCGTCATAGGCAAGCTTAACACGCTCCCAACGTTTGTCACGATCCATCGCATAATATCGCCCACTAACAGTGGCAATTTTTCCAACTGTATTTTTTAAAGCAGCTTCAACATCTGCCACAAATGCGAGTCCACTTTTAGGGTCGGTATCGCGTCCGTCTGTAAATGCATGTAAATAAACTTTGGTCAAACCTTCAGCTTTACAAATAGCACAAATAGCTTTTAAGTGGGAAGTATGTGAGTGAACACCGCCATCACTCACTAACCCTAATAAATGTAAAGGCTTATTATTTTCCTTTGCATAACGGATTGACTGTAATAAGGTTTCGTTTTTAGCTAATTCGCCATCTCTTACAGCTACATTGATTCTTTGTAATTCTTGATATACAATTCTACCTGCTCCTAAATTAAGATGACCTACTTCACTATTGCCCATTTGACCCTCTGGTAAACCTACTGCTTCGCCACAGGTTACCAAAGTACTATGAGGGTATTTTGAATATAAACTTGACACAAAGGGAACTTTGGCATTTTGAATCGCATCTGCCTTAGAAATCTGACCTAATCCCCAGCCATCCATGATGACCAATATTACTTTTTTAGACATATTATTACCTTTTTATAAGATGTAACTTTGATTTTTATTAATTTGTACCTCAAAGGTCCAAAAGAGTAAGCATATTACAAACTTTAAGCCCTTATAATACCTATAAAATGCACCTAATTCGCAAATCGCTACTTATTATTAGTTTTTTGTTTTCATTTACTGCCGTTTTTGCGCAAAATGATACAGAATCCCTGATTCAAAATTTGCAAACAGCTAATTTCAACAATCTACTTTCTTACTGGGATCAGGAGGTAGAGGTTAATATTTTAGACCAGGTAAATCAAAAAGCATTGAGCGCCGCTGATGCTAACCAGCAAGTCCGTAATTTCTTTAATAAGAACAATGTACTAGGATTCGAAAAAACCGCTGAAAGGAAACTGGGGAATACAGTTTATGTAACAGGCAAATTGATTGCTGGTCAAAATAAATATAGCCTAACACTACTACTGCAAAATTCAAAAAAAGGTTTAGTGATTGTCAGTGTAAGAATTAGTTAAAGTATTGGTCGCTTTTTCAATTTAATAATTAAGCAAAGAACAGGAGACAGCTACTAGTATTATTCAAAAGTTATAATTTTTATGAGTAAAAAAGTAAAATCGGGTCAGTCCCCAATGGTGTATAGTACCGACCCTAATTTTAAAATGGAAGAAGAACAAGAGGATCTAATCACATTGGTTCCAGCGGAACAACCCCTTCGTGTAATTTTGGAAACCAAACATCGTGCAGGGAAAACGGTTACTATTGTATATGGTTTCCAAGGTACAGAAGACGATATGAATTTATTAGGGAAGGCCCTTAAAAATCACTGTGGTACTGGAGGTTCTGTGAAGGACGGAGAAATTATTATTCAAGGAGACCATAAGCAAAAGATATTCCAGTACTTGAAACAGAAAGGATATAATAAAGCCAAGCTCTAAAAATAAACTTATAAAAGCTTTAAAAATATACTTCTAAATTAAGTCTAGTCTTAAGATGGTTCAATAATGGATATTGCGATGCAATGCGTTCAAACTTCTGTTTGCTATTTAGTCTTAAGTGTAAAGGAACGTCTTCCTTTTCGCTTGCCTCTATCAAAATACTAAATTGAATGGCACGATTCTGAAAAGTTTCCCATATTTTTTCTAACACATTCATGCGTTCAATTTCGACAAATTTCTGTGCTGTTAATGCAGGTACAGTTACGGTAAAATGAACTTCGTCTTCGATAAATAATTGAGCAATTTTAAAAGTACCAGTAGAAGAGTGCTTATTCGTAGTTTCCAAATATTCAGTATACTCGTCCCAGCATTTTTGTAAACTCACTATATCCAAAGGCTTAGATTCCTTTACTTCCTGGATATTATATTCGCTTCCATATTTTTGCTGTAAAGCAGCTAGTAGGTTAACTTTTGGCCCACTAGTCGATACCACAGGGATTAGTTCAGTTGGTTTTTGTGGTGTAGTTCTAGTTTCAAGAATGGGGGCCGCTTCATTTACTGAAGTAGTTGTAACAGTGACAGTTTCAATTACCAACTTCGCTTCCTTATTAACTACAATATTACTTAGTGGAACAATTTTCTTAATTCGAATAGGATAGTGTGCGTCAACTAGTTTTTTTTTTACTATCTGGCTGTCGTCCAAACTCAATTCAATTGCTTGTTGTAAAAAATTAAGTTTTATGAGGGCTAACTCAACATGCAATCTTTTATTTCTTGCCATTTTAAATTGAATCTCAGCCTCGTTCAATATGTTCAATGCACTTATTAAATAAGGAGTACTTATTTTTTTAGCAGCTGCCGCATATTGCTCGCGCCATCCTTCAATAGATTCTAGTAAATGTGCACTGGCAGGGTCTTTGCAGACTAATATATTTCTAATAAAACTTGCTAAACCATACAATACCATATCACCTTCAAATCCCTTTTGATTTATTTCTTCATATAATAACATGGCGCTTGTTAAATCCTGCGCAGTTAAAAAATCAATAAGCTTGAAGAAATAACCCTCATCCAAAATGTTTAAATGCTCTAGTGTGTTTGCATAAGTTAATTCCCCGTTAGTGAAACTCACAATCTTGTCCAATATACTTAATGCATCACGCATACATCCTTCACTTTTTTGAGCGATAAGTTGTAATGCATTTTTTTCCGCCTTGATATGTTCTTTCTCTATAATTTCTTCTAAATGCTCTACGGTGTCATTAGAGGTAATACGTTTAAAATCAAAAATCTGACATCTACTTAAAATGGTAGGTAAGATTTTATGTTTTTCAGTAGTTGCTAAAATGAAGATAGCGTAGGGTGGTGGCTCTTCTAATGTTTTCAAAAAAGCATTAAAGGCACTTGTACTTAACATATGGACCTCATCCACTATATAAACCTTGTATTTGCCAGCTTGTGGTGCAAATCTTACTTGCTCTACAAGTGATCTGATATCGTCAACGGAATTATTACTCGCAGCATCTAATTCATGAATGTTTAAACTAGCCCCTTTTTCAAAAGATACACAGCTTTCACATTTATTACACGCTTCGCCATCCTTGGTAATATTAGTACAGTTAATTGTTTTTGCTAAAATACGAGCACAGGTAGTTTTACCAACACCTCTTGGTCCACAAAACAAAAAGGCATGCGCCAAATGATTGTTTAAAATGGCATTTTTTAAAGTGGTCGTAATATGCGACTGACCCACAACTGTGTTAAAGTTCTGAGGTCTATATTTTCTAGCTGAAACAACAAAATTCTCCATAATAGACGCGCAATATACACATTAACCCCTAAAATTTAGGGCAGTTTTATGCACATTGATGGTAAAGTTTGTGCTTTATAATAAAGCTTATGCGCCTGTTGTATACTCCATAATTGGGTGACGCTCAAAGGGATGTGCTTGTGTGTCAAAAATATATCTGAATGTGACCATTCGACGGCTAGGTTGAGCCCCTAAGCTTTTATAAATATTTACCATTTTAGGGTTCCAGTCGGCGGCCCAACCCATTTCGTATTCTTGGTAAGTTTTAATCTTATAAAGTAAGAGGGCACTTGAATAAATTAAAAAACTATCAATACCCAAGGCCTGATATTTTGGGACCACTCCAAAGGCTAAACCAGTAAGTCGATCATTTTTGCCTGTCCACTTCATCCACATCAAATGTGCTTTTTGTAATAACCCTAATTTGCCGTCGAAATATTTGAAATATTGATTCACGTCGGGGATATTAATAAACATTGCAATTGGGTCTTCTTTATAATACGCAAACCATACAACCCTTTCATCCATTATAGGTTTTAGGGTTTTAAAAAGCTTCATTATTTGGTCAAGCGTAATAGCCTTGGCTTCTCCGTGTTGCGCCCAAGCGGCATTATATATGGTCACAAAATCCTGTGCATATTTTTCCAAATTTTTCTTGTCTAAATGCTTTGCTTGGTAGTCTGGTTTTGCAATAAATTTTTCATAACGTTCCTTGAACCTAGGAGGAAGTGCTTGATTCACTTCAATACCATAATAGTATTGATTATAATAATTTTGAAAACCATAATTGCTTAAGAGTGTTTCATAGTAAGGAGGATTGAAGGACATGCCATACATGGGCTCTTTCTCAAATCCCTCCACCATTAATCCCCACCATTTATCTCTATCACCAAAATTTATAGGGCCGTCCATAGCTTCCATTCCATTTTGAGACAACCATTTTTTGGCAGTATCAAATAATAAATTGGCAGCATCTTGATTATCGATACAATCAAAATAACCCACACAGCCTACTGGATATTCGGTGCCCTTGTTTTTATAATTAGAATAGTAAAATGCAGCAATCCGTCCTATCGTTTTGCCTTCCTTATTTTGAAGAATCCATCTTTTAGCATCGCCGTTTTTAAACAGTTTGTTTTTTAATGGATCAAACACTTGCAACACTTCATTGTCAAGCGGCCTTATATAATAGGGGTTTTGTTTGTTGAGTGACGCATTGATATCAACAAATGCTTTATCTAAAATGGGTGTATTTACTTCAACAATTTTCATTCCTACAAAACTAGAAATTTTTTAAGACACTCAGTGCAAAAATACCTGCTGTTTCTGTTCTAAGTCTAGTAGGTCCCAAATGTATTGCTTGGTATTGATTTGCTACGGCCTGTTCAATTTCTTTTGGCGTAAAATCTCCTTCTGGGCCAATTAGTAATATACAGTCATTGCTAGGCTGGATAGATTTAATATTGGCTTTATCGCCCTGTTCGCAATGTGCGATTAACTTTTGTGTTGCTGTATGCGTAGCTAAAAACTTTTCATAATCACAAGGGGATTCTAGTATTGGCAACCAGGCTTGTTGGCTTTGGATCATTGCAGATTGCAAAATATTTTGCATTCTTTCCATTTTAAATCGCTCGTGTATAGTGCGCGCGCAAATTAATGGAACAATGGTATGAACACCCATTTCAGTTGCTTTTTCAAACAACCATTCTAATCGAACCGCGTTTTTTAATAAAGAGATACCCAATGTGATTTTTTGAGCAGCCGGTGAGATTGTCTGCTGAGACTGTATTGTTACAATCGTGTTCTTTTTATGAGGTGTTGCAATGGTTGCTGTAAAAACAGTACCCATTCCGTTGGTAATAATTAATGGATCATTCGCTTGCATGCGTAATACCTGCGAGCAATGTTTGCTACTTTCCTCACTTAAAGTATAAGTAGTAACACCTGATATTATTTGGGGTTCATAAAAACTTGGAATAGACATGCAATAAAATTAACTGGTTCAATTATTAAAAAGGTTGATCGTCTCCCATGCCTTCATCAAATTCACCGCCATTCATTTTACTTCCTTGAATAAAGAATCTGCCTCCATCGGAATCACCACCACCTAATCCAGGAGTGATTGGCTTAAAGTTACTTCCTAGTCCAGGTATGCCGCCACCTTCTCCGTCCCAGTCTTCGAATCTTTGTATATCTAGTCTTGCCCTTAATTTAATAATGTCCAAAGAACCGTTTCTGTGTTTTGCGATTCTGATATGCGTTTCACCTTGTGTACTTTCTCCCATCTCATTACTCATTACTTCGTAGTATTCTGGACGATAAATAAACATAACCATATCCGCATCTTGCTCAATCGCACCTGATTCACGTAAATCACTCAATTGAGGCATCTTACTTTCTTTTCTAGTTTCCACCGCACGACTTAACTGAGATAAAGCAATGATTGGAATTTGTAATTCCTTTGCTAATGCTTTCAAACTTCGTGAAATATTACTAATCTCTTGTTCACGATTAGAATTCTTGTCACCCGATCCGCTCATTAATTGTAAATAGTCAATAATGATAATTTTCACATTGTGTTTATTTACCAATCTTCTTGCCTTTGCTCTAAATTCAAAAATATTTAAAGCAGCAGTATCGTCAATATAAATAGGAGCAGTCTCTAATTTTTTAATACCCTTACTATGCAGTTGTTGGTATTCGTAGTCTTCTAGTTTTCCTCTAGAAATTTTCTCCATTTTAATTTCACTTTCTGCACTCAAAATTCTTTGTACTAATTGAGCTGCACTCATCTCCAAACTGAAAAATCCAACAGCCTGAGGTTTAGTAGGGTGCAAAGCTGCATTTCGAGCTAGGTTCAAGGCAAACGCGGTTTTACCCACAGAAGGTCTTGCTGCCAAAATAATTAAATCCGTTGGCTGCCATCCAAAAGTAATTCTATCTAAACTTGTGAAACCACTTGGTACACCAGAAATTTCATCTTTCTGCTTTCTTAATTCGTCAATTCTATTCACAGCAGTTGCTAAAGCGTCTCCAATATCAACGAAGTTTTTCTTCAAGTAGTTATTAGTGATATTGAACATTTTTGTTTCACTATCATCTAATAAATCAAAGACGTCTGTGCTGTCTTCATATGCGTTCGCTATAACTTCCCCACTAATTCTAATTAATTCTCTTTGAATAAATTTCTGCAAAACAATTCTTGCATGCGCTTCGATATTAGCGGTAGAAACTACCACATTCGTCAACTTAGAAATATAATATGCGCCGCCGATAATGTCTAATTGCTCGCGCTTTTTTAACGCTTCCACCACCGTTAACATGTCAATGGGTTGATTGTCCAACTGCAATTGCTGCATGGTTTGGAAAATCATTTGGTGGGATTCTACATAGAAACATTCCGGCTTTAATACCTCTGTTACCGTATCAAAAGCACTTTTTTCCAATAAAATAGCACCTAGCACCGCTTCTTCTAGTTCTCTAGCCTGAGGCGGTATTTTCCCGTACATCATAGAACTAATGTCTACTGAAGGGCTTTTTCTCTTGGTTCTATTGGTATTGATATTGGGAAGGGCCATGTCGTTTTCTCTGTTTTCTTATTGCGAAAATACCCCCATGAATCAACACTTCAAGAATTTTGTACCAATGATGTTTATGCACACCCGGCTTTTAGACTGTAATTAACAAGCTTTTTACACTTATTAACGGGTTTTGCACCGGTTTTTTAGGGTTATTCACCCCGTATTAATATTCATTTCTAGCTCGCTTCTTTATTGAACCAATTTCTGCATTTAATGGTATAAGATAAATCATCTAGTCTACTCGCGAACCTTGAGTCTTAGCGTTAAGAAAATGGCAAGTACATCGTTAAGAAATCGCGCATGTTTGAGCGAAGCGAGTTCGCGATTTTAGATGTAAGCAGCCATTTTTAGCGGCCAAGACGAGCGGAGAGCGATAGGCTAGATGATTTATCTTTATCTACAATTAAGCAAGGGCAGCAATGAACCCTAAAATTTAGTACTTTTGAAGCCATACTTTAAAGCAGAAACATGACCATTAGTTACAATTGGCTGAGCGAATATTTGCCACAAACCATTAGCCCTGAAAAATTATCTACTATATTAACTTCTATCGGGTTAGAAGTGGAGTCCTTGGAGTCTTTCGAAAATTTCAAAGGAGGATTAGCTGGTTTGGTGGTTGGAGAAGTTTTAGAAGTCGTTCAGCATCCGAATGCGGATAAATTAAAACTAACTAAAGTAAATACGGGAGGGGAGCGTCCATTGAATATTGTTTGTGGCGCGGCAAATGTTGCTGTGGGGCAGAAAGTTGTAGTAGCTGCAGTGGGTACCACCATTTATCCTAAAAATGCGGATGCAGGTATTACTATGAAATTGGCAAAAATTAGAGGAGAGGAAAGTGAAGGAATGATTTGTGCCGAAGATGAAATTGGATTGAGTGATGACCACGCTGGAATTATGGTTTTAGATGCTTCCATTAAAGTGGGAACTGCTATTGCTAGTTTATACAATTATTATCAAGACTGGATTTATGAAATAGGATTGACGCCTAATAGAATGGACGCCATGAGTCATTATGGTGTTGCAAAAGACGTATGTGCTTATTTGTCTTATCATGAAGCACCAGTTGCTGCGGTAAGTCCACTTACAAAACAAGTGACAAAGGATAAATCAGTTGCTCCATTTAAAGTGGTAATTGAAGACGCCATTGCTTGTGGAAGGTATGCTGGTATTGTGATTGAAGGGGTACAAGTAAAAGCGTCGCCAGACTGGTTACGTAATAAATTACAAGCTATTGGTTTGAGGTCAATTAATAATATTGTAGATATCACTAATTATATTTTACATGAAACAGGCCAGCCATTGCATGCGTTTGATGCGGCTGAAATAAAAGACAATACTGTTGTAGTTAAGAAATATCCAGCAGATACCTTATTTGTTACCTTAGACGGGACGGAGCGTAAATTAACTGCAAATGACTTGATGATTAGTGATTTTGAAAAACCTTTATGTATTGCTGGGGTATTTGGTGGATTAAAGAGTGGCGTAAAAGAAACTACTACAAAAATATTTTTAGAAAGTGCTTGGTTTGAAAACGTACATGTGCGTAAAACAAGTGTGCATCATGGCCTGAGAACCGACGCTGCTACTCGTTTTGAGAAAGGGGTGGATATTGCTGGAACCGTTAATGTATTGGAAAGAGCCGCTTTAATGATTCAAGAAATTGCAGGTGGAAAATGTAGTGAGTTAGTGGATGTATATCCTAATCCTGCTACTAAAACTAAAGTGAATTTATCTTTAGCTTATTTGAAAAAATTAAGCGGAAAACATTATCCGACAGATAAGGTTATTACTATTTTAAAAAGCTTAGGATTTGAATTATTAAATCAAACAGACACGCATATTGAAGTAGCAGTTCCTTATCATAAGCCAGATATTAGCTTGCCTGCTGATTTGGTGGAGGAAGTATTAAGAATTGACGGCTTGGATAATATTGAAATCCCAAGTGCAATTACAATGAGTCCTTCGATTGACCCATTAGAGCAAAAAGAAAAGTTCAAAGACAAAGTTGCTAATTATTTAGTGGGACGTGGCTTTACGGAGATTCTTACCAACTCTATTACGAATAGTAAATACTTCTCTGAAGAAACATTACAACATGCAGTAACCATGTTGAATAATTTAAGTGCAGACTTGGACGTGATGCGTCCGTCTATGTTGGAAACAGGCCTTGAAACAGTTGCCTATAATTTAAATAGACGTAATAGTTTAATATCCTTTTTTGAAATGGGAAAAGTATATTCAAAAACAGATGCAGGAAAATATCAGGAAGGGGAGCAATTAGCCATTTATATTTCTGGAAAACAAAATGAAGATAGCTGGAGAGAGAAAGGGAAAGTACAAGATTTTTTCGTTGCGAAAGGTTTAGCGCAAGCGATTGTAGAATTATTAGGAATTGACAATATTGAATGGAAATCAACTGGACAAAAAGTAGAATTGGTTAGCAATAATCAAGTGATTGGATTGTTGCAAGTAGTTTCTAATAAACAGTTACAAGCTTTTGATATCAAGCAAAATGTAATGTATATCCAATTTGATTTAGCAGTATTGTTTGCATTATTCCAAAGTAAGAAAGTGGTGTACCAAGAAGTCTCTAAATATCCTTCTGTAGAAAGAGATTTGGCATTAGTAATTCCGCAAGCAACTAAATATGAAGCTATTGAAGCTTGTATTCAAGCAGCTAAGTTGAATGCATTAAAAGACACCCGTGTTTTTGATGTATTTGAAAGCGAAAAACTGGGGCATCAAAAAAAGTCAGTAGCTATTAATTTTGTGTTCAATGCTACCGATAAGACATTGACTGATACAGAAATTGACAGCATGATGAAAAAATTGATTGGTCAGTTTGAGCAAAATATTCAAGCAGAAATAAGAAAATAATAGCATGGTAGATATTCAATCATCAATACAAGGACTTCAAGAGAAGCTGCAGCTTTTTATTAAGCAGCATGCTGCTTTACAAAAGGAGCACCAGCAATTGCTTACAAAATTGTCACAAAAAGAGGAGCAGGCCGTACAATTGGAACAGTTACTCAAGGACAATCAGTCTAAATTGACTGCTGCAATGATGAATAAAGCATCCATTGATCCTGCAGAAAAAGAAAAATGGGTCAAGCAAATAGACCAATACTTGAAAGAAATTGATCATTGTATCAATAATTTGAATCCTTAATCCTATCTAACATAGCATATATGTCTACTCCAGAAGAAATGATCCCTTTAAATATTACGATTGCAGATAGAACTTATCGTATTAAAGTTGCCCCAAAAGACGAGGAAGCAGTTAGAAAGACGGCTAATTTGATCAATCAGAAAATGATCGAATTTAAGAATACTTATGCGGGCAAGGATATGCAAGACTATGTTTCTATGGTATTGCTTTGGTTTATGACGGAACAACAGAAGGACGGCCAGAGCTTATATGAGCTCGAATCCCTTCAAAATCAGATAGAAACACTAACAAATTCTGTTGAAAAAGCCATTTCTGGCAGTTAAACGACCCTCCTTTTTCCTTTTTGACCATTATTTGATTATCTTCGTAGCCGTCGCGAAAAGGGAAGCGTATGTATTTTTTAAAACAACAAGATTTTTACAATGGACCAATCAATATTATTGATCATCATAGGAGCTTCTACATTAGTTGGAGGACTTCTAATAGGCAAATTGGTATTTGCCCGTAACACTAAGCAACAAGTTCTAGATGCAGAAGCACAAGCTGCAAATATTCTAAAAGAAGCAGAATTAAGAGCAGAAACGGTTAAGAAAGAAAAACAATTAGAAGCTAAAGAACGCTTTGTACAATTGAAAGCAGATCATGACCGCGAAATTTTAGAGAAGAACAAGAAAATTGGAGAAGCGGAGAATAGAATTAAGCAGAACGAATTGAATATCAATTCTAAAGTTGCGAGTTTAGACAAGCAAATCAAGGACAACGATGTAATTAAAGAAAAACTAAATCGTGAAATTGATTTAGTGAATGTGAAGCGTACTGAATTAGAAAAGCACCAAGAAGAACATATTCGTCGTTTAGAAAAAATTGCAAATTTAAGTGCAGAAGATGCTAAGCAACAATTAATTGAAAGCTTGAAGAATGAGGCTCAGAGCCAGGCGCTTGCTTTACAACAAGACATTATTGAAGAAGCAAAACAAAAAGCAAATAAAGAAGCCCGTAAAATTATTATTCAATCTATCCAAAGAACAGCTGCAGAAGTAGCTATAGAAAATACAGTAACTGTATTTAATTTGGAGTCGGATGAAATGAAAGGACAGATTATTGGAAGAGAGGGTCGTAATATTAGAGCTATTGAAGCAGCGACTGGAGTAGATTTAATTGTAGACGATACACCAGAAGCAATTTTATTATCTTCTTTCGATCCATTACGTCGTGAAATTGCGCGTTTAAGTTTACAACGTTTGGTGACAGATGGTCGTATTCACCCAGCACGTATTGAAGAAGTAGTTGATAAAACACGCCGTCAATTAGAAGAGCAAATTGCTGAAATTGGAGAGCGTACTGTTATTGAATTAGGTATACATGGTTTACATAAAGAGTTGATTCGTATCATTGGAAAAATGAGATTTAGATCTTCTTATGGTCAAAACTTGTTAATGCACTCTCGTGAAACTGCTAACTTATGTGGTATCATGGCTGCAGAGCTTGGTTTAAACCCTAAATTGGCTAAAAGAGCAGGTTTATTACATGATATAGGTAAAGTGCCAGACGAAGAAACAGAATTGAGCCACGCTTTGCTAGGAGCTAAATTAGCAGAGAAGTATGGTGAGAACCCAGCAGTAGTTAATGCGATTGGGGCGCACCACGATGAAATGGAAATGCAATATGTAATTTCTCCAATTATTCAAGCTTGTGATGCCATTAGCGGAGCAAGACCAGGGGCAAGAAGAGAAATCATGCAACAATATATCCAAAGAATTAAAGATTTGGAGAATTTGGCTATGAACTACCAAGGGGTAGAGAAAGCATATGCTATTCAAGCGGGTCGTGAATTGAGAGTAATCGTTGAGGCTGAGAAGGTTACGGATCAATCTTCAGACCAATTAAGCTTCGAAATAGCGCAAAAAATACAGACTGAAATGACTTATCCGGGTCAAATTAAGGTCACTGTAATCCGTGAAAAGAGAGCAGTAAACATTGCGAGATAGACTTAAAATGGCTTAAAAAGCCGGGAATTTAATATTTGGTTTAAATAATTTGGATTGTATCAAGGGTAAGCATACCTTTGCCCTCCGCAAAAAACAAGAATTATGAGCGAAGCAGTAAAATTTGTACACGAGCAATTAACAGCAAAGAAAGAATATCCAGCATTTAAGGCTGGTGATAATATTACCGTAAACTACAAGATTGTAGAGGGTGGTAAAGAGCGTATCCAGTCATTCCGTGGTGATGTAATCAAATCACAAGGAACGGGTGCTACAGCCTCTTTTACTGTTCGTAAAATATCTGACGGTGTAGGTGTAGAACGTTTATTTCCGTTCTTATCTCCAAACATTGACGGAATCATTTTAAACAAGTCTGGTAAAGTACGTCGTGCTAAATTGTATTACTTACGCGATAGAAGCGGTAAGAGTGCACGTATCAAAGAAAAAAGATTCTAAATTTTTTATAGGCACTCCTAATTGGAACCTATGTAAATTTTACAATATATTAAACGGGTCCCTCCTTAAGGGATCCGTTTTTTTTATGTTTTTATTAGCTTTAATAGGAGGTTAATTTAGTGTTCTGTTTTATTAATTACCTTACCTTTATTATTCTAAATTTAATATTATGGGTAACTTAGGATTTCAAGAATTATTAATTATCGGTGTTGTTGTTTTAGTAATGTTTGGCGGACGTAAGATCCCTGAATTCATGAAGGGTTTGGGTAAAGGTATCCGTGAATTCAATGACGCTAAAAACAATGTGAAAAAAGAAATCGAAGACGGTATTAACGAAAAGGACGAGAAGCCTGTATAGTTTTTACTGATTCATTTTTTACATCTTAACATTCAGCCTTGTTCCGTTTTAATACTATCAATGATTACCATGCTTCCTTAATAGCTGGTGAAACGACTTGTGTCCAAACAGTTCAAAATTATTTGGATAAAATTACTCAAGAGGAACATCTCAATTCATTTTTAGAAGTTTATACTGAAGAAGCTACTGCGCGTGCATTGGAATTAGATAAAGCACGTTTAGCTGGTAAAAATTTAGGTAAGCTACATGGAGTAGTGGTTGGTATTAAAGACGTTATTTGTTATAACGGACATAAAGTTAGTGCGTCTTCTAAAATATTAGAAAATTATACCGCAATTTATTCGGCTACTGCCATTGAGAAATTATTAGCAGCGGGCGCCATTATTATTGGTCGTCAAAACTGTGATGAATTTGCTATGGGTAGTAGTAACGAGAATTCTGCATACGGTCCTGTAAAAAATGCATTAGACAATGAACGTGTTCCAGGTGGTTCTTCTGGAGGTTCGGCGGTCGCTATTCAAGCGGATCTCTGCATGATTAGTTTAGGATCTGACACGGGTGGCTCCGTTCGCCAACCTGCGGATTTTTGTGGTGTAGTAGGACTCAAGCCTAGTTATGGCATGATTTCAAGATATGGTTTAATAGCATACGCTTCTTCCTTTGACCAGATCGGTATTTTTTCAAAAACAATCACTGACGCTGCATTGGTATTAGAAGTTATTGCAGGTGGTGATAATTTTGACAGTACCGTTTCTAGCAAACCAGTGCCCTCATTTTCTGCGGCATTAGTAGATAATAGTATATCGGAGCCCAAAAAAGTGGCCTACTTTAAAGAGACTTTAGAACATCCAGGATTAGATCCAGAAATCAAAGCACAAACTGAAGCCTATTTAACTTCATTAAAAGCAAAAGGGTATACGGTTGAAGCAGTAGATTTTTCTTTATTGTCTTATTTAGTTCCCACTTATTATGTCTTAACTACTGCAGAAGCGAGTAGTAATTTGTCAAGGTTTGATGGAATACGTTTTGGACATAGAACATCGGAGCCCGTAGCAGATTTAACAGCGCTCTATAAATTAAGTAGAACAGAGGGTTTTGGAGAAGAGGTACAAAGAAGAATTCTATTAGGTAGTTTTGTTTTGAGCGCTGGTTATTTTGATGCTTATTTTACAAAAGCACAACAAGTAAGACAAAAATTAGTGGACTTAACGAATAGTTTATTTGAGCAGTATGATATTTTAGTTTCACCAACGGTGCCAGCACCTGCTTTTAAAATAGGAGCACACCAACACTCTGCTACCGAAATGTTCTTAGCAGACATCTATACTGTGTATGCCAATTTAGTTGGAATACCTGCAATTTCATTACCTCTATTTAAACATAGTAATGGAATGCCATTTGGCTTACAAGTAATGAGTAAGTCTTATAATGAAACTGCATTACTTCGTTTTTCTAATGCTATGATGCCAGCTTAATTTTGCAAATGCGAAATATATATTTTTTATTCTTTTCATTTTTATTAGCATCAAATACTTTGATAGCCCAAGGGAATCTTTTGAAAAAAGAAACCTCATCAAAAGATAGTGTATCCTTGTCTCCTTCTTTTCAGCGTATTGGATTTTCAAGTTTATTTATAGTTACAAAGGAAGGAGACAAAGACAAGCCATTTCAGTTTCAGTTGAACCCCAAAGCAATTAGTTTTATACAGGCTTATATGGAGAAGCAAGGTCCTGCATTATTGAAAATGAAAACATGGGCTAGGCCTTATTTTAATTTATATGATCAAATATTAATTGCCAACGGAGTGCCTGTAGAATTAAAGTATTTAAGCGTTATTGAGAGCAGTTTAAGTTCAAATATAGTATCATTGGCAGGAGCGGTAGGACCATGGCAAATTATGCCAGAAGAAGCCAAAAGATTGGGCTTAAAATTGCTGCCTACCGACGAGCGAACTGATTACGAAAAAAGTACCCAAGCAGCCGCTACCATATTAAGGGAGTCCTTTGCAGAGTTTGGAGATTGGTTATTAGTAGTTGCAGCATATAATGGCGGTGCGGGTAGGGTAAGACAAGCCATGAAAAAGAAAAACACAAAGGACTTCTGGGAATTACAATATGAATTGCCTTTAGAAACCAGGAACCATGTAAAAAAGTTTATTGCTACTCAATATGTTTTTGAGTCAGACGGCAATTGGACTACGCTTACTCAAAATGAAGTTTTGCAAAAAGAGACTACCAGTCAAAATAAGCTGAACCCAAATAGCATCAATCAAAATATTTCAATCTTAACAATTAGCGGTCGTTATAAAGTTAGTATCATTGCAGCCTTTATTGAAATGCCAATTGCTGACATCAATGCACTTAATCCTAATGTAGAAAAAGCATTAGCAACTGGAAAAAATTATGAGCTAAAGTTGCCATTGGTATATATGGAAAAATTTAAGGCCCGTAAAAATGAAATTTTACAGGCCTCAATACAGTCTTTATATCAAACTGAAAACAAATAGTAATCAGATTAGTAATTTAGAAGTCGTCATCGAATTCGTCTTTGTCGTCGAATAAGTCATCATCATCTAAACCAAGATCATCATCTAAGTTAAGATCGTCTACGTCATCTGATGCATTCTCTTCTTTGCCCTTCTTTGCTTTACCAGTTGATTTTTTAGGAGTCTTACTTTTTGGCATATCAAATTCCTCAAAGTCAGGATCCCAACTATCATCGTCTTCGGATTTTTCCCAATCGTCATCTACCTCATCTTCTTCATCGTCCTCTTCATCAACGTTTTTAGCAGCAGCTTTTTTGCTCACTTTTTCCGTTTTCTCTACACCAGGTTTCTTAGTAGCGGACTTTTTTTCTTTATCTATTTTTATTGCCATAGGGGTTGTCTAATTACAGTGTAAAATTTCACCCGAATTTTATATTTACCAAAAAAATGTTGACTTTTTTTTCTCGTTTTAAAAAAAATAAAGTTGCTTTCTTAGAATTATAGATGTATGATTTGATCTCTTCCAGGACCATTAGAAACGAATTTCACTGGCACCCCTAAATAGGAATTGATAAATTCAATATATGACTTCATTGTTTTTGGCAATTCTTTTTCATCTTTCATTTTGGTGGAGTCTATATTCCAGCCTTCCATTTTTTTCCAAATAGGAGTTACTGGTGTTCCAACTAGTTGAAAAGGAACGTAATCGATTTGTTTGCCTTCCATTTCATAAGCGACTCCTAATTCCAATTCTTTAAATGAATCTAGAATATCTGCCTTAGTCATAATGATCTGCGTTACACCATTAATCATACAAGCATATTTCAAAGCAACCAGGTCAATCCATCCACAACGTCTTGGGCGACCAGTAGTTGCACCAAATTCAGAACCTATTTTTCTTAGCTCTTCCCCTTTAGCGTCATGTAATTCAGTAGGGAAAGGGCCACTACCTACTCTTGTGCAATAGGCTTTTGAAATTCCGAATACTTCATTGATTTGTTTTGGAGAAATTCCTAGTCCAGTACAAACTCCAGCAGAAATAGTATTTGAAGAAGTTACAAAAGGGAAGGTTCCAAAATCTATATCTAACATAGAACCCTGCGCACCTTCTGCTAATACTTTTTTACCTTTTGAAATTTGATCATTTATAAAGTACTCACAGTTAATGATATTCAAAGTCTTTAAGAATTCAATAGCTTCAAAAAACTCAGACTCCATTTCGCTAATATCTTCATTGAAGTTATAGCTATCAAGAATTTTCTGATGTTTCATTCGAAGCGCAATGTATTTGCTAATAAATTTCTTGTCAAGCAAATCGCCTACTCTCAAAGCGTTTCTACCAGTCTTGTCCATATAAGCTGGTCCAATTCCTTTTAAAGTAGATCCTATCTTCGCTTCGCCTTTAGACAATTCAGAAGCTTTGTCTAAAGCTCTATGACTTGGAACAATAATATTCGTACGCTCAGAAATAAATAAATTCTTTTTTACGTCAACGCCCATGCTAGCAACTGCTTCACATTCTCTTTTTAAAGTAACAGGGTCCAATACTACTCCGTTTCCAATAATATTAATCTTGTCTTGATGAAAAATTCCAGATGGAATTTGGTGTAACACCATTTTGGTACCGTTAACATACAAGGTATGTCCTGCGTTCGGTCCGCCTTGGAACCTAGCAATCACATCATAATTGGGAGCAAAATAATCAACAATTTTACCTTTCCCTTCGTCACCCCACTGAAGTCCTAATATTACGTCTACCATAAGTTTGTATTTGAAGCTGCAAAAATAAGTCTTTTAAACCGTCTCTGTGTCGAAACGTGTCACTTTTTGAATACCATTTAAGGTACTAATTCTGTCCACTAATACTTCTAACTCGTCTTTGTCATGTACATATACTTTTATAGTGCCTTGGAATAGTCCGTCTTTGGACTCAATGGTCAATGCAGCTATATTAATTTTGAGTTCGCCACTGATTATATTGGTAATCTTGTTCACCACGCCCACGTCGTCTAGGCCAATAATACTAAGACCTGTTAGGAAGGATATTTCTTTATTCTTAGCCCATTTAGTTTTCACCACCCTATGTCCATAATTGGCTAATAATTGAGTAGCATTTGGACAATTAGTTCTATGAATAATTAATCCCTTACCTGTACTTACAAAACCAAAAACGTCATCCCCGGGAATAGGGTTGCAACATTTTCCTAATGCATATTGAATTCTATCACTAGACTCCCCAAAAATGATCAATTCAGATTCTTTTTTGGAATAGGTTTTAGCAGTGTCATTACTTGGAACATAAACTTCAGCAGGCGCAATAATTGGCTTAGGTGCTTCAATTTTATCTCCAATAACTTGAAATAGTTTTAATTCTTTTAAATCAATTATTTTAGTAGCAATATTATAATGCAAGTCCAAATGACTTGATAGTTTATAATAGTTTACAAGTTGATCAATATTATAGGGGCTGTATGCAGCACCCAATCCTTCCAACTTTCGTTGAAGTGTATATTTCCCTTCTTCTGCAATTGCTTTCTTTTCTTCTCTAAGTGCATCCTTTATACTATTCTTAGCTTTTGCCGTAACCACACTGTTCAACCAATCTTCCGAAGGCTTTTGCTTATTGCTAGTAATAATTTCTATCTGATCTCCACTTCTTAATTTATGACTTATTGGAACCAATTTGTGATTCACTTTTGCGCCAATACATTTGGAGCCAATGGCGGTATGAATATAAAATGCGAAGTCTAATGCGGAACTATTAATTGGCAACATTTTGACTTCTCCTTTAGGAGTATATACATAAATTTCTTCAGCAAGAAAAGAGGTTTTGAAGTCTTGTAAAAAATCAATTCCTTCTTCTTCTTGGTTGCCTAATGCTTCTCTTATTTGAATAAACCATTTATCAAAACGGTCCTCATTTTGTGTTCCTTCTTTATATTTAAAATGAGCTGCTAAACCTTTTTCTGCAATCTCATTCATACGCTTAGTGCGAATTTGCACTTCTACCCATTTTCCTTGAGGCCCCATCACGGTAGTATGCAAGGCTTCATAACCATTGCTCTTTGGATTGCTTAACCAGTCTCTTAATCTTTCGGGGGAGGGCATGTATTCGTCTGTGATCATGGAATACACTTTCCAACACTCTTCTTTTTCTTTTTCTAATGGAACATCTAATATGACTCTAATGGCAAACAGGTCATAAACTTCTTCAAAACTTACCCCTTTCTTTTTTATTTTATTCCAAATAGAATGAATGCTTTTAGGTCTTCCAAAAATTTCAATATTCAAGCCGGTATGACTTAATTTTTCTTTTAAGGGTCTTATGAATTCATTAATATATTTGGTACGCTCTCTTTTTGTTTCTGATAATTTTCTTGCAATCTCACGGTATTTATCTGGCTCTAAATATTTCATTGACAGATCCTCTAGTTCTGTCTTGATATTATATAAACCCATACGATGCGCTAGTGGCGCATATACCCAAATAGTTTCAGAAGCAATCTTTAATTGTTTTTCATGCTTCATGGAATCCATGGTACGCATGTTATGCAGGCGATCGGCTAATTTTATTAAGATAACTCTTGGATCGTCCGTTAGTGTCAACAAGATTTTTTTAAAGTTCTCTGCTTGTTGACTACTATTAGCACTCATTACAGTAGATATCTTAGTTAATCCATCTACAATTTTTGCAATCTCATTTCCAAACTCACTTTTTAAATCGTCTAAAGTAATATCGGTATCTTCTACTGTATCATGTAATAATGCACAAATGGTACTTCTAATACCCAAGCCAATTTCGTCTACACAAATCATAGCCACTGCTAATGGATGAAATATATAGGGCTCGCCACTTTTTCGACGCATGGTTTTATGTGCTTCCACGGCCATTTCAAAAGCGGTTCTTAATAATTCCTTATCACCTTTTTTTACCTTTGTCTTAAGTGATCTCAATAGGGCACGATAATGTCGAACAATCTCTTTATTTTCTTGTTCTTCATTTAAACTGTACACCGGTACAATGTCTAAGGGTTGATTATCGTTTGCTAAAGCGTCCATTGGCTACGAAAATACGTAAAAGGGGCATGATTTTTACAAAGAACAATCAGATAGCTTAACTTTGTTTTCATATGTCTACTGCCCAACCCAAAGAAATATTTAAAGCTGCTATTTTAAAGAGGGTCTTTTCTTTTGTGAAACCTTACCGATTCATATTTTGGGGGAATCTAATTTTGTCTATTTTACTGGCTTTTGCGACCCCAGTGAGACCTTATTTGATTCAGGCTACCGTGAACGCCGCTATTGGGAAGTCGGTAATACTGCCTACTTGGGTACATTGGTTTTTACCTGCCAATGCTTTTGCGTCGGCTATTCAACTTATCTTATCCATCACCTTATTTCAAGTTGCATTTATAATTGTGGAAACGGTCCTTAGGTTCTTATTTACATTTGGCATGGCCTGGCTAGGTCAACAGGTTATAAGGGACTTGAGGAATAAAGTTTATGAGAAAATCATGCTTTGGGAAATGCGTCAATTTGACAAGACGCCCATTGGAACTTTAACAACTAGAACCATTAATGATATTGAAAGTATCAATGATATATTTTCGGATGGCTTAATTCCCATTGTAGCAGATTTTTTAACAATCATAGTAACATTGACTACAATGTTTGTGATTAATTGGAAGCTTACTTTAATTTGCTTAGTACCTTTTCCAATAATGTTAATTGCCACTTATTTTTTTAAAGAAAGTGTGAATAAAAGTTTCATTCAAGTACGTAATGCAGTGGCTGCATTAAATGCATTTGTGCAAGAACATATTTCTGGCATGCAAGTGGTTCAGGCATTTGCTGCTGAAGAAAAAGAAATGCAAAAATTTGATAAAATAAATGCACAACATAAGACTGCAAATATTAAAGCAATTTTTGCCTACTCTGTATTTTTCCCAGTAGTGGAAGTGGTGTTAGCATTAAGTATTGGATTGATTGTTTGGTGGGTAGCAGACCGGTCTTTGGATGCAGGATTATTAGTTGCTTTTATTTTATTTCTGAATCAAATATTTAGACCTCTAAGAATGATTGCAGATAAATTTAATGTGCTACAAATGGGCATGGTGGCTGCGGAGCGCGTATTTAAAGTATTAGACAATGAAGACGTAACGCTTAATAAAGGCAATTACGCACCATTGCAAATTAAAGGGAAAATAGAATTTAAAAATGTTCAATTTGCATACAATCCTCCTACTTGGGTATTAGACGACTTGAACTTTACAGTGGAAGCCGGAAAAACAGTTGCCCTAGTTGGACACACAGGAAGTGGTAAAACTTCCATCATTAGTGTATTGAACAGATTATATCCATATCAAGGAGGTCAAATTTTATTAGACGACCAGCCAATTGAAAGTTTCTCATTAGATCGCTTAAGAGCTTCTGTAGGTGTTGTATTACAGGACGTATTTTTATTTTCTGGCTCTGTGTATGATAATATTACATTACGAAATTCAGCTATCACTATATCGCAAGTACATGAAGCAGCTAAGATGATAGGTATGCATGATTTTATTATGCAATTGCCAGGGGGGTATCAATATCAAGTAATGGAGCGGGGAGCTACATTAAGTTTAGGTCAACGTCAGTTATTGAGTTTTATTCGCGCCCTTTTATACAATCCATCTATCTTAATTCTGGACGAAGCGACTTCCTCGATAGACACAGAGAGTGAACAATTGATTGAAAAAGCGATTGACACTTTAATCAAAGGAAGAACTTCAATTGTTATTGCACACCGTTTATCTACGATCCGAAAAGCATCTCAAATCATTGTTTTGGACAAGGGAAAAATAAAGGAAATAGGGACCCATCAGGAGCTATTACAATTAGGAGGTTTTTATGCCACCCTCAATGAAATGCAATTTCAGCAACAATCTGCAAATAAAAATTAGTTAAAAATATGAAAATCAATTAGTTACGTATTTTTTGATTTTTAGTTTTTAATGTTAGAATTCTATTCAAATTTGTACCATTTGAGCCGCTTTATTCCTATCTTTGCCGCAAATTTTGAGATACTCATGGCCTTTTTACGTATAAAATCTTTACTGGTATTATGTTTTAGCCTTTTTGCAATGGCTAATTTGAATCCTTTGTTGGCTAATGAAAATGTAGCTAATCAAGATTCAACCACAATTGCACATGATACAGCACATGCTGCTACTGCAAGTGCTCATGAGGCAAAAGCTTTTAATGTTACCGAAACTATATTGGAACACATTAAAGACGACCATAGCTGGCATTTATGGGGTCATACTTCAATCGCATTACCTGTAATTTTACATACTTCAAAAGGATTCGAGATTTTCTCTTCTGCTAAATTGGTAGACGAGCATCATGAACCCATTGTATTCAATGGCAACTTTGATTATAAATTAATAGAAGGGAAGTTGAAAATTGTAAATGCGCAAGGGGCTATTGACGAAGTATTGAATAAGCAATTATTGGATATTTCTATAACTAAAAACGTAGCTAGTTTATTCGTGTCGGTATTGTTAATTTTAGTAATTATTTTGTCTGCTGCAAATGCATACAAAAAGACAGGCGTTACAAATGCTCCAAAAGGAATTCAATCTTTCATGGAACCTATCGTTTTATTTGTGAGAGACGAATTAGCAATTCCAAATATTGGTAAAAAGAAGTATGCAAAATTCATGCCTTTTTTATTAACTATTTTCTTCTTGATTTTAACGAACAATTTTTTAGGATTGATACCTTTCTTTCCAGGCGGAGCTAATGTAAGTGGTAATATAGCATTCACCATGATGTTGGCGGTATGTGTGTTTATTGTAGTGAACTTAAGCGCTAACAAAAATTATTGGCAACACATTTTCTGGATGCCAGGCATGCATTGGAGTATGAAATTATTTTTAGCTCCTATTGAGTTGATTGGTGTTTTCACAAAGCCTATTTCTTTAATGATTCGTTTGTTTGCGAACATTACAGCTGGCCACATTCTAGTACTAAGTTTGATCTGTATCATATTTATATTCAAGACGGTTTTTGCTTCTGCAATTGCTGTTCCTTTTGCTGTGTTCATTGGCATGATTGAGTTGTTAGTTGCATTTTTGCAAGCTTACATCTTTACCATGTTGACGGCTATGTATATTGGAATGGCCAATGAGGAACACCATCATGAACATAGCGATGCTGCACATCACTAAAATTATTATAAACGCTTTTTTTCAATAACAATTAAAATTTAAAAAAATGGTAGGAAGTATTGCTGCAATTGGCGCTGGATTAGCTGCTATCGGTGCTGGAATTGGTATCGGTCAGATTGGTAAAGGTGCTGTTGAAGGTATTTCTCGTCAGCCAGAAGCTGCGAA
>CANCAY010000014.1 GCA_947374225.1 Chitinophagaceae bacterium | reverse complement strand
ATTTTTATTTTGTTATAGTTGGGGATGGAACAAAATTTGATATGATTTTTAATTGGTCTAATAAAAAAAAACCGACTAACCTAAAATTATTAAAAACACAATCCAAAGAAAAATATGACGAGTTGCTAGAATTATCAGATGTTGGGTTGATTTTTCTTGATAAGCGATTTACCATACCCAATATACCATCTAGATTATTATCGTATTTAGAAAAATCGATGCCAATTTTGGCTGCTACGGATGAAATTACAGACTTAAGAATAATAATAGAAGATGCACAATGTGGATATTGGGTTAAAAGTGGAAATTTGACAGAGTTTAATTATTATTTAAATAAATTATTAAATAAGGAACAATTGAACTTGTTGGGAAAAAATAGTCGAATATTAATCGAGAAAGATTTTCAAATTGAAAAGACATATAATTTAATAATTAATAAAATCCCATATGGAAAAAAATAGTAAAATTTATATTGCTGGTCACAAAGGAATGGTTGGAAGTTCAATTCTTAGACTTTTGCAAAAAAATGGGTATACCAATTTAATTTATACTACATCTTTAGATTTGGATTTACGTAATTCAAATCAAGTTCTTGAATTTTTCAATAAAAATAATCCAGAGTATGTTTTTTTAGCCGCAGCTAAAGTTGGAGGAATTGTTGCAAATAATAATTTTAGAGCTGAATATATTTATGATAATTTATGTATACAAACAAATGTAATTCATGCTGCTGCAACTTTTAAAGTAAAAAAATTACTTTTTTTTGCTTCATCCTGTGTTTATCCTAAATTTGCACCACAACCATTAAAAGAAGAATATTTATTGTCAGGCCTCCTAGAAGAAACAAATAAGTCATTTGCAATTGCGAAACTAGCGGGAATTGAAATGTGTAAAGCTTATCGTGCCCAATATGGATGTAATTTTATTTCTGTAATGCCTACAAATCTTTATGGAACAAACGATAATTATCACCCAGAGAATTCACATGTTTTTCCAGCACTAATACGTAAGTTTATTGAGGCAAGAAATAATAATCAAGACAAAGTAGTAATTTGGGGAACTGGGAACCCCAAAAGAGAATTTATGCATGTAGATGACTTGGCAGACGCCTCTCTTTTTTTAATGAATAATTATAATGATGAAGATATAATAAATATAGGATGGGGTGACGATGTATCAATTAAGGACTTAGCTGAATTAATAAAAAAACTTACAGGATACGAAGGTCAAATTGAATTTGATATTACAAAACCTGATGGTACTCCTAGAAAACTAATGAATACGGAAATAATCAATAAACTTGGCTGGCATCCAACAATTCAATTAGAAGTTGGTATAAATAAAACAATTTTGGAAGCTGAAAAACTATTTATTTAAATATGCTAGAAAATATTGCAATCATTGGAGCGGGTGGTTTTGGACGAGAAGTAAAAATGCTAATTAATCAAATTAATCTAGCATTACCAACTTATAATTTTCTTGGTTATTTTGATGATACTATTACCGGCGAATCTATTTTAGGGAAAATTGAAGAATTAAATTCGTATAAGGATAAAATATCAATAACTATTGCAATTGGTGATCCGCAAGTTAAAAAGAAAATTTTACAAAGATTAAATAACGTTAATATCACGCATGCTACTTTGATACACCCGAATGTAATACTTGGCGGATCTTCTAAAACAATTGGAACTGGCTGTATAATTACAGCTGGCTGTATAATTACAGTTGATACGCAAATAGGCAATTTTGTTACTTTAAATTTATGTTGTACTGTTGGACATGATACTATAATTGATGACTACTGTTCATTTATGCCTGGAGTTAATATTTCGGGAGAGGTCGATATCGCTACTTGTGTTTATATTGGAACAGGAGCTAAAATAATTAACAATGTAACTATTGGTGAAAATACAACTATTGGTGCTGGTTCAGTTGTAGCAAAGTCAATTCCGTCAAACTGTGTGGCAGTTGGTGTGCCATCGAAAATTATTAAATATAAATAAAATTTAGATTATGATTAAAGAAAATGTATTTTTAGACCAGTTCAGATTATTATTTGACGAAACAGATCCATCATTAATTACTTTAGATACAAAATTTAAAGACTTAGAAGAATGGAATTCTTTGATAATATTGTCATTAATAGTTCTTTGCGAAGATGAATTTAAAATAATAATATCGCCAAACCAAATCCAGAATTCAAAGACAGTCTGTGATCTAATTGAATCACTAGAAAGTAATTTAAAATGATCAATGAGAATTTCTCTAATAAAAAAATTCTAGTTACTGGCGCTACATCTGGAATTGGCTTAGGCATTTCCAGGATGTTAAATGAATACAAGGCACAATTAACTATAAGTGGCAGAAATCAAACCAAGTTGAATAAAATTTCTAACGAATTTGAACTTTCAAATTTAAATTTTAATAAAGGAATACTTGCTGATGTCTGTAATTTAGAAGACATATCTAACCTAGTGCAAGAAATTGACACACTTGATGGTCTTGTTTTAAATGCAGGAATAATTGATTATACACCAGCAAAATTAATTACTGAAAAAAAAGTAATCGATCTATTTTACACCAATGTTTTTTCTAATTTCTTTCTAGTACAAAAATTATTACATTCAAAAAAAATTAAGAAAGGGGCTTCAATAGTAATAATTTCATCAATTGCAGCTAAAGTAGGAGTTCCTGGGACTTCAATATATGCAGCGTCAAAAGGTGCTTTAAATAGTTATGCTAAAGTACTAGCTAGCGAGCTTTCATTACAAAATATTAGAGTTAATGTGGTTTCGCCAGGTGTTGTTAAAACTGATTTAATAGAAAACACAAATGTTACCTCAGATTTTCAAATGAGTAACCTATCTACTAAATATCCACTTGGGCTAGGAGAAATAATAGATATCGTTTATTTAGTTCAATTTCTACTTTCCGAAAATTCAAAATGGATGACTGGTTCTAATATTGATATAGATGGCGGGTATTTATTAAATAATTAAATTATGTTAAATGCAAGCATACATTAAGGCATTAAGTTATTATTTGCCAAGTAATTCATTTTCTAATGAAGATATAAATAGAGAACATCCTGAATGGGCTATTGATAAAATTATGTCTAAAACAGGTATAAGAAATCGTTTTATAACTTCTAAAGATGAATTTGCCTCAGATATGGCAATTAAGGTTTCTAATATACTGTTTAAAGAATATGAGATAAATCGAGAAACAATTGATTTTATATTATATTGTACTCAAAGTCCTGATTATTTATTACCTACAACCGCATGTATTTTACAAGATAAACTTCGTCTTTCTAGGAGCGCTGGAGCACTTGATTTTAATCTAGGTTGTTCAGGATATGTATATGGATTAGCATTAGCAAAAGGGCTATTATTTGCCGGAATCGCTAAAAATATTTTATTCATAACGTCAGAGACATACTCTAAATTTATAAACCCAAATGATAAGTCAAATAAAACAATTTTTGGTGATGGTGCTACTGCTACAATTATTTCAACAGAAGGCTTTGCTGAAATTAACAATTTTAGTTTGGGAACAGATGGAAGCGGTGCAAATAATTTAATAGTAAAAGAAGGGGGAACTAGATTTCCCAATAAAACAAATATTACTAGTTTAGATACAAATAATATTATGAGCAATCCATCATGTCTTTTCATGAATGGTCCCGAAATATTTTCTTTCACATCAAAGGCAGTTCCGGAACTAGTAAATGATATTTTAATTAAAAATGAAACTAAATTAGATTCAATAGACTTGTTTATTTTTCATCAAGCAAATAAATTTATGTTAGAACACTTAAGAAAAAAAATAGGAATTCAAGAAGAAAATTTTTATTATTATTTGGAAAATTGCGGGAATACAGTCTCTTCTACAATTCCAATAGCATTAAAAGAAGCAATCAATTCAAAGGCAATAATAAATAAAAAAAAGGTTTTATTGGCAGGTTTTGGAGTTGGTTATTCATGGGGTGGTGTAACTTTGAACTTTTAATTTATGTCTAATAAAATTTGGCTTTCTTCTCCACATATAGGTAATAATGAACTTCAGTATGTAAATGAAGCATTTGCAACTAATTGGATTGCTCCATTAGGTCCTCATGTAAATGCATTTGAACATGGTTTACAAGAACAAACAAAATCTAGCCATGCTGCTGCCTTGTCATCCGGCACTTCGGCAATTCACTTGGCATTGATACTCTTGGGGGTGAAGGCCGGAGACGCGGTATTTTGTCAATCTATTACTTTTTCTGCTTCTGCAAACCCAATTGCTTATCAAGGAGCAATACCTGTTTTTATTGATTCAGAGAGCGACACTTGGAACATGGATCCTGTATTATTAAAAGCCGCACTGGAAGAAGCTAAACAAAATGGGAAATTGCCTAAGGCAATTATTCCTGTTCACCTTTATGGTATGCCTGCTAAAATGGAGGATATTACTTCTATAGCAAATGAATATAATGTTCCAGTTATTGAAGATGCAGCTGAAGCATTAGGATCCAATATTGAAAATAAACCTTGCGGAAGCTTTGGCGAGTTTGGTGTTTTGAGTTTCAACGGAAACAAAATTATTACTACATCAGGCGGTGGAGCATTATTATCTGAGAATGCAAAAATGATTGAAAAGGCACGTTTTCTTGCCACTCAAGCAAGAGACTCAGCTCCTCACTATCAGCATTCACACATAGGTTATAATTATAGAATGTCTAATGTATTAGCTGGTATTGGAAGAGGACAATTAGAAGTTTTAAGTGATCGTGTTGCTGCCAGAAGAAATAATTTTGAAAGATATAAGAACTACTTCGCAAAACACAATAATGCTGGTTTTAATATTCAGTTTCAAGAAGAGCCTCAAGGTTATTATTCTAACCGTTGGCTCACCTGTATTGTAGTTGACCCTACAAAAAACAAAGGGTTAACGCGTGAAGTAATCAGATTAGCAATGGATGAAGAAAATATTGAAACTCGTCCTCTGTGGAAACCAATGCATCAACAACCAATATTTGCGTCTTCAAAAAGCTATTTAAACGGAGTATCAGATAAATTATTTGAAAATGGACTATGTCTTCCAAGTGGGTCTAATTTAACTGGTGAAGAATTTGACAGAATCTTTAATTGTTTAGATATAATTTTCTCTAAGCATAGTTAATTTATGTACAGACATTTTTTAAAACCGTTGAGTGATTTTTTTATCTCTTTCTTTCTTTTGATTATCCTTTCCCCCATTATATTAATCATAGTAATTTTCCTATTTTTTGTTAATAATGGGAAGGTGTTCTTTTTTCAGCAAAGGCCAGGTCTTGATGCAAAACCATTTAAGATTGTTAAGTTAAAAACAATGAGGGATGCATTTGATCAAGAAGGAATTCCTTTGTCAGATGAATTAAGATTAACTAAAGCTGGAAGAGTCGTAAGGTCCGCTTCTCTAGATGAATTATTACAATTAGTTAATGTTTTGAAAGGAGATATGAGTTTGGTTGGGCCAAGACCTTTGTTAATGCAATATCTTTCAAGATATAGTACAGAACAAGCTAAAAGGCATAATGTTAAACCTGGTATTACAGGATGGGCTCAGGTGAACGGCCGTAATGCTATTGGTTGGGAACAAAAATTCAAGTATGATGTTGAGTATGTAGAAAAACAATCTTTTGTTTTAGATATAAAAATACTTTGGATGACATTTATTAATGTAATTCAAAGAAAGGGAATTAGTGCAGATGGACATGTAACTATGGAAGAATTTAAGGGATAGTAATTATAACGATATTACTCTAAATCTAAACCCGCACTGCGGGTTTTTCTATTTAATAAGTACTTAAATTTGCACCCAAGACATTACAGAATGAAAATAGCCCTAATTACAGGTATTACAGGACAAGACGGAGCATACTTAGCTGAATTTCTCTTAAACAACGATTATGAAGTGCATGGAATTAAGCGAAGATCTTCTTTGTTTAATACACAAAGAATTGATCATATTTATGAAGATCCACATATTCCAGACAGGCATCTTCATTTACATTATGGTGACTTATCAGATAGCACTAACTTAATAAGAATCATTCAGGAAGTGCAACCTGATGAGATTTACAATTTGGGTGCCATGAGTCACGTGCAAGTTAGTTTTGAAGAACCTGAATATACTGCCAATGTTGACGGTATTGGTACTTTGAGAATATTAGAAGCAATCAGATTACTAGGTTTAACACAAAAAACAAAATTCTACCAAGCATCTACTTCTGAGTTATACGGTTTAGTGCAAGCAGTTCCTCAGTCTGAAACTACTCCCTTCTATCCTCGTTCTCCCTATGGAGTTGCAAAGTTATATGCATATTGGATTACAGTGAACTATCGTGAAGCCTATAATATGTATGCTTGTAATGGTATTTTATTTAATCATGAGTCACCTCAACGTGGTGAAACATTTTTAACACGTAAAGTTACTCGTGCAGCTGCGCGTATTGTGCTTGGCTTAGACAACTGTTTATACTTAGGTAACTTAAATGCGCAGCGTGACTGGGGACATGCTAAAGATTATATTGAAGGCATGTACTTAATGCTTCAGCAAGAGAAGCCAGAAGATTTTGTTTTGGCTACAGGCATCACCACTACCATTCGTGATTTTGTTAAAATGACTTTTGCTGAATTAGGCATTGAGCTTGGTTTTAGAGGAGAGGGTGAAAAAGAAGAAGGTTATGTACTTACGAATGCAGGGGTTTATGTTTTGCCAATTGGCACAACTGTTGTTCGAGTTGATCCTACATATTATCGTCCAACAGAAGTTGATTTACTAATTGGGGATCCTTCTAAAGCAATGACTAAACTTGGATGGAAGCCTAAATATGATCTAGCCGGCTTAGTTAAAGAAATGGTGGCTAGTGATATTGAATTATTTAAAAAAGAGTTGTTACTAAAGCAGAATGGATATACACCAACAAAAGAAAGCGAATAGACAATATGGAAAAATCTGCTAAAATATATATTGCTGGACACAGAGGGATGGTGGGTTCTGCTATAGAGCGTAAGTTAAAAGCCGAAGGGTATCAGAATATTATTTATAGAACCTCGAGTGAATTAGATTTAAGGAATCAAGACTTAGTGAATAGTTTCTTCCATGTTGACAAGCCTGACTATGTAATTTTGGCTGCTGCGAAAGTGGGTGGAATTTATGCTAACAATACGTATCGCGCTGACTTCATTTATGATAATATCATGATGGAGGCAAACGTGATTCATGCGGCCTATTTAAATGGAGTAAAAAAATTATTGTTTTTAGGGTCTTCTTGTATTTATCCTAAACTAGCACCACAACCATTGAAAGAAGAATATTTGCTAAGTGGATATTTAGAATCTACCAATCAGCCCTACGCAATTGCTAAAATTGCAGGTATTGAAATGTGTGATAGTTATCGCGCTCAATATGGTTGCAATTTTATTTCCTCCATACCTACTAATTTATATGGCACTAACGACAATTACCATCCAGAAAACTCACATGTACTTCCTGCTTTAATTCGCCGTATTATATTGGCTAAGAAAAATAACGACCCTAAGGTTGTGATTTGGGGCACAGGCACACCACGTCGTGAATTCATGCACGTTGATGACTTAGCAGACGCTAGCTTCTTCCTTTTACAAAACTACAATGAAGCCGGCCTTGTAAACATAGGCTGGGGCGAAGACATCTCAATAAAAGAATTGGCTACCTTAATAGCAACCGAAGTAGGCTATAACGGCACACTTGAATTTGACACCACCAAGCCAGACGGCACACCTCGTAAATTAATGGACACCACTAAACTTTCTAAGCTAGGGTGGAAACCAAGCATACAGCTACAAGATGGAATAAGAAAAACAATTGCTGAAGTGGTTGATCAATTCTAAGACATTTATAAACTATATATTACTAACCCACCCATTCGGTGGGTTTTGTTTTTTAGCAGCATACATATTTTAATTATATCATATATTAACATTTGGTAAACCGTCTTTTCTCAAGTATTTTTGCAATATGAAAATCACATCCATTACCGAGGCTCAAATACCAGGAGTAAAGCTTATCAACTTTGAGCGTTTTACCGATAAACGAGGTTTTTTTACGGAGACTTTCCGTGTTTCTGACTTCATTAATAATGAATTAAAGGTATTTCCTAATGGCATTATGCAGTCTAATGAAAGTTATTCTCGTCGTAATGTACTAAGAGGCTTACATTTTCAGTGGAATCCGAATATGGGTAAATTGGTTAGAACAATTACCGGTCATATGGTGGATTTAATTTTGGATCTGCGTCAGGGTTCTCCTACCCAAGGGAAAATAATGGCTTTTAATATGCCGGCTAATTCAACAGACGGCAATACAAGTTGGATTTGGGTTCCAGAAGGTTGTGCGCATGGTAACTTCTTTTTAGAAGACTCTTATATAGAGTATTTTTGTTCAGGTTCCTACAATGGGGAATGTGAAGCAGGTGTTTCTCCTTTTGCGGAGGACATTGACTGGAGCATTTGTGATCCTAAATTAAAGAACTTGTTTTTTGATTTAAAGGATTCTTTTATTGCTACTTCAAAAGACATTAATGGTTTGTCTGTTAAGCAATGGTTAGACAGAGAAGACGCTAAACAATTTTCTATTTAATTTTGGCTATGAGTAATACCATCTTAATTACAGGTGCGGCAGGAAAACTAGGAAAAGCAGTACAGGCTTTAATTCCAGAAGCTATCGGCGCCACTAGGGCTGAATTTGATATAGCCAATGCATCAGAAATAAATTCATTCTTAGACCAGCATCCTACTATTACCACTATACTGCATTGTGCTGCTATGATCTCTCCTCCTAAAATTAATGAGGACATTGCACAAGCTATTCAGTCTAATATTATTGGAACTGCTTTATTGAGTGCGGAATGTTTTAAACGAAATATGCGTTTAGTATATATATCTACCGACTATGTATTTGCAGGTGACAAAGGGGAGTACAATGAAAACGCAGAACTATTACCTCAAAATAAATATGCTTGGTCTAAGCTTGGTGGGGAATGCGCTGTTCAAATGTTGAATAGCTGGGTAATTATTAGACTATCTTTCGGCCCAGACGAATTTCCCTATAAAGCAGCTTTTACAGATCAATTCACTTCCCGTGAGCCGGCCTCTGTAATTGCGGAGAAAATTAAAAATATTGTACTTTCCAACTATAATGGCGTCATTCATATTGGAGGAACTAGGAAATCGGTATATGAATATGCATTAAGTTTGGGTGCTGAAAATATTGACCAAATAAGTATTAAGGACATGAGTGTTAAAATGCCAAAGGATACTTCCTTGGATTGCTCGGTTTACAATAGCTTATTTAATAAATAAAAACCATGAAAAAAATTCTATTAGCAGGCGGTGCTGGATATATTGGAACTGAACTTTGTAAAAGGTTAATGAGACTTGACTACAAGATCACCGTAATTGATGATTTATGGTTTGGTAATAATTTAGATCCTAAAGTAGAATTAATTAAAAAAGATTTATTCCAGGTTACCCATAAAGAATTAGTAGGGTATGATACCGTAATCTTTTTAGGTGGCGTGTCTAACGACCCAATGGCTGAATTTTCGCCGTCAGAAAACTTTATTCAAAATGCTGCTTGCCCTGCTTACCTGTCTTATGAAAGTAAGAGAGCGGGAGTAAAGCGTTTTATATATGCTTCTTCTTGTTCTGTGTATGGTTATACCGTAGACGAATTGTATGACGAAAAATCTCCAACTACCTGTGCGTATCCTTATGGTATTTCTAAACTACAAGGAGAGAATGGGGTGATGCAATTAAAAGACGATAATTTTTCAGTGATAGCTTTAAGACAAGGAACCGTTTGTGGTTATAGTGATAGAATGCGTTTTGACTTAGTAGTAAATACCATGTTTAAGAATGCAATGACATTGGGTGAAATCACAGTAAACAATCCTTCTATTTGGAGACCAATTTATCATATTCAGGATGCTTGTTCTGCTTTTATTCGTGCCATTCAAGCTCCAGATAATATCTCAGGCGTATTTAATGTTGCATCCGATAATTATACCCTAGGTCAAATTGGTGATATTGTGGGAGTGGAAATGTCTAAGAACCTAGGTAAAGAAATTAAAGTGCATATTAACGACGTGCAAGATTTTAGAAATTATAAAGTCTCAATCCAACATGCTAAACTTGCTTTAGGTTTTACCCCTGTATTTGGTATTAAAGACATCATAAATGACTTATTCCAAAATGCAGCTAAGTTTGGTAATTACGAAGACGACAAGTTTTATAATATCAAGATATTTAAGAGCCTAGGTAAATAGTCATTAAACTTTTTCCTATGGCAATCATTTTACTTTTCTTTTCGGCCTTATTCATTTTCTTAAACTTTTTAAAAGTAGCTGGTTTAAGAACTGCGTTTATTAAGTCATTTATTGCCACTTGCTTTTTCTCTTATCTTTTTTGTGAAATACTCTCTTTAAATAATGCCTTAACCAAAACCAATATTGGACTGGGTTGGTTAATGGTATTTATTGCTGCGCTTATTTATTTTATTAAAAGCAAAGGTTCTTTAGAAGCTATTCTTAATGCTTTTAAATTCAATCCCTTAAATCCTTCTTCTCCTAAAGTCTCTTTTTCAAGTAGCGTATTAATTACCGTTTTAGTATTAGTAGTTTTACCACTTCTATTATTATCCGTATTTGTGCCGCCCAATAACTGGGACAGTATGGCCTATCATATGCCTAGAGTATTGCATTGGATACAGGACAAAAACATTTATCCTTATCCAACCAATATTTATAGACAAGTACTTACTTCTCCACTGTCAGAATATGTAATATTAAATTTGCAAATTTTATCTGGCACTGATAGTTTTGCGAACCTAGTTCAGTTTTTTTCATTTGTGGGTGTATTGTGCGAAGTGAGTTTGCTTTTTAAATTAGTTGGCATAAATCATAAAGGACAATTATTTGCCTTGCTAATGGTTGCCTCCCTTCCTATGATTGTATTCCAAGCCACTACTACACAAACTGATTTACTAGCCACTTTCTTTTTTATAAGCTTCGTTTATTTTACAGTGGCTATTGTAAAAGAGAAGGAAAAAGAAAAAGAGAAGGGAAATGAGAATATGATTGAGAAAAAGAACTTCTTTAGTAATACAATATTCCTTGCCTTGTCCCTTACGCTTGGTATTTTAACAAAATACAATGTGGCCATTTTTGCTTTTCCTATTGCTTTGTATTTATTCATTTTCTTATGTCAAAAAATTAATACAAACCTGAATACAAAGCAGTATTCAATTCAGGTATTATATTTTGTAGGGATTTCTTTACTCATTGCTTTAATAGTACTGGCTCCTTTTCTTTCACATAACATGCATTATTTTGGTTCTATCACCGGACAGGGTGTCTTTGATAATAACGCATCTATTGTGAGTGATAAGTTAAGTATCAAATACATGCTTTCAAATAACATCAAACAGTTAGCTGATTTTATATCCATTCCACTTGACCCATTCAATAAACTAATTCATGCTGGAGTGAGTGGCTTTCATAAAATACTTGGGGTATCAGAAAACGATCCGGGTAATAATTGGGCAGGAGAAGCTTTCACCATTAATAATCATTTAAACGAGGATACTGCAGGTAGTCTTTTTCATTTTGGTTTTATGCTGGTTGCTTTAATGCTGCTTTTTAAAGCCAAGATCACTAAAAAATACTTATTCGGTATTTTCTATTTCATCTTTTCTTTCTCTTTATTCTCTTTACTATTTAGATACAGTGCTTTTAATTTTAGACTCCTACTTCCCTTAGTTACTTTATTAATTGTTTGCTGCGCTTATATCATTTTCAAACATTTAGAAAACACAAAATGGATTCAGCTTGCAATGATATCCATGTTTTTTGTAGCACTCCTGCCGGTGTACTTCAATAGAGCCAAACCCATTATTGCCGACCCTTTCTATCTAAAAAGAGTCTTGTCTCATTCTCCTAAAATGTTGGAAGGCAGTAAAACCATTTTTCAACGAACTAAAATGGATCATTATTTTGCGCAAAACCCGAGTTTACAATCTAACTTAGTTGCTGTCTTTGATAGCCTAGCACCTGCTCAAAATAAAATACTCCTTGAAACTGAATTTGACTCCTATGAATATTTGGCCTGGGTGCTTGCTAAGGAGAAATTTGGGTCCAATTTTTACATTGGTTATTTGCCCAACGGCAAGTACATGTCTAATGAAGCGAATATTCAACCCCCTTCTTTCTACAACTCTAAACTGAAAGACCTTAAATCACATTGGTCAATTGTGACCGATAAGTAATTTTATTAATATATTTGTTCTATGATCAAGAATAAAAAAGTAACCGTTGTTTTGCCTGCTTATAATGCTGCTAAAACACTCGAAAAAACTATTGCCGAAGTTCCTATGCATATTGTGGACGAAATTATTCTTTGTGACGACAACTCTACCGACGACACCATTGCAGTTGCGCAGAAATTGAATATCTCGCATATTATTAAGCATGAAATAAATAGAGGGTATGGCGGGAATCAAAAATCTTTGTACGATAAAGCAATCGCGCTGAATTCTGACATTGTGATTATGTTGCATCCTGACTATCAATACACGCCTAAGTTGATTACTTCCATGGTGTCTATTATTTCTGAGGACTTATACCCGGTGGTTTTTGCCTCTCGCATTTTAGGTGGTGGTGCTTTAAAAGGTGGCATGCCTATGTATAAGTATATTGCGAACAGAGCGCTTACTAGTATTCAAAACATTTTATTAGGTCAAAAGCTTAGTGAATACCACACGGGTTACCGTGCTTATTCAATTGAAGTTTTAAAAGCGATTGACTATAATGCGAATTCTGACGATTTTATTTTTGACAACGAAGTCATTGCCCAAATTTTTGAAAAGGGGTATGAAATCGCCGAAATCACCTGCCCCACTAAATACTTCCCAGAAGCTTCTTCCATCAACTTAACACGCAGCATCAAATACGGTCTTGGCGTGCTTGGCGTTTCTGTTAAATATTTCTTTAAGAGGAAATAGGGTATTAATAGTATAAGTAACCAGTTATAGTTTCATCAATTTGACTAGTCTTTTTGCTTTATTTAATAAGTCCGTTGCTTCGCAACGGACTTATTTTGTTTCTGGGATTCAGTATATATACTGAATTGGGGTATTAGATAATAATCTAATTTTATTATTGTGACTTTAATGAAAATATTGCTAATGTTCACTTGCAATTTTTTATGTAAAATCATATATCAATAATAAACTATAAAATGTCATGGGGAAATTGTTAGAATTTAGCTCCTTAAAGGAAAAGAAGGTCTTTTTTCGAAATCATGAACAGTTCCAAATTGATACAAATAGCCAATTTGATGATTGGTTTGATAAATTAATCAGCCAAAAAGCTGATAACAGAACAAATTATATTTTTAGGGGAATGAAAGAAGCAAAACATAGATTGTTTACTTCTGCTCAACGCATGTGGATTCAAAATGACATGAAAAATTGGAGTGGTGGTGGTTACTTTAATTTTATTAATACAATAGTGCAAAAAGCAAAAAGTCATCCCTTGATTAATAAAGTCTTTGATACTTATGATTATTCCAAGATAGAAAGAGAGTTTCCTATACTAAGTATTTTGCAACATTATGGCGCACCTACGCCATTAATGGATTGGACATACAATGTAAATGTGGCATTATTTTTTGGAACAGAAAGTTTGTCTAGTGGGTATGGTGGCGAAGGCAATATAAATAATTATTTATCAATATATTATATTGATAAATCTAGTTACAAAAATGAATTTATTAATATTAGAGAGTTTGATTTAAAGCAGTCAAAAAGTTTTATGGACTTTAAAGATTGGTCAGAAGACCCCAAGAATCCCAATAAGAATAATATTTTCTATATATCTGATTTTGATAATGGAAATTCTGGAAGTGTGCCTGCCTCCTCCAAAATTAATATTGTAAAAGAAAAATATCTTACTTCAATTTTTAATCAGAATATTATCCCACAAGAAGGGTTATTTATCTTTAATCCATTTTCTAACAAATCAATTGACCAGGTATTTAATATTAAAAAACACAGTGAGGGATCTAATTTAGTTTTAGGCCCATTTGACTGCATTAATATTAGGAAGGATTTGTCTGATTATGTAAGGCGAAGAATTAAACATTATTCTCATATTGATCATTCATTCATTTACCCTCATCTTTATGATGATGCTAAGGCAATTACAAATAATACATTAAATAGTTTTATATAAATTAATTATTGCCTCTAATTCCCTTTTTTATGTACATGTGGCTTAAGTGTAGGAATATTTTTGGGTACTTGTTTGTTATCACGTTGACGCTTGTCTGGTTTTCCTGTTGAAGATGCAATTTTTTTTGGTCCTGGTTTTATACTCATGTAATTTAAATTTAATTTTTCTATTAAATATTTTCAATTTAAAATTAGATAATATTCAAATAGGCTAGGTATAAATACTTGAAATTCAACCGGTTTGTATTCATATATTAGCTATATAATAAATGTTAACCATAATTTCACTAAAACACAACTTTACGCTACCTTTAGCTCTTTAAGCCGTAGCAACTTATAAAATACAGAGTTATGACACAAATTGCAATCAAACAACAAATCGCTGATATTCATAAAGCTACCGCAAGTGCTACAAGATCTCAATCTGCAGCTTTAAAATTTCTAAAAGAAGCAGGTATAATTCAGCAATTGCCAAAAACAAAGATGGCTTCTACTAATAAAGTTGTAGCTAAGAGGTAGTTAAATGCCATATAGTAAACCATTTCAAGTTGAATGTTTCTATAGTTGTGACAAAAAACTAGCACTAGACGTTTTAAGTGGCAATAAAGAATTAGATCCAAGTGAGAATAATTGGGATTGGCTAGGTCATGGCATTTATTTTTGGGAACAAAATCCAACAAGGGCCTGGGAATATGCACTTGAAAATTCCAATGGCAAACAGTTTAATAATAAAAAGATAGAAACACCTTTTGTTTTAGGTGCTATTGTTGAATTAGGTGAATGTCTAAATCTCGTAGACCAAGAAGCAATTGAAATATTAGTTGAAGCTTACCATGGTCTGGAAAAAACAATAAAAGAGGCTGGTGCGAAAATGCCTAAAAATAAAGGTGACAACAGAAAACTAGACTGCTCGGTTATTCAATTTATCCATCAAACACGCAAAAAGATATCTGGTAAGAAGCCTTTTGATACAATTAGATCATCATTCTCTGAAGGCGAAGAAGCATATCCAGGTTCAAATTTTACAAAACGACAACATATTCAGATTTGTGTTCAAAATCCTGAAATGATTAAAGGCTATTTTTTGCCAAGACCACTACATTATTATAATCCTTCTTTGAAGAAATAAAGAATGTTTTCTTTTTTCAAACCACTCATATTACAACTTTTAACTATAACAAATCTTATTGTTGATAAAAAAGCAATAAAAGGATTTGAAATAGTTTTGTTTAAAAATGATTAGGGTTTGTTTTACAATTACTTTATTCTGGTAACGCTTAATAAATTCAACGAATTTATCTTTCGGTTTTAAAATTCATAATATATCTGCATACTACTAAGTTTAAAACCTTCAAAACGTTCTGTCTGAAATAGTGAAGATGAAATACGATTATATGATGACGCATACAGCACGTCGTTCTTTCTGCTCCAATGAATTCATTAAAGGAACCGACCCTATGATAATATGGCCATCAGCGGACACAAGTCGTATAAGTCCTTTATGCGCATTATTAACGTATCAGGCGACCAGTTCGCAGATAAGATGGAGAAGATATGGCAAGAGAGGGAGTCGAAGAGGATGTAGATACTTGTATAGTTTAGTCTCTCGTTTTGAAAATAATCCAATTAGAACCAAATGACAATAGAACAACAACTAGATCGGTTAAATAGAACCACATGGATAGTGATGACAGAACCAGATGTAAATAAAAAGTCGCTAAACATAAACGTTACTACTATTTTAAATGATCTATATAAAGACGGCTATTTGATATGTATTGGAGACAAAGAGCACAGTTATAGCGTTGGCGAGTTGCGTGCCATTGATAGACTTGTTGCATGGATAACGCAAATAAACTATGCGCAAAACGAAATAGAAGACCAAATAGCCATGTATGAAGATGACGCAGAAACCATCAAATTCGATGATATGATAGAAGAGGCCGAGGAAGGCCTAATTGCTTACCGAAAGCTACACCCAGATGCAATCGCCTTCTTCACCAAGTCAGACTGGAATAAAATAACACTTAAATACTGCCCCTACCATCTATTCCAGGAGCTAATACTACATAAAACAGCATTGATAAGGAGCTAGGCTTTTGCCTGCCTTTTGATCGGCAAAACATTGATTTTTAAATGGTTATCAGATATTCTATTGTAAAACATAAAGACTTATTTTTAGAATATATATTTATGAGATACATGTATATTGTTTTTTAAAATGTTAATTTTTTAGTTAAAAGTGAAATTATATTAAAAAATGACTAATTTTAGTCTCCAAAATATACTTATAAATAAATTTTATGTTTTCTTCAAAATAATTACTATTGAATAAAGTGAACTACGAAATTGTCGAAATAGAAGATTATAGTGGTGACTATGCAAAAGTTTACTCAATTATTCCCGAAGGAGAAGATGTAACGCTTTTTGAAAAATTTATTGAGCAAAACAAATATGATTATAAAGATGAAATAAAAGAAATAATCAAAAGGTTGATTCAGATTGGGAATACAACAGGTGCTAGAGATTCATTTTTCAAACATGAAGGTGATAGTGATTTTGTTAGCAAGTATGGAAAATTTGTATGGGCATTATATGATGACGAAGAAAAAAATTTAAGATTATTCTGTATAAAATTTTCAAGTGTTGCAATTATACTAGGTGGAGGTGGATTTAAAGATAAATCTGTAATAAAATGGCAAGATGATGAAAAACTCTCACAAGAGGCTAGAAGCATTATGCTTTATGCAGAATGTATAATTAAACAAATAGATGAAGGTGATTTATATTGGTCAAAAGACAAAATCGAATTAGAAGGAAATTTTAAAAACTATGATTATGAATAAAGTTGCCAAAGCAAGAAAGTATAATAGTTCTTTATTAAAGGAGTTACTAGAAGAGGTAACACCTTTAGAACTAGAAAAAACTAAAATAAAAATGCAAATTGCTGCTCGAATTGAGGATAGTATGAGAGCAAAAGGATGGAGTAAAAAAGAATTCTCTGAAAAAGTAGGTAAAAATCCATCTGAAATAACTAAATGGTTTAGTGGCACACATAATTTCACCGTTGAAGTTTTATCTGAAATTGCATTCGCATTAAATATAGATTTTTCTGCCTTGTTTGATAAGCAGGATGTACAACTAATATATTTCAATGATGAAATTCAAGTTAAGTCATTTGTATCGCCACAAATACGACTTGCAACTCCAAATGTCAAAGAAGTTAATATTGCGAATAAAAATATTTTTAAGACAAATACAATGAAACCTGATTATACACAATTATATTATGCGTAATATGGCAAATATTGAAAATAAAGATTTTAATGTGCAAATGCAATTAAGGACAATTGAAATTTTAAATAGTTCATTGAATTTGCCAGTAAATCCTAAAATAGCACTAACAAATTTCAACTTTAATATTAGCCTTGAATGTCGAGCAGATGCTGGTAATAAAATTGTTTTTGTAATTGTTCATGTGCAAATTAAAAATGAAGATCAGTCTGAAATATTAGGATCAATATCAGTTAGTTGTATTTTCGAAGTTGTTAATTTCCAAGAAGTAATAACAGTCGAAGAAGACGGCAAAGTAAATATTCCTCCAAAATTAATTGAGACCTTAAATATTATTTCAATTTCTACAACAAGAGGAGTTATGTTCTGTACATTTAAAGGAACCTTGTTGCATAGTGCAGTACTTCCAATAATTGATCCAAAGCAATTCCACCTCGGAAGTATATAATAAATTCGATCACTAGGATTTTAATACTCACGCTGAAAATAATATTAAAAATGAGTAAAACTCTTTTCGTAGAATACAACCGAGTATTAATCATTGATTGTTTGCCTGAAGATCAATTTAATCAATTCCAAATTTCAAATGAATTAATTGAGTCATTAAAAACAAATTTTGTAGAACACCAGCTGTTTATATGCAGATCCAAACATGAGTTAATTTCGACATTGAATCATCTGGCTGATGTTACAAAAAGCGGAGAAAATATATGTCTACATATAATTTCACATGGATCAGAGTATGGAATTTGTTTACTAACTAGTCAAGAACTAGTCTACTGGGCTGAGTTTACGGATTTACTAGAAAATATTAATGTAAACCTTAATGGAACGTTGCTAGTTAATATATCCAGCTGTTTAGGGCTAAATGCTATTAAAATTATTGATGAAAATTCTTATTCAACCCCTTTTTTTGGACTTGTCGGTTATTCCAAAATATTAGAAATTGAACGAGCCAAAGAGATAAATAATTTATTTTATAATAAATTACTAGTTAATCCTAACATAAATGAAGTTGTTGAAGAGATAAAACAACAACTTGAGGATAAAAACTTTTATTGCATAACTTCAAGTGGGTATAAAAGAATAAAATCCTATCTGTAATTTTTTATTTTATAATTAAAATTAGTCACAAATTAGTATGTGATAAACCAAATCACACTAATCCAGCACACTAATTTAAGCACGATCTAAAAATAGCCTTTTCGTGACCTAGGTTTGGTGCTAACTAGTTTTCAAACAATTGAATATCAATACATTACAAGTAAATAATTTGATGGTCCACATCACGTAAAATTATAGGTAAATCACTGTAAAAAACAACATCGCACAAAACTGCGGTCAAGATTCGGTTTTAACTTTACAAATCAACTCAAAACATTATTTTAAACCTGTTATTTAGTATGCATTTGGATGCGCACGGCTTATTATAACTTGTACATATACCCCCTTAAACTTGTAATGATTTCATCAAAATCGGGCTGACCTTTGTAGTATAAATTTGATGATTTCTGATATCGGTCCTTGTATATATCATATATAGTTTGATCATCTAATCTCAGGGCAGGGTGCATTGCTAAATCAATTACTGCATCTGCACCTTTGATGCGTTTATTTTTGTGTTCTTTGTATTGCTCTGTTCCAATAAACTGAATAACTGATTCACATTTTAAAAGACAGTGCACGTCATAATACTGTCTCATAAAGTTCACTTGTCCGTTTTTCTTACCTGATTCTATATTTTTAACTTCTTTTCTGTGTTTACTTATGATAGTTTGAATTTTTTCAACAAAAGTGTATTCCGGCAAATAACAAAGTACACCAGTAGCAGCATTATCAATATAGTTGAATTCGCCTTCAAGGCTTTTTACATGGTCTATGATCCAAGAAGAAATAGTTACAGGTTTATTGGGAGCAACCTGATCAAATCCCGCTTCTAAGAGTATTCCTTCTTTCACACCTTCTATTGTTGGCGTAAAAGATTTGTACTGAAGTCTAATACCTCCGCTTCTATATTTCGTATCATCAAAATTCTCGTCTCTAATAACATCAACAATACCATCTATACTGATTGTTTCTTTTAATTTATCATAAAATGCTTTTCGATTACTTCTTACTTTATCATTGTCTTCATTTCCTTCTATTTGTAAACCAAAATTAGTTTTAATATGTATATCAATTAGATAATGATGTTCCACCCTTAAGTTCAAATTCGATTCCCTGAATATTTAATCCATATAAAGTATGCATTATCCAATAGTCCTTCTCTACTAAGTAGGGATCAATTTTTAGTTTATCAGCTACAATTGATATTAGGTCTTTGAATTCTGGATCATGATGAATATAATTAAGCATATACAAGCTCATTATTTTTATGCAAGTTCTTTACTAATTTCTTAGTCATGCTGTTTCCATACTTTGTTGCCATTTCATATAAGTTATCAAAGTTATAGTCTGCAACGCGCTTTTTTAATTGAGCAAGTACTGTACCAGTGTCTTCTGCTAATTCAGATAAATTATTAAGCATATCTACCAAAACATATTCCTTACTTAATGTGTTTGGGAAACTTGATTTTAGTTTGAATTCAAATTTCCTATTGCCCAAAGTAAATGAACCTTTTCGTTTATGATTGTATACCCAAGTTTTATTATATAGCTGTGTTAATCCTAAGTTTAAGTTGTTATACATATTTGGAGTCACAACTATGAATTGATCATCTTGTAAAAATCCTTTTAGTAAAGTATTTTCATCTGGTGGTGCTTCTCCAAATTTAGTTTTCTTGGGAGCATAGTATAATCCCTGACTTAATTTTTTTAAGTCTCCTTCTTTTACCAACTCACCTAAATGTCTATCAATAGCGTTTGACCATCTCTCCAATTCTTGGCGACGGTATACTTTTCCAGCTGTTAGATTTTTTCTAAATGATTTTAGTGATTCGTTCATAACAGCACAAAGGTACAATGTTTTTATGTATGCATGAAAAATTAGAAAAATTCATGCAAATCACACTAATCTGGCACACTAATTTAATTCATCCCAATTATCCGAATTAAATATCATTATTTTACATATAATGTTAAATATATTAATACAATTCGGAAATATTCCGAATTTGTTTAGTAAATTTGACATATGGATATTAAGTCAGCTTTATCTGCTTACAATGATCAGCCTTTAAGTACACAAGTCATTCTTGGGTTGCTTAGAGATTACAGTAGGCCCTATGATAAAATTGTTGAGTTAGTGCAACAAGGCTACCTTCTACAAATCAGAAAGGGGCTTTATATAACTTCTCCAAAAGTGAGTACTGTAATGCCTGAGCCATTTTTAATTGCTAATCATCTTTACGGCCCAAGTCATATCTCATTGGATTCAGCTTTGTTTCATTGGGGACTCATACCCGAACGTGTGTTTGAAATTACAAGTGTGACCACCAAGGCGTCAAAATTATTTTCTACTCAAAACCTTACATATAATTTTACGCATCTTCCAAAGGATTATTACGCTATAGGCATTCAGTCTTTAGCAATTACACAAAAACAAACTATATTGATTGCCAGTCCTGAAAAATGTATTTGTGATAAAATTATTACTACTAGTGGAGTGAATTTGAGAAGTAAAAAACAGGCAATATTTTTTTTAGTAGAAGACCTAAGAATTGACAAAGAGAATATTAGAAAATTAAATCTAAGAGAAATGGTTAAATGGTTACCAGTGTGTCCAAAAAGAAATAGCATTAAAGTTTTAATTGAAGCAATAGCAGAATTATGATAAAGCAATGGATTGAATCATATAAGCCAAAAAATGTCCTAGAGACAGAGCAGGCATTAAGAGAGATCATGCAAGAGATTGCACTTGCTGGATTATATCGATCTAACTTTTTTAAACAGGCTGCATTCTATGGTGGTACTGCACTCAGAATTTTTCATGGGTTAAATAGATTCTCGGAAGATTTAGACTTTTCACTTTTAGAAAAAAATTCTGATTTTGAATTAGAACCCTATTTTAAAGCTGTTATAGAAGAGTTTGAGGCACTAGGAATTAAAGTAAGCTTAAACCAAAAACAGAAATCTACTATTACAACGATTGACTCTGCATTTTTAAAGTCTGAAACACTATGGAGCGAATTGATTTTTGAAAATACGATTCCTCAATTAAATCTTTCTTTAAAACCAATTATTAAAATAAAGATAGAAGTTGATACCAATCCACCGCTGAAATTTTCAACAGAAAATTTATTATTAACAAAACCATTTTCATTTTATGTTAGTTGCTTAACGTTGCCTGACTTATTTGCAGGTAAAATGCATGCGTTATTATTTAGAAAATGGCAAAATAGAGTAAAGGGTAGAGACTGGTTTGACTTAGAATGGTATCTTAAAATGGGAGTTGAAATAAATTTGAATCATTTTTGTCAAAGAGCTTTAGAAAGTGGAGATTGGAAAGATGCTACAATAAATAGAAATCAATTGTTGAAATTGCTTGAGCATAAGATAAATACGGTAGATATAAGCAAAGTAAAAGATGACGTTATTAGATTTATTCCTAATCCTTCATTGTTGGATATTTGGTCACCTTCTTATTTTCAGCAATTATCTTTGAAGCTTAAAACAATTAAGTAAGCAGCATGTTAATCATGTCTATATTGACAATCAATCACTTAGGAATTTAATGCTGTTTAAGACCACTCCTAATTCTTTATTTGCTTTTCCAACTATTTTTATAACTTTGATACAGTGTTTTAGGCCTCGTTGGCTTTTTGATAACCTGTTCAACTCCCCCCAACTTGAATGAATTTAAAAACAATATGTTTAAAAATTTTAGTATTGTACCGAAATTTGTAATTCTGCTACTGGATTTGGGGGCTACTGTCACTGCGCTTTTTCTTGCCATTTTAATTCAGCAAAACGTTATTCTAAAGTCCATTGTTTGGGATAATGTGGTGAATGCCATTTTCTTAGTGCTTTTGGTGAACGCATTGGTGTTTACTACTACTAAATCTTATACTGGTATTGTTAGATACACTGGTGTGCAGGACGCTTTTAGAATTGCTATTGCCATTGCACTTTCTTCTTTCACTATATTAGTGATTAACACGGTGGCATTAGGCTACAGTCGAATTCTTTCCCTTACTACTTTAGTCATTGCTTTATATACCATTTTTAGTTTCTTCTTTTTAATTAGCTATCGTGTTTTAGTAAAATATTTATTTTCCTACGCGAAGAACTATAAGATGAAGAAAAAAATCGTTGTCATTTTTGGTGCTGCCGACACAGGGGTTGCTACGCAAAGAGTTTTGGAGAATGACGGTCAAGCCAATATTCAAGTAGTTGCTTTTATTGACGACGATAAAAAGAAGGGTAGCAAGAATTTGAATGGTGCGCCCATTATTAATTTCAAGGACTTTAAGGACATGGTGGCTTTGCAGCCTATTGACGAATTAGTTATTGCCAGCTATACCTTACCTACTAAGCGTAAAAATGAGATTGTTGATTTTTGTTTGGACCATGATATTAAAGTATTAAGTGTTCCTCCTTATCAAAACTGGGCCGAGGGTAAATTTAATAGTAGACAATTGCGTTCTATTAAAATTGAAGACTTACTAGAGCGTGATCCTATTTTGATTAATAACAATCAAATCCGTTCTCAAATTAAAGGCAAGCGTATTTTAGTTACAGGTGCCGCAGGTTCTATCGGTTCTGAAATTGTGCGTCAGTTATTACCTTATAATCCTGAATTTATTATTTTATGTGATCAAGCAGAAACGCCTTTGCATCATTTAGAATTAGAATTGCAAGAGAATGGTTCTAGAGTAAACTGTATTAGTTATTTGGCCGACGTTACCAATAAGACTAGAATGAATATCCTTTTTGAGGAATTCAAACCACAATATGTATATCACGCTGCTGCTTATAAGCACGTTCCAATGATGGAGCTTTGCCCTACCGAAGCTGTGCGTAATAATGTGATTGGCGTGAAAGTAATTGCCGACTTAGCTATTAAGCATAGTGTAGAGCGTTTTGTTATGATTTCTACCGACAAAGCCGTGAACCCTACCAACGTGATGGGTGCGAGCAAGCGTATGGCTGAAATGTATGTGCAAGGTTTGTCTCAGGAATCTAATTTAGTTACTAAATTTATTACCACTCGTTTTGGTAATGTACTGGGTTCTAATGGCTCGGTGATTAATAGATTCAAAGAACAAATTGAAAAGGGGGGCCCGGTGACAGTTACGCATCCGAATATCACGCGTTACTTTATGACCATTCCGGAAGCTTGTCAATTAGTATTGGAAGCAGGTAGTATGGGTAATGGTGGTGAGATTTTTGTTTTCGACATGGGTCAACCAGTGGCCATTTCTGACTTAGCTAAAAAGATGATTCGTTTATACGGCATGATTCCTAATATTGACGTGAACATTACCTACAGTGGTTTACGCCCTGGCGAGAAATTATATGAAGAATTATTGAACGACGAAGAAAACACGACGCAAACCTATCATGATAAAATTATGATTGCCAAAGTGCGTGACGTTTCTTTAATACAAATCAAAGCCTGCACCATTGAACTAGAAGCCATTCTTACTTCCAGCAACGACGAAATGTTATTAGTGCGCAAAATGAAAGAACTGGTTCCTGAGTATATCAGTAACAATAGCGTGTACGAAAAACTAGACGCCGCAGTGATTTCAATGGCGAAATAGTATCTTTGCGCATGCATCCCAAAGTTGATATATTAGGTATTCAAGTAAGTTCTATTTCCAATACGAATTTGTTAGAAGCATTCTCGGATTGTATTGTGAATAAGCAATTTGCTCAAGTGAGCATCACACCCGTTAATTCTATTTTAGCTGCTTTAGAAAACGAGGAAGTTAAGCAGGTATATAATAATTCAGAATTTGTGATTTGCGACAGCGTTCCAATGCAATGGTCTTCGGTTTTTTTAGGCACCCCCATTATTGAAAGAATCACTGGCTTGGACTTACTGCCTGACTTAGTTGACCTATGCGCTCAAAAAGACTTCAGCATTTTTTTATTAGGTGCCAGCCCAGGTGTTGGGGAGCAATTGAAACAAGTCATTTTACAAAAATATCCGCACTGTCGTATTGTGGGCATTTATGTTCCTCCATTCATGAAAGTGTTTAGTGCCGACGAAAACCAGCGCATGGTGGACGCTGTGAATGCCGCTGGCGCCGACGTTTTATTAGTAAGCCTGACCGCTCCCAAACAAGATATTTGGATTGCGCAAAACAGAGCAGTACTTAAAACACCACTTTGTGTGGGTATTGGTGGCGCTTTTGAAGTAATGGCCGGCTTGGCGAAGCGTTCTCCAAAATGGATGCACAAAGCAGGCCTGGAATGGTTCTACCGTTTTATTCAAGAACCCAAGCGTATGTTCCGACGTTACTTTATAGAAGCCCCGCTTTTCATCCCCTTAGTCATTAGACAGAAGTGGGGTAGAGCTAAGTCTATGTAAATTCAGTAGATATACGGAACACACATATTATAATTACCAATACATTTGGACAAATCCGGTTTTGTGCACAACTCTTCAATTATACTGTACTTCAATTTAACTTTAATAGTTCCGGCTATTATTTGTTTTATTAGGCGTAAAAAAATTCCTAAAGAATATTTTTACTTTTTTGTTTTCTTGTTTACAGGATTTTTAAACGAGCTAGTTAATTTTATATCCACCTCTAATAAAGTAGGAGACATTTCAAGTTTAATTTATTCTGTCATTGAAACACAATGCCTTTTATATATATTTTCTAAATGGAGGGATTTAAGTAAAAGATCAACCAGGACCTTACAAATTGGATTATTTTTGACTTGGGCTATTGGGTTTATTATTAAATTTAATAGTACTGAAATTTCAATTAATTGGTTTAGCATTTTAGACGGTATTGTTTTAACGGTTATTGCTATTCCTATTCTAAACAAAAATAGTGCTCAAAATATTTTGTCACATAGGCTAATTATACTTCCATATATTGTTTTTACTGTTTACCTTATTACACTTAATTTACTTATCGCATTTCTATTTAATAAAACTACACAGCCCTTGTTTATTACATTGTATAGTTTGATTACTATTATTAATGTATTATCTTACATATCATATTCTCTTGCAATTTTATGGGCCCCCAAGAAAGAACAATTTTTATAGGATTCGGATTTGTGGCTATGTTAATAGCACTTATTTTAGTATACTTTTTCTTAAACATGTTTAAGCAACGTCGATTATATCGCCAATTGCAGCTTGATAAATTGAATGCTGAAATTAATGCTTCCGAAATAGAGCGTAATAATATTGCTACCGAATTGCATAATGAAATTGGTCCTTATTTGAGTAGTGTTAAAATGAGACTAGACGTTTTAGAGACTACTAATCCACAAAATTTAGCTTCTTGTATTGATGCTCTTGACAAATGCGTTACGCAAATAAGAAGCATGGCGAAAACTTTATCGCCCTTAACCGTCATGGAGCTTTCTTTCCAGGAAGCTATTAATAATTATATTCATAATATAAATCATGATAGTCAACTTAAAATTAGTTTCACTGAAATTGATATTGTGAGATTACCTTCAGTACAAAACAATCAAGTATATCGTATGCTGCAAGAGATTATTTTAAATACGATTAAACACGCTAAGGCAGAGACACTCAAAATTGAAATTTCTATAGAAAATGATAAATTATTAATTCGCACTGCCGATGATGGTATTGGGTTTGATCTAGCTAAGATTCAGGCTCAGCACAAAATGGGTCTTGGATTATTTGGGATTCAAAGTCGAATTGATTTTTTAAAAGGTACTATGGCCACTTCTGACTACTTGTCAAAAGGAACTCGATATAATATTCGTATTCCAATTACAAATAATATTCTTAATACTGTTTCAACGAATTCGCTAAATAAAAAATAGACCTCTTTTGCAAAACTATTAATAAGTTCTTTCAACAATAATTTATCCATTTATGTCTTCATTCCATAATCCAATTACAATCATTATTGCAGACGATCATCCTTTTTACAGAGAGGGTTTGTTAAACGTTTTGCAATCTAATGAAAAGTACAAAGTGATTGCGGAAGCGTCTAATGGGCAAGAGTTAGTTGATTTAGCCTTATTGCACGAACCCGATATTTTGATTGTTGATATTGGCATGCCTATAATTAATGGAATTGAAGCAGTAAAGAAAATAGCCGCCCTAGGTTTGACGACTCGTTCCATCGCACTATCTATGCACTCCGAAGACTCTGTGATGTTGCAAATGTTGAATGCAGGTGCTATGGGTTATTTGGACAAAAACACTTCCAAGGAGGAACTCTTCGAATCCATCGATAGTGTAGTTATTCACGACCGTGTGTTCTTCCCAGCTTCTACCAATTCCCATATGATGGAATTACTGAGTACCTCTGACTATAAACCCTATCCGGAACCTGTCTTGGATTTTACCGACAGAGAAAAAGAAGTTATAGCCTTAGTTTGCCGCGACTTTAATAGTAAAGAAATTGCCGATAAGTTACACTTAGGCCATCGTACGATTGAAACACACAGGGCTCGTATTATGGAGCGCATGAATGTAAAAAGTGTAGCTGGTTTAGTGGCGTATGCGTATTCCAAGAAATTATTGTAGAGTAGCACTATTTATAATTTGGACAGGTTACTTTTCATTATTTGGACATGTTCCTCTTCATTATTTGGACATAGGGTACTATTGATTTTCAAAATCTTATGAAGCAAATTCAGTAAATCTACGGAATCAAGTCTCGACTTCTGTCTGTACTTTTAGGCCGTGATTAGGTCTATCTAATCTATTGAACCATCTTGGCAGAACTGTTTGGGGGAACGGTTATTGTTAAGGTGGTTTTTTTGTGCTTTAGATTATATCTTTATAACGAAGTTTTTATGGCTTAAATTTTTACTAAAGACAATAATAAATCTATTACATGAATAACGTTAATTTAAAAGCAGTGCATCATATCGCGATTATTTGCGCTGACTATGAAACCTCCAAAACCTTTTATACCAATGTGTTGGGTTTTACTGTGGTAAAAGAAACTTTCCGCGCGGAGCGCGATTCCTATAAATTAGATTTAGCCCTGAATGGGCATTACATAATTGAATTATTTTCTTTCCCTAATCCCGCTGCACGTCCTTCACAACCAGAGGCTTGCGGTTTAAGGCATTTAGCTTTTAGTGTGGAAGATATAGAAGCATCCATTGCTGCTTTGGAAGCAAAAGGTATTAATTGCGAGCCCATTCGTATTGACATATTAACCAATAAGAAATTTACTTTCTTCTCCGACCCAGACGGCCTGCCTTTGGAATTATACGAGGGATAGGAATTGTGGTCCCGGCAGGAATCGAACCTGCATTTAATGTTTAGGAAACATCCGTTCTATCCATTGAACTACGGGACCAGCGGCTATTCAATAACCGAGGAGCGCAAAAATAACTACTTCTTTTTAAGTGACACTATAATTTGGTATCTTTACACCTCTAAATCATGATTTTTAGATTTTAATACAAAACAATATGGGCTTTTATAACATAATAATTAAGTACCGATTTTGGTTGAGTCTGGTTGCAGTAGCAGCTGGTTTAGGTCTAGAATTGTCTGGACTTGCAGGTTTTTGGCCTGTGTTTCCGTTATACTTTATCGCATTAATCGGAATTGCAAGCCATTTCTTCATTGGCCCATTACGTTTAATTCAAGCCCCAATGGAAGCAGGGGATATGGCAGAAGTGGAGCGTATTTTATCAACTATCTGGTTCCCACAGTTATTATATACTCCAGTGAGAAGTACTTATTATACCATTAAGGGTAACCTAGCTATGGCAAACCAAGACTTCGATACTGCCGAGAAGCATTTGAAAAGAAGTAGTGAATTAGGTTCTGCTATGCCAGAAGCGGAAGGTGCCAACAAATTACAATTAGGAATGATGTCCATGCAAAAAGGGGACACCAAACAAGGGGAAGCCTATATTCGTGCCGCAATTCGTGCAGGAATTCCAGATAAAGAATCTGAGGCGGTTGCTTTTTTAAGCATGTGTCAAATTTTCATGAATAAGCGTGAGTTCCGTGCCGCAAAAGATTATTTTAGAAAAGCAAAAGCTTGCAAGCCAACAACGAAGCAAGTGATAGATCAGATTAAAGAAATCGAGAAATACATTTCTCGTATGCCGGGATAATTACAGTGTTCTATATAATTACATTGTCCTGTATAATTATATTTTGAGATAGTTAATTATATCTCGACAATTTTGAAAAAATATTTTAAAGAGTCTCCCAACAGAGGCTCTTTTTTAATACCATGAGTATCTCATTATAAAGAGTCTCCCAACAGAGGCTATTTTTTTTATACCACGAGTATCTCATTATAAAGAGTCTCCCAACAGAGGCTATTTTTTTAATACTACAAGTATCTCATTATAAAGAGTCTCCCAAAAGAGAGGCTATTTATTAATACCATGAGTATCTCATTATAAAAAGTCTCCCATTTTTAATGCTTTTTAAACCGTGGCGCATAAGCAACATTTTATATCATAATGTGGTTCATATGCAACACTTTTCAAAAACGTTGTGTATGTGCAACATTTAATATCATTTTGTGGACGATACGCAACGCTTTTAAAAACAATATTTTTGCATATACTCCTTAAGTCAAATTGATATTTTTACTATACTGTATTAAACTTTAGCAATAACTATTTCCTATTAATGAAATATATTATAGCCTTTATTCTAAACGTATAAACACTTTAAATTCGGTTTTAAAAATTCATGTTATTAGAAGTTCATTAAAACAAATAACATGAAAAAAGTATTCATTGCATTTTTAGCTAGTGTAACAATTTTTAGTTGTACTAAAGATGCTAATCTTCCGGCGTCACCTGATTCAAATAATGCTGCTTCTTCAAATTTAGCTGAGCAAGAAGCCATTGCGGCAGTTAAAAAAATTGTTGGTAACGAAGGAACTGTTTTTGTAAAAGAAAAATTTCCAATTCCACAAAACCAGCAAGTAGCTGCTGTTGACAAAGAAACAAGAATTATTAAAACATTAACCCTCGAAGAATTTGCAAAGCTGTATAAATCTATTAAGTTAAACACAGATTCTGGCATTGGTATTCGTATAGACTCCTCTTCCGTTCAAAACGAATCCTCAAATTCAATAAAATCAAATTCAATAAAAGCAAATGATGAATTAGCAGACGACGGTCCTGGCCCTGCTGGACTATATCGTTATGAATTTCATAATGGAAGCAGTGTGTTATTTTCTAGTTTAAATATTGCTTTTAATACTAATGCTGATGGAAGTATTAATGGGGTGCCTTCTATTTATTATTCTGGTTATACTTTCTTTGGCTGGCAAACTCAACAAGTTTCTGAAATTTCATTTAATCCAAGCACTTCAACTTCAACCTTTTCGATCATGGGAGTTATAACATATGGTATCCAGCTTGGTGGTGGCATGACAATCGGGTGGACAAATAATATGACTTATAATGTCACTATTAATATGGACGAAAAAGCAACAAAGCCCGTTGTAATTTATACTCAAAATTAAGAACTTATTCGTTCGGATATTTTCTAGTGTGCAGAACTAAAATGAAAGTAGGAAAAACTAATTCCTACTTTCATTTTTTAATTATTTAAATCTATTTTTATGAGAAGCTTAGCACTACAAGAAGTATTTACTTTATTAACGTTATTACTACCTGTATTAACTTTATTAGTTGCAGTTAATATCGTAGTCTACATTGTTAAAAGAGAAATTTTGAAATCAACTATTAAACGAAGTGCAAAAGTTTTTGCAGTTATTGCAGGAGTTTGGATTATTATAATTTCCGCTTTTGCTTTAATATCTATTTCAAATGCTGAAAAAGGCGAGTTTGTAAAATTTGTGAAGCCTAAATAATCTACCCTAATAAAATCTTCTCTATAGTGGGTGCGAAATGTGCATGTTCTAATGCATGTATTTTTTGGGCTAAAATTTCAGGAGTGTCTCCGGCTTCTATGACGCAGTCTGCTTGAAAAATAATATCTCCCTCATCATAATGGGCGTCCACCCAATGTATCGTGATTCCTGATTTTGTTTCGCCTGCAGCTATCACCGCCTCATGCACTCTACCTCCATACATTCCCTTGCCCCCGTAATTAGGTAATAATGCCGGATGTATATTTATTATGCCTCTCGAAACATTTCCTGCGGCATCTATTTTCTCCCCTGCTTGATAAGCTTCTACCAATACTTCGGGAACTTTCCATAAGAATCCTGCTAATACTATAAAATGAATATCTGCATTTTTCAAACTTTCTACATACCCAGTAGCTGCAAATTCTGCCTTATTTATAAGTAAGGTGGGTATTCCCTTCTCTTTTGCAATATCCAAAACCCCGGCATTGGGCACATTGCATACTATTAATGAAACTTTAATTGCTGCCCTTACTGGATTTCTACTCGAGCCCCCTGTTTCTGACTCTGTGGTGGCAAAAAATTCACTAACAGCTTGATTTTCAAAATATTCAATAATCTTGCGCGCATTAGAGCCTGCTCCTGAAGCAAAAATCGCCACATGAATTGGAGCCACCTCAACTTTAGCTGAGGCTCTTCCAAACAATTTCACCCCAACTCTGCCTAAATACCCTTTAAAAAAGGAAAACTGCCCTGTAAAGAAACTTACGAAAATCACTGAAAATGGCCACAAAATGGTCAAAAATAGGGGATAAATGAGCCAAAATACCAAGTTTTTCTCCAAAAACACCAATTTTAGCAAATAGCTACATAAGCGTCCACTCAAGCTTCCGCCCAAGGCAAAAGTCAATATAATTAGCCAGAACTTTGCCGGTCCCACGCCCCATTTTGCTTGTAATTTGTTGATTCCTTTCATTATTTTCAAAATATCAGGTCCATTTCTCTTCTAATTTCCCTCGAATAACAAATATCCATCTTTTTTTCAGATTCACACCCTGCATCCCTGTTTTTCCCCAGTTCAACCCCCATGTTTACATTTTCATGACAAATGTCATATAAATCCTACTCATTGTACTGACCCTCAACATTTTTTAATCAAAATAATGTGAAAAAAAACACCCCATTTACACCTTTGAATACCATTCTTAAGTAATTTTGCCACCGTTCAAGGATATTTTTCCACATTAGACACTGTTTGTGTATATGACAATTTTAAGAAGCCTAGCCAAGATCGTTGCGATCTTCCTATTTATCACCCTTAGTTCTACTAATGGGAATCAGTTATTAGCGCAAGACGGAAAAGCACTGTTCTCTCAGAATTGTGCCTCATGTCACGCCGTTAATAAAAAGTTAACGGGTCCTGCACTTGCTGGTGTAGAAGATCGTTGGTCTGAAAAAAAGAATCTGTATGCATGGATTAAAAATTCTGCTGCATTCTTAAAAACAGGCGACCCGTATGCAAACAAATTGTACAACGAGTACAATAAAACTGCAATGAACTTGTTTCCTTCTTTAACTGAGAAAGATATTGATGCAATTTTAGTTTATATCAAATCTGTTCCTGCAGCAGGCGCAGCGCCAGCAGGTGGTGCAGCAGGTGCCGCAGCTCCAGCAGAAGAATCCGATAGCACTTTAGTTTTTGGTTTATTGACTTTAATATTAGCAGTAGTTTCTGTTATTTTATTACAAGTGAATAGCAACTTGAAAAAATTATCTGACGACAAGTCTGGTATTCCTTCTACAGAGCCTGTTCCTTTCTACAGAAATAAAGCGTACATCGCATTCATCGCAATCATTTTATTTATAGTTGGTGGTTATATGACTACCGTTGGTGCTATGAACTTAGGTCGCTCTAAAGACTATCAACCTGAACAACCAATTTACTATTCTCATAAAGTACACGCGGGTGTAAATCAAATTAACTGTCAGTATTGTCACACTGGTGTTTACCAAGGCAAGCAAGCAACTTTACCAAGTGTAAATGTTTGTATGAACTGTCACTTAGCTATCAACGAATACAAAGGAGAAGCTTTGAAGAGAGAAAACGGTGATGTTGTGGACGGTACTGCTGAGATTAAAAAATTATACAAATACGCTGGATTCACAGAAGGTCAAGCTTGGGATGCAAGTAAAGCTAAACCTATCGAGTGGGTTCGTATTCATAACTTACCTGACCACGTTTATTTCAACCACGCTCAACACGTTAACGCGGGTCAAGTGGCTTGTCAACAATGTCATGGTGAGATTCAAAAAATGGGTGAGGTTAAACAATTTACCGACTTAAGCATGGGCTGGTGTATTAACTGTCACAGACAAACTCAAGTTCAATTTAAAGACAATGGTTTTTATAGCATCTATGAAAAATTCCACGCTGACTTAAAGTCTGGAAAAATTGATAGCACTAAAGGAATTACTGTTGAAAAAATTGGTGGTACAGAGTGTCAAAAATGTCACTACTAATTTCTCGTAAAAGAGTAATTAGAAAATATCAAAGAGAGTATTTAGAAAGTATCAAAGAGAATTAATAAAGACGCGTAATATTTTATATTCATTATTATGGAGCAAAAAAAGAACTGGCAAAGTTTTGGCGAATTAAACAAATCTGAAGCCTATAATAAAGAGGTTGAGAATGAGTTTAAAGAAGACCTACCTATGGTGGAAGACCATAGTGGTTTGTTAAATGCGAAAGCACCTCGTCGTGACTTCTTGAAATTTTTAGGTTTTAGTACTGCAGCTGCTGCTGTAGCGGCTAGCTGTGAAATGCCTATCAAAAAGGCTATTCCTTTTGCTAACCGTCCTGAGGACATCGTTCCAGGTAATGCTAATTATTATGCTACTACTTACGTTCAAGACGGTGATGTAGTTAGTGTAATTGCTAAAGTGCGCGATGGTCGTCCTATTAAATTAGAAGGTAATGATTTGAGTCCTATTACTGGTGGCGGTACCTCTGCAAGAGTGCAAGCTTCTGTTTTAGACTTATACGATACTGCTCGTTTACGTTTCCCTACAATCGCTGGTAAAGAAGCTACTTTTGAAGCTATCGATTCGGCTATTGGTGGTGAATTAAATAGCAACGCTGTTATTGTTACTAGTACTATTACTTCTCCTTCTACTAAAGCGGTTATTGCTCAGTTCTTAGCAAAATATCCTGGTAGCAAACATGTTACTTACGACGCAGTTTCTTATAGCGGTATGATTTTAGCAAACGAAGCTTCTTATGGCAAACGTGCTCTACCTTCTTACCATTTTGAAAAAGCAAAAGCGATTGTTTCTTTAAGCGCTGACTTCTTAGGTACTTGGTTAAGTCCTGTTGAATTTGCTAGACAATACGCAGCTGGTAAAAAAATTGATGAGAAAAATCCTGCAATGAGCAAGCATATCCACTTTGAAACAGTGGCTAGTATGACTGGTTCTAATGCAGACGAAAAATATTTATGTCGTCCTTCTGAAATGGGCGCAATTGCATTAGGTATTTTAAATGCAGTTAAAGGAAAAGAAATTACGGGTGTTGACGAAAAATTAAAATCAGCTATTAGTGCTGCTGCACATGCTTTGATTGCTAATCAAGGAGCTGCTTTAGTTGTTGCTGGTTCTAATGACGTGAATGTTCAAATTTTAGTAAACGCTATTAATGATGCAGTGGGTGCAAATGGTACTACTATTAATTTTGGTGTTGCTGCTAATTATCGTCAAGGTATTGACAGCGAGTTTGCTGCATTAGTAGACGACATGAACGCTGGTAAAGTAAACGCAGTTTTATTCCATGGCGCTAACCCTGTTTACACATGGCCTGCTGCTGACAAATTAAAATCTGGTTTAGCAAAAGTTAAAACTACAATTTCATTTAGCGGTAAATTAGACGAGACTACTGCTGTTTGTAAATTTGTAATTCCTGATCACCACTTCTTAGAAAGCTGGGGTGATGCAGAACCTATCACAGGTCATATCTCTTTCATTCAACCTACTATCTCTCCTTTATTTAAAACACGTGCGTTCCAAGACTCTTTATTAAAATGGTCTGGTGCATCTGCTGACTATCTTGCTTTCTTGAAAAGCTTCTGGTCTGCTAAATTAGGTGGTGAAGCTGGTTGGAATAAAGCAATTCAAGACGGTGTGATTAATCCTTCTTTAGCTAATGTTGCTGGTGCTAGCGTTAACGGTGCTGCTGTTGCAAACGCAATCGCTGCAGTGTCTGCGAAGAAACCTTCTACAAAAATTGAATTAGCATTATATCAAAAAGTTGGTATCGGTTCAGGTCAAGGTGCTAGTAACCCATGGTTACAAGAATTACCAGATCCTGTTACGCGTGCTACTTGGGATAACTATATTATTGTTTCTCCAGCAATGGCGAAAACTTTATTGAATATTGATTTAAATAATCCAGGTCAAGCAGATGCTTACGAAGTTCAACCTCCTAAAAAAGTGGTTAGATTAACTTCTGGTAAAACTGTTATTGAATTACCTGTTTTGATTATTCCTGGAACACATCCTAATACTATTGGTATCGCATTGGGTTATGGCCGTACAGAAGCAATTGGTAAAGCAGTTGTGGGTACAGGTAAAAATGCTTTCCCTTTATCTAGCTTCAACGGTCAAACTGTAGTGTTAGATAACGCAGACATTAAATTAGAATTAACTGGCGAAACATATCCTGTTGCTTTAACTCAAACACATTTCCGTTACGACACCACTCAAGGTAATCGTACTGAAATTATGAAAGAATTGACTTTAGCAGAATACAAGCATAGTCCTAAAGAAATTATTGAAGAGCGTGCGAATGAATACCGCGGTCAAATAATGGGTGGCGAGAAAATGAGCGACGAAGAAGTAGTTGCTAATTTTGCTAAAGACGCTACTATCTATCCTGTTTATGACAGACCAGGTATCAAGTGGGGTATGAGTGTTGACTTAAATAGTTGTAACGGTTGTGGTGCTTGCGTGGTAGCATGTAATGCAGAAAACAACGTTTCTATTGTTGGTAAACCAGAAGTTTTACGCGGCCATGAAATGCATTGGTTACGTATTGACAAATATTATAGTGGTGATTTAGAAAACCCGAATGTGGTTTTCCAACCTTTAATGTGTCAACATTGCGACAACGCTCCTTGTGAAAACGTTTGTCCTGTTGCTGCTACTAACCATAGCTCTGAAGGTTTAAACCAAATGACTTATAACAGATGTATTGGTACTCGTTATTGCGCGAACAACTGTCCTTTCAAAGTACGTCGTTTTAACTGGGCTGACTACTCTGGTGCAGATAGCTTCCCTGATAACCAAGAAGGTATTGTGAACGATGTAGTATTGAACATGAGCGATGACTTAACAAGAATGGTTTTAAACCCAGACGTTACTGTTCGTTCTCGTGGTGTAATTGAAAAATGTTCTTTCTGTGTACAACGTTTACAAGCTGCTAAATTAGACGCGAAGAAAGATTCTCGTCCAATGGTTGACAGTGATATTAAAGTGGCTTGTCAACAAGCTTGTCCTACAAACGCTATCAACTTTGGTAACGCTAACGACAAACACAGTGCCATCACTAAAGTGCGTGTTGAAAACCCTAACCGTTCATTCTATGTGTTAGAGCAATTACACGTATTACCTAACGTTACTTACTTAGCAAAAGTGAGAAACGCTGAGGAGCACGCTGAGAAAGCAGAAGCGGCTCACAAAGCTTAATAAATTAAAAGAGAGTTTTATAAAAAGGTTGATAGTTATAAAAAAATTGAAATAGAATAAGATGCATTTAAAGTACGAATCACAACTGCGCGAACCCTTAGTATACGGTAACAAAACCTATGCTCAAGTAACTGAAGACATTGTGCGACCTATCGAAGCCAAGCCATCTCGTTTATGGTACATTGGTTTTTTCATCGCTGTTACCTTACTTATGTTTGGTGCTTATAGCGTTTATCGTGAGGTGACTTACGGTATTGGTCAATGGAACTTGAACAAAACTATTGGATGGGGTTGGGATATTACCAACTTCGTATGGTGGGTTGGTATTGGTCACGCGGGTACTTTGATTTCTGCCGTATTATTATTGTTCCGTCAAGGTTGGAGAACAGGAGTTAACCGTGCTGCAGAAGCCATGACAATTTTTGCCGTTATGTGTGCTGGTCAGTTTCCTATCTTCCACATGGGTCGTGTTTGGATGGCTTTCTTTGTAATGCCTTATCCTAACTCTCGCGGTCCATTATGGGTGAACTTTAACTCTCCTTTATTATGGGACGTATTTGCGATCTCTACTTATTTCACCGTTTCATTATTATTCTGGTACTCTGGTTTAATTCCAGATTTTGCTACCGTTCGTGATAGAGCATTTACAAAATTGAGAAAGAAATTATATGGTATCGCTTCTTTTGGTTGGACTGGTTCTACTAAACACTGGCAACGTCACGAGAGTTTGTCTTTAGTGTTAGCAGGTTTGTCTACACCACTTGTACTTTCTGTACACACTATTGTATCTTTTGACTTTGCTACTTCAGTAATTCCTGGATGGCATACTACTATCTTCCCTCCTTACTTCGTTGCGGGTGCGATCTTCTCTGGTTTCGCCATGGTACAAAGTTTGTTGATCATTGTAAGAAAAGTATTCGGTTTAGAAGACTATATCACTATTGGTCACATTGACTTAATGAATAAAGTAATTGTATTAACAGGTTCTATTGTTGGTATCGCTTACTTAACAGAATTATTTATGGGTTGGTATTCTCAAAATAAATATGAGGGTTACACTTTCTGGTATAGCCGTGCTTATTTATTTAGCCCATACGGTTGGAGCTATTGGGGTATGATGGCTTGTAACGTATTGTCTCCTCAAATTTTCTGGTCTAGAAAAATGAGAAGAAACGTTTTCGTTACTTTCTTCATGAGTATCATTGTAAACATTGGTATGTGGTTCGAGCGTTTTGTAATTATTGTTACTTCATTGTATCGTGACTACTTACCTTCTAGCTGGTCTGTTTACTATAGCCCTACTATTTGGGAAATTGGTTTCTACGTAGGTACTTTCGGATTGTTCTTTACTTGCTTCTTCTTATTTGCTAAATACTTCCCAGTTATTGCTGTGGCAGAAATTAAATATGTACTTAAGAGAAGTGGTGAATCTTTCAAACCAGGTATGGAAAAAATTGAAGCGCAAGAACTTGAATCATTTGTTCACGATCAAGCACACGCTCACTAAAATAAAATTATTGGGATCTGAATATTAATTGATAATAATTATGGCACAAAAGAAATTCGTAGTTGGCTGTTTTGATGATGAAGCCGTTTTGTTTCCTGCAGTTAAGCAAGTGCGCGCTGCTGGTTATAAAATTAAAGATGTGTACACTCCGTTTGCCGTGCATGGTTTAGACCACGCATTAGGTATGCGCGAAACTAGTTTACACACTGCTGGTTTTATTTATGGTATCACAGGTACTACTACAGCAATTAGCTGTATCAGCTGGATATTTACAAAAGACTGGCCTTTAAACATTGGTGGTAAACCTCACTTTGCTTTACCAGCTTGGATACCTATCATATTTGAGTTAACAGTTTTGTTTGCTGCCGTTGGTATGGTGCTTACTTTTTGTTACTTATGTCAATTAGCTCCTGGTGTTAAAAAACACCGTTTCCATAATAGAGCTACTGACGATTTATTTGTAATGGTTATTGAGTGTTCTGATAAAACAAATACAGACGACCTAAAAGCTTTATTAAGTAGTAATGGCGCTTTAGAAACAGACGTTCAAATTGCAGAAGACGGATGGTGGTTTGGCACTTACGATAATGACAACGATAATTTATATAACAATAAGCAATTAGCGTAAGCAAGTTCAGATTTGATCAAAAGAAAAAATTAACCTGATTAAGATATACATGATGAAAAAATATTTAATAATAAGTTTTTTAGTTGCGGTGGTTGCCTTAGTAAGCTGCTCTGATGTTAAGCGAACTCCGGGTTCTATCTATATGCCTGACATGGCCTATAGTCGTGCCTACGAAACTTACGCAGACCATAGCAATCTTGCTGAAAAAGGAATCAACTATGACAACCGTCCAGTTGCTGGTACAATAGCTCGTGGTCAGGAAATGCCTTTCCCTTATGCTAAAGATGCTGCTGGTGATACAACTAATTACAATGCTTCTAAATCTGTAATGAATCCTATTGATTCTTTATCTGAAAGAGATGCAAAAGAAGCAGAGCGTTTATATTTAATTAACTGTGGCATTTGTCATGGTGCTAAATTAAATGGTAACGGTCCTTTGTACAAAGACGGTAATGGTCCTTATGCTGCTAAGCCTGCAACTTTAGTGGGTGATATTAAGTATGAGAGCATGCCTGCTGGTCAAATGTTTTATTCTGTAACATACGGTAAGAACTTAATGGGTTCTTATGCTTCTCAATTAAACAAGCGTCAACGTTGGATGGTGATTAAATATATTAAAGACAAACAAAAGAAATAAGTGATGGCATCTATTAAAGAGCAATTCGAAATTCCTGGTAAACTTAAAACGTGGTCTTACGCTTTAATTGGCGTTGGAGCAGTTGCCTTGTTATACGGTATGTTTACCAAAGGCTTTAGCACAGACGAGCATGAGCAAGTACACTTTTGGGGTACTTTAATGTACAACACTATCTTCTGGACATTAATTTGTAATGCTTCTATGTTCTTCCTATGTTTTAATACTATGGCGCAAGCAGCATGGATGCAATCTTTCAGAAGAATCGCAGAAGCCATTTCTACTTTAGTGCCTGTTTTTGGTGCTATTACTTTTGCAGTATTAATTTATGTAGTAGTGAGCGACAAGCACCATATCTACCATTGGTTAGATGCTGAAGCGGTTGCGAAAGATCCTATCTTAAAAGGTAAGTCTGGTTTCTTAAACCCTACTTTCTTTATTATCTGGACTACATTAGCTATTGTTTTATGGTCTTATTTTGGATACAGAATGCGTCAATTAAGTAATGAAGCTGACGTTGCTCCAATGGACAACGAAACAGCTAAAGCTTTCAACATTAAGAGCATGGTTCGTTCTGGATTTTTCTTAGTGTGGTTTGGTTTAACTGTTGCTTCTACTATTCCTTGGTTATGGTTGATGAGTATCGACGCGCATTGGTATTCTACTATGTATAGCTGGTATACTTTCGCTAGTTCTTTTGTTGCGGGTATGTCTTTATTAGCGGTATGGTTAATCTACATGAAGAACAAAGGGTACATGGAATTATCTAATAGCGAGCATTTACATGACCTTGCTAAATACATGTTTGCCTTCTCTATATTCTGGACTTATTTATGGTTCTCTCAATACATGTTAATTTGGTACGCTAATATTCCTGAGGAAGTAGTTTACTTTAAGCATCGTGTTCAAGGTCCTTACAAACCTATTTTCTTCTTGAACTTAATTATCAACTTCCTTGCTCCATTGATTATTTTAATGAAGCGTTCTGCTAAACGTAATTTTACTTTAGTGGCATTTATGGCTGTGTTAATTATGTTTGGTCACTGGATCGATTTTTACCAAATGGTAATGGGTAGTTTAATGAAGGAGCACGTTAGTTTAGGTTGGTTGGATTTTGGTGTGTTGTCTTTCTTTGTTGGTGTTATGATATTGATGGTTGCACGCGCTTTGGCTAGCAAGCCTTTGATTGCGAAATACCATCCTTTCCTTAAAGAAAGTGTTATTCACCACACATAATATTTAAAAAGAAACGAGAAAAATAGAAAAACGATTATGAGTTTATATTTATCCATAGCAATTATCGCGCTTATATTTATAGTGATTTTCCAAATCGCTAAAGCGAGCGAGTATGTTTCTATCCTGAAAGGAGAGGAAGAAAGTCGCAAACAAAATAACAAGATCAATGGTTTTTTGATGGTCGTGTTTTTAGTATTAGGCCTTGTAGGCGTTTACCTTTGTAACGTATACCTATACCCTAAAACTTTATTAGCACAAGGCGCTGCTAGTGTGCAAGGTGAAAAAGTAGATCAAATGCTTTTTATCACTTTAGCGATTACTGGTATCGTGTTTGTGATTACACAAATTTTATTATTCTGGTTTGCTTATAAATACCAAGAAAACGAAAACAGAAAAGTATTCTTCTTTGCGCATAGCACAAAGTTGGAGTTAATCTGGACTGCAATTCCTGCCATCACTTTAACAGTGTTAGTGGTATTCGGTTTACGTAACTGGTTCTTCTTTACTGGCGAAGCTCCTAAGAATGCAATGGTGATTGAAGTAACTGGTAAGCAATTTGGATGGATCTTCCGTTACCCAGGTCATGACGCTATTTTTGGTAAAAAATATTACAAGAATATTGACCCTGCTACTAACTCTGTTGGTATTATCTGGGACGACAAATATTCTCAAGACGATATCTTAACTGAACAAACAATGTATGTTGTTAAAGGTACTCCTGTTAAATTAATCATTGGTTCAAGAGACGTTGTGCATGATGTTGGTTTATCTCATTTCCGTTTGAAGATGGACGCTGTTCCTGGTATTCCAACTACTATGTGGTTCACTCCTCTATACACGACTAAAGAAATGAGAGAGAAAACGGGTAATCCTAATTTCGCTTATGAAATTTCTTGTGATCAAATGTGTGGTAACGGTCACTACTCTATGAAAGGTATTATTGAAGTAGTAGATCAAGAAGAGTACGATTTATGGATGGCTAAACAAAAACCTCAATATTACACAGCGTTCCCTGATAAAGATCCGACAGCAGTTCCTGCAGCAGCTACTACAGACAGTACAGCTAAAGTTGCTTCTGCTAAAATGTAATTTGAAAATAATTAGTTGATAAAATAATTAAGAAATAAACTTATTTAAATAGAACGGTATGAGTCACGAAGAAGTATTACATAGTCATGAAGGTCACGGTCACGATGATCACGGACATCATGAACATCATGAAACATTTTTATCTAAATATGTTTTCAGCATGGACCATAAAATGATCGCGAAGCAATTCTTGATCACAGGTATGGTTTGGGCAGTATTGGGTGGTTTAATGAGCGTTCTTTTCCGTTTACAATTAGGTTACCCTGAGGCAAGTTTTCCTTGGTTAGAGTCTATCTTAGGTAAATGGGCTAAAGGTGGTCAAATCACTCCAGAAGCATATTATGCTTTAGTTACTACACACGGTACCGTTTTGGTATTCTTTGTATTGACTGCTGGTTTGTCTGGTACTTTTGCGAACTTCTTAATTCCTTTGCAAATTGGTGCACGTGATATGGCTTCTCCTTTCATGAACATGTTATCATATTGGTTCTTCTTTACTGCAAGTATCATTATGTTGTCTTCTATGTTTGTTGAAACAGGACCATTCAGTGGTGGTTGGACTGCTTACCCTCCTCTTTCTGCATTAGGTGACGCTTCTCCAGGTTCTAAGTCTGGTATGGACTTATGGATTATTGCGATGGCTTTATTTATTGTGTCTTCTTTATTAGGTGGCTTGAACTATATTGCTACTATATTAAATATGCGTACTAAAGGTATGAGCATGACACGTTTACCTTTAACAATTTGGGCTTTGTTCTTTACAGCAGTTCTTGGTGTATTGTCTTTCCCTGTATTGTTGTCTGGTATGATCTTATTAATTTTTGATAGAAACTTCCATACTAGTTTCTACTTGTCTGACATATTTGTAAATGGTGTTGGTGCTTTGTCTAACGAAGGCGGTAGCGCTATTTTATATCAGCATTTATTCTGGTTCTTAGGTCACCCTGAGGTTTACATTATCTTATTACCTGCCATGGGTATGGTGTCTGAGATTATGTCTGTGAACTCTCGTAAACCAATCTTTGGTTATATGGCTATGTTAGGTTCTTTATTTGCTATCGCAGTATTGGCCTTCTTAGTTTGGGCGCACCATATGTTCGTTACTGGATTGAATCCTTTCCTAGGTTCTATCTTCGTATTATTAACTTTATTAATCGCCGTTCCTTCTGCTATTAAAGTATTCAACTGGTTGACTACTTTATGGAGAGGTAATATCCGTTTCACTCCTGGTATGTTATTCGCTATCGGTTTCGTTAGCTTATTTATCTCTGGTGGTTTAACTGGTATTTGGTTAGGTAACGCGGCTTTAGATATTCACTTGCACGATACTTATTTCGTAATTGCGCATTTCCATATTGTAATGGGTGTGGCTAGTATGTTTGGTATGTTTGCTGGTGTGTACCACTGGTTCCCTAAAATGTATGGTCGTTACATGAACAATTCATTAGCGTACATTCACTTCTGGGTTACTTTAGCTGGTGCTTACTTGATTTTCTGGCCTATGCATTATGAAGGCTTAGCGGGTATGCCTCGTCGTTATTTTGACTTCAGTATCTGGGAAAGTTTTAAGATGTTCGCTGACTTAAACCGTTTCATTAGTACTGTTGCCATGATCGTGTTTGCTGCTCAACTTTTATTCTTGATGAACTTCTTCTATTCTATTTTCAAAGGTCGCAAAGTAACTACTTTGAACCCTTGGCAAGCGAATACTTTAGAGTGGACTACGCCAATCCGTCCTGGTCACGGTAACTGGCCTGGTGAAATTCCTGAAGTACACCGTTGGCCTTATGATTACGGTAAAGACGGTCAAGACTTTATTCCTCAAGATGTTCCAGTGGGTGCGAATGAATCTCATGGCCACTAAACGTGAAAGCAACATTAAAAAACTATAGTCAATTAATGAAGTTTACCCTCAGTTTTACTGTGGTGTTCACTTGTGTTATTTGTTATTTGTTGGCTCCTAAAGTTGCTGCTTACGACTGGAAGATGATTTTGATTTTATTTTTTGCAGGCTTATGTATTACTGGTAGTGCTAACGCAATTAATCAGGCGGTTGAAAAAGATACAGACGCTCAAATGAAACGTACAGCCAATCGCCCTGTGGCGTCTGGTAGAATGTCTCAAAAAACTGCTTATACATTTGCTCTTATTGCTGGTATTTTGGGAGTGGCATTGATGTGGTATTATTTCAATATCTCGTCTGCCTTACTTTCTGCTTTTAGTTTATTCTTATATGCGTTTATTTATACGCCGCTTAAAAAGATTAACTCTATCGCAGTTTTAGTAGGTGCTTTCCCTGGTGCTTTACCTTGTTTGATTGGTTGGGTTGCTGGTAATGACGATTTTAGTTTAGCAGGTTGGTCTTTGTTTTTAGTTCAGTTTCTTTGGCAGTTCCCTCATTTTTGGGCAATTGCTTGGGTTTCTCATAACGATTATTCTAAAGTGGGTTTCAAATTATTACCTGCTAAAGAAGGTCCAACTAGATTCACGGCTTTGCAATCTATAATGTATGCGGTACTCATGATCCCAATTGGCTTCCTTCCTAACTACTTTGGTCTTACAGGTGAAATAAGTAAGTGGATCGTATTAGTAGCGAATATTTTTATGGTGGTTCAATGTGTTCGTTTATATCAAAACATGGGTGTTCCTGCTGCACGTCGCGTGATGTTTAGCAGTTATATATATTTACCAATTGTGTACCTGGCCTATTTAGCAGATAAACTTTAATTCTTATGACAACAGATATGACATCTCATCCTGAGAATACGACATCTCTTCCTGAGAAAAAGAAATTGCACCAATTCCAGATCCTTCTTTGGGTGGGTTTAGGTAGCATTATCATGGCTTTTGCTGGTTTAACAAGTGCTTATATTGTTAAAAAAAGCCAAGCTAACTGGTTAGACTTTGATTTGCCGAATGTATTTTGGGCCTCTACTGCTATCATTTTAGTGAGCAGTTTCACCATGCAAATGGCAGTTAAGAAATACAAGGAGCAACAATTGAATCAATATCAGGGTTTTATGACCTTGACTGCGATATTGGGTGTGGTGTTTTTAATAATGCAATACCAGGGATTCATGACTTTAGAAGCGAATAATATTGCTTTAACAGGTCCAAGAAGCAATTCTGCAGGTTCTTTCTTATTGGTTATTACTAGTTTTCACATGTTGCACGTACTTGGTGGGGTAGTTGCTTTACTAATTGTAACCATCCGCGCCTTTTCGACTAAAACTAAAACATATAATGCCTTGCCGGTAGAGCTTGCTTCTACTTATTGGCATTTTGTTGATATACTTTGGATCTATCTTTTTGTATTTTTTAACTGGGTAGGATAACCCTAATTAAATTCAAAAAAAGTAGGGTATTTTGATACGAATATCCTTGATAGCCAATATTTTTGCACTGAAATCGTAATTGAACATGTCAAATGTAACAACCGCTTCTTCAACAGAAGCAAAATGGTGGGGAGGTGGTAAAAGCCCCTTTAATGTAGAGTACGGAAAAGTAATGATGTGGTACTTCTTAATGAGTGACGCATTTACTTTTGGTGCTTTCTTAATTTCTTATGGAACTGTTCGTTTTTCTACGAACGGATGGCCTGACCCGAACGAAGTGTTCAGAAGTTTTCCATTCGCACCAGAAGGAGTTCATGCTCCATTGGTGTTCGTGTCTGTAATGACTTTTATCTTGATCGTTAGTTCTGTAACTATGGTATTAGCAGTGCACGCTGGTAAGAACATGGACAAGAACGGCGTAGTTAGAAATATGATTTGGACAATTATTGGTGGTATCGCTTTCTTAAGCTGTCAAGCTTGGGAGTGGAATCACTTATTCCATGAAGGTGCATGGTGGGGACAGAATCCGTTCTTAAATGCTGACGGTACTGCTTCTTCTACCAACTTCACTAACTTCTTCTTTACTATTACTGGTTTCCACGGCTTCCACGTTTTAAGTGGTGTGGTTATTAATATCATTATGTTGATTATGACATTGACTGATAAGTTTGAGCAAAGAGGGCATTACTTAATGATTGAGAAAGCTGGTTTATACTGGCACTTTGTAGACTTAGTGTGGGTATTCGTATTCACTTGTTTCTACTTATTATAAATTTTACATTATTAATTAGGTTAACTAATTTAAGAACATACGCATTATGGCACATACACATACAGCAGAAGAAAATAAAGCAGTGATTGCTGAGATCAAAAAAGTTACTATCATTTTATCTGTTTTAACTATTGTTGAATTGATATTGGGTTTCTGGATGATTGGCATGGACAACGCTGGTTTAAAATTAGCAATCAAAGGGTCTATCGTTATTTTAATGATGGCGAAGGCTTTTTATATTGTTGCTTATTTTATGCACTTGAAACATGAGTTGAAAAACTTAATCATGACTATTGTTGTGCCTTTAGCTTTATTCATTTGGTTTATTTGCGCATTCTTGTCTGACGGAAATTCTTTCAGAAACTTGCGTAATACTTATAATCCTTATTTTAAAGAGCAATCTACAATTAAGGTGGAGAAGAAAGCTTCTCCTAATCATGAGTCTACAGAGGGAGCACATGATGAAAAAGCACATGAGCAAAAATAAATCGTAACTTACTATATTCGGAAACCATCGCTTGCGGTGGTTTTTTGGTTTTAATTCGTCGTAACTTCGTTTTTCAATTTTTACTATGTCAAAAAAATCATTATACGGTTTAATTATAGCATTGGTAATTCCTGTGTTTTGTTATTTATGGCTTAAGTCTGCGAGCGACAGTGCCGTTATAATGCCACGCCATTATTTACTTGATACTGTTAATGAGTATGTAGTGGACGGCAAACAAAAATCAGATAGCATTTGGCATACCACAAAGGATATTCAATTAGTGAATCAATTGGGTGACACCGTTAGTTTATATAATAGACAGGGTAAAATTATTATCCTTGATTTTTTCTTTACTAGCTGCGGAAGTATTTGCCCTAAGTTGACTAATAATATGTCTAAGCTTCAACACAGTTTTTCTAGAGGTGGAGATATGCGAAAAAAAGTGGACACTTCTATTGTGCAGTTTATGTCTATCTCTGTTGACCCTAATCGTGATAGTGTTGCAGCTATAAGAGATTATGGAAACAAGATGGGTGTGATTGCGGACAACTGGTGGTTATTAACTGGCAACAGAGACTCTATTTATAAGTTTGCTTTTGATGAGATGAAAGTAGATTCATTTAGTCAAGAACCAGTGAATCCGGATTTTGTACATACGAGCCGCTTAATATTGATTGACAAAAAAATGCAAGTGCGCGGTTATTATAATGGATTAGATTCTACCTCCTTGTTAAAATTAGCAAAAGACGTTGGCTACTTGATGTTAGAAAAAGATAAAACTCAAAAGAGTGAAGTGTTTCAAGCCATAGTGGACTTAAGTTGGTTATGGTTAGTGATTGCAGTGCTGGTTGCAGGCTTTGTTTACTACTTTAATAATATGAAAAATAAAGAGCAGCATTAAATAAGTAGTAATAGTCCAAATTGTTTAAATTAGGATAAGAGCTAATTAGGGGAAAGAATTAATTAAAGATTTTTTATAATATATAATTTAAATAAATAAAATAATATGTTGAAACCTGCGATTCAAAAGAATGATAAAAAGGCGAAATTATTAATTGGAATAGTTTCAGTGGTGGTATTAGTGGCAGTTAGTTTTTTAAGCAAATTTACTTTACAAGTTGAACTGCCTTTTGACAAACATATTTTCGCATTGATGAATGCAGTAATTAACTCTGCCGTTGCTTTAACGCTATTAGCTGCGTTGGTTCAAATTAAACAAAAAAAATACCAAGCGCACAAGAACTTAATGTTGCTGGCTTTGGGCTTGTCTGTATTATTCTTAGTGACGTATATCGCACACCATTTATTTGCAGGCGAAGCAAAATTTGGGGATAGTAATTTTGACGGTGTTGTTTCTGAAGCAGAAGGTGCAGTAGTTGGTAATGCACGTCCTTTGTACTTACTATTATTGAGCACACATATTTTATTGGCTGCAACTAGTTTGCCATTTATTTTATTTACTGCCTATAGAGGATTAACTGGAGAGTACGAAGACCATAAGCGTAAAGCTAGAGTAATGTGGCCTATTTGGTTTTATGTTGCTGTAACTGGACCCTTAGTGTATATGATGATTAAGCCTTATTATAATTAATATTATTTTTAGATTTTATAAAAAAAGAGAAACAGTAGTTTCTCTTTTTTTATTTTTGATATTTTAATTGTGACTTATAAGTTTAGCTCAATAGCGGGATCCCAAAATAAATTCTCAAAGTCCATTATGGTTTCGTTCTTGATTATGATTTTTTCTTTCTCTAGTAGTTCTTGCATTAGGGTGGGTGTTTCAAAATGCGCTTTGCCACTTAACATTCCATTTCTATTTACTACTCTATGCGCAGGCACTTTTGGTTTTACACCATGCGATGCATTCATAGCCCAGCCTACCATTCTTGAACTTCCGCCTGTACCTAAATATTTTGCAATAGCGCCATAGCTTGTAACTCGCCCTTTGGGAATTAGGCGTACTACATCAAATACGTTTTGAAAAAAGTCCTGAGTTTTAGGAGTGTATTGCATTTGAATGTGATCTTAAGCTATAGCTAAAGTTGTTTATCTACTGTTTATCTACTGTTGATGTAATTAATTTTGCTCTAGTTAATTGTAGACTTGTTTTAATGGGCTCAGGCACCGCTTCGTAATTATACGGACAATGTATACAGCCTTCGCCACAGCAATAACCTCTTTCTTGATGATAGGCCGCAGTGAATACCCAATTTCCTTTTGGGTCTATATAATATTGTACACCTTCAACCATTTTTTATTGTTCTTTCTTTTCTCTAGCCGCTTCTGCTTCCATTCTAATTAATTCGCCTGCATCCATTGGGATATCTTTGATAGCCTCTTTCAGCACTTCATCTAAAGCTATTGGTAATTCTTTATCAATATTAAATTGAATGTAGTGAATCTTATTACTCTGTGCAATATCCAGGCCTTCGTAATAAGTTTTAATTAAACATCGAGGATCTATTGTTGACTCCGCGTATAAATTTTCTGTTTTGTATATGAGGTTTAAACCATACAATTCAATCACTTTTAATGTGAAATGATAGAGTAGTGGACTGTCTGTTTTTAAATGAACGATACCAGACGCTGAACTATTTCCACTAACAGTATTACTATTACTATTACTATTACTATTACTACCATTACTACTACTAACTATATTTTTTGCTTCACCCCCCTTTAAAAACTGCTGGTATAACCTTAGAAATTTAGGATGGGTTAATCGCTTTTTGGCTTTAGACCATCTTAATTGAGGATCGGGAAAAGTGATCCAGATTTCATCCACTTCATCTTTAGCAAAATAATTGGGAGTAAGTTCTATTTGTGTACGAACGAAAGCAATATTTTTTAACCCTTCTTTATTGGCAATACTCGCCCCCTTCCATATACGATTGCCTTTTAAGTCTATTCCAATAAAATTTTGATCAGGGAACATTCTACCCAGGCCTACTGCGTATTCTCCTCTGCCGCAAGCCAATTCTAATACTAATGGTCTGCCTTGTGATACACCAATTGGGTCAGAAGGGCTAATTGCTAAATTATTTAATGAAATGTTAACCGTTCCTTTTTTAAGTTCCTCAAAAAATGCAGCCCATTTTCCTTGCATTTCTTCAGGATATTCCAACACATTTTCATATTCCTTTATCGCCGCAAATTTGATTAATTTCTTCTGTCCCATACCGCAAATATACAGATTTGTGTTTTTTAATATGATTTCATTGGAATTTATACTCAGATTTCAGTTACCAACTTTATTTACATTACCAATGCATATTAGGCAAATCATTATTGAACCAAAAGCTCATGTTTATATTGCTGCCAGCCACCTGGAGGTATATGTAAAATAAGGTGTTTTAAAACCGTTGTATAGGAACCACAAAATAGGTTGAAATGTATGATATATGCAACGTTTTTGAAAAGTGTTGTACAACAACCACAAATTGTGTATGAATGTATGATATATGCAACGCTTTAAAAAATAGATAAAAAAAGGGATACCAGGAATAAGTATTAAATGAAAGTCAAATTGAAAAAGGGCTATGGAAAAAAATATAATTATAATAGTTAGAATGTAATTATAATAGTTAAAATAAAATTATAATAGTTTAAAACAAAATTATAATAGTAAAAACTGAATTGTAATAAATCAAAAATTAATATCAATGTCTAATAGTAAATCATTTTCAAAGTTTCTTAAAAAGCAAGCTTGTATCAATCAGATGCCTGAGTTTTTGTCACTTGGTGCTTATATTAAAATTGCAAGAAAAAGAAGGTTTATTTCTGCTATCCAACTTGCCAATAATGCAAAAATTAATCGCTCTACTTTATATTTTATTGAAAATGGACATCCGGGTGTATCTATGTTTGCTTATCTAAGCGTTCTTCGTGAACTTGGTTTTTTTGAAGATATTTTAAAACTTATTGAAAATGATGTTATAGGCAAAAAGAATTATGAGATGAAAGTTTTGGTCAAGCAATCGATTAAAGAGTTTAAATTATAAAACTATTTACCCATAATTTTAATTACCTTCTGCGCTACAATTGGAGCAATCGCAACACCCATTCCATTCATGCGAACTGCACAATATACATTGGGCTGTACTTCCTGTATGATTGGCTTCTTTTCTTTACCCATAGCCATTACACCACTCCAGCGCATTTCTATTTTTGGTTTCTTTGTGCCTTTTGGTAAAATACGCTTCATCATAAATGTTTCCAATGTACTTTGTATCAATGCCGAAGTTTCTAGTGAAGTTGTTTTTTCTGCTGCAAATGCTTTGTTTCTAGCACCACCCAATAACAATCTATCTCCTACATTTCTAAAATAATAATAGCCTTCGTCAAAATGAAATGTCCCCTTTAATTTAAAATCTGGAATAGGCGCTGTTACAAATACCTGGCCTCTTGCTGGTACCACATCCAATTTCGGCAATAGCTGTTTTGCAAATCCATTTGTGCAAACTACCATTTGCTTCGTTTCAATTGTGCCTTCTAAGTTTGTCTGGATACTTACTCCACCCGAATGGCTCTTAAATTTTTTAACCTCTGTGTTAAATAAAATATGTACTCCCTTTGACTGCACTGCTTGTTGTAAAGCAATTACTAATTTCGCCGAATGTAATTGTCCTTCATAGGGGCTATAAGCTAATGCCTGTATTTTCTGAAATCCGAAATGTTCGATTTTATTAGACATGTCATTATACACTTTTTTCAGTCCTAATTCTGGTGCTAATAGTCTGTTCAAATAATTAATATCGTCTTTTAATTTTTCAATAGGGTAGGCGCCTCCTTTTTCAAATAACTCGTATCCACCATTCCCTTCATAATCCATAACTTTTTTATCAAAGACTTCCTGTATTCTTTGCAATCCTTGATATCGCATTTTTACAGTTTCTAAAGTATTTTCAATTCCCATTAGTTCAATATCAAACATTAATTCTGACACACTGCCAAAACAAGAAAATCCTGCATTACGCGTACTCGCTCCCGATGGTATTGTGCCACGCTCTAGTATAGTAATTTTTAACTTTGGATATTTATTGATTAGCTCATAAGCGGTCCACAAGCCAACAAATCCACACCCTATAATAACGACGTCTTTTGGTGCAAAATAGGTTTCCTTCTCCCATACTGATTGTGCCATGTTAAAAATATTTATTACACAAATATCAGTAATTATTGATACAATATTCTAAGTTATATTCTTTTGCCCCTAATAATTGCAGCCGCCCATCAAGTTTTCCTCAATCATGAGCTTTCAAATTTTCTTATCGATTTATGTTTATTAAAATTAAAAATTATGAAAAAGGAAAATCAGTTGTTCGACAGACACTTAGAAAATAGACTATCCTATTTTTTAAAATATCATTATTATATTATAATAGCAATTGTATTATTCCTAAATTCATGTAAGAAGCAAGATGGATTTGTTATAATTACTTCATCACAAGAATCGAAAGCTGTAAATATTTACAAACAGTATGTTGATTCTTTAAATATAAATGACAGTGCAGCAAACTATTTGGTTCAGTCTTTAAAATGGAATAGTTTAAAAGTTATAAATGTTGATTCGAATAAAAGAGTTGTTTTTGTACCGATAAATTTGAGGAATAAGAATAGTGTTGTTAATGGCCTTGTTTTTATAGAATCTTTAAAAAATAATACTATCATTAATTCCTACTATACACAAATTGTAAATATAGACAATGGTAATGCAAGAAGTGAATCTACTGCTTCTCAGTACGAATTGACTACTGCGGCTAATATCGTATCGGATTATTTTACAAGACGAAAGAATTCCTTTAATGGTTCTATTAACTTTTATAATATGCACAACTCCTTTTTATATAGTTTAGGATACGAAAAAGGAACTGCCAAATATTTCAAAAGCATCAATAAAAGTGCAAAGGGAACAAATGGTAATATAAAATCTAATAGTAGTTGCGTGAATTATTATCTAACTACTTATTATGATGACGGTAGTTCTGAAACTGAGTTTTTATTTACTTCCTGTGATCCATGCAGACAACAATCCAAAATAAGCACAACTGGAGAAGCTATTGTTGCAAATGAGTGTGGGACTAGTTATACCGGGGGCATTGGTGGTGGTGGAGGGGGCGATGGGAGCGGGGCGGCTGCTAGGGATCTTTTAATTTTATCATCTAATTATGGTGAACTTGCATTAGTTCTTAAAAAAAGAAATGCAGATGGTACAACATTATATGTTTTTACAGATAATTCTAGTCTTTTCTTGTCAGATGTTATATACTCATTTACACTAGATATAAATAATAGAATAATACCAGGTACCGAAAATGTTACCATGACAGGCTTTTTAAGTTTTGTACTAGATAAAATACAGGATTTAAATAACGATGTGAGTGTCAATAGGCCATATGATAACTATGTTTATTCTTCTTTTACTTTATCGGGAAACGTAACAACTGCACTTTCAAGTTATTCAACTAATCTTAATATCGTACTTACTATTCATTTAGGACAGTCGCCCGGGTCTTTTACTTATGGAATTTCGAGTTATGGACTTAAAGTACCTCATACTAACATCTATTTAAGATAACACTATGCTAACAAAAATTCGGTATACGCTACTAATTATCATGTTAATAAATATGATAATTCTAATAACATTATACTCTATCATCATGTATCAACAAATTCACAATGATTAAACTTAAAGAAATTATTATGATTTCAATATTAATTGTCATCATATTCTACCAATCAATTTATTTAATAATTTTTACTAATATATTGTATGTAATGCATCCAATTTCTAAAGCTGAAAATTTAAGAAATGATCTTTCTC
>CANCAY010000013.1 GCA_947374225.1 Chitinophagaceae bacterium | reverse complement strand
ACTTATTTCGCGTGTTCCTCGATATAAGCAACAGCTTGACCAACGGTAGTAATAGTTTCTGCTTGTTCGTCTGGAATAGAAATGTTGAATTCTTTTTCGAACTCCATGATTAACTCAACAGTGTCTAATGAATCTGCTCCCAAATCATTTGTAAATGATGCTTCGTTTGTAACTTCTGCTTCATCAACTCCTAATTTGTCAACGATGATTTTCTTAACTCTTGATGCGATGTCTGACATTGTAAATAGTTTTGTTTACGCGGCAAAAATATACTTTTTGTTAAAATACACATACTTTATTTGCCTTTTTGTTTGCACATTGCTGTGTACAATTTTTTTTTAGGGTAAAAAGTGGGCTTTTTGGCCTTTTTTGAGGCAGATACTAACAATTATCAGTATCAAAAAGGAGTAATATTTCTATTTTTCTTTCAAATATCCTCTTATTTCATGCTGCGCTTCTACACTTATATTTTCCTTAGGGATAAGAAAGAAGGTTTTAGGGCCGAAATAGAAATGGAAAAAATAGGGACTCTCAAAATAATGACTCAGTTCTGACCATTCCCAAGAAGCGTCTCCCTTTGTGGAATATAAGGTGGCGCCCTTCTCTGTAATTCCAAATGACCAATCATATTTAAATAATTCAGTTTTTCGGTAAAACCAAATGGGCAATATATACCAGAACAATGCCATCAATAAAATCCACAATACGGAGCCCAATAAGAACAATTCGGGTCTAATTTTTTTATATAATAATAAGATTGCAGTAGCTATAGCATATACATTTACTATAATCATCAAAGCCTTGATCTCTGATTGCTTAATAAAATGATACCTCAATGCTTGCAGCACTTGTGACTTTTTATATTGAATCGCTATTGACATAAGACAGTTTATATTGACTTGATAGCGCGAAGATACAGAGCGCAAACGTTTACTATAATAAATACTTAAACAAATTCAAAATTCTAACTGTTAATTAAAAGGACAAAATAACAAAATGACTATATTTAAGCAACGCATTGTTAAACTTAATTCTTGCCAGTTATGTCATTTAAGCCTACACTGAAGTTTTCGCAAATAATCAACATGAATGTTGGTTTTTTAGGGATTCAATACAGTTTTGGATTGCAACAATCAGCAGTGAACCCTATCTATGACATGTTAGGTGCCAGTCCTGATCAAATTCCATTATTGAATTTAGCTGGCCCTATGACAGGTTTATTAATTCAGCCTATAATTGGCGCGATGAGTGATAAAACTTGGTCCCCTCAATTTGGAAGACGAAAACCTTATTTCATGATTGGTGCTATATTATGTAGCATCTGTTTGTTTTTATACCCATTCAGTAGTGCATTATGGATGGCTGTTGGTTTACTTTGGATTTTAGACGCGGCAAATAATACTGCAATGGAACCGTATCGCGCTTTCATTGCAGACAAGCTTCCTACTAAGCAACATGCTGCCGGTTTTTTAACCCAAAGCTTTTTTACAGGACTAGGAATTACCTTGGCTAATATTTCATTATTCGTATTTCAGAAAAAAATTCCAGGTCATTATGGAAGCTTACCTTATTGGGTTTATGCTTCTTTCTTTTTAGGAAGTATCTGTTCTATTGCAACGGTGAGTTGGTCTGTTTTTAAAACACCCGAAATCCCGCCTACTACCGAAGAACTTGCAAAACTAAAAGGAGAAAAAATAAAATTATTTACCCCATTTGTTGAAATTGGTTCCGCTATCAAAACAATGCCTAAAGTAATGTGGCAATTAGGATTGGTTTATTTATTTCAATGGTACGCATTGTTTTGTTATTGGCAAAACGCTTCAAAAAGTATTGCACAATCTGTTTGGCACACCACCGTATATCAAAACAATCCTGCTTATGACGAAGCCGTTGGTTGGTCTGGATTAGTAAACGGCTGGTACAACGTAGTTACCTTTTTGTCTGCTTTTGGATTACTATGGTTAGCTAGGAAAATGAGCCCTAAATTGATTCATATTATTTGTTTAATTATGGCAGGTATTGGATTACTCATTTTCCCACATATCACTGATAAAAATTTATTGTTTGTACCAATGACCGGTTTCGGTATTGCTTGGGCTAGTATGATGGGGATACCTTATTTATTAGTCGTACATAAAATACCTAAAGAAAGATATGGTGTTTACATGGGTATTATTAATATGATGATTGTGATTCCAATGTTAATTCAAAATTTAAGTTTTGGTTTTATATTGAAACATTTTTTAAATAATGATCCAGGCAAGGCCATCAGTTTTGCTGGAATTTTTTTACTGATCGCTTCGGTATTCACTTTGTTTATTCAAGCTGACAAAGCCCCTATTGAGGAAGATGAAATTACACCCATTCCAATGGGACATTAAAATTTAGAAAAAATGAACAGGAAAGTATTATGTATTGGTGAGGCTTTGATTGATATGATTTGTACCGACCGTGGTAGCAGTTTATCCAAGGGTCAAAATTTTTTAAAAAAAGCAGGTGGCGCTCCAGCCAATGTAGCGGCTGCCATTGCAGCATTAGGCGCTCCTGTAGACATGGCTGCTAAAGTTGGAAAAGATCCTTTTGGTCAACACATTATTGAGCTATTACAAGAAATGGGGGTGGATACTAAATGGGTAATTCAGGATCCAACTAATTTTACCACTTTCGCATTTGTGTCTTTAATGGAAGACGGTGAAAGGGATTTTTATTTTAATAGAGGCGCAGACGGTCAATTAAGTTCAGCCGACTTAGCTGGATTAGCACTTAAGGAATATAGTATTGTTCATTTTGGCTCTGCAACTGGTTTTTTGCCAGGACCTTTACAAATAGCATACACCGACTTATTAGCTAAGGCAAAACAAAACGGGTCTATTATAAGCTTTGACCCCAATTACAGACATTTACTTTTTCAAAATAATTCACAAAGTTTTATTGATCAATGTTGGCCCTTTATTGAACAATGTCATTTTTTTAAATTGAGTGACGAAGAAGCATTGTTGATAACAGGTTGCGATACTGTACAATTTGCTGCAGCAGCATTAAGAAAGAAGTCCAATGCTATATTCGCTATCACTTTAGGAAAAGATGGCACACTACTTTCTATTGGCGATCATTTAGAAATGATTGGAAGCATTCCAGTTACGCCAGTGGACGCAACTGGAGCAGGAGATGCATTTGTAGGTGCTGTTTTATTTCAACTTGTAAATAGCAGTCCAGAAAAATTAAATGCACTTAGTTTATCCGAATGGAAACAAATAATAAGCAACGCCAACAAAGCTGGAGCACGCACTTGTGAATACATGGGTGCTATGGAAGCTTTCAAACATTTAAATAATTCGATTTTTAATTAAAATATTTCAGGAAACGTGAACGCATCTCCCTTACACTTATTTGGACAACAATTACTCCAGTTCGCTAATATTGACGCAACTAAAAAAGACAAAGCATTTGCCAATAGATTTATTGAACATTTAGATACCATTGAAAACTTGTTCGATGAGATTTATAGTGGGCATCCTCAAAGGAATGACGCTTTTGACGCATTACTCAATGCACTCATTTATCAATACAAATCAAGACCAAAAAATTTTTTGAAAAAAGATGAAGACAAAGCAAAAAAAGGAAATTGGTTTTTAAGTAATGAGATCACAGGCATGAGTTTATATGTGGATCGTTTCGCTGGCGATATAAATGGCTTAAAAAATAAACTTGATTACTTCAACGAATTGGGTGTTAATTTTTTACACCTGATGCCGGTTTTTGAAAGCCCGGCTGGAGAAAGCGACGGAGGATATGCGGTATCGGATTTTAGAAAAGTAGACGCTCGTTTTGGAACGAATGAAGATTTAAATGCGTTGATAAAGGAAATGAATGCAAGCAATATGTATTTAATGCTTGACATTGTATTGAACCATACTTCACACCATCACGAGTGGGCTAAAAAAGCAAAAGCAGGCGACCCTTATTATCAAGACTTCTTTTACTTTTTCGAGAACAGAGACTTGCCGAATCAGTTTGATCAAACCATGCCAGAAATTTTTCCAGAATCTTCACCCGGTAGTTTTACATATATACCAGAATGTAACAAATGGGTAATGACGGTGTTTCATAATTATCAATGGGACTTGAATTACCGAAATCCTAATGTATTTGTTGCCATGTTGGACAATGTACTACACTATGGAAACCTTGGTGTTGACATTTTACGTATTGACGCACCTGCTTTTATTTGGAAACAACTTGGGACTAGTTGCCAGAATTTACCAGAAGCCCATACTTTATTAAGACTCATAAAGCAATGTGCTTTAGTAACAAGTCCTGGGATGGCATTGCTAGGCGAAGCTATTGTGGCACCTAAGGAAATTATAAAATATTTTGGGACAGATAAATATGTGGCCAACGAATGTGATGTTGCTTATAATGCAACTCAAATGGCATTACAATGGGACGCTTTAGCTACAGGTGATACTAGAGTCATGTTAGCAGCGCAACACGAGATTTTACAAAAACCTTATGGTTGTACCTGGATCTCTTATACCCGTTGCCACGACGATATTGGTTTGGGCTATGACGACTATATGATTGAACGTGCTGGATTTAATCCTTACCATCACAGAACTTATTTGAAAAATTATTTTGCTGGATGGCATGAAGGCTCGGTTGCTGCTGGAGCATTGTTCTCAGTGAATCCTAAAACCAATGACGCTAGAATTAGTGGCACATTGGCATCACTTTGCGGCTTAGAAAAAGCGAAGGACTGGAATAGTGAATCTGAAATTGAAAATGCTTTAAGGAAAATAATATTAATGCAAGCGCAGTCCATGTTCATGGGAGGTATTCCAATGCTTTTCAATGGAGACGAACTTGCTTATACCAATGACTATAGCTATTTAGAAGATGCTGGTAAAAGCTACGACAATAGATGGATGCACCGACCTATTATGCATTGGGATAAAAATGAAAATAGAAATATAGCAGGTAGTTTTGAATCACGCATTTTTAAGGAGACTAAAAAATTAATCGCAACTAGAAAAGCTTTGCCTATCCTTAGTGATTTGAAGAATGTAATATGGATGACACCACATAATATTCATGTTGCAGGATTTGTAAGAACTTTGGATAATAAAAAAATATATTGTTTATTCAATTACAAAAACACGGCCTCTTTTATTACTTGGTATGCATTTAAAGAACATGGAGAACGTCCTAGCAAATTAAAAAACCACTGGACAGGAGAAACCTGTCCAGTGGGTAATGACAATGAATACTTTGTATTGTCAGGATATAGTTTTGCTATTTTAGAAGCGGTGGATTAATATTATATCCAATACTTATTAAAATTTATATCCAACACCAATAGTAATACTGTAGTCTGCAAAAGCAGCATCTCCTCTTGAGAATGCCTTAGTATCTAAGGTTTTTAAAATGTCTGGATAGCTTTGATTACGCTCTCTGAATAAAGCTACTGGCAAATATGCGTATACATTGAATTTCTTAAACATATAATTAGCTCCTGGCTCGGCAGTAATCACAGTTCCTGGTCTTCTAAATCCAGTATTACCACCAATTAAATCAAAAGTTGGAATGCACTCATATCGTCCACCTAAAGACAAGGTTAACGCTTCTTTAGTCCAATTAGCACCGCCTCTTAAAAGGTATTGATCAGGAACACTCATCACATTAGAAGTGTATTTAATAGCAGTAGCTTGAGATGAAGTTGGAGGGTTGGCTATTGCAACTCCTCTTAATGTACTTACCCCATTATTATCTCTTGGATTAATTAAATAATAAGCATTGCCGTATAAACTCCATTGATTTGACAACTGTCTGAAACCGTTTAATTCAAGTGTCAATCCCAAACCACCATCACCAGGCTGAATAGATTGGTCTACTGGACCTTCTCTAGTTGCTGTTAAAGAATAATGGAATTGATCGGTTGCTTTATAATTACCTGTAGGCAATTTAACACCCAGCCCTGCTAATAAATTACCTTTATTACCTGCCTTTGGAGCGATTAACCATTTGTAAGCAGTAATTCTAATATCCCCAATTCCAGAAGCAGCTGTTGCAAATCTTGGACTTGTGGATGCATTACTAATATGCTCATACTTTGAAGTTCGCTCATTATAAATCAGTGGCATACTAAATCCAATACTCCAGTCATTATTAATTTTGCGTAATAAGGAAACGTCCAGCGTACGATTATAGTTTCTTACTTCCGTCCCGTCTTTAACTCTTTGTGTTTGTTCGTCTGTACCGTTATAATGCTTATAAGAACTAAAATATCGGTAACTCAAATTTAAATCCCATTTTGAACTATCTTTTACAGCGTTCGTTCCTTCATGCATCATTCCTGCATGTTCCATTGTATTTAATCCTCCAACAGTTCTAATGGCTACGCAGCCTTGCGAATGCACCGCAGTGCTTATTGTCACTACAGCAAGTAGTGATAAAATATATTTCTTCATGAAGTGGTTTTTGATTTGTTTGGGTTTATTTTTTCATCTTCAAATGTGTAACTACCCAATTACCAACTTCTCTGCCCTTCTCTGTACTTGTAATACATGAATTATGATAATGTAAGCCGCCGTAAAAACGTGCCCAATTATTTTCATCAGCTGCTTGTCTAAAGGAAGTGAATTTACGATTGTCTATGCCAAATTCCAATTCAGTAGAATCGGTATATGCAAAATTGTCGCCGTAAACACTTGTTAATACTTCGGCAGCAGAAGAAGAAATAGTGGAATGACCACAAGTATATTCAGGGAATGCAGGAGTTTGTAAAAGGGGTCTCCAGTTGGCATCAAAGTATTTATTGATTACTGTTTCTGGACGTACCGTATTGAATGCGTACTTAGCATCCCAGCAATGTATAAACGCATCAAATAATGCGATTGCCGTTTTTGCATAAGCATAAGTAGCTGTTGCGTAATCTGCATTAGCAGTTTTGTTTGCAATTCCTACAATACTCATCCAGTGACCTGGAGGTGAGAACTTCTTTGTGCTAAACATGGCATGACCATTTACATTGATCTTAAATGGATTGTCATCCCAGAAATTAGCAATATGTTTTTGTTCGTCTGTTAAACTATCTACTGCATTTTTAACCATCATTAGATTAATATAGTACTCGCTTTTTTTGTCGGTGACATTAAAAGCTGGAGGAGGTAAAGGTCTAAATTGACTTGCACTATCTAATACCATAGTTCTCAACTCCATCCAATGAGGTTCTGCTGCAGAAGCATACATGGGCGGTGTGGGCACCCATCTGCCAGGGATATCTTTAACAGTATATTTTTCAGCACTTCTTGTTTGTGCGTAATTATCTTTTTTACTCCAGGCAATAATACTAGCTCCAATTTTTTTAGCAAAATCGTCAGAGGCAGCTACCATCTTAGAAGGCATACCATGATCAATTGCCATATTCCTAATACTATCCGTATATTCTTTCAAGCTTCCTTCCGGAAAAGTAACCGCTTCACCAACCATGCAGTAAGCCACTAATGCAGCATATGGAAAGTCAATATTAGCAGTATCTGCCGGCATAGGCAATTGTTCAAGTCCTTTTAATTGACCAGCTAAACTTTGATATTGCGTTGGCGAGCCAGCTGCCATTACTTCATAGCCTGCTATTGCTGCATAAGCATAATTTCGAGAAGCTACAATAGGACTAAAATTATTACCCATAACCACTTGATTTAATTCATGCACTGCATTGGAATACATCGAAGGATTATGCGTTATTAACTTATAGTCTGACTTATTATTACAAGCTGCGAAAGCTAAAGCCAATAAAATTATACATACAAAATTTTTCATTTTCTGAAATTGAAAAAGTAAAGGATAGGACAATTTGAAATAATAAAATATTTCAATTATCTAATGAAGATTTAATTATAAAACCGGGAGTAAATTAAGCGATTGCTTTTGGAGGCGGGCCTTGTATAGTAAGGTAATTGCTTAATAAACGAACTAAAAAATTGCTACCAATTGCAATTTGCAGTGGGGTCAAGGCCTGTAAGGACCAATTGTTTTCTTGAGCGAAATAATCAAAACTTAAAAATTTAGCAGTTGACTTATTAATAGGTGCAGATTTTTTGTCAAGCCCTTTTTGCTCTAAGTCCTGAGCTAATTTATAAAAGTCTTCTCTCGCATTTTTAATATGTAATCTGTCTTGGTTCGGAATCACTCTTATTTCAAGACTATCATTGTAAACTCTTCTTTGAACATATTGATACACCATTCCATTAATCACCATTTCGCCGTCCACTCTTTCGAATTTAGGGTTGTTTGCATAGTAGGGGAGGTTAATTGGCGTTTTTATAGAAATCAAGTCCGCGTCATTATATTCGTTTTGGTCTATTAAATCAGTCAACTGAACGGCCGCCTTTTGGTCAAAATAATTTGACATAATTCGGTAACCGAATCCATTAAACAGCATAATGCCCATAAATAATATTGCAGCGATCTTTTTCAACATTATAAAAATACTACAATTATTGGAAATTCCATAGCCCCTATTTTTTGTATGTTTGTACCCTAAATGGCTTAAATAATATGAAATATTTTAAAGAAACCCTGGCAGTATTAGTAATTATCGCCTTTCTGTTTATTTACCTATTTATTCCCAATACCATCACCATTAGTGAAAATGCCATTGCAACTCAAACCGGAACTGGCGTAGTACGTAGTTTTATGCAGATCCAATATTGGGACCGCTGGATGCCTAATAAAGGGATTGAAGGGCATAGTTTTATTTTAAATGAGGGCAAATTAACTATTAATGCCTCTTTTATAGCGTCGGTAAAATCTAGTTTTGAAAAAGAAGGATTTGAAGCTCCAGTTACCTTCTCTGCTATTGACGCTGGCAAGGACTCTACTTTTATGAGATACGAAGCCGTTATAGACAACCGACACCTCTCTCCTATTACTAGAATAAATAATTATATAGAATCACGCAAACTAAAAACACAGCTTGCAACCATATTAAAAGCAGCAACTAGTTATTATAGCACCAGTAAAGGAGTTTATGGATTTGATATTGTAATTACCCATGTTAAAGACTCCACTTTAGTCACCACTCAAAAGAACTTTGCAGACACTCCTACATTGCAACAAATTTATACTTTGGTTGACTTACTTGACAAGCATATTGTAGCCCATAAAGGAATTAAACATGGAGACCCTATGGTTAATATTACAAGACTTGGAGATAACACTATCTACACACAAGTAGCTTACCCATTAGCTTCCGACATTCCAGGCAGCAACAATATCATTATTAAAAAAATGAGACTGGGCAATATCATCGAAGTGAAAGTAAATGGGAATCAACGAAAAATTGATAAAGCATTTTTAGAAACCGAGAACTTCATGCAAGACAAGCAAAAGACCGCTCCTGCTATGTCTTTCATTATGTACAATACTAATAGACTAACACAGCCTGATCCAAATAAATGGGTCTCCACTATTTATTACCCTATTTATTAAACTGTATCACTCTTAAGGAATCGGAATTCATTGCTAATACAAATGCTTCTTTTGTCCCAATTTTAATGGGTGACATATGACGTACCTGTCCTTTTATTGCGAGTCCATTAAACGGATTCGCTTCAAAATTTAAATGCCCTTTATTCACTAATACTGTTCCATAGTCGGCATCATACCTACCCATTTGTACATTATTGTCAAAATAGTTTCCCATTAATAAAATATCAACTAGGCCATCTCCATTAGCATCGCATACTGCAGCAGTTTTAAATGCAGTTATTTGTGCTGCCATTGGTAATGCCTGTGCTGTAAATAAACCCTTCCCGTCATTTACAAATAATGTATTTGCAAAATGATATGACTCAAACACTACAGAAGATCTTAATTTCTCTTTAGTGAAAATGGATTCCAAACTCGCTTTTGCAAAATCCTCGGCATATAAAAAACTCTTTTTAATCTTGGGAATTTGTCTTTGAATCTCGTCCTTATTGGCAAATGGAATTTCTTTATGTTGTAAATAAAAACTTACTATTTGTTCTTTCTTGCCATTGTCGTCAAAGTCATTATAATACATTCTTATTGGCTCTTTCTCCGTAGCTTTTAATCTGGTATTCAAGCCTAAGTTACCTGCAATTAAATCCAAGTCCCCATCTCCATCAATATCAACAGGCAGTACAAAATTCCACCAACCTGGCAAATTAGTAATACTTGATTTTAACCATGGAGTTTTATTTGTATTCAACACGTCAATCCCACCCCATTGATGAGTTAAAATAATTTCCTTATCTCCATCATTATTAATATCTGCCTCTGTAGCACTGGTTACAAAGCCGATACCGTCTAATACAGGTGCCACTTCTGCTGTCATGTCTTTAAAATGTCCGTCCCCAGTATTATACAACACATAACTATTAGCTGCTGCTCCGTAGTCCATTGAAACCACTCTACTTGTTATTAATAAATCTGGAGCGCCGTCCTTATTAAAATCTCTTGCAATTACAGCCGAACTTTGATTATAAATAGGGATCGCATTTTCGAGTCTGTGTAAATTACCTAGGCCGTCATTTAAATAAACCCTAGACTGCATATGCTTGTCTTTTCCAAAATATTCATTGCCCCCTGACGCTACAACTAAATCCAAATGCTTGTCTTTATTTAAGTCTACCCAAACTGCAGCAACGTCTTCATAATTACTATCCAATAATAACGCCGGTTGTGTTGTTTTTATAAACTTACCGTTTTTTTGTTGTGCAAAAACTGCTCCCGCGAATCCTCTTGCTCCACCTATAAAGATATCTTCTAGCCCATCCTGATTCATATCCGCAATAGCTAATGCAGGACCTTCTGTTGAATTCATTTGAGGAATTAACTGCTCTCTATTAAATTCTTGAAACTCATTTTCCTGATGCACATACTGAATGCCTAATTCCTTTGTAATTTCCTGCATTGGGTGGGACGTTGCAGGCCAATGTTTTTTGATGATATCATAATCGAATTTTGGCAAGCCTTTAGCGTAGCTATATTCAATTGATTGATTTCTCTTTGTAGACAAGTCAATTTTCTCAAAACTATTATCCGGCCAAATTAAAAACGCTGAATCTACTTTTGTATTTTTTAAACCTATATGAATAGGAATTTCCATACTTGAAAGAAATCCTTTTACAGGATACTTTTCATAGGTTCTAATTTGTTGGTTCGCAAAAAGAATTAATTTAGAACCGATTGCATTCCTGTTTTTAGCTGGCCCATTTAATTTAATTGACAGGTATTTATTGGAGGTATCAAGATTTGCTTTATTCTCGTATATAAAAGACTTGTCATTCACATTATTCACGACTAAGTCCATGTCTCCGTCATTATCCAAATCCGCATAAGCAGCTCCATTTGAATAGGAATTGGGATTATTAGTTACTGCTTTTTCCTTGTCAGCAAAAAGCATGTTTTTTTGATTTAAGAAAAACTGATTCGGTATTTTAATCTCTGGGAAGCGATCAATTAATGACATATCCTTCTCCCCCATTTTATTGTCTCTTATTTTTTCTTGAATTTCCTGATTAGACACATAATTAACATAATCCATGTCATTCATTCTTTTGGGAATACCATTAGCTACAAAAATATCCTTGTAGCCGTCATTATCAAAGTCCAAAAATAAAGTTGACCAAGACCAGTCCGTTGCAAAAACACCTGCATACATTCCTACTTCACTAAACTTTCCATTTCTTCTATTCCATTGTAAATTATTTCTTGTAAACTGATAATCATAGCCTACTGAAATTTTATATTTAAAAATATCATAATCGTCCTCACCCAACGAGCGCTTTAATATATAAGGATCCTTAGGGAGCATGTCCATCGATATGATTTCTGGATACCCGTCATTGTCCACGTCTGCTGCATCTACGCCCATTGAATATTGACTTGTATGCATCATTTGTTCATGACGCTCGTCTTTAAATTTGCCATTCTTTTGGTTAATGTACAAATAGTCATTTTCATGAAAATCATTACCTGCATAAATATCTGGCCATCCATCTAAATTAATATCGCTCATTACTACCCCTAGTCCATAACTAATGGCAGTACTATTAATTTGAGTTGCTTTTGTGATATCGCTATAATGCCCATTGTCATTTTTAAAAATCCGATCCCCGGATAATGGATCAAATGTGCCTACAAAACTATCACGTGGTGCGAATGTTCCATTTTGATGTACACTATGATTTAATAAAAAAACGTCTAAGTCTCCGTCCATATCATAGTCAAAAAAACTTGCCTGGGTACTGAACCCGGAAAAATCTAACCCATATTCTGCGGCCTGGTCTTTATATACTGGAACTCCATTTTTTATAGACTGGCAAACCAATAATTGATTTTTGTCTTTAAACTTTTCAAAATTTCCTAAACGACAAATATAAATATCTAATAGTCCATCATTGTTAATGTCAATCACTGACACCCCTGTATTCCAGGCGCTGTCTTGTGGGATTTGAGCTGCTTTAGTGACATTCTCAAATTTCAACCCTCCTTTATTTAAATATAAAGCGTTTTTGCCTTCGTTAGAAGCAAAGAAGATATCTGCCTTGCCGTCATTGTTAAAGTCGCCTGTTGCCACTCCAGCTCCATTATAATAATACATGTAATGAAACATATTGAACGCTTCATTTGGATGCAATTTATTTTCAAATTGAATGCCGGTTTTGTCGGCCCCTAACATTTCAAAAATAGGCTGCTCCTTTACTTCGCTACTACAAGCTGTAATTAAGCTAATTGAAACTCCTAATAATATACTGCTATAAAAAAACTGATTCTTTTTTTTCATCTTAAGGCTTATTCATTTTTACAAGTACTGGATAGTCGTCGTTTCTTATAAACAGAATTGAATTGGTAGTCTTTGTAGGTAACGCAACAATATCTCTTACTTGCCCTGTTATAGACAATCCAGATAGACGGTCTTCTAACAATTCAAAATGTCTTTTACCCTTGTTAATCATCACCAATCCATAATTGGCATCCAGCCTTCCAAACTGAGGTAGGAATCCAAATTGATTTCCACCCAGTATTAAGTCCATTTTATTATCCTGATTCAAGTCGATAGGTAAAACAGCATTTAAAGAACTGAACTGAACTGCTGCCGGTAGTTTTTGAATTTCGAATTGACCATTACCTTTATTCCATGCTATGATAGAACTACAATAATTATATTTTTTAACAATTGCTTTCTCAATGAGTTCTGGTTTAAACAATTCTTGAAATGATTTTTTAGCGTATATCTGATAATTTAAATTTTCTTTTTTTATGAGTGGGATTTGCTCCTGCATTTCCGCTTTTAAGAATACAGGTACATCTCTGCCGTCCACGGTTCTAGTTAAAATTTTATCTAAACTTTCATTTCCGTCAAAATCATTCATCCATAATTTAACTGGACTTTCTGCTGTTGGCTTTAAATATCCATTCTCTCCCATATTTCCTAATATTAAATCCTTTCTGCCGTCTCCGTCTAAATCAACTATTTGAATATTTTGCCACCAGCCAAACAGTTCACTTAAATTAGTTTTCTGTTCCTCCAATTTTCCTTTTGAATAATTAAATACCATTGGGTACATATATTCCCCCACAATCACTAATTGATTTTGCTCAGTACCATTAATTGAATTCCAAGCTGCACTTGTGACCATTCCTAAATTTATAAATGCGGGTGCAATACTAGCAGTTTGGTCTGTAAAATGTCCCTTTCCGTCATTTACATAAATGGCACTACTTGCAGCTACTCCATATTTTAATGGCGTATTTCTTGCCCCAACAAATACATCCATATCTCCGTCCTTATCAAAATCCAATGGAAGCATTACGCCTGTATTATAATTAAACTGAGGAAAATCGTTTAATTGTTTGGTGAAATTTGCTTTGCCATCGTTTAAAAATAATCTATGATTCAATTCTCCACTTGCACCTAGTTTATTGTTTCCTCCTGCACCTACTAATAAATCTAAATCTCCGTCACCATCTGCATCAAAAAATACAGCTGCTACGTCTTCCATTGAATTATACGGAGTAAATGCTGCTTGTGTTTTTTTAATATAATCGCCAGTACTTGTCAGTAAGTATATATTTCCTCCTCTTCCATTCGTGCCTCCAATAAATAAATCAATAAGGCCATCTCCATTTAAATCACCCGTTGCAGCTTTTGGTCCTTCTTGTGACAACATTCTTGGAATAATTCTCTCTGCATAAAAATCTACGTGATCATCCTCTACATGCTTTTCAAAATGGCTTACTGTTTCTACAAATAAGGGCTTTACCTTTTCATCTAATTTTACAAATGGTGCACTTGTCGTCTTATTTTGATCGAAAATATATACCGTATCTAGTTTGTTGATTTGAATAGTCGAGATCGTTAAATTAGGCCAGGTGATTTTTGCAGAGTCTATCTTACTATTCTTACCTAAGCCGAATATTTGTTTATAGTCAACAGAAGACTGGAACCCTCTTGCCGGGATTACTTCCTTCGTCAAAATCTGACCTTGCACAAATAAATTAATTTTAGCTCCAATGGCATTCGTGTTTTCCTTAGCCCCTTTCAATTTAATTCCTACAAAATGATTTTTGTTTACCTCTCTGCTTTTGTTTTTAAATATAAAGCTTGGCATATTATTGTTGTTTACAACCATATCCAAATCCCCGTCATTGTCTAAGTCCCCATAAGCTGCGCCATTTGAAAAGCTTGGAAAATCTAATCCCCAGTCCTTTGCAGATTCTTTGAAAGTAAGGTCTCCGTTATTATGATACATTTTATTGGCAATGGGCTGAGAGCTCATCTTGTCAATAATGGATCCAATTTCATCCTTCTTTCCAGTTAACACCATTTTCTGAATCATGGTATTAGCGAAGAAGTCAATAAAATCTTGATTGGTTAAGTCACGATATATGCCATTACTCACATAGATGTCATTTAAGCCGTCATTGTCGGCGTCGAACATCATTTCACCCCAACTCCAATCGCTCGCTTCTACACCTGCTATATGCGCTATTTCCTTGTACTTGCCGTTCTTATTATTTAACTGCAAAGAGTTATGCATGAACTGATGATAAAACCCTGAATTCACCTTTAGTCTGTAAATATCAATATTATCAAAGGAGGTAGTTGTTTTTAATCGAAAGTCGTTGTCGGGTAACATTTCGGTAGTGAAAATATCAGGATAGCCGTCATTATTGATATCTGCCATATCCGTTCCCATGGATGCAATACTATTATGCTCCATATACTTTTCTAAATCATCTTTAAATGTTCCGTCTTTTTGATTGATATATAAATAGTCGCGTTCGAAAAAATCATTGGATACATAAACGTCTGGCCATCCATCGCCATTCACGTCTCCAATAGTTACGCCAAGTCCAAAGCTAATTAATGAACCATGTATTCCCGCCTTCGCAGAAACTTCTGTAAATTTTCCATTATTGTTTTGAAACAAATGATCACCACCCCCTTTTAAGAAGTCCGCAACATTCGAATTTTCGGCTCTTATATCTCTTGCATTTCCATAATTCAAAGTATTCACAGGAATAGGACTATTGTTTACCATGAAGCAATCTAGGTCACCGTCCATATCATAATCAAAGAAGGAAGCATGCGTAGTATATCCATCATTGTCTAAGCCATACGCTGCTGCACTTTCCGTAAAAGTTAAATCATGATTATTTATAAAGAGTTGATTTTTTCTAAACTCGGGATGCATCATATTCCCTGCATTACAAACATAAATATCCAACCATCCATCATGGTTAATGTCAACCATGGTCACCCCAGTACTCCATTGTTTTTTGGCTCCAAATCCTGCTTTTACAGAAATGTCGTCAAACTTAAAATCCCCTTTGTTCAAATATAATTTATTAGGACCTTGATTCGCTGTAAAAAAAACATCCGCTAAGCCATCATTGTTAATATCGCCAATGCCTACACCCGCACCATTATAAAAATTACGGTATTTGAAAATATTATTATCTTTTTCGTCAGTTACCTTATTGGTAAAATCAATTCCTGTTTGATCCATTTTTTCAAATAGCGCATCAGACGATTTTGTTTTACAGGAAATTGTAAATAAAGCAAGCAGTATATATAGACTCGTTTTTTTCATTTTATCAATCCTTAATTTGGATTGATAAAGTTACAAAAAAGCCCCGCGATTACTCGCGGGGCCTATATAAATAGTTAAACTATTTTAATTAGTAACCAAAGTTCTGCTTCAAATTAGGATTTGAAGAAACCGCTTGGTTAGGAATAGGAAGTACAACTCTTGAAGCGTCAGATTTTGTAGCTCTTTCAACAACAGCATCGTTGAATTTGCCGAAACGGATTAAATCGTCTCTTCTAACAGCCTCTAAGTATAATTCACGTCCTCTTTCCGCTAAGATGTCAGCTAAAGCAGGCTCAGCAGTTAATGCTGTTAAACCAGATCTAACTCTTAATGCACTAACAATTGACTTTGCAGTCTCTCCTTTAGTTGCAGTACCACCTCTTAAGATTGCTTCAGCTTTCATTAATAAAGCGTCAGCGTAACGGAAGAATACGAAGTCGTTTGTTCCAGTGAATGAATTATCAGACGCTTTGTAAAGCATAGGATATTTCATTGTTCTGATACCTTTTGCTTCCGTAGAGAAGAATAAACTAACGTCAGGAGTAAACACTAAATCAGAACCTGCACGATCTAATACTTTTACTTTCTTACCAGCAACATATTTGTATTGTTGACCAGCTAAGAAACCAGCATTGAATCCAGTTAATTCAGTATATCCAGCAACGTCTGATTGTCTTCTTTTATCTGTTTCGTCAAAAGAATTGTAGAAATCAGATGTAGTAGTGAAACCATTCCAACCAGAGAATGTTTGGTTGTAGTGAGTTCCCATACCTGTAGCAAAGTTTACGTTAATAGTACTACCTAATTGTTTTGCATCAGCACCACCTCTTGTGAAAATTAACTCACTAGATGCAGTGTTGTTATCCCATTTGAAGTTATCCCAATAATTAGCAGATAAAGAGAATTTACCTGAATTTGTGATATCGTCTACTAAGGCAATTGCAGCATTCATATCCGCAGCAGCAAAGCTTGAACTTGTAAATCCTGTAGGATTTTTTGGATCTTGCTTATAAACAGCTTTGTTTAATAACAATCTAGCTTTTAAGAATTTAGCAGCTTCTTTAGTTGCATATCTGTTGTCGCCTTTAGCTGCATAAGCAGGTAAAGCAGCAATAGCAGCATCTACGTCAGTCATGATCCAATCAAATGCTTCTGATCTTGTTTTAACAGCAGGAATAACGTCAGGACCGTCTGTTGCAGCACGGTAAGGAACTTGACCGAACAAGTCCATTACTTGTGTAGCTAAGAAAGCTCTCAAGAATTGTGCTTGTGCTTTTTCAGCTCCTGAACCTTTTTCTGCTACTAATGTAGCTTTGAATAAACCTGAGTTGATACCATTCCAAGTATCATATAGTTGGTTATGTGCACCATCCCAAGCGTGTAAGTGAATTTTTCTCCACGTACCGAAGTCATCCCAGTCAGTACCACGTGTTGGTCCTAGTAATTCGTCTGTAGAATGCTCTTGAAAAGCATACCAGTTACCTTGTCCTACTAAAGCGTTTGTAGCTTCGTAAACTGATGCAAGATCAGCGCTAGAACTGCCACCGGTTGCAGCAACAATAGACTTAGAACCAAACACTTTCTCGTCTAATTTAGAACAAGATACCGCTCCTACAGTAACTGCAATTGCAGTAGCGTAGACAGCTGTTTGTTTGATAAAATTATTTTTCATTTGTATAATTATTTAAGAAATTAAAAACGAGCGTTGATACCAAAAGTGATTGTTCTAGACTTTGGAGTTGATGTGTAATCAAAACCTCTTGAAGGAACACCATTTCTAGATTTGTCAACGTTCACCTCTGGATCTAAACCAGAATATTTAGTGAACAATGCCAAGTTTTGACCAGACAATGTTAAGTTCAATCCTTTAATGAAAGAACCTTGCTTAACAGTCACTGCATAACTTAAGCTAGCATTTGCTAAACGGATATAATCACCTTTTTCTAAGAAACGAGTTGAAACGTTACCTGGGTTGATTGAGTTTTCAATACTGTTCACAACGTCTCTTGTTACGTTATGTGCAGTTTTTAAACTTCCTTTTAATAATAATGCGTTTGCTGTATTGTTATATAAGTAGAAACCAGTTACTGCGTTAAAGAAAACGCTAGCAGTTAATTTTTTATAAGAGAAGTTGTTTGTTAAACCTGCATTGAATGTAGGTAAAGCACTTCCTTGTAATTGGTCTTTAGCACCGTTCGCATAAACACCATTTCCATAAGCATCAAATCTTAAGAAAGTAGGCATTACGAAAGTGAATAAAGGATTTCCGTCACGAATTGTTTGAGCATAAGCACCAGACAAACCTTGACCAGAAACCTCTCCTGTATTAACTACAGTAGATCCAAATCCTTCCACTGTGTTCTTTAAGAAAGACATGTTGTAAGCAACATCCCATCCAAAAGCACCTTTGTAAGCTGGACGAACTAATTGATAGTCTACACTAAATTCCCAACCAGTATTTTTTACTTTACCTGGTAAGTTAACCCAACGGTCAGCAGATGCTGCTGGTTGAGGATAGCTTATCAAGAATAATAAATCCTTAGTTGCTTTATCGAAGTAGTCAACACTACCATTTAATCTACCATTGAACATAGTGAAATCAATTCCTGCACCTGCAGTTGTTGTTTGCTCCCATTTCAAGTTAGGGTTAGAGTTAGTGATGATATTATTACTTCCACTAAATTGGTATTGTTGTAAAGCTAAAGAAGCATAAGCAGGGAACTCTTGGTTACCTGTGATACCATAGTTAACTCTTGCATCAAAATTAGAGAAGATTTTACCCAAAGTATTTTGAGCAAATTTTTCTTCTAATACTCTCCATTTGAAACCAAATGCAGGGAATGTACCATATTTATTTCCAGAACTAAATTTAGAAGATCCATCAACTCTAGCTAAAGCAGAAATGATGTATTTGTCTTTCATTGTATAGTTCAAACGAGTGAAATAAGATTGTAACTCAGTTTGAACGCTATCTCCATAAACTGGAGTGTTTCCACCAACATAAGAATTATAATCAGTTGACATTACTGAAGTACCAGCAGCACCCCATTTTTGTTGACCTCTATAATAGTTAGTAGTTTTTTGATAAGAGAACGCTGCTAATGCTTGTAAAGTATTACCATTCTTGAAAGTCTTATCGAAGTTCAAAGTATGCTCAATCAAATCAGAATTAACATCATTCCATTGTCTTACCGCTCTTCCGTGGTTATTGATCTGAGTATTTTGATACTCAACACCTCTAACTGAAACGTTTCCTTTGAAACCTTGATCACTTAATCTAGGGTCAGCAAAAGTTAAACGATCTGTAGCAGATTGCTCATGACCGTAAATTAACTTGTAAGTTAAGTTGTTAGTCAATTTGTAAGAAACTGAAATGTTAGATAACATTTTGTTGTACGTATCGTTGTCTTTGAAACCTTCTAAAATTGCAACTGGGTTTCTGTTACCGTCGTTACCGTCATACCATGTACCATTTTTGTACACAGGAGCAGTAGGATTGTAAGAAATAGCAGCACCAATTAAAGAACCTTCGTAACCAGCGTTGTTAGAAACCTGCGCATAGCTGTTTTTAACTTGAGACTGATTTAAAGTAACGTCTAATTTTAAACGAGAAGTCAATTGATTAGAATATTTCAAACCAAAAGTCATTCTTTTTAAACCTTGAGTTTTAATGATACCTTGTTGGTCATCATAAGAACCGTTTAATTTTAAAGAAGATTTTGTGTTAGAATATCCCCAACCTAAGTTGTAACCTTGAGATACAGCTGTTTGGAAGATTTGATCTTGCCAGTTAGTGCTATATCCTTGATCTTTTTGACCTACAGCGCTAGCATCAATACCAGCTTCTTGTAATGTCTTTTTGATACCATACATGAACTCTTGCGCATTCGCTAAGTCATATCTGTTTGCAGTTGTAGAAACACTTGTAGTTGAGTTGAAAGTTAAGCTAGGCTTACCTTTACCAGACTTAGTTGTAATTAATACAACACCGTTAGCACCTCTTGCACCATAGATAGCTGCAGAAGAGGCATCCTTTAAGATAGAAATGTTCTCAATGTCATTAGGGTTGATAAATGACAATGGGTTTCTTGCAGTTGAAGAACCGAATAAGTTGTCATTACCAACTGTACCACCACCGTACAATGGCACACCATCAACCACATATAATGGGTTGTTGTTGCTACGTACAGATGAAGTACCTCTGATAGTTACGTTAATTGCACCACCTGGCTCGCCAGAGTTGTTTGTAACGTTAACACCAGCAGTACGACCTTGTAACAATTGTTCAGGAGAAGCGATAACACCTTTGTTAAAAGATTTCTCACCCAATGAAACAACTGATCCAGTCGCATCTTTTACTTTACGAGTACCGTAACCTACCACAACAACCTCATTCAATTGGTTGCTAGTTTGGTTTAATGATACTGTAACAGATCCGTTTGCGTCAACTTCTTTAGAAGAGTATCCTACAGAAGTAACAACTAATTTTGCTACAGAAGAAGGGATAGTGATAGCAAAAGTTCCGTCAGCTGCAGTTTTTGCACCTGAACCAGTTCCTTTAGCAACAACAGAAGCTGAAGCAATTGGAGAACCGTCTTTCGCATCTAATACCTTACCTGTAACTGTTTTGTTCTGCGCTTGTGCGTTTAAAGCAATCAAGCCAAGAAACAGTCCAACAAAAGTGGACTTAACAATTTTGAAATTCATAAATTGGCAGTTTTTGGTTATTAAGCGTGTACAAAATACACAAAATTGATATTCACTCAATTTATTGTTAATTAATTTTTAACTTTTTACTACTAAAAACTGCTAATTGTTAGTTTTTTAAGGTTATTTAAAGGTTTGACTGTCCTGTAATTCAATGATATCAATACTATAATTTAATATGCCACTTATAAAATATTATTAAAATATATCAATATGTTAATGCTCATTTAACAATATCAAACGTTTGCGAAAATATTTGTGGAAAAGTTTACGTAAATTTAACCTTTCAAATGAATGCACTATGACAAACACAACCCTAAAGTTGTTAGCACAGCAATTACAAATAAGCATCTCCACTGTATCAAGAGCATTAAAAGATCATCCAGATATTTCTGCAGCTACTAAAGCTAAAGTAAATGCACTGGCACAAAGTATGGATTATGAACCCAATGCATATGCCATTCAGCTAAGAACTCAGAATAGTAAGATATTTGGTGTGATTGTACCTGCTATTTCAAATTTATTTTATGATAGTTTTATTGCTGCAGTTGAAGAGGAAAGTAGAAAGAACGGATACGCTTTAATGATATTGCAATCCAGTAATAAACTGGAGAACGAATTGGACAACTTAAAAATATTTAGGCAGAATAGAGTGTCTGGGGTATTCGCCTGTCTGTCTGCTCAAGCTGAAAATTTAGAGACTTATCATAGAATGACAGAAAAAGAAATTCCTGTTGTGTTCTTTGATATCGTTCCTAAGGACAATCGTTTTACCAAAGTTCGCATGGCAGACGAACGTTGTGCAACCATAGCTGCAGAATGTATTATAAAAAGAAATTCCAAAAAAGTATTGGCCATTTTTGGCGACCCAGGATTATCCATCAGCCAAAAAAGAAAAGCAGCGTTTCAGGCTTTCATGGAAAATTATGCGCCAAAAGTACATGTTACTTATTTGGATGCTAAGAGTACAGATGAAGCGGAAGAAATATTCAGAAAGCAATATGCTAAAGTTCAAAAATTTGATACCGTATTTGCCATGACGGATGAGATTTTAATAGGTGTAATGAAAGCGATTCAAGCACTTGAAATTAAAGTACCTAAACAGGTTGGAGTAATTAGCATTAGCAATGGCTTTATTCCCAACTTATATCATCCCCATATTTGCTATGTTGAAACCAGTGGTTATGAATTAGGTAAATTAGCATTCATACAAATGATGGCTAATTTAAAAGGAGGAAAGACCTTAACGGAACTGACTGTGGAAGCTAAATATGTAGCAGGAGGTTCCATGTAAATAAAACCAAAACCTCAATATAAAAAACTTAATAATTTTTATATTGGATTTATACATTTTATTTTGAAACTAAATAATATTCTAAAACCTTTTACTTTTTGCATATGCTTACAAAATTCAAATCTTTTATTTTTGACTTAAATGGAACCATGGTGAATGATATGCCCTATCATATTCAAGCTTGGCATAATCAAATTTTAGCATTGGGTGGTAATTTGACCTTGGAAGAAATGAAACACCAGTGTTATGGAAAAAATGACGAACTACTTGAGCGAGTTTTTCCAGGAAGATTTAGTTTGGAAGAACGCATTAAAATTGGCAATGAAAAAGAAGCTTTATATAGAGTAGAATTCAAGCCATTTTTAAAACTTATTTCAGGACTAGACACCTTCTTGCAAATCGCAAATAACAAAAATATAAAAATGGGAATTGGGTCAGCAGCTATTACAGAAAATATTGAGTTTGTGCTTCACAATACTGTTGCTGGTGATTATATATCCACTATTGTTAGCGCCAATGACGTAAGCCTTAGCAAACCACACCCTGAAACCTTTTTTAAATGTGCGGCACTACTTAACACAGCTCCAGAATCCTGTCTTGTTTTTGAAGACACTCCAAAAGGCGTAGAATGTGCATTAAATGCTGGCATGAAAGCGGTAGTCATTTTAGGGGAACATGAGCAAGCTGAATTTGAAGCATTTGGCAACGTAATTCATTACGCTAAGGACTACAACCAATTGAATGAAATAATCACAGCTAATTAATTATTAAACTAATGGAATTGCTAGTTTGCTATCCTATTTGTTGTAGTTAGTTTCCAATTTGTATCAGTTACTTCCCAATACAGAATTTAGAGAAGATAAAATCTAATTGATCTTCGTTGGTAATTTGCCCCGTTATGGTTCCTAGATAATGTAGCGCTTGTCTAATATCAATGGCCAATAGGTCGCCCGTTACTTCATGTATTAAACCCGTCTCTACGTCATTCAACGCAAGTAGTAACTTTTTTAAAGAGCTTACATGTCTTGCATTGGTTACAATAGTGCCTTCCTTATTCAAACCATCTCCTATTACTCTTTTGTGTAGTTCATTTTCGAGTGCAATTATATTATCCTTGTCTTTTGCAGAAATTAATATAACATTTTTCAATGCAGGATCCTGTAATAGCGTTTGGTCTTTTAGTAAATCAATTTTATTACCTACTAATATTAATTTATCCTCTTTTATTTCTGCTTTCCAATTCTTTACTTGTTCTACACTGGCGTCGTTAATATCAAATAAAGCAATCACAATATCAGCTGCTGTTATTTTCTCTCTACTTTTCTCAATGCCCATTTGTTCTATACTATCGTCTGTCATTCCGCGTATACCTGCGGTGTCAATTAGTTTATACAATACGCCTTGTATGTTTAAATATTCTTCTACCGTATCACGTGTTGTTCCTGGTATCTCACTCACTAATGCTCTATTCTCATTCAAGAATGCATTCAATAAAGTACTCTTGCCCGCATTCGGTTTTCCAACTATGGCAACTTGTACCCCGTTTTTAATTACATTCCCTAACTTGAAGGAATCCAATAAAGCCTGTGTTTTAAATTGTAATTGTTGCACTAGAATTTCTAACTCTTTTTTATTTGCAAATGCAACATCCTCCTGAGAGAAATCTAATTCCAATTCTATTAAAGCTGAAAACTTTATCAATTTCTCACGCATCAATTGCAAGTCATTCGAGAAGCCGCCTTTAAGGTTATACAAGGCTGTTTTCCTAGACGCTTCTGTATTACTTGCAATTAAATCTGCAACTGCTTCTGCCTGCGTTAAATCTAATTTTCCATTTAAAAATGCCCTTTGCGTAAATTCTCCGGGCTTCGCCATTCTTGCGCCATGCTCAATCATGAGTTGCAGGATAGCATCTTGAATATAAGGTGAACCGTGACATGCAATTTCTACTACTTCTTCTCCTGTATAGGACTTAGGTGCGCGATAAATTGTAACTACTACTTCGTCCACCACTTCCTTGCCATTTAATAATTTCCCATAATGAACCGTATGTGTTGGTTGATTTGCCAAGCTTTTTTTAGAGAAAACTGATCCAACTATATGAATAGCTGCTTCTCCACTTAGTCTAATAACTGCAATTGCACCTAATCCCGGTGCCGTAGCCAATGCTACAATGGTATCATTCCATGTACTTAGATTCTCACGCATCTTGCAAAGATAAAATGTATTAATTGTATTATGGCGAATGCCTAAAAACAAAAATGCCAGCTTTTAAGGGCTGGCATTTTTTATTGTTAGAGTAAGTTTATCTTAATCTTCAGAAACTTGGAACACAATTGCTTGTCTATGACGGTAAATTACATTACGGCCATTTTGAACAGCTGGTTTCCATTTTGGACCTCTTGTGATTACACGTACAGCTTCTTCTTTAGTGCCATATCCAGGATCGTTTTCAGCTTTTACATCACTGATAGAACCATCTCTTGATACAACGAAAGAAACTACTACAGCGTATTTTCCAGAAGGAGCGCCATTTTCTACTGGCAAGTCTCTGTTCAAAGTTCTTTCTAGGTAACGAATCCAACCAGACTGACCTCCAGGGAACTCAGCAGGGATTTGAACCACAGTAAAGATTTTGTCAGTTTCTTCCTCAGGAGGAGCAGCAACACCAGTACTTTGTTCAACTGGAGCTACAATTCCTTCGTCTTTGGTACCTTCTTGGTTAAATGCGCCAATTTTAGTATCCTCCAATTTTTCAACATCCTTAATTTCGTCCTCGTCCTTTACTTCCGCATCTTTTACAATTTTCGGAGGTGTAAATTTAGTGACTTCCACTTTTGGAGGTTCCACTTTTGGTGGTGGCGGTGGTGGTGGTGGTGCTTTTTTCTCTTCTTGTTGCACATTTTCCAATGACATATCAACAGCTATGATTTCAGTCTTAGGCTTTTTGATACTATTTGAAATAATGGTTCCACCTCCGAGTAAAAGAACTACCGCGACCATTCCAATTAGTCCAGCTTTAAGACGCTTATTATACGTTTTACGTAAGTCATAAGCGCCATACTCCTTGTTTTTACCTTCAAAAAGAAGGTCAAGAATGTCTGCGGTTAATATTTTATTTGTATCCATTTTTAATGCTTTTAATTGCTTGTAGGAGGTTGTGCACTTTTATCAGATATAGAAACTAATGTAGCTTCATCTTTACCAATATCAACCAATGCATATTTTTTAACTACATTAATAGCCATTTCGTCCAAGATATCAATTACGTTTTGATACGTACATTCTTCACTTGGCTTAATTACTATTACTAAGTCTTTTTCTGGATTGGTTGGATCCGTTGCACGACTTCTAACGTCAGCTTTCTTTTTCATGATTACATCACGAATTGAATTTTCACCATTGTATGAAGCAGACTTGAAATTATTACTAGAAGCATCCACTTTAAGCTGTCCTTCGTAATAATAAATATGATTGTCCGCGCCCATTAAGATGGTAAGTACTCCTGATTCTTTGGCCTTATTCTGGTCTTCAGGATTTACTTTATCATCTGGTAAAATCAACTTCATGGCTGTAGGTTGGCTCATGGTTGTGGTAAAAATGAAGAAGGTAATCAATAAGAAACCTAAGTCCACCATTGGTGTTAAATCCACACGAGTAGATAACTTTTTTCCTTTCTTGACCCCTGGTCCTTTCTTTTTATGTCCACCACCCGAGGTATCTAATTCTGCCATATCGATAGCTTTTAATTAGTTTAAAATTTAGTTTTCCTGTTTTTCTCCACTCATAGACTTTTTCCATAAATCCGATCCAGCTGGAGCGTTTTCAGGATTGGTGATCATCAAGAATTTTTGAATGTCGTTTTTCTTGAACGCTTGCATTACACTCTTAAATGATGGATATTTAGCAACATTGTCCCCTTTTAATAAAAGGTCCATCTTGCCTCCAGCATATGCTTCGTTTAATACTTGCATCCATACGGTTAATTCATTGTTCGCGCTGTCCTTGCAAGGTATACCTGGCAATTTATCACCAACTCTAGCTTCTTCTGGAAGAGCTAAGAAAGAATTCATTCCTGCAAAAGAAGATCCAATGAAACCAGCTTTTTTGAAAGCAGGTACGTTGATTCCTAAATTACGAGAAGCATTCAATGAATTGGCTACCAATTCTCTCTTTTGCTCATCATCTATAGTAAGAAATACTTTACCATCTTTAGTTATCGTAACTAAAACGAAATCCTTAGTTGGAGCCACTTTTGCTGCTACTGAACTTGGAGTAGTCACCGCAATAGCTTCAGCTGGTTTGAACTTAGTAGTTAAGATAAAGAAAGACAATAAAAGGAAAGCCACATCGCACATGGCTGTCATGTCGATGACGGTACTCTTACGAGGTAATTTGGCTCTACCCATTGTATAGTCTTTTTATATAGTTATAAGGTTTGACCCTTATTAAATGAATTGTTATCTACTATTTGTAGTTTGCTGCGAAGCTTTGAGTTAAAGTAAATCCAGACTCATCGATACCGTATGTAATACCGTCGATACTTGTAGTAAACACGTTATACATAATGATAGCAACTGCAGATGTACCAATACCCAATGCTGTATTATACAAGGCCTCAGAGATACCTTGAGATAATTCACGAGCAGCTTCTCCACCACCTTCTTCACCTAATTTAGAGAAAGAACGAATCATACCTAATACCGTACCGAACAAACCTAATAAGGTTGCAACTGATGCGATAGTTGATAAGAATACTAAGTTCTTTTCTAACATTGGTAATTCTAATGCTGTAGCTTCTTCGATTTCTTTTGAAATGTTTAATACTTTTTGATCAGTATCTAATTCAGTGTTTGAAATCATTTCTTTGTACTTCTTCAAACCAGCCTTCATTACATTACCTACAGATCCTTTTTGTTTGTCACACTCAGCTAAAGCTTTATCAACTTCTTTGTTTGCTAAGTGAAATTGCACTTTACGTACAAACTCAGTAATGTTACCAGAACCAGCAGCTTTTTTGATAGTCAATAATCTTTCAATTACGAAAGTTAAAACGATCAACAAACTACCAATTAAGATAGGAACGATGATACCACCCTCATACATCTTAGTCAAATTTCCTTTTGGTCCTTTGTGTGCAGGCCAGAATCCACCACTTGGATCAGGATTTGTAAAGTTACTTGCATTACCTAATACGAAACGCCAGATAGAGTATCCAATGATAATACAAAGGATTGGTGCTAAAGTTGCAACAAGATTACCGCTCTTTTGAGGCTGTGCTGCGTTCTTAGAAGCAGCTGCTGTTGCAGTTGGTTTAATCTCAGCCATGATTCAATTGATTTTTGGTTTAAATAAAAATTTATAAAAAGATGTTTCCCCTCTTGACTATTGGTTAGATTTCACTCAAATCTTTCCTCACTAGTTTCTAAGGGCTTACAAAATAGTAAATAAATTGATTGAAACAAATTTCAGACGAATTTTTTATTTAAAATTTATAGAAAATTCTTCTAGTTGAATTTTGAACTTGCATTTCGTTAATTACTATAAATTAATTAATTGTTATATAAGTGAGAAACTTTCTATTTACCATTCTTTGTGTCAAAATGACAACATGAGAATAGCGTTAGCAATTTATAGATATACTTCACTAAACGGCAGCCTTCGTAAACAGCTCATTGCAACAGGCACCTGCATTACTGTAGTTACTGCCTAGTGTTGGTCTAGAATCGACCTATAAATGGACGATTGGTCGAATTGTGGAACTAACGAACGTAAGGGGAAGATGTGCCCAGGATGCGGCCATTAAATACTATTCGTAACGTAAAGCGTTTATTGGATTCAAGGACGCAGCTTTCATGGCTGGATATATCCCTGCTGCGAGTCCTACGATTGTACAAATTACAATTCCTATAATTACCCACATCCAAGGAATTACAAATCCAGTATGCAAGACCATACTAAATATATTTCCAACGAGGACCCCTAATACAATTCCAAATACGGCACCTAGTATGCTGATTAAAATACTTTCAAATAAGAACTGTCGGCGTACATCTTTTTTCTTTCCTCCAATTGCTTTTATCAATCCGACTTCTCTTGTTCTTTCATTTACGGCTACCAACATAATATTCATCAAACCAATAGCAGCTCCAATTAAAGTAATCATGCCTATAGCGCCTGCTGCGCCACTAATACCTGCTAGAAAACCAATAAACATTTCTGCAAATTTATCACTCTTATCAATCACGAAATTATCCGTCTCAGATGGGATTAATCTTCTTGCTTTTCTCATCTGCTCTGTTGCTTCGTCAATTGCAGGTTCAAGCTCGGTAACATTATTTACCATGATACCTAGTTGATAAGAAGCATTGCTCTGGTATTGTCTTAAATTTTTTATGGAAGTAACTACAACGTCGTCCTGCCTTAGCATTGCGCTTGACCCCTTTGATTTTAATAATCCGATTACTCTATAAGGCTTGCCTCCAACTAATATAATTTTATCAACACTTCTTTCTGGCTTTGAAGGAAATAGTTTTGCGGCTACATTGCTTCCAATCACACATACGTTTCTTCCACTTTGAATGTCCACTGCATTTAAATTTCTTCCTTCCGCTAATGTATAGCCGCTTACTGCTAAATAATTTTCGTCCGCTCCCCACATACTTACCTGGGGGTTGGTTTTCTTATTTTTATAATGCAATTCGTTATTTCCGTTGCCTCTTCTATAAACACTTACTTGTGCTCTGTTAAATCCATAATGTTCTTTAAAATATTGTGACTCTTCTAGACGTATAACTTTATCTAGATTTGATTTTTTTTCCTTAAGGCCTTTTTTAGATTTAGAGAATTCTTCGTCGTTTCCAGGTCCCCCTCCAAAACGGGCATTCATTTCCTTATATCGAATACTAAATGCGTTTGCTCCCATGAAAGAGAAATTCTCTTTCAAACTTTGATTCATTGCGGAAATAGCGGTAATGATTCCAATTAAGGCCATAATACCGAAAGCAATAATTGTAACTGTGATACCTGTTCTAAGTTTATTACTTCTTACAGTGCGCCATGCTAGAATAAAAGAGTCCTGAAGCGTCATAGTCATTGTTTATCTGAATACTAAAGGTAGTACAGAATATACAATAGGGCTTTGATTGGCTATATTATTTGAGGAACGGCTAAAAGTATAGATAATTGAACAGTAAGTTAGGGAAAACGCCAAGGACCAATAGCAAAATAGCGATCACTAACAACTTATAGGTATAGGTTTTATCGACTTCTTTAATTGCAGGTGTACCCGGAACAAAATACATTGCTTGAATAAGTCTGAAATAATAATACACACTTATTGCTGCAAATAAGATGGCAACAATTACTAGCCACAAGCCAGCTCCTGCAACCATTAAGGCATTTAACATATAATATTTAGCAAAGAAACCTCCCGTTAATGGGATACCTGCCAATGACATTAAAAATACAGTAGTTAAGAAGGCTAATAAAGGATGCGATTTCCCTAAGCCATGAAAAGCTTCGAAACTATATTCTTTCATCTTAATTAAGACTCCGAAAATTCCAATAGTAGCTAAAGAGTATACTACCATGTATAATAATATTCCTTCATTAGCAAAATCAGAAACACCATACAAAGCGAATAACATAAATCCTGCTTGTGCAATACTAGAATACGCCAACATTCTTTTCACGCTTCTTTGAAAAACAGCAGTAATGTTTCCAACTAACATGGTAGCCACAATAACAAATGACAAAAGAAGTTCCCATGAATTTCCTAAAGATTTTGCTTGACCATGGAATACTGTAATAAACGCTACAAATGCTGCAGATTTTACAATTGTTGCCATGAATGAAGTGAAAACGGTTGGTGCGCCGTCGTATACGTCGGGTGTCCAAAAATGAAATGGAGCTGCAGATACTTTAAAGTTCATTGCAGCGAATATTAAAATTAATCCAGCTGATAATAAATATTGCTCCATTGCAAACCCTTGAGATGGAACAATTTGAGGTGCTTGCAAACGGAAGCTACCAGTAGCACCATATATAAATGCAATCCCTAATAATAAAATTCCTGTTGAAAAAGAACCCATTAAAAAATATTTCAATGAAGCTTCATTACTTAATAAATTCTTCTTATCGGCACCTGTTAAAATATACAATGGTATTGATAAAATTTCGATGCCAATAAATAACATTAATAAATTATCAAAAGAAGTCAAGATACTTGCTCCACATAATATGAAAAAGAATAACGCATAAAAATCGCCAGACTGATTTCCTATTTGATCCACTTCCTCTGCATTAATCCAGATGTATAAGAAGGTAACAATAAACAACAAAGTATTGGCATACAAACCGAATCTACTAAACGACAACATGCCTTTAGTATCAAAGTCTATAACATACCAGCCATTCAATTGTGCAAGGTTGGCAACTATCAAAACCAAGAAGCCAACTAATGTAATATTTTTTTGAAGGCGCGGACTCTTAATGCCCCAAGAACAAAACATTAATATCACACCTAATAAAGCAGAAACGATTATAGCATTCATTACTAATTCTTTTAATTATTTGACAAACAACTGTTGTAAAGTGTCTTTAGTTAATTCGAACAATGGTTGTGGATATACTCCTGTTACAAAAACTATAACTATAAGTACAATTAGAACCCCTTGCGCATTTTTATTTGGAGCAACCATTTTATCTACCGCTTCGCTCATTGTTCCATAAGCTACTTTTTGAACCATGTTCAATGTATAAATAGCTGCCAATACCACGCTCACTCCAGCCGCAGCAGCTATCCATGGATTATATTGGAACAAACTATTGAACATTAAAAATTCACCAACGAAGGCATTTGTTAATGGCAATGCAATATTAGCAAATGCAAAAGCTACTAATAAGATAGCTAGTGTTGGTTGCTTTTTTGCAAGTCCTCCTAAATTCTTCATGGATCTTGTACCAGTTTGTTGCTCAATAATATCAGCAATAATCCAAAGTCCAAGTACATTGATACCATGAGAAAACAATTGTATTAAAACACCTTGTGTGCCAATAATTCTATTTGTAAATAAAGTAGCACTCATCAATCCTATATGCGCAATAGAAGAATACGCAATTAATCTTTTGATGTCGTCTTGCTTTATAGCGATAAAAGAAGCATATAATAATCCAATTACAGACAAGTCAATTACCATAATAGCATGACTACTTGCAGCAATAGGAAATAATGGCAATAACCAACGTATAACACCATATAAGCCCATCTTTACCATCACCGCACTTAACACCATTGTCACTGCTGTAGGAGATTGCTCATACGCGTCAGGCTGCCATGTATGCAAAGGAAATATTGGCATCTTGATAGCAAACGCAATAAAGAACAATGCAAAAGCAATGGCTTGTTGCGCTGTTGTTAAATTGGCGTGCTTAAAAGATTCGATTAAGAAATTATGATCTGCAGTTTTAGAATACACCAAAATGATTCCAATTAGCATAAATAAAGAACCTAAGAAAGTATAAATAAAGAACTTAAACGTAACTGCAATTCTTTTTTCACCACCCCAAATAGAACATAAAAAATAAACAGGTATTAAAGCTAGTTCCCAAAAGAAATAAAATAATAATGCATCGCCTGCCAAGAATACACCCATTAATCCAGCTTGTGTAAATAACATCAATGATAAAAACACATTCTTATTGTTTACAATATTTTTCCCTGTTGCAATGAAAATTGCAGGGAATGCGATTGCAGTTAATAATATTAATATTTTAGAAAGCCCGTCTGCTTGCAAAACAAAACGGCTATTCAATACCGGCAACCAAGCAGCATCAAAAGCCCCAGTTGCATTGGTAAGTATATAAAAAGCAGCGAATAAGCTAAGTAATGCTGCTCCTACAGCAATCAATTGTGACTTGCTGTCTTGTTTTATAAATAATAAAACAATGGCTGCAATAATAGGTATAAGAAGAAATGAAAGTAAAAACATTGTTACTTAAGATTTTTGAGTCAATTGAATTAAGAATCGTAAAATGGAAATATCATTAAACCAAAGCACTAGCATTAATACAATTCCTAGTACCATGAATAATATATAATATCCAACCTGTCCACTTTGAACAAGTCTCATTTTGCGTGCACTATATTGTACCAGTTTTCCTGTGCCGTTAACTGCACCGTCAATTACTGATTTCTCTATTACTTCTTTTAAGAAACCTGCGAATTTATTTAATGGTTCTACAATTGCATTTTGATACAATTCGTCGATATACCACTTATTATTCAGGAATTTACCTAAAACAGTTTTAGGTTCCTCGTCTACTTTTTTCTTATAGATAGTTATAGCAATTATCAAAGCAATTAACGCAATAGTAACTGATATTCCCATCAACATCCACTCTGTCGAATGAGACAAAGTCGCTTCCTTTTGTTCCCCAATAATAGGCACTAATTGATGAGATAGCCAATGGTGTCCGCCCATTAATTCTGGAACACCAATTGCACCTGCAATAGCACTAGCAATAGCTAACAAAATCAAAGGCAAGGTCATTGCGAAAGGACTTTCGTGTAAATGATGTTCTTGGTCCTGCGTTCCTCTAAACTGTCCCAAAAATGTGGTAGCGTATAAACGGAACATATAGAATGCTGTCATAGCAGCACCTACAACTCCTAATACCCAATAGATAGGGCTCTTTGCAAAAGCAGCCGCCAATATCTCATCCTTAGAGAAGAACCCACTAAATGGAGGAACTCCAGCAATTGCGATACAACCAATTAAGAATGTGATATGTGTAATTGGAAGTTTAGATTTCAATCCACCCATTTTTCGAATATCTTGTTCATGATGCATTGCATGTATTACAGATCCTGCACCTAGGAATAACAAAGCTTTAAAGAATGCATGTGTGATTACATGGAATACAGCACCTGAATAAGCGCCTACTCCTAAACCTAAAAACATATAACCCAATTGACTTACAGTAGAGTATGCCAATACTTTTTTAATATCATTTTGCTTAATTGCAATAGTTGCTGCTAATAACGCAGTGCTAATTCCAACAATGGCAATCACATGTCCAGTGAACTCACTAGCGCTAAATAAAATATTAGCCCTTGTGATCATATAGATACCTGCAGTTACCATCGTAGCCGCATGAATTAATGCAGATACAGGCGTAGGGCCCGCCATGGCGTCTGGTAACCAAGTGAACAAAGGTATCTGAGCACTCTTACCCATCGCGCCAACAAATAATAATAAGGTGATAGCGGTAATATCTGTACTTGACAATTTAGCCAAACTTTCGGCAGTCAATACTTCGCTATAGCTAATAGTTCCCAATTTAGCAATCAACCAGAATATAGCTAATAAGAATCCTAGGTCACCAATGCGATTCATGATGAATGCTTTCTTAGCAGCGTAGTTGAACGTATTATTAGTGAACCAATAACCAATTAATAAATAAGAACATAATCCTACTCCTTCCCATCCTATAAACATGATTACGAAATTGTCTCCCAATACTAATAATAACATGGAGAATACAAACAAGTTTAAATAAGCGAAATAGCGTGCATAATGTGGGGCTTCTTCCTCCTTCATGTATGCTGTAGAATATAAATGAATTAAAGAACCTACTCCTGTTATTACCAATAAGAATAAACTAGACAATGCATCCACTTTTAAATCAAATGGAATTTTTACAGTACTTGTATTGATAAAATCAAAATAGTGCACGGTGGCAGCTCCATTAGATTGCACATTTAAAAAAGCTAATATGCTAAATATAAATGATGCAACAATATAGCCTGTTGCTTTGTAAGCAATTGTTTTCTTACTCCAAATATTACGCCCTAAACCGTTGAATAAAAATCCAGCCAAAGGCCATAGTACAATAAATGCTATTATTATTTTCATGCGAAATGAATTAATTCTTTAATCTGTTTAAGAAATTGATATCTACTGAATGTGTGTTACGATACATCATTACAATAATAGCCAAGCCCACACTTACTTCTGCAGCAGCTACCACCATAATAAAGAATACGAATATCTGAGCATCAATACCAATAGTAGTAGTTGGCGAGTTTAAATAAGCTGCTCCGTGATACATTTTTGAAAACGCTACTAACAATAAGTTGACAGCATTTAACATTAATTCGATACACATAAAAACAATAATAGCATTGCGGCGTGTTAATACACCCACCACTCCAATGCTAAATAAAGTCAAACACAAATAGATATAATACAATATAGGCATACCTAATAAATTTATTTTTTTCCAATAATTACCGCACCAACCATAGCGCTTAAAAACAATACACTGCTTATTTCGAAAGGCACGACGTAGTCACTAAACAAAGCTTTTCCTAATGGATGAATTAACCCAATAGTGCCCTCTTTTAATAATACTTGTTTGCCTTGCAATTGACTAGTTTGCTTTACTAATGCAATTAGCAAAGTCAAGAAGCTACCACCAGCAATAACGCCGGTAAATTTCACCAACAACTGCTTTTGTGGCTCACTGTCTTTTTTGACATTCATTAGCATGATAACAAATAAGAACAATACCATTATAGCACCTGCGTAAACTATAATGTTTACGATAGCTAAAAACTGTGCGTTCAATAATATATAATGTCCTGAGATGGCAAAAAATACTAAGATCAACCACAATACACTATGTATGGGATTTTTACTTACTAATACCATAATAGCACTTACTATAGCGAAAGCAGATAAGGCGTAAAATAAAATTTCTAATGTACTCATATCAATTAAGCTTCTACTCCTTTTGCCATTGCTAAAGCATCTGCTTCAGTTTTTGGATTAGGAATTAATAAATCAGTTTTTCCATAAATAAAACCTTTACGTGTATAGTTAGCTGGTGCAAAAGTTTCGCTTAAATAAATAGCGTCTTTTGGACAAGCTTCCTCACATAAACCACAGAAAATACAACGCAACATATTGATCTCGTATTTTGCTGCATATTTTTCTTCTCTATACAAACCTTCTTCTCCTGCTACTCTTTCTGCAGCTTCCATCGTAATAGCTTCCGCTGGACAAGCCACGGCACATAAGCCACATGCTGTGCAACGCTCTCTTCCTTCCTCGTCTCTATTCAAAACATGCAATCCTCTAAACACGGGACTAAACTCACGTTTTTGTTCCGGGTAATGAATGGTGGGTTGCTTTTTGAACATATGACTGAATGTAATAAACATGCCCTTTATGATGTTAATCAAATACAAGCGCTCCCAGAAAGTCATTGGCTCTCGGTTAACGGCTTGTGCTTTGTTAGTTAATGCTTGCATATATATCCTACTATTTTTAAAATTATAATTTAGCTAATATCACTGCTCCAGTTAATAATAAATTAAATAAAGCCAATGGGATCATTGTCTTCCATCCTAAATTCATCAATTGATCATATCTGAATCTTGGAATAGTCCAACGTATCCACATAAACAAGAATATAAACATCACTATCTTGATTAATAAAGTTCCTACTCCAATTAATGCTGCAATATTTGGAGCTACACTTGCTTCATTGAAAAATGGCAAATCATAACCACCAAAATACATGGAAGCCATTATTGCACTGCTCATAATCATGTTGATATATTCAGCGAATAAATAGAATCCCAATTTCATAGAAGAATATTCCTGATGGTATCCAAAGTTTAATTCGTTTTCTGCTTCTGGCAAATCAAATGGAGTTCTATTACATTCTGCTAATGCAGTAATGAAAAATAACAAGAACCCTAAAGGCTGATATACAATATTCCAATAACGTCCACTTACTTGTTGCTCTACAATTGTTTTTAAACTTAATGAACCTGTTGTCATTAACAACGCAATTAAAGCTAAGCCCATTGCTAACTCGTAACTAATTGCTTGGGAAGCTGCTCTTAATGACGACATTAAAGAGAACTTATTATTAGACGCCCAACCTCCAATCATAATTCCATAAACACCCATACTCACTACTGCAAAAACATACAATATGCCAATATTCACGTCTGCAATTTGTAATGCTACGTGACGACCAAATACGTCTACCGCAGATCCCCAAGGAATCACAGCACAAGTCATTAAACTTGCCGTCATTGCTAATCCTGGACCTAATATAAATAACCATTTATTTGCCGCATTAGGAATAATCTCTTCTTTCATAATTAATTTCAATCCGTCAGCCAATGGTTGAAATAATCCAAAAGGTCCTACTCTACTTGGTCCTGGTCTATCTTGTAAAATAGCAGCTACTTTTCGTTCACCAAATGTGGTATATAAGGCAATACCTAAACTAGCGAAAACAACAATGGCGATCATTATTAATTTCTCTACGATAAATGCCCAATCAATTGCAATAATTGTCATGCTATTATAAATTATGCTTTATTAGTATTGTTAAATGTATCACCATGAGATGGTCCATGAATCTGCCCTAAATGCACCGACGGCTTATTCACTTCACTTTCATCATGGATATCCATTAATAAATGCGGTTGTCTTCCTCCGTTCACTGCCTCAAAAGTTTCATGCGGTTTAGTAGTTCCTATTTTACCAGCATAATGGCCTTGTGCAATTACAGATTGTCTGCTAATTTCTCGAGGTCCTTCTATAATCCAGTCAGATGTTTCTTTTTTATCAAAGCGACAAGTATTACATATCCATCCTGTCTTGCCGTCTGGTGTATCTTCAATTTCACCCCATTGGTCTTTACGTGCAGTTACTCTATACACTTCGTCTCCTCTATTCCATAATGTAACACGACCAGCACAAGTTGGACAGTCACGATGTGCGTCCATTGGTTTCAAGAACCAAACGCGATTTTTAAATCGGAATGTTTTGTCTGTCAATGCACCTACTGGACAAACATCAATCACGTTTCCAATAAATTCATTATCTAAACTCTTTTCAATATGCGTTGCAATTTCGGAATGGTCTCCTCTATCTAAAATTCCGTGTACACGTTTATTGGTTAATTGGTCTGCCGTAAACACACAACGATAACATAAAATACAACGCGTCATATGCAATTGTATATTCTTACCTAAGTCATGTTTTTTAAATGTTCGTCTTTGGAATTCATATCTAGTTCCTGCTTTGCCATGTTCAAAACTTAAGTCTTGTAAATGACACTCGCCAGCTTGATCACATATTGGACAGTCCAATGGATGATTCAATAATAAAAATTCTACCACACCAGCTCTTGCGTCCACTACTTTTTCACTCGTAATGTTTTTCACTTCCATTCCATCCATTACAGTCGTGCGGCAAGATGCCACTAATTTAGGCATCGGACGAGGGTCTTTCTCAGAGCCTTTCGATACTTCTACTAAACAGGTACGGCATTTACCACCACTACCTTGCAATTTGCTATAATAACACATTGCAGGAGGCGCCACTTGACCACCTACTAATCTTGCAGCTTGCAATATTGTAGTGCCTGCTGGAACTTCAATAGTGATATTGTCGATGGTTACTTTAAATAATATTTGTTCGCTCATAGTTTATCTTTCTATATTATGCAGGTACATGAATTGGATCTGCATAGTGTTGTAAACCAAAATTGCTTGTTTGTGATAGTTCAGGATTATTAACATGCCATTCAAACTCGTCACGGAAATGACGAATTGCAGCAGCTACTGGCCAGGAAGCCGCGTCGCCTAATGGACAAATTGTATTCCCCTCTATCTTTCTTTGAATGTCCCAAAGTAAATCGATGTCACTCATCTCCCCTTTACCTTGTTCAATTTTCATTAATATTTTTTCCATCCAGCCAGTTCCTTCTCTACAAGGAGAACATTGACCACAACTTTCATGACGATAGAATCTAGCTAAAGTCAATGTGTTTTTAACAATACATTGGTCTTCGTCTAAAACTATAAAACCTCCAGAACCCATCATGGATCCAGTTGCGAAACCACCGTCACTTAAACTTTCATAGTTCATGTAACGTGTTTCCCCCTTAGCTGTTTTTAATAATAAATTAGCTGGCAAAATAGGTACAGAAGATCCGCCCGGTATACATGCTTTCAATTGCTTTCCTCCTTTTATACCGCCGCAATATTCGTCACTATAAATAAAGTCTTCTACAGAAACTGTCATGTCAATTTCATAAACACCTGGCTTATTAATATTACCACATGCAGAAATTAATTTTGTACCAGTTGATTTACCAACACCAATTTTAGCATACTCGTCTCCGCCCATTTTAATAATCGGAACTACTGCTGCTAAAGTTTCCACATTGTTCACCACTGTTGGACGCATCCATAAACCTTGAATAGCAGGGAATGGAGGCTTAATACGAGGATTACCTCTTCTTCCTTCCAATGATTCTATTAATGCAGTTTCCTCTCCACAGATATAAGCACCTGCTCCACGTTGCACGTGAATATTACAATCAAACCCTGTGCCTAAAATATTTTTACCTAGCCATCCATTAGCTTTTGCTTCGTTAATCGCTTCTTCTAAAATATCCGGTATCCATGCATACTCTCCTCTGATATAAATATAAGTGTCGTTAGAACCTAATGCAAAACTTGCTATAATTAATCCTTCTAATAATAAGTGTGGTAAAAATTCCATTAAATAACGATCCTTGAAAGTACCTGGCTCACTCTCGTCCGCATTACAAACCAAGTGGCGCGGAACGCCTTCTGGCTTTGCAATAAAACTCCATTTCATGCCCGCCGGGAAACCTGCACCACCTCTACCTCTTAAACCACTTTTCTTAACTTCCTCAACAATAGTTTCAGGGTTCATTTCCTTTAAAGCTTTTTCTACCGCAGTATAGCCACCCTCACGACGATAAACGTCATAAGTTCTTATGCCTGGTACATTTGCTTTATCTAATAATAGTTTTACGCCCATTGTTATTTTTTTAATCTACTTCTTAATTTTTTGAAGCCGCTAATTGACGATACTCGGCTATAATAGCATCTACTTTTTCTTTAGTTAAATGCTCTTTATATATCTTACCTACTTGCATCATAGGTGCATATCCACAAGCACCTAAACATTCTACTAACTTCAAAGTAAATACACCATCCTTTGTTGTTTCTCCTGGTTTAATGTCTAATGTTTTCTTGATATAATCAATGATGTTATCTGAACCACTAATCATACAAGGACCCGTCTGACAAACTTCGAAAACATATTTACCAACTGGCTTCAAATTGTACATGCTATAAAAACTTGCAACCTCATATACTTCAATTGGCTCAATGCTTAACAAATTAGCAATATAATCCATGGTCTCTGTAGACAACCATCCATCAAAACTTTCTTGTGCCAAATGCAATGCTGGAAGCAATGCGCTTTTTTGTTTTCCTTCCGGATAACGAGCTACCAAGCGTTTAAACTCGGTCATTTGTGTTTCATTAAATTGCATACCCATATTAAAAAATTTACGCTTGCTTAATGCTATGCATCAAGCTCACCTGCGATTAAGTTTAAACTACTCATTGTTACTACTGCATCACTAATCATTCCCCCCTGTATTAATTCAGGATAAGCTTGATAGTAAATAAAACTAGGTCGACGGAAATGCAATCTGAATGGAGTACGTCCGCCGTCACTCACTAAATAAAATCCTAATTCACCATTGCCCCCTTCTACCGCATTATAAATTTGACCCTTAGGTAAATCAATCTCCCCCATTACAATTTTAAAATGCCAGATCAACGCTTCCATCTTAGTATACACGTCTTCTTTTTTAGGAAGATAATATTCAGGGACGTCTGCGTGGAAAACCTCCGCCTCTGTTCCTTTAAACGCTTGTACTTTTTCGTAAGCTTGTCTTATGATTGAAATACTCTCCCACATTTCTGCATTACGAACTAAATAACGATCATAATTATCACCAGTAGTTCCAACTGGAACTGTAAAATCAAAATCTTGATAGCTACTGTAAGGTTGTTGAACACGAACATCATAATCCACTCCTGCTGCACGCAAATTAGGACCCGTAAATCCGTAATTCATTGCACGTGCTGCACTGATTCCTCCAGTACCCTGAGTACGCTCCATGAAAATTCTGTTACGTGTAAATAATCCTTCGAACTCTCTTAATACTTTTGGATATTCATTTAAGAATTTTTCCAATTTAGTGAAAGCTGCATTCGTGAAATTTCTTTCAAAACCACCAATACGTCCAATATTTGTTGTTAATCGAGATCCGCAAACCTCTTCGTATATTTCATAAATCAACTCACGATATTGCATTACATATAAAAAACCTGTGTAAGCCCCTGTATCAACACCCACAATAGAATTACAAATTAAATGATCTGAGATACGCGCTAATTCCATAATAATCACACGTAAATAATCTACACGCTTTGGCGTCTCCACTTTTAAAAACTTCTCACATGTTAAATGCCATCCCATATTATTAATAGGGCTGCTGCAATAATTTAAACGGTCGGTGATTGGCGTGATTTGGTATAAAGGACGTCTCTCTGCTAATTTTTCAAATGCTCTATGAATGTATCCTACAGTTTGAACAGTAGACACCACACGTTCTCCGTCCACTTCCATAATATTCTGAAACACACCATGCGTAGCCGGATGCGTTGGACCAAAGTTCAACGTGGTGGTTTGTTTCTCTATAGAACCTTCTGGTAATGTTATATTATGCTGTGCTTCCATATTTATTATAATTGCGCTTTGCTTTAACTTTTGATTGAATTGCTATTATCCTCTTCCAAACATTTCATCATCTTTGTCAATTCTTGTTTGGTCCTCCAACGGAAACTCTTTTCTTAATGGGAAATAATCCATTTCGTCCACATTAAGTATACGTTTCAAATTAGCATGCCCCACAAAATTTACTCCGAAAAAATCATAGGTTTCACGCTCCATCCAATTTGCACTTTCAAATAATTTACTTGCAGTAAATACGTCTGGTGCTGCAATAGAAGTTGCTACCGAATACCTTAAACGAATATTTTCTGTGAAATTATGTAAGTGATACACCACCACTAATTCTGCTCCAATATTATCAGGGTAGTTAACAGCACACAAATCAGTTAAAAAAGTAAAACCTAAACTAGGTTCGTCAAATAAGAATTGTAATACTTTTAAATTTATCTCTTTAGGAGACTCAAATGAAAGTATGCCAGATTCAGTAGAAAAAGTATGTACTTGATCTGCGAATTTTGCTTCTAATTGTGATTGTATAGTTTCGTTGCTTAAAGCCATGTTGAATAATTAAATTGTCGAACTATTGAATGCCGTAACTGTTTAATAATGTTTTGTATTTTTCGCTATTACGACGACGAATACTTTCTTGTCCTACTAAGTCTTGAATTTTCATAAATCCATCAATAATTGCTTCAGGACGTGGAGGACAACCAGGAACATAAACGTCAACAGGGATAACTTGATCAATACCCTGCAACACACTATAGGTATCAAAAATCCCACCGCTTGACGCACAAGCACCAACTGCTATAACCCAGCGTGGCTCTGCCATTTGAATATATACTTGTCTTAAAACTGGCGCCATTTTTTTAGCGATAGTTCCCATAACCATTAACAAGTCACATTGACGCGGAGAAAATCCTACACGCTCAGAACCAAAACGTGCTAAGTCATAATGTGATGCCATAGTTGCCATGAATTCAATTCCACAACATGAAGTTGCAAAAGGTAAAGGCCATAAAGAATTCTTACGTGCCAAACCTACTACAGAACTTAATTGAGTTGCAAAAAAACCGTCACCTGGAACTCCGTCCGGTGCAGCTCCCATTGAAATAGCATCTGCTATTTCAGCTTCCTTAGGGTGTATATTAAATCTTACTGGTCGCATAATAAATGCATTAATTTTTTTAAATAATTAGTCTTCCCAATTCAATGCTCCTTTTTTTAGGATATAAATAAATCCTACTAAGAAAAAAGCGACGAACATAACAACTTCAAAAAATCCCTTCCATCCTAAGCCTTTAAAATTAACTGCATAAGGATAAAAAAAGATTACTTCAACGTCAAATAATACAAACAAAATAGCGACTAAGAAATACTTAATTGCCATAGGAGACCTTGCGTCTCCATGTGTTTCAATACCGCTAGTGAAAGTGGCTAATTTATCATCAGTTTTACGCTTAGGACCTAGAAGACTAGAAACCAAAATCATAAAAGCCACGAACCCGCCTGCAAACATTATCTGTAATGCAATGGGCAAATAATTAGTTGCACTGTTTGTCTCATTAGCAGATAACAAAAACTGTTGCAAATTCATAAATGTAATTTAGGTGCCGCAAAAATACACAAAGGATAGCACCTAAAACGAAAAACTCCCCATAAAAGGGGAGTTTTTCTTATATTTTTTTACAAATGGGGAACTCCCACATTTGATTTATAAAATCTTAGTTTTTCTTTGGTGGAGCACTGTCATTATTTGACTTTGGCGCTCCTGCATTTTTCTTAATGATTTCCCAGTTTTTAACTAAGCTTTCCTTGATTTTTACAGTTTGTGCCTCACCTGGCATCAACTCCAAAACCTTATCACACATGCTTATTGCTAATTCATATGCTTTAGTTTCATTGTAATAACCCATCATTGAGTAGTAATTGTTTACCAATGATTGCTTGTTCTTAACTGCATCCTTCAACAAAAACTCGTTTTGTAAAGTAATGGCTGCGAATAATACACCAGTACTATTAGCAGTGTCAATCAATTTAGCTCCTTTAACGTTGAATGTATATCCTTGTGGCTTCTCAGGGAAAGCAGCAATATAGTCCTTAGAAATAGCCATTGCTACTGCTCCGTCTTTTGCATTTACTGCTAAACTTGCAGTCTTATAGTAATATCCTTCGTCTTTTATGCCTCTTAATGCTGAATAAGCAGCATACCATTTAAATGCATCAGCATACATATTACCCTTTTCAAACATATCAGCACCTAGCTTGTAGTACTTCATTCTGCTAGCCTTGGTAGAATCAGCAGCAATTGCTTTTTCTAATAAGCTACCTAAAGCTACTTGTGTACCTGGGAATTTAGATAATACCTTAACGGCTAACTCGTAATCCGCATTCGTGATTTGATCAGTAGCACTAGTATTGATGTATTGCTCAATGTATTTTTTTGCAGCTACTGAATCCCCTTTACGATCATAGTTATAAGCGTATAATACACTTAAACGAGGTAAAGCTGCTATACCAAAATTAGCATCTAATGCTTTTGTTTTCTCTAAAGAAGCGTCGTATTGACCCGCTTGGAATAAATAGTCTGCATTAAAGAAGTCAAAAACTGGGTCTTTGTCAGCGTGCATTAAGAATAAATCCAAATTCGCCTTAGCGATATCTGTGTTTTTGTCTGAGTAGTAAGTATACAAAGCAAAATAAGCAGGCGCGATAGATGGATCAATTTCTATTGCTTTCTTAAGATTTTCCTCTAAAGACTCTTTATTAGCTTGTGTTTGGTAAACTTTACCAATTCTATAATAAGCATAAGCATTTTTAGGGTCACGCGTAATAGCTTCGTTAAATGCGCTTACTGCTTCTCCACCATGCTCACCACCTAATTTTAAATAGTTGATACCTAAATTGATAAATAAATTCGGATTTACTACTTCATTAGAAGAAACAGCTTCCTTTAATTTATCAATTGCATATTGATGATCTCCAATATTACTTGGCAATTCTGAAAAAACACGACCAATCGCATTTACTATTTCCACATTAGGTTTGCCTTTATTCTTTCCTTTAGTTTGTAAAGTTGTAGTGATTGCAACTTCTAAATTTTGCTTAACTGCATTCACGTCTGCACCTTCCAATGCTTGAACATGTGCCATACCTACTAATAACCAAGCATCGTTTCCTTTTGCTTGTAAAGCAGCTTGATATAGTTCTTTTGCTTGTTTAATTGCAGCTGGAGTGGCAACACCATCATAGTTTTGAGCTAGTAATGCTTGGCCATACCAAAAAGTAATTTCTGCATCACCTGGTGTTTTTTCAAGTGCAGATTTAAAAAATGCTAGAGCAGATTTGTTCTTTTCGTAATTCAACATTTTCACACCCTCGGCTAAAGGAGATACAGGTGCTTGCGCGTTTAGACCTGTTACAATTAGCGCGACGCTCATCATCAATACAACCAATTTTTTCATCACTTGTGGTTTTTCAATTTTAAAAAAAACAATTCTTTTATAAACTCAGTCATGCTTTGTTTATGTCTTTATGACACATTAAGCATTCGCAATAGTTTCAGAAACTTTACGAATCCTAAAAATATTAATTTTTTTGGAAGAATTCTATTAATTTTTTCATAAAAAAATAAAACTCGTTAGTATGCTAAGCAACTATTCTACATTAATCCCTTACGTTTTTGAAAACTCATTTTTGCAGGAACTAAAAAGGATCTTCTAAAAATTAATTGGCCACGCTCTTCACTCATGAAATTCAATAAGCCAGAACCAAGCCCAGGTGCGTTTTCCTTCAAAATATAGTAAATAGGAAGGGATAGCGAATACTGCCCTTTCCCAATGGTAGACTGCGATGGCTGAGAAAAGTAACCCTTTTCAATACAAAGCGTACATTCCACTAATGCAGTTCTAACTTTCTTTCTATATACTTCCTGTCTAGTGTCATAAGTATCCCCAATCCAATTCATTCCAACAAAACCAATTGCATCGGGATGTGTAGCAATATATTCAAGTACCGCATTGCTCCCCTTAGCAGCTATGACATTTTTACCTAATATGTCGTTTTTCGCTAGGCTGTCTTTTATAAATCTAACAATCCCCGTTAAATTATTGCCATCCATTACCACCTGACCTTTATTTTCTCCTATTAGTCGCTTATTCAAATCTGACATGGTAAAAACCGAATCCTTACTTTGTTTATTTACTAAAACGGCAACCGCATTATAGGCAAGTATTCCAAATGTAGGAGTGAATCCTAATTGCTTTTTAAATCCTTCCTCTTCTTTTTTAGCAAGCCCTCTTGTAACGAAAACCATACGGGTACTGTCTTCTACGAAATCCTTTAAGCATTCAATTTCAGATTTATAATGCACTTTTATATGTGCTTCCGGAAAACTTAAAGCAAATACTTTTAATTGTTCATCCATAAAGGGCTTAAAACTTTCTTCCACGGAAATATTAATCGTGCCCTGATTTGGGGTATCTCTTAATGCTTCTTTTTTACCCTGATTGCAAGCAATTAGCAATAATAAGGACAAAGCACCCAAGTATGAACTCAAGCTAATTTTACGCATAATTTAAAATTTTAAGGTTAATAGTCCTGTTTGAAACCTCTATACAGCCTAAAGCCGCCATATAACATACACATTCCTCCAAACATATATCGGAAAGTTGCGTCAATATTCAATACCTGGTCTACTTTAAACCATTTAGCCCCCAACATTAGAAATCCAGCTCCCAGAATCAATGAAGCCATGGAAAAATCGTAAATCCTTCTAAAAACGCGATAAGTTCGCTCCGAACGCTCTCTTTCTTGCATGTTTACTAGTTTTTTGCAAAGCAATTTAAACAATTAATATAGGATGCATTTAAAAATTTATCTTTGTGACCAAAATTCACTGCATGAGTAAACCTTCTCTTCCACAAGGCACCCGAGATTTTAATGCTGCAACCGTTCAAAAGCGTCAATATATATTCCAGACTATCCGTTCTGTGTTTGAAACATTTGGTTTTCAACCACTTGAGACTCCTGCAATGGAAAATCTGGATACTTTAATGGGGAAATACGGAGAGGAAGGCGATAAGCTTATTTTCAAAATTTTAAATAATGGCTTAGACAATCCTACTAAAACCGAACAGGTACAAGCAGGATTTGAGAAAATTACCCAAGGCAAGAGTAGTACAGCAATTACAGAAAGAGCTTTGAGATACGATTTAACCATCCCATTTGCTCGTTTTGTAGCCATGAATCACGGCGCACTTACCTTTCCTTATAAACGATATCAAATTCAACCCGTTTGGCGTGCAGACCGACCTCAAAAAGGCAGATACCGTGAATTTTATCAATGCGATGCAGACATTGTTGGCAGTGAAAGTTTGCTAAACGAAGTTGACCTTATTGCTATCTATGTAACTGCCTTTGAAAAATTACAATTGCCAGTTGAAATTAAAATTAATAATAGAAAGATTTTATTGGGATTAGCACAAGTGTGTGGTGGAGAAGACAAAATGATTGACCTAACTATTGCCATTGATAAATTGGATAAAATTGGATGGGAAAAAGTAAAAGAGGAATTAAATAATAAAGGCTTTAGTGAACAACAACAAGATATAGTTGCACAATATTTAAATATTAGCGGAACAAATATTGAAAAAATAAATCAATTAAAAACTTTATTAGGCGACAACGAAAATGGACAAAAGGGAATAGAAGAATTAAATTTTGTTTTAGACTATCACGAAGCAACAGGAATGGCAAAACATTTAGTGGCCGACTTTACTTTAGCAAGAGGTTTAAATTATTATACAGGATTAATTTTTGAAGTAAAAGCATTGGACGCTCAAATGGGAAGCATTGGTGGTGGTGGACGTTACAATGACCTTACTAGTTTATTTGGCGTACCCAATATACCTGGCGTTGGCATTAGCTTTGGCGTGGATCGTATCTATGATGTATTGGAAGAAAAGCAATTATTTCCTGCTACTATTGAATCCACTACACAGGTGTTGTTTTTTAATTTAGGCGAAGCAGAATCTAAAGCAGCATATTTACAAATGACGGCTTTAAGAAACAAAAAAATTGCTTGCGAAATTTACCCTGAGAAGAGCAAATTTGACAAGCAATTTAAATATGCCGAGAAAAAAAATATTCAAAATATTGTAATCATCGGATCCGAAGAATTAGCACAACAGCAATGCACGGTTAAAAACCTAAATACAGGTAATCAATCTACTATTGCATTTGAAGCTTTGGCGAATTTCTTTAGTTAAGAAAAAATAATTCTTCCTTTGTAGCAACAGCAGGAATGGCTTCTTTTTTGCCCACTAATTCCATGCCTTGTACCATAATGGCAACTTCGGTTACCACATTAGAAGCGTCTCTTTTAAACACAACACTTGCGTCATATTGTGCTAAATAAAAAGTGTCTGTACCTTTCTTTTCAATTGCAGTCGAACCCATTGCAGAGTTCACAATCAAAGCAGTGTCTTCCAAAGTAATTGTCACTTCCGCTACTGGACTACCTGCCGCGAAAGTGTATTTGCCGATATAGGCTTTTAAGGGGCTTTCTTGCGCATTTACGGTCATAATAATACCCATAAACATCACGGCTAAAAATAGTGTCTTTTTCATAAGAGCAATTTGTTGGTTTATTTGAATATTGAATGTAAACAGATTTAAGTATTCCGCAAAAGAAATTAAATAAATGCAAGCAAAGCTTATGAAGTATCTTTGCACCATGGAGAAGAGTAGACCGAATATAAGACACGTAGAAGTGTCTGAAATTGAACGCTTTATAGGAATTATAGGCGAAAGACCGTTTAGGGTGAAACAAATCGTGGACTGGTTATGGCAAAAACATGCCCATAGCTTTGCGGAAATGACCGATTTGAGTAAGGACCTGCGTAAGCAATTAGAAGCTGAATTTTCATTACCAGCGCTTCAAATTAATACCACGCAACAAAGTGAGGACGGAACCTTGAAAACAAGGTTTAAAACATATGACGACTTTATGATCGAAGGGGTATTAATTCCTACTTCTGAGCGTAAAACTGCCTGTGTGTCTTCTCAAATAGGCTGTAGTTTGAGTTGCAAATTTTGCGCAACAGGAACAATGGAGCGTAAGAGAAATTTGAATTTTGATGAAATATATGACCAAGTAGTTTATATCAATCAACAAAGTGAAGCTGCACACGAAAAACATTTGAGCAATATTGTATTCATGGGAATGGGTGAGCCATTAATGAACTATCATAATTTGTTGAAAGCGGTGGAGAAAATAACTTCTCCGGACGGTTTAGGAATGAGTCCAAAACGTATTACCGTTTCTACTGCTGGTTTGGTTAAACAAATTAGACAATTAGGAGACGACGGTGTTAAATTCAAATTGGCTGTTTCATTGCATGCTCCAAACGACAAAAAGCGTAACGAGGTAATGCCTATCAATGAAAGTAATAATATCAAATCGCTTATTGAAGCTTTGAACTATTTTTATAAAAAGACGGGTACAGAAATTTCATTTGAATATATCTTATTTAAGGACTTCAATGACACTGAAAAAGACGCTGAAGAACTAACAAAAATTTACAGACAAGTACCTGCTGATTTAATCAACATTATTGAATACAATTCAGTAGACAATTTTGGCTTTGATAAACCTGACGAAGAAGGCTTTGAGCGTTTTGTAGAAATTTTACAAAAGAACAGAGTGAACGTGAGAGTAAGAAGAAGCAGAGGAAAAGATATTGACGCAGCTTGTGGCCAATTGGCTAATAAAGCTTAATGCGCCAAGCATAATATAACTAAATAGGGCTATGAACAAGAAAAGATCTGACAACTTTGACAAGTTTGCGAATGCTAAAAAAGGCAGCGCAGTTAAAGAAGAATATAGACAAGAAAAGAAAAAAGCAAAAGCAGATTCAAGAGCTGCAGGAGAAGCTGCACGTCAAAGAAAGAAAGATAAAGAAAGAGGTATCGCAGTAGAGCCAGTTGGAAACAATAAGAGAGGCGCTTATGCTAAAAAAGAATTCGTAACAGGCCCTCCAAAATATTCTATCCCTTTAAGAGCTAAAAGTGCTCCTGCAAAATCCCAGGACGAAACGCCAGCAAAATATGGCGAGTTCAAAAAAACTGCAGGTGTAGGTTCTCCAAGACTAGCTGCTTCTAAAAGAACGCCAGAGTCAATGGACCGCGCAGACGCAAAAAGAACAGCAAGCATTGGAAAAGTTACAGCCAATGTAGAAATGCCACATGAGCAAATGCCATTGAATAAATACATTGCACATGCTGGAACTTGTGGTAGAAGAGAAGCTGCTGAATTAGTAAAATCAGGCCATGTTACCGTAAACGGTGACACGGTATTAGAACCAGGTTATAAGGTTCAATATAAGGACGTAGTAAGATTAAAGGGAAAAGTGTTGCAATTACAAGTTACTCCTGTTTATATCCTTTTAAATAAACCTAAGGACTATATCTGTACTGCAAGTGACCCAGAAGGAAGAAAAACGGTTTTAGATATTATCAAAAATGCGACTACACAAAGAATGTTCCCTGTAGGTCGTTTGGATAGAAATACGACAGGCGTTTTGATCTTGACGAATGACGGTGACTTAGCTCAAAAATTAACGCACCCTTCCTACGAGATTAAAAAAATATATGAAGTTACTTTGGACAAACCTGTAACAAAAGCCGACATGGAAGCGATTGCTATTGGAGTGGACTTAGAGGATGGATTTATCAAAGCCGACGCGGTAAGTTATTTATCTAATACTTCTAAGAATGTAATTGGAATTGAAATACATAGTGGAAGAAATAGAATTGTAAGAAGAATATTTGAGCATTTAGGATACGATGTAAGACATTTGGATAGAGTTATGTTTGCCAACCTAACTAAGAAAAATGTGGATCGCGGTAAATGGCGTTTCTTGGCTGAAAAAGAAGTAAGACAATTGAAGTTCTTGAACAAATCATTTACAAGAAAAGCGAACGTTTAAATGCTAGATATTATTTTTGAAGACGAGGATATGATCGTTTTAAATAAGCCAGCAGGCTTGTTAAGTATTCCAGATAGATTTGGAAAAGAACATTCTTTAAAGTCCATGTTGATTGAAAAATACGGAAGTATTTTTACGGTACACCGTTTAGATAAATTAACTAGTGGACTTATTATTTTCGCAAAGCATGAAGCTGCGCACAAATTATTAAGCGAACTCTTTGAAGGTAGAACTATTATAAAAAAATATATTGGATTGGTAATTGGGCGCACCCCGCAGGAAGGAACTATTGACCAATCAATCATGGAACATCCTGTCAAAAAGGGCAAGATGATTACTCATGCTAAAGGAAAAGTCGCATTGACTACTTATGAAGTAATTAAGTATTACAAACATTACACTTTAGTTTCCTTTCAGATTCATACAGGAAGAACGCACCAGATTAGAGTGCATGCCCAACAAATTGGACATCCTATTGTCGCAGACGAATTATATGGCGACGGAGAAAAATTAATGCTGTCTTCAATAAAGAAAAAGAATTTCAAACTAAGCAAAGCGGAGGAAGAAGAACGCCCTTTGCTTGCTAGACATGCATTGCATGCTGCAAGTATTGCATTTGAGTATAAAGGAAAAGGGCTCCATTTTGAAGCCCCTTTACCTAAAGATGTTACTGCTACTTTAAAGCAGTTGGATAAATGGAATGCTTAATGCTTCCTATTTAACTACTGACTTATAAATCACACCGTCTTTCATTACAAAATTTACTTGACCCATAAAGTCTACATTTTTAGTAGGATCGCCTGGCACTGCAATGATATCTGCTAATTTATTTTTTTCAATACTTCCCAATATTGCTTGCGTACCCATTAAGTCTGCGGCACTCCATGTAGCAGATTGAATCGCTTCAATTACAGGCATACCTGCTTCTTCCATATATTTAAACTCCAACCAGTTTTTACCATGTTGGTAAACTCCAGCGTCTGTTCCAAAAGCAATTTTCACACCTTCTTTATAAGCTCTAGCAAAATTCTTTTGACTTTTTGGTCCAATTTCTAAAGCTTTCTTAGCCACCATTGGTGGAAAATAACCAGGAATTTTTGCAGAGTCCATAGAAGAACGACCCGCAATAATAGTTGGCACTAAATAAGTGCCGTACTGTTTCATTAAAGGATATACTTCGTCGTCCATCAATGTACCATGTTCAATTGAATTAACACCTGCTTTAATAGCTCGCTTCATTCCTTCCGCACCATGACTATGGGCTGCCACTTTAAAGCCATAATCTTTTGCTGCTGCTACAATCGCTCTTACTTCTTCCTCGGTGAACTGCGAGTTTTGACCATTCGCTGACATACTCAACACCCCACCAGTCGCAGTAATTTTTATCACATCACTTCCTTCCTTATATCTTTGTCGCACTGCTTTATAGGCATCAGCTACCCCATTTATTACCCCCTCTTTTGGACCTGGATCTCCCATCAAATCTTCTCTATATCCACTTGTAGGATCCGCATGGCCACCGGTTGTAGCGATCGCTTTTCCTGCAGTATAAATTCTGGGGCCCACTACATATCCTTTTTGAATTGCTTTTCTTAATGAAATATTGGCACCTGAGCCACCCATATCACGCACAGAAGTAAATCCTGCCATCAAAGTAGTATTCGCAATAGGTACAGCCGCTAATGCAGCATCTGACGTATTCATCGTAAACTCGTCTAAATAATGACTTGGACTCGTTTCACTTTCAATATGCACGTGCATGTCCATTAGTCCAGGCATTACTGTACTAGATTTTAAATCGATTGTCTTATCTGACGCGCCAGCTTTTGCATAACCGTCAATAATATCAACAATTTTATTGCCTTCAATAACAACTGTTTTTTGTTTTAAAACCTGCAATTGCTTAACGTCAATTAATTGACCACAATGCAAATAAGTTTTTTGAGCAAATAATGACATAACACTTAAGCCCAATACAAACGTGAATAATAAACGACGCATATTTAAAATGTTTAGAAATTAAATATACGAAAAATCCCCTCCATTAAGTTGGAGGGGATTTAATTTAAAGGCAAAATAATTTACTTATTCGGTTGTGGCGTATATCGTAAATAAGGCTTTACAATTTCAACTCCTTTTGGAAATTTAGTTAAAGCGTCTTCTGTTTTAACATTCAATCCAATTATTACGTCTTCCCCGTCCTTCCAGTTGGCTGGAGTGGCAACACTATAGTTAGCAGCTAATTGTAAAGAATCAATAACTCTCAATACTTCCACAAAATTTCTTCCTGTAGATGCTGGATAGGTAAGTGTTAATTTTATTTTTTTATCTGGGCCAATAATAAATAAGGATCTCACTGTAAATGTTTCTGAAGCATTTGGATGAATCATATCATATGTGTGTGCGATAGACTTGTCTTCGTCTGCAATAATAGGAAAGTCCACCGCTACATGTTGTGTTTCATTAATGTCGCTAATCCAAGTTTTATGACTTTCAACACCATCCACACTTAATGCCAAAACTTTTACATTGCGTTTTGCAAACTCTTCTTTTAAAGCGGCTGTCCTACCTAATTCGGTAGTACAAACTGGCGTAAAGTCTGCAGGGTGTGAAAATAAAATTCCCCAGCTATCACCTAAGAATTCATGAAAACTAATATCACCAATACTTGTTTTTGCTTTAAAGTCGGGAGCAATATCCCCTAATCTTAAACTCATATTATTTCGTTTTATTTAATTTCAAATCAAAGATATATATTTCCTACTAATTTAGTAGACTTTTACTATCAATATTTATAAAATACTTTTAATAGTCTAATTTTACAAGTGTTGTAAAATTAAGCGCCCTCAGTATATAGTTCTAGTAAGCCGTCTGGTAATTCAACTGTCACTGTTTTCTTGGCATGGTTAACTCCTTTTAAACTTTCTTCATGCAATGGAATATAGGCTTCCTGCCCTTGATATAAAATGGTAACTAATAGTTGATGTGGTTGTTCGATTACTTCTTTAATAATGCCTAAATCCTTGCCCGCTTCTTTTACCATATAACCAAGCAAAGCAAGAGGTGCATTCTTTTCTACCAATTTCTGAAAGTCTTCCTGAGGTAGCCAAACTTTCTTAGACATTAAAATTGTGGTGGCTTCTCTATTAATAATCCCTTCAATTTGAACATGGGTTAATGTTTCAGTTTTAGCAGAAGCGGATTGTATAAAATAAGGGATAAAACTATCCTTTGCATTTTCAATAAATAAAGCATCTACCCCTTTAAAATTAATTTGTGTTCCTAAAGCATGTTCTAAAATAACATGTCCAGTGATACCATGTGGGGCAACAATTTTTCCAATATGTATGAAGTCTTTCATGACACAAAGTTAACTGATTAAACTTGTATCAATAAAAAACCCCAGCTTCCAAGAGGAAACCGGGGCTTTTAAAGCTATTTTAATCTATGTAAAGATTATTCAGCAGCTGGTGTTTCAGCAGTAGGCGCTTCGGGAGCAGCTTCTTCAGCTACTACTTCTGCAACTACCTCAGCAGGTGCTTCCACAACTGGCTCAGCAACTTTCTTTACAATAGGAACATACACTTTCTTAGCAGCTTGTGCTTTCTTGTGTGCATCAGTCTTGCTAGCGATATTTGACTCATGCTCGGCAAACCAAGTTTGGAACTTAGCCATAGCTGTTGCGTCGTCAAATAAACCTAATTTAACTCCACGTAATAAGTGTTTTAAATAAAGAACACCTTTGAAAGACAAAATTCTGTGAACTGTGTCAGTTGGTTGTGCTCCTTTGTTTAACCACTCTAACGCTTTTTGACGATCTAAACTGATTGTCGCTGGAACTGTTAGGGGATTGTAAGTACCAATTTTTTCGATGAATTTACCATCTCTTGGTGCGCGTCCGTCAGCCACTACTATAAAGTAGAAAGGCCTTTTTTTACTACCGTGACGTTGTAGTCTCATTTTTACTGCCATGTTAAATAGAAATTTATAGGCGT